>CAZDWO010000001.1:0-127409 GCA_964509175.1 uncultured Saprospiraceae bacterium
AATTCATTTTGAGTTTTTAGTTTGTTAATTGGGTTACACAGATATATCAGTGCCTCAATTAATAGTATAGTATTCTTTTTTTTATACTTGACATACTTTGAATTATCTTTTAGAAATTCATTGTCTGTGCCAACCAATAACCCTATTTGTCCCATATCTCCCAACACTGGTTTTATCTTCTTTACAAGCAAATCTATGACCTCTAGCTCTTCATTTGTTAAAGGCTCTATATCTATTTCAATAGCATATCTTTTTTGATCTTTGTAATTATCTATTCTTACTGTACTCATATAGTAAATATAATAAAAAAATAGTTGCCCGTACAAGACTCGAACTTGTAACTCTTCCGTTAAAAGCGGAATACTCTAGCCAATTGAGTTAACGGGCAATATAGTGCCACACGATGCCGATGACACTGCTTACTAGCTTTTTGGCACTAGCTACCATTCTGGACATGGCATTTAGCCGCCAATTAGCTTTGGTGTATGGAGGGATTTGAACCCTCGACCTTCCGAATCACAATCGGACGCTCTAACCACCTGAGCTACATACACAGTGGCATAGGAAAGAATCGAACTTTCACAACCCCGAGTCCAAGTCGGCATCTCTCCAAGTGCTACGCCATAAAAAAAGCCCCTTAGAAATTAATCTAAGAGGCTTTGAGAAATCATATACTTCTTTTAGGATTACTCCTCTTCTTCAAGCATATCTTTACCGTTCACCTCTTTGGTGCTCGGTTTATGATGATATGCTGAAATTATATTCATTTTTTTCTTGTGCTCTGAGAGGGAGTCGAACCCTCAATCAACAAATTTTAAGTTTGTCGGCGTTTCCATTTAGCCTACCAGAGCATAGTACCTCTGGTCAGACTCGAACTGACAAACAGTGGATTCTAAATCCACTAGCGTTTCCATTTAGCATTACAGAGGCATTCTTCAATACCTCAATATAGGTTGAGGAGCCCTTACTTTAACAGCAGGAGATTCAAAACCATTCTTGTATTACTAATTTTCATAACTCAAATATACAATTACTTTTTAATTCACAAACTATTCTATAAATAAAAAAAAAGGAGATAGTTCATCACACTACCTCCTTAGGATAATGCCTCTAGAAAAGAGGACTTTTACGAATACAAGAAAAAAATCCTATATTCGTGATCATAAAACTACATCTTAATTGATTAAAGTAAATTATCAAGTCTTAAACTTTCTAATGAGCCAGAACAGAATCTCTGCTCTCAGGCTTTTAGTTTATGTTCAGAATTTACACAATAATCATTTACACAATAATCAATTTGATTCTATTAGAAATAATCTGAATATTTCAGATAACACAATACGCAAGAACTTGCGGGTCCTAGTTAAACTAGGTGTTTGTGTGAAATACGCTGATGGATACTGGAGATTCAATTCGTGGAAGAGCTATGCTCATGCCGCAAAGAATAGAATCGTTTCAATATCAATATCAGAGCTTAGAGACTTAAAGTTCTTACGAACCCTGTACTACGCTCTGAAGATAAAGTCAGGTGTTTTCACAAGCAAGAAAAATTTACTTAAACTTACAAAAGTCAAAAAGTCTAGAAGTAAAGGATTCTACCCTACATCAAGCTCTTTTGTGAAATGTGTTACCGGAATAATATCCAGTACTTCTACTATATCTAGACACTTGAAAAGATCAAGGTCATTCCGTCTTTTGGAATACATGCAAGATAAACAATTACTAGCTAAATTCCTAACTCACGAGGAAGCTTCTAGATATATTAGAGATATAAATTATATAGGTTATATCCGTAAAATCGGCGAAGGGTTTAGAGTCTACAAAAAGACTCCTAATCTTGTTAGGTCTCTCATAACAAGAGATAGAGTAACTCCTAGTATATATACCCTACTAAACGCAAACCAGACGTCAGTATGACTTTATATGATCCTAGGTTTGGCACATTGACCCAAAACCCCCGTATTTACTAGCTTTCAGGAGTTTTATATAAATTCCTGTCAATATTCTTTGTTATATAATTTTTGTTAGTACATTTGTAACAAACAAACTTATACTTCTTGAATCGTTTATTCATAGACATAGAAACTGCAGGGAATTCTGATAGGCATGCAATCCTTGAGATAGCGGCTATCTATTGCCAGCCTGGTCATGTAGCACAGAAGTTCAATTCTATTTTGAGGAGATATGAGAAGAAGTATGATCCAGAGATTATGAAGATATCGGGAATTACCATGGATGATTTAAAGAAAGGATCTAGTGCAGAGAAGGTGGCGGAGGGATTGAGTAAGATGCTTATGAAAACTGATCAGTTGATTGCCCATAATGTGAAGTATGAGAAGATGCACATAAAAGCATTTCTGGACCACTATGGCCTAGAGCTCAATCCTAAGATCGATTATTTGTGTACGATGCAGATAGCGAAGGAGAAGATCTCTGGTGCGATAGATAGCTTTAAATTGAAGAAGGTAGCAAACTATTTCAATATCTATGTAGATGGTCAGCATAGGGCCAGTAGAGATGCAGAGATATGTATGCAGATTTTTAATAAATTATTGGTAGTATGATACCTACAATAGAGGATTTGTTATGATAGTAACTTGCATAGACAATAGCAATAAGCCTGCGGATTTTCCAGAATCTAAATGGCTAGAGAAAGATAAAGATTATACAGTGATCAATGCTTTTGAAGATATGAATAGTACACTTACATTTGTACTAAAGGAAATTGACACAAGTAATCTATTTCCATACAAAGGATTTAATTCTAATCGATTTTTCCAAAAAAATGCTATACATACTTTGAAAATCGCAGAAGAAATGGCAATATGATTCCAACTTTACAAGAATTGCTATTAATGCTTCTGACTTTTCAATACGTAATGACAGGAGGATTATTTATCCTTATGTACGTAATCTACTTTAAGCCACAATGGTTTAAGGATGGGTCTTTTGGAAAGGTGGCATTTAGATTATTCAGAAATGCAATTTTTACTTTAATCGTTTATCTATTAATCAACTATGCCGCATGAAAGAACTATTCCGAGTATTAACCGGCACAGAATCTCTAAGATTCCAGCAGATTGTATCTACTCAAACGATAATAGTCGTTTTAGAGCCTCTTGAGGACATTATTACAGAGAGTTTGATGGTAAGTGCACCTTCGGGTCCAGAATACACCAGGTTCACAACTATAGGCTTCTACAAGCTATTGAGCAACGGGCATCTCAATGCAATCCACTCTATGTTTGTGGCGGAGCAATTTGTGAGGACAAATTCTATAGAGTATCAGTCTTTAGTAGAGAATCGTCAGCAGATGGTATGTAAGGCATTTTTTCGGTCGACCATCGATGATGTAAAGGAGATTATAAAATCTATCGATAAAATGAAAACGGTAGATAAGAAGGATAAGTTAGAGAGAAAGATATTGGCGTATGCTTTGCTATTGGCAGCGATAGATGTATCGAAAAATATTACACTCGGGGAGATGCAGGGAATACAAGCAGATAGTGAAAAGCATTTGAATGCTATGATCACAGATGCTATGAGAGAGGTTGAAGAAATTATTCCTAAATATCCAGACGAAATAAATCGTAAATTGTATTATGATATTGTGAGAGGTAGGTATTTAGCGAGATTAAAAGATTTGGAATTATGAATCAGAAATTTAACATAGGTATTGACTTCGATGGAACTTGTGTAAAGCACGAATTTCCTAATATCGGTGCAGATATAGGAGCTGTTCCTGTATTGAAAGCTTTAGTGGCAGAAGGCCATAATCTCATTTTGTTTACAATGAGATCTGACAAGAAAGACGTAAAGAGCGATGACTATGGAATCCATGCTCGGGCAGGAGATTATCTTACTCAATCTGTAAATTGGTTTAAGGAAAATGATATTCCTTTATATGGAATTCAAACCAATCCCACTCAGAAATCTTGGACAGATAGCCCGAAAGCTTATGCTCATATTTACATCGATGACGCAGCATTAGGATCTCCTCTTGTTCAGCAAGACGGAAGGGCATGGGTAGATTGGGAAAAAGCAACATTATTGCTTCAAGGTAAAGGTTTGATTAGGCCGCCTAAGAAATACAAAAGAGATCAAAAAGTAGGAGATGGCGTTATTCTTAATTCTACATGGGAAGGAGTACAAGGATGGATTCATCATGTTTATAAAAATGATGAATATTACATATCTTACAGTGAAAGTGAATTAGATTACAAATTTGGAAATGATGAAAAGTAAAGTAGAGCAGATATTAAGAAATTTAGAAACTATGCGTCAGGTGCCAATCACTGCCTGCACCCCTCGATCGTTTGCAGGATTTTTAGTGGAGTGTACTGACCAGGAGCTCAAAGCTATTCAGGACTATCTGTTGATAGTAACTAGGCCTGCCTTAGAGAAGAGATTCGTGAGCTTTATGAGAAAGAATAAGAAGGGCTGGCGGAATCCATTTGTCAAGCAAAGTGTTCATCCAGAACCCGACTATGTAGCTCATGCATATGGAATTAAGGTAATTTTCAACATGAACTAATGTTAGTAATAGCAAATATAGCCTTACTTTCTTTTGTATTTGTATTGCAGTGCATCAATTTGTACTTCAATATTAAGAAGCATAGGGCTAGAAAAAAATAAATGATAAAAATTTCCGTAATTGGCACTACAGATCTTTTCTATCGAGACAAGGAATTTGCGACTGAAGAGAAACACCTCGAGAAGCAATTAAAGAAACTTATCGTAGATTCTATTGAAGATGGAGAACTAGAATTGATAAATGTGTCATATTCTGACTCTCCAGCGATGGAAAAAAGGGATATCTTTAGAGCAGATTTTGAAATACAATTTATAGATAAGAAGCCTGGCGGGGCGAAACATAAGTCAGATGGGTGATAGCTTAAAAGATCAGTTAAATGAGTTGGGCGTAGACATTAAAGAGGAAGGATTAGTTTACTTCCCAGGTCCTCACTCCACCGCAGTTCAATTAGTAAAATTCTTTATTGAGTGTCTGCACGTATCGAATTTAGAATCAGAAGATATAATGGATATTCTAGATTCTCTAGGATATTGGAATGTAGAAGAGTTGCAAAGAGAACCTCAAAGATTTCAATGCAAATTTCAGATTTATAAGCAGCCTTGCGGAAAAGAAATAGTGTTCTTAGCACTATTGGTTCGGAGCAATGTAGTACACCATGGCTACCAAACATTTGCTGAGACAGTAGCGTTCAGCTGTGAGGTAGATGGGGGGATTATTGTTTATTAACAACAAGTCGTTAGATCAGAAGGCTGAATAATATATTCTACAGTAATAGTTGTTGTATTGAAGCTAATGTTATGAGGAGAACAGCTTGTAGCAGATCCTAAAGGATTCACTGATATGTTATATGTTACTTCAATTACATCTCCTGCTACCAAATTTGATAAAGAGCATCCGTTACATTGAATGCCAATATTTCCCCAATCTCTAGTTGTTGATGTTTCGCAAAATATATTAAAATCTCCTGCAGTTAAAGAACAATTTGAATTTTGTCCATTTATGTTTTGTCCATTTATGCTTAAGGATGTTGGCGTATAATTAAAATCAAATCCATCATTATTACAACAGTCTTCACAAGATACAGTAGTAGTTATATTGGGATTTATAGATATTGCGTTATTTCCAAGAATTGTAGTACATCCATCAAAAATTACAGGCCCATTTGATATTGTTGTAAAAACTACCTCATTATTACAGCCACAGCAATCATCTTTCATTTCCTGGGTAACTGTAAAATTATGCGTATAATCTACATTTACAATTGCCCCACATTCTGTCTCAAAAGTTCCGCTATAATGGAAAGAACCTACAGATCCAACAGGAGCAGAACAGTCTACTGGAGTATTTCCTAGAACAAAAGGAGAGTTGCACTCAAGACCTATTTGCCCAAAAAAACCAGTAGGGTATGAGAACGTAGAAGTACTCGTTGGCGTAGTAGTCGTAACAACTATAGGAGTTATATTATCTATCCCTGTATCTGCACAGTCACAGTTTTCACAGTCAAATAAGAATGTATTTTCGAATAATATTTCGTTTGTTCCACAGCTCCATGGACAAGTAACCGCAAGAGAAACTTCCGGCGTACAGCAACAATCAATATCAGCAGCAGTAATAGTGTAGGTGTTCGTAGTTAGAGTAGTAGGACTTACTGTTAATTGGCAATCCCCGGGATTATTGATAAAGAAAAAGTACTCAAAATATACCTCGTCATTTTCTTCCAATACTCCACATGGTACCAAAAAACTAGACTGTAGATTTACTAAATTATCACAAGGAGAGTTTGGGGTATGATTAGTCTGGCTATCGTCATAAAATACTCCATTTATATAAACTCTTGTAGTTCTTCTTATCGAACCATAATTAGACTCTCCCTCACAGCAATTATTACATTCACGAGTTACTCTTGTGTTTGGACCCAAAATTTGATTAAACATTTGACCTATACCATTATCGAAGCATCCATTAATACTCAGATCAGTCCCTCCAAAAAAAGAAGGTAGAATATCAGCAGCAGGCGGAGGGAGAACTACTTCCACACTCTCCGTATCTGTACTCCCATTGCAATCTGTAACCGTAACAACATAATTCCCTGCATCTCCAGGCACTAATCCCGTAATAGTAAAAGGATTTACTGTAGAGCCATCACTCCATTCATAGGTAACTCCACTCGTAGGATTAGCAATTATCTCGAGGTTTTGACCACAATCACAATTGATTGTTCCTTGAGAAAATGACAAGAAAGGAATTAGTAGAAAAAATGCAATATACTTCATACTATTATAACGAAACTTCCTATATTTGTGATTCATTATTTAATTATCCCTCGCCATGAGGGTTTAGTTATATTACCCTAGTCCTATCAAAAACTAGGGTTTTTTTAATATAGGCCATCACTTTATCGGCTCAGTTAACTTAGGCTTACCCGACTGCCTTTATCCCACGGGCGAAATGACTGCCGCCCCGCATTTTGACCTATTTATTGCCTTACTCCACGTATTAAGCTTTCCTGCAAATTCGATAATAATTCCCATTGTTCTTCAGCTGCCAAAGCAGCCTGCTCAGCCCATGTAGATGTATTGTATCTGCTATAAGAAGATTTTTCTGCAACTAGCAATATCTTAATCTCCGTAGGGCTTAACATCGCCAACTGTCTAAACGTTCTTATGCCTTGATTATAGAGTGCTTGAGCACCAACAGGACCTAATCCCTCTATCAGTGTTAAATCTTGCTCTAACGGGTAATATTTCTCTATCCATGCTAAATCTCCTTCACTAAACACATCATTATACCGCTGACACCACTCATCTCTGCTATCTGGATGCATAATATAGCAAGGTAGCGGATATAGCATTATGCTTTCTGGGTCTGGAGTTTCATTTAGTCCTCTTGGCCTATCTAAAATATTATTCCTGCAATCTGCCTCTCCCCAGCCAATTGCTTCTCGGCACCAGCTTAGCGTTTCCTGCTCTAAGAATTTAATCTCGGAATTAGATTGCTCATGCTCCATACCAATAAAATGGCCCAATTCATGATCTACAGTAGGGGCAGTCAATACGGGAACTCCATCGATTACTTCTAAGGACTCCTCTTTCCACCCAATATTGATATTTGTTTTTGATTGCACTCTTTGTGTAGTGACTCCTACATAACTCCAGCTAGATCCAGGTTTACAGCCAATACGCATATCTGCAATTCTTAATCGACGACTATCGCACCTTGTAAGCGTAAGGCCTGAGTTGTTACTTAGCTTTATCAACCTCGGTTCTATATGTTCAATCATCTCTTCAGAGCAAGCTTTATCGAACTTGTAGGTGATGATGGCATCTGGAGCATGTGGAGAGCTAGGCTCATATACCGCCTGCAAAGGGTCGCAAACTAGACAGCTATGTGTTTCTCCGCTTTTGATAACTACAGGATGCTTTGTAGTGGCACAAGAAACGAAAGAAATAGCTAATAGTAAAAACAGTAATTTTTTCATTGTTTTTTTTAACCATAAAATTACGTTATTTTTGACTATGACTTCGATGGAGGAATGTGCTGAGATATTGGAAAAATTCAAACGCACCGTCATCGTTGTAGGTGTCAGATACAAGATAGACTGGGAAGATCTCTACCAAGATGTATTTATAAAGCTCTCCAAATGCCGCCACCGATACCAACCAATAGACATACAAAGAATGATGAGCCGAGTAATTACTTGCGAGGCAATCGATAAAATTCGGAAAATTAGGAAGGTGGAAATAGTATCCCTAGAATCTATAGAGGTAGAATGCGAAATTCAGGAATATAAAAAATACATGCAGGTATTTGAGCAGATAGAGCAAATACCTAATGATCTTCTTAGAAAAGCTGGTGAGCTATTCGTAGCAGAATTTAATAACAGAGAAACCGCCAAAATTCTAAAGCTTAGCCACGTAAGAGTGGCGGCGTTAAGGAAAGAATTTATAGAATATTGCAAGAACGACGAGAAAATCATGGAACTCATCAATAATCCCTAGTATCTCTAAGGACCAATAAACTTATAATGTCTACATGCAACTGCTGAACAACTGGATACTCCCTGGCACTTTCATCAGATGTAGCGATATAGTCAGAATTCTCAGCAATAAATATATCTACCGCATCCCTACTCTTAAACTCTGTAGCATCTAAATGGCTATCTGCCCAAGATATTGCATTCTCCTGAGCAGAAGTATCTTCAGTGTGAACCAAGTACTTCTTAGTCACATAGTTCTTTATCCAATATCTCTTAGTTATTGACCGCAAACTTCTTTCTCATTTTCATTTTAAATCTATAGATATAAGCTCTGGCTGTATTCTCATTCATATTTACCTCTGCAGATATCTCTTTACCAGAGTACCCATCGAAATACATAGAGAGTATAGTTTTTTCTGGCTCTTTCAAATTATATATAATCAACTTTATCTCCCTATATAAGTCCTTATCCTCTAATTTTAAGTCAAGAATACCAATATTATATGCTTCTTCAATATCAATCGTATGTCTACAACCTTCTTTTCGTAACATATCAATACATAAGTTTCGAGCTATCTTAGGAACCATTCTCCGTAAATCCTCAACACTATATTTGTCACGAACTTTGTAACACTTTAAGTATAAAGCAGAATATAAATCTCCGTATTCAATGAAATACTTAAAGGCTATCTTGTGCAGACGGCCCGCCATACTTTCAATCATATCAACAATTTCCTGCCCATCCATACACAAATATCACATTTATTTTGGAGATTCAATAACTTATACTACTTTTGTTACGAACAAGCAAACAAACTTATGAAATCAATTGATGGTTGCGGGATTCAGTGTATAGCAAAGGTAAGTGGAGTAAGTCCTACTAAGGTGAGGGAGATATCAGGAAGAATATCTAGAGATGGAGATTTTCCCGATGACAAAGAAGTGGTGAAGATTCTCAAAGAATTGGGAGTGGAGGCGAAGATACTGCTAAATACTAGAATCAATCCTTTCACAAAGCATATTGCAACAGTTCCTAGCTTAAATATTAAAGGAGGGTGGCACTATATTGTAGTGACAATGAAGCAGACCGCAAAAACTACTAAGGTATGGGATCCGATACCAAAAAATTCTTTAGATGAGGCTGGGCTTAAGGTGAAAAGATGGAGGTATGTTTCTCCTAGTAAAAGGAATCTTGGAGAGAAAGAATTCAGAATGTACGGCAATTGGTGCAGATTAATACAGATAAAATGACTCCACAGGAATACGCAAAAGACTTGTGCAAATCTATGTATGGCTTCCGAGTAAAGAAAACTCACATGAAGAAGTGTGCAAAGGAGGCAGCAGAAAGGCTTTATAAGGAAGCTAATATTTTCACTCGCAAAGATTATTTTAAGGAAGTGATTGATGAAATAGATAAACTATGAGATCAAAAAAGAAAATAAAGAAACGTTTAAAAAGGCTTAAAAATCTATTGATAAGAGCAGAAGATGATAGAGTAATGGGAACTGATCATTTAATCCCACTTAGAGAATCGATCAGCGAGTTAGAGTGGGTTTTAAAGTTAAGAAAATGAAGCCAATAGAAGAGAAATGAAATTAGTACTAGCAAAACCAATTAATAAAGCTGATCTTCTTATGCACAAGAATTCTTTTTGGGTAGTGAATGGGAAAGCAGTCCTGCTAGAGATTATAGAGCTATCTGTAAAGGGGAAATATGTAAAAGGGGCGGTGGTAAGAAAGACCAATGATGTGACCACCACTAGCAAGTATATGCGTATAGGAACAATAATGTCCAATTACAGACCAATATCCATAGTGAGAAACCACTTCATAAACCGATGGCTCTACAAAAACGAAATAATCGGATATTTTGATGGCGTATTTATTTACTCATAAAAATCACTAAAACTATGAAAAAGACAAAAAAGGCAATTAGAGATGCAATCACTGAGGCATTGACAGATCTAGGGTTTACAAAAAGATCAGGAGAGAATTGGTGGAGAGATGGATACTGCTTTAAGGTATATGAAACAGATAACCTAGCTACTGTAATTAGCAAGGTATCTAGACATGAGATACAGGGCAGAATACGGAAGTTTAAAGAATTTTTTGATATAAAGGACCCAAGAAGATGATAGTATGCGGAACGATAAAAGGCTCTTGCCGCAAACACAAGCATATACACATAAAAGATCAGGCTAAGCTTAAGTTTATGGCAAAGCATGGCGTGAGCTTTAAGAATCCAGATAGAAGATCTCGATTAAACGAAACTTATTATCGCACCGATCTGAAGAAACACGCAGTAATAGAGCTCGGATACTCTCCAAAGACAGGGTGGTGGGAAATAGTCGGCGGGCTGAAAGGAGCTTACATGAGACACATGAGAATAAATTGCAAACATAAAAACACAATCATCAATGGATATAGATGTGGCCCAAATGGATGCCTCGATTGCGGAAGGAGGTTTTAAAAAACATTACTTAGTAGAAAAATGCCCTCACGCATTCGTAGAAGGCAACGAATCATTAATAGAGAAATGGCTGGAAGAAATGCTAGAAAAAAAGCAAGCTATATTCCTCCATAGATCAACTTCCGGATACTGGAGCGTACAATTTTGCCATGGATTCATAAGCGAAAATTGGGTGCTTACATGAAACAACCCCATATAAAGCGATTTGTGCTAGGAGAATCAATATACCATGTATTGGGGTGGCATCGTGCAAAAAAGACCGTAGATCGTACAAAAATCGCTGTTAGGCGTACAATTACCTGTACAAATAGACCATATTCCACAAATACCGATGAAGGTGTAATGGAATATCCTCTCATTAGACCACATACATTTTATAAAGAACTATGAAATTAAACAAAAACAGCCGTTGGCTACACTACGCAAGAATTGGAAAAGGGTGGTCATTATACCTGCCCTCCTCGCTATGCCCAATGTTTTGGTATGCAATAATAGGATGGATATCAATATGGACATCACCAGCTATGTTTATTTTTGATATTTGGAACAAAGAAGACGATACAATCGAAGAGGCACTATGGGAGTCCCGAACATCATCGTCTAAAGAATACGCGAATAGTGGACTTTACCATTTCGTCCTAGATAAACTTATGGTATTCTTGCTATGGATAACTGCAATAATTCACGCCACATCTCCAAATATAGATTTCTCTTGGTGGTCTCTACTATACAGCCCATTCATAACAATAGGAGTAATAGGCGTAGTGATTGGTATAATATGTGTACTTATTAAAATACAAGAAAGAAGAAAAAAAGAGCCCTCCAAAAAATCTGGAGTAATTGGAACTATGTTTAGATCTATAAGAGATAAAGTATGTCCATTAATAAATTGGGAAGAATGAATTACAACAAAATAGAAATAATCGTGGCGAAGAAAGGCTATAAGGTCACTCCTGAAGGCACTTTACTAAATCCTAATGGCAAACCTATGAAGGGAAGCAAAGACTCCCAGGGATACATTAGAGGCTCTTTCAGGCTAGATGGGAAGAGAACCAATTTTATGATCCATTGCCTCCAGGCATATCAGAAATATGGAGACAAAATTTACCAAAAAGGAATACTAACCCGACACCTAGACTCTGATAAGAGCAATAATTCAGAATCTAACATAGCAATAGGCACTCATAGCGATAATATGATGGACCAGCCCAAAGAACAGAGAATCGCCAAGGCCAAACACGCAGCTGCGGCGAGAAAAAGGCACAATTATGCTGTAATACGTCATAATGGCATCAATAGCACCACATAGAGTTTAACACCAATGGTCCGATTTAGACGTTGCTGCAGCTGCTCTTGCTGCGAATCTAAGCGAATGCCTAAGCCAAAGCCTATGACCGCAAATGAGATTCGGGCGTGGATAATGGCCCATATAAAGAGCAAGTCCTACAAACGCAATAGAAACAAACCCATAACCCACAACTACTCAAACCCTCAATTAACCAATATTCCAGTAGATTGGATCCAAAAAGCAACGAAATGATAATATCAATAGTGATTCTAATATTTATAGTAGCTATTTTATTTGCAACAATTTTTGATTACATCTCTAAATACAACTTCGTAATACAAAGATTGAGAGGAATATTGTCCTACCACGATATAATGGAAGAATCCCTTTATGAAAAAACAAATACCTTAAAGAAGAAATTCAAAAAATCATTAGAAACTAAAAAAGCCCCTTTCCTAAGAAAGAGGCCATCTCTATAATAATCTGAACTATACCAAATATAGTCCTTATCTTATTACCCTGCCAGTGCAGGACCCACTTGCCGTCCAGAATGTTCTAGCTGGATACTTTATCTTCATCTTCGGAAACTCTGAATACTTGGCGGGAACTTGAATAGTCTCTGTAGTAGCTCCAGTAATCACCTCCACCCTATTAAAATAAGAATACTGAGAAGGACTATCAACCCAACAATCTACACACCCAGTATCACGAATAACCGGCGTACTGGGGCGAATTAAAATTGAGTCCCTAACAGTAGTCGTAACAGGAGGAACAACCCGTATCTGAGTAGTAGCAGGACTAACCATAACCCTAACAACTCCATCAGCCTCCAATACCTCATCCTGATAACACAAACAATCCCCCTCCCTCTGAGAAAACACAGATAAAGAAACGAATAAAAATAACATCGTAAATAAATGCTTCATATCAAATTAATTTGTTTGTGCAAAAATAACAAAAAACCCCTTCCCGACCAACGAGAAGAGGCATACATAAACCACATGTGAAAAACTAAGAATAATATTTTAAAACGCCTGAACTATAACATTCAGGCTAACCTTATAGCAGGCTATACTCCCCTTTGATACCCTTAAAGAGTCATGTCATTAATCGCTCCCCCTTTGTAAGCTTATCGACTTCACCTTATGAAAAGATATTATCTCCGTTGATCTAAAAGCCAGCTTCAGGATACCCTCGCAATTCCAGGGTAGGAATTCTCTCGTAGAACGAAACTAAATACGAATTACTCCGAATTCTTAATTAAGTTAATACTTTTTTACGAATATACCTTCACCTTACGCTTCTTAATCACTTTCCGCACCTTTCTACCCACCCAGCCCGTCAAATACGCCTGTGGCTTATCATACTCGTTATCTAAAGCAATATGGCGGTCCCGAAAGATATGATTTACCACATGGACCACCTCATGAAAGATATCAGCCTCCGTACAACCATCACTCCTCAAAACAATATGATACTGAACATACCCATTATCACTCTGACTCTTAAACGTAAAGGCCCCATAGGATTTCATGTCCCCATTCAAACCATATTCCACATTGAAATAATCGAAATGCTTCTTCTTGCACACCCAAACCACTAACGTACCGAAATATATCGGAATATCAAACTTATCTTTTTTCATTTAAAAACTTTTCTACCTTTTCATAGATCTCACTGATCAAATAAGCCCTCGGCTCCTCACACTTTCCAGACTCACCTATATAATCAAATACAAAATTCATCGCATGGAAAGCCTCATGAGCAATATCACTATTCTTTATCCGACCATACGCAGAATTATCATTAAATATTATCAACACTATATGATACTCCCTCCCATTACGCATAGTATGACCCCGAGTAGTAACCGCATAAATATCATCCTCCCGAAAACCATAAACATCATACAACTTATCAGAATCATTAGTATCTATAATATGCAAATTAATCGGATAACAACCTATGTTCTTATGAACCTTCTTTCTAAATATTTTCATGCAAACAATTTATCAACTTTTTCAATAGCATCTGCAGAATCATCAGTATTTAAACAGATATCCTGAACCTCACACATAGCTTTATTTGGCTCTGAAGCGATTTCCACATCCTTATCGTAGAATAAGCTCATATATTGCTCTACACTTCTCTTATCGGGAAGAGAGACTTGCCTCGTAGCATTGATACGGCCCTTTCGAACCAGGGCGGGGTCCAAGGCGTCATAATTATTAGTCGTCATAACCACAATCAAATCCCCCCTACTCATATTACCATCCAAATGAGATAACAACGTAGACAACTTAACACCAGTACCTTCTTCAAATAATCTAAAACCGCATAAAACCCAGCCGTCAAAGCACCTGCCTGAGCAAATTCATTGTTAGACAACTGATCCCTAGCAAATTCATACACATACCCAAAAATTTCACCCATAAGTTCGTTTTCAACCAAAGGTAATTGTTAGCGAAGGAATAACAAAATATCTGGCATCGGTAATACCGACAATAGGTAATATCTAGACAATATCTGCTTAGGCGAGAGAGAACGGGAGGTCTATAGTAATATAACCCCCTCCCCCCTCTGCGGTTTCGGACACCCCCCGCTTAAACGGATCTCAGAAAAAAATGAAAACACAAAACCCTCTGAAAAAATAAACGGTAATGTCACAAGGTCAACCGCTGCCAGGAGAGCCACACCAGTAGAGAAATGTATATCATATGATAATAATGTGCATATGTTAAATTAAAATAAATATTAATATTGCTATGATAATATTTGTTTATATGATTAATGTTTAGTAATTTAGAGTATCGAAAGAAAGGGGGTATTAAGCCCTTCATTTATAACGCAAAAATTAAATAATGACAAATCAAGTTCAACCTATTACAAAAGTATTTAATACCGCAAGGGATCAGGCGGAATATTTCTTTAATCGAGAGTTTAATTCTATAGCTCATTTTGATATGCTGAAATGCGAAAATGGTATATTAGAAATAATGAATCCTTCTGATAAGATTATCACAAAAGAATTTTTTAACAATGGTTATTCTGACTTAGCAACGGAATTGGAATCTTACAATGAATTAAACGATATGGAGTTGACGGAAGATAATTATTTAGATGACTCCGATTTTATTCAAGTAATAACTGAAAATTCAGAATTTGAGAACTATAGATACGGGGATTTTGAGAGCAATAATTATCCTATGTGGAATACTGTATGGAGATGCGAAGGATTCTATATAGAATCGGATTATTGTAATGTAGATAAATTATATGATTTAGGAATTGGAGTTATTGACCATGAGAGCGGGTATTATTTATTTATCTCAGGAGCTGGATATAGTTTTTATCAAGCTCATTGGATACCTTTATTTAAGATGCTCGGATGGATTAAAGAATCAGAGTAAAAATATCTCATCCCAACAATGAGAAGGGGCGGCAATGAGTCCGCAAATTTAGCCGCCCCTATTTTATAATATAAAAGAAGCGTTTTAAATGTAGCACGGTTGACCACCTAGATAGTAGGACCTAAACAACTGTTAAGCGGTTGACCGTGCTTTTTACTAATAACTAAATTTTAAATAATGAAATTCTATACCTTTTTTACGACCTATTTTTCCTTCTGCTTTTTTCTTATCTGTGCAATACAAAACACCGCACCAGAAGAACCTACCATAGAACCTATTTACGGGGCTTATGATATATTCTATATAGACTCAGAACATGGAGGATACACCCTAACCACCGAAATAGTAGGGCATGAAATAATAGACCGCAGTACATTAGTAGAGTGCATCCAAGCAGTTGCAAAGCTCAGCCATGTAAACCCGTCACAAGCAGACTTTAAACCCTCAGATAGCAATGAAACAAAGATGTACGCAATATTTGATCACTACATAAACAACCTAAAATGAAAATCATAAACATACAACCAAAAAAACCAGTACGAGCAAAGCAGATCCGAAGCCAGTGTCGAGCAGGGAAAATACCATCCCTCGCAGCACTCCGAGAAATCAACAAATTAGGAAACCCTAAAATATTGCTAGTATGATTACACCGCAAAAAGCACTAAAACTGCTCATACTTTTACGAGTACATAATGGAGTAATGAAGTCTTTAAACAATAACACCGCATACGAGCCGCAAAGGTGCTGTAATAGCACCAAATGTAGCCTGAAAGTGAGTGAAACAGTAGGTTTTGAGGTAGATGGAGCGGGGGCAGACCCCTACACATTCCACCGCCTACCACCCAATTTTGTCACAAATTAAATAACACTTTGCCCGAGCATTATTTTAGATGTCAGGGAATTAATCACAAATTAAAATGAAGATTAGTAAATATTTTGCAACGGTTGAGCATGATGACGGTGTTGTCTCCATTGGTTTAACGGCTAGTTCTAAGGAGGCGGCTATAAAGTCGATATGTATAGCTGAGAATTGTCCACAGTCTGCCGTAATAGAGGTAGTAAAAGCTTATGATATATGAAAGTATATAAAGATAAGTCAGGGGATCCAGTGGACTACTGATTCAAAGGAGGTTTCAGAGGATTGCACGCTGGTAGCTACTCATTTGACTAAGGGTGAAGCCTACGAGTTAATTGAGGTAATAGATAGGGGTAATAAGATTAGAGCCTTAGAGGGGCTTTTAAAGAAAAAAAATTAGTATTGGAATGTATTATCAAGTTAAAGATATAATTGTATGACTTATGTAAAAGGTTCTGTATATGTAGAGCCAACGGATAAAAGAGTTCCTTTGCTCTTTATGGGTTCAAGGGAAGTATTGAAAGATTTTGAAGTAGTTACTTTCTATAAGTTCAGAGAGTTGGTAACTAGCGTTAATAAAGGGTGGTGTACTGGTGACATAGTAGAGACTTCCAGTAAAAACTTGTCATTAAAAAACTAACAAAATGAAATTAAGTGAAAAATTAGATTTATTTGTTTCTGAGGTTGAAGATCAATTAAAGTCTTTGATTGCAGGGAGTCACGTAACATCAAGTATTTGCAATGAACTTTGCTTAACTGTTGATATATATGGTTATACTGAGTTGGTTTATGTAAATAATGAGTTAACCTTCTTATGTAAAGATGGAGAAAATTATTCTTTATTTTCAGAGTGTACGCTACACGATTTAATTGACATAATTAAAGAATACGAATGAAGAAAAAACTAACAAAAATGAAATTAGCTACAGTAAATTGTTTGATACGGGCAAAGACTCCTATAGTTACAGATGCTTTAAGGGTTGAGTTATTAAAGGAAAACGAGGGTTTAGATTATTCTTATTATTGTTTGCTTAAGGAGTCGTTGAATTATATTGAGAATGTTCTTTTATGTTCTTCGTGGTCAGGGGTGAGGTTGTATGATATTGATTCATTGAATAAATTGTATAATACTGTAAATCGTGTAAGATGAAGAACTACTCAGAAGCTATAAAGTGTAAGGATCGCAGGTGGTTGACTGCAAAAGGTAATAAGTTTGTACATAGGTGTATTAGACTTATGGCAGAGCAGCGAGGATATACCCGATACCATAAGGAGATAAAAGAGGTGAAGGATCAGTTGAGGGAATTGTTGTATTACTTACTTATAGATGAAGAGCTGTCTATAGATGAAGTTAAGGGGGTTATTGTGGAAAGTTTAGAAGGTGGGCAGCCTTTACACCGCCCCAGTTTGTCACAAAATAAATAACAAAAAATATTAAAACGTATGAAAACATTTAGATTAAGTCCTATTGATGGACGTAAGACGTTGTCTAATCAGCACGTTAACCAGTACTTAGAAGATGGAGATATAATTTCCGACCTCTATAGCTACACTACTAAAGTAGCTAGTTTTAATCTGACTACTCAGAAGCTAAGAATATTTAATGTCCAATCGAATACTACGTCTAGACACATTAACGCCTTTTTAGTTTTTCACGGATTCCAAAAACAAACTAAATCACAGTTAAAAGAAAAAATTGAAAATGAATAACACAAAAACAAGTCAAAGGTTGAATAACTTATTAACCTCTAGTGCCAGTTGGCACAATCCACTATTTTTTAAGGGCAAGGAAATTGTTTCCATCAATTTTATTGAAAATGGAAAGTTAGTTTTAAAAGAGTGGGATGTATATAACGATAGAAATACAAAAACTGCTATTAGTTGGTTTGGTTCTAATTCTTGCCACAAAACTATTATGTTAGACCACGAAGTAAAAGGTCGTAGGAAATTAGACCTTACTAGGGTAGAGCATTCCTTCTGTGATAATAAACTCTATTTGCATACTGAACTACTGGATAACTTTAAAGTGGTCACTATAGACAAGTCTGATGCCTATTATAAGCAGTATCAAAAGACTGTATCGTTTGACGCTATGAGTAGTGGTAGGGATATAGACGGAGAGTTTACGAGGCAAACCTTAACAGCCGCCAATTTTGTGGACTCAGAACCAACAAAGTTGTATAATTTACTGGATAAGGTGGCTGATAAATTTCATAGTATCGACACTTATACGTTACAGAAGCTTCATGAAAGTGGGCTACTTAATAATTCAAAACTAAAAGCATTTGTCAAAAATTAAAATACAAAAATGAAATTCTGGAAACGAACAAATTTTGGAAACCTAATTACTAGAATCGGAGAAGTAGCTATCGTAGTTATAAATCAGTCTACTAGCCTTAAATTAAGTGGGCAACTTATAGAATTTAGAAGCCAATCCGACCGAGAAGAATGGCTTTATGGATAATAATTAAAAAACCCTATGTGAATATCAAAAATAAATTATATATTCGCATTACAAATAATTAAATAATGAAATCACTAAATTTATTTTCTACTGCCGCACCAGTTGTAAAAAAGACTGAGAAGCGAGAAAAAGAAACGAGGGCAGTTAAGCCCAATGTTCAGAAACTTATTAATCAGTTCCGCAATCTGTATAATGAACACGCAGAAGCAAAGGCAGAACTTGATATGGTCAAGGATGATCTAAAGGTGCATTGTAAGTCTTTTATGCTTCAAGAATTTGAAGATACGGATGTATGCCAAGGCTCCTTGCTATTTGGTAAGGAGGGATCTAAGGTAATGGTCACTATGAAAGCCCAGTACCCAAAGATAGATGAAGCAAGGCATGACCATTTAAACGCCACGTATGGAGATATAGCAGATAAAGAGACTGTATTTAGTATCAACCCTGCAATGCTTAAAAAGCATGGGGAAGCGATCTCAGCAGCTATAATGGCAAGTAAGGCTATTCCTAAAGCTGATAAGGCTAAAATATTCCAAGCCGATACTAAGTACTTTGTGAAGAAGAATGTCCTCGATAGACTTGCTAGTTTTGACGAGCCGTTGAAAGTAATTGAGGAAGTCCAGCCTATTATCTCATTAAAGCACGTAGGGTAATGATTTGGTTAGTAACATATATTATTCCAGTAATAGCTTTAATAGTGGTAGTGGGTATGTATAGGGATTTTGTGAGTGCATCTAAGAAGGTTGGGCAATCCTTATCCGCCCCAAATTACACCGCATACGCAGCTACGATAATGAAAAGGATTGCAGACGGAGAAATAGGAGATGCCGTGATTAGTCAGCACGATATAATCATCGACTTAGGTAGGCATAAGCTAGAAAGATGGATTAATAATTTCAATGCCGTTCAGCCCGAAGTAAGAGAGCATGAAAAAAAGCACGATATATACGAAGCAGATTTTTATATCGTAAATGAAATTCATGAAATCCAGTTGACCAAAAGGCAGTACAATAAATTAATTCACACTCCTATGAATAGGATATTAAAATCTAAGTTATGAAAGCGTACTTTAAAAAATTCAATGATAGTTCTAATTGGGTAACTGGGAGTATTGAAGGGAAATCAGGGATAAAATTCGAGGCTAAGTTATTTGATAATGGCTCTCAATTTGGCATAAATAATGGCAGGGTATCAAAGCTAGATATTAGAGTAGGAAATAGTTCGATTATTTCATATGACAGAGGATGGGTAGGTGATTCTGAAATGGCAAGTAAATGCGATATGATGAAAAATGAATTTAATGCCATAATGGAATTACTTGAAAATTCTCCTCAAAGATTCACAAAAGAAAACGATGATTTACCCACCTAGAGCCGAAAGCAAAGTTAGACCAGTACGCCTGCCACGTTACGACAATGGCAGTTACTATGGCCAAGCTAAGTTTAACGGCAGCCATGCGGTGCTGACTCCCGAAGTAGTTTATAACCGCCACAAGAAAGTTGTTAACTGGAAAGTGAAACCATTTGTAAATGCAATCATATGCGGAGAGTTTATGAATAAAGGAGCAGGCTACGAAGGATTCCACTATCTGATTTTTGATATGGTAGAATACAAGGAATTTCCGCTCTATGGAACGACTTATGAGGAACGGTATAATCTGATGCAAAAAGAATTTAAAGCTACTGACGGTCATAAAAAGTATGCCTACGCTACTAAATGGAATGGTATTGGTCTAGTAAAATCATTTGATACTGATTTTCAAGGGCTATATGAGGATATTGTAAAAGTAGATATACTGGAAGGGCTAGTATTGAAAAGAAAAAATGGAGTGCTAAATCGGTGCCTTAGAGAAGGTGACAATAAAGGTTGGCAACTCAAAATTCGTAAACCGACTAAAAATTATTCGTTTTGAAAGGAAAAATATTATCAATATCAATTAAAGTTGATCAGCAAGATAAACTTTAATTGAAACACAAATCCAGGGATTGTTTATAACGAAAAACCTAAAGGTCAAAAATGATCATCATGCACAATATTATCATATGGTCTGCCCACTATGTAGCTCAGAAGATACGGCAGAACTTCAGTTTACGGATGGATATTATTGCAAGGATTGTGACCACAATTGGCAGACTGGATGATAATGTACAAGTGATAAGAATCGTACCAAATCCACCACAATATTAAACTTGAAAATAAATTATAAAAACAAAATAGCAATGGGAAATAATGAATGTGTTAGGGCTTTCCACAGAAGCAGTAAAGCCTACTATGCGAAAGCAATGCCAAATGAGAATGTAAAAGTTATGTTCGGCATGTATCTCAAAGGAGACGGAACTGATGGGGAGATGGAAATGGAGTGGATAGAACTGCAAGGTAAGTTAGTGCCGAGGCTGAAATGCTTTGAAGATTCGTGGGAACAGCTTGCTTCTTTCTCAGACTTAATCGAATCATTAGGAAAAATAGATGGCGACTGCATCCAAGAAGAAGAGTTTTGTCTATTACTCAAAAAACACGGATTCCAAGACTTCACTTCATACAAAGACCCTTATGAAGACGCTGTCAATAACGAAGAAATGGTGTCTGTAGAAATACCAAAGAAGCAAGCTGTGGAGCTTGGATTCATTAACGGATAGGCATAAGATTGCAGATTTTATATCGAATAGAGATAATTCTTTTTCGTACAATTATCCTTCTGCTTTTGGGTGGGAGTCAAATGGGTATGGAGAAGGGTATAACAAAAAGAAATTATACTGGCTTAAGAAATATTATAAAACTTTAAAATAAAACAAATGTTCAAAGAATTATTTAAAGCATTAACAGACAACAGTAAGTTGTCAATAGTCATACAGAAAAAGGGTGAGGATATTATCGTATCTGCCAAGCCTATATCTGATTTAGAATCTTCTGCCCACAATCTTATTAAGCCTTTGGTTTATAGTGGAGACCCAGTAGAACTCGATATGCGGTTTATTCCTCAGATTATACCCAGTATCGAAGCCGTTGCCCCACTAGACGAAGCAGCAGCAGAGCAGTTGAAGTCTATAGAGGAAGCGAAGATAAAAGCAGCTGAGAAGAAAGCAGAGGACAAGAAAAAAGCTGATGTAGCCAAGAAGAAACCAGTTGCAAAGAAATCTACTAAGGCAGAAAAAGCAGAGAAAGCAAAAGAAGTGCAGGGAGTAGAGGAAGGAAGTTTATTTTAATAACTATTTAAAATTCAAAAAATGAGATTATTTAAATTTGACGGAGTAGAATTACCCGACCCAAACCCGAAGCTATCAGCAGGGGAAGTATTATCCTTTTATGCCCACCAGTATCCGAAGATGGTAAATGCAGACGTGAAGCTAGAAAAGAGCGAGGGAAATACGCATTATTACGAAATTTCTAAAAACATAGGAACTAAAGGATAAATCTTAGAAATGAATACATATAAACTTAGAGCTGAAACAGTAACCGATTTATTAAGATTAGTAGTCCAAATGAGTGAAGTTAGGGTTGGTAATATGTTCGTCACTATGGATAAAGATGGATTACCAGAATGCGAATTAGAGATAGTTACGTGGTATGATCTCGACAGAATGAGAAGCTACTGCAAAGATATTCCAGATGGTCACGTAATGCTACAGACTATCAGACTTAAAGAGAACTACACAGGAATACGTGACTATGAAATTCAGGGTGGTGTTATCGAGAGTAAACCGACAATCGAAGAATACTGGAGAGAAAATTATGGATACGAAGATGAACCACTATACACACTTGAAGAATTTAAGAAAACTCATTTCTGGTGTCATAACTGTAAAAGCTATGCAGAAGGTATATGTATCTGTTATTCTCGATAATGAATTAGAATGTTCAAAATTAAATTAATGAGTCAAACAAACTGGGGTCAGATCCAAGACCTAAAAAAGAAATTTGAGTTTAAGTATAACAACTTAAAAAATGCACACGAGTATAATTTCCTAAATGGAGATTTAAAAGGACTGACCATCGACCAGTTCTCGGATATGCTAGAGAATGAAGAATTTGATAATCACGATCTAGCAGATACACTTCCTCTATTTGATATGACGGGAGACATGAGAAGCGGTCCAAAGGAAGTAAGAATATATGGAATCAAAGGAGGGTATATGTACGCCTTTGACGCAAACGATTATTCTTCTGTACTGCTAGAATGGAATGAATTACATACGATTCAAGACCAAGCCGTACTACTGGACTCTATGGATAAATTTATAAATGAGCAATGGTGAATCACTCGATGAAAATAGATTTTGTAAAAATAGATTTTAAGAAACTAATCGAAGAAAAGAAATGCAAGAAGCTAGTACCAAACCAAATGCCACACGAGACAGTAAACGATCTAGTAAGGCTTATCGCCAACGACCGAGCAGCACGAAGGACACTAGAGCCAGTAGAGCGATTCAAGAGTCCGTTTACGAGATTCCTATAACTACTCGTAGTGGGCTAGATATTATCTACTCAGAGCAATCTAGGAAGGACGCATCTCTAGGTGGGTTGAGTACTATAGAATCTATGCAGAGAATTTTAAAAGAAGTAGAAGAATACCAAGAGAATCCTTTTATGATGCAGCCGACAAATAATTTTGAAGATTTGAAAAGAGAGGTAGAAATTCATATCGGGGAAATTATGCCTTATGCCTATCATTATTTTTCAAGTAGCAGTTACTTGTACGTAGGAGAGGATATTTGCGATGGGTCTATTCACGCAATGCAAATAAAATCATTTGATGATGTATATGAGAAAGATAGGAAGGTATGGAATCTGCTAATTACTTGCCTTGCTATTCTGAATAAGAAAGGATTAGGCACAATCTATGATGATTATATGTTAGAATGGATGGTAGAAGGGAAGGGAGATTTAGAAGAAGGAGATGCAATGTATGTCGATATGGTAAACGGTCAATCCACCCCGACACTAAAAGCACTAGCGAATATCAACAAGCATAAATTCTCTTGGAAAAATTTATGGACTAGAATAAACGCCAGTAGAGACACAATATTTCAAAGGCATCTAGGATGGATAGAGAAGGTGTATCAGTTTGCTAAGAAATATCAAGGAATCAATTTATACCAGTATGAATTTCATGTAGATGTAAATGAGTACACGCCAATTTGGAAACGATTTATGATCTTCTATGAAATTGACTCTCCATTATTTAAAGAACATATGAGCCTACCGAATAACTGTGCATCATTAATACTAATCGGAAGGGGATGGGTAGATGGAGATAATGGAGAAATAGAATACCACGATGGTAGAGGACTACCAAAAGAATTTATTTATGAAATCAGAGAAATATTAGGATATGAATTTACAGTTTAAAGACATAGGATTAGCACCAGTACTCGCAATGGTAGCATATCAGTTAGACGATGGTAGCTTATATGCAGAGTCTATGAGAGTAGGAAAAAATGGGCAGCTTACAAAGCCAGTACCACTAAAGAAATCTACCTTCGATACTATCCTGCAAACGGCAGCAGCTTCTTCTAACAAGACTGTCAGACCGAGAGGGATAATTCCTCAAGAAGTAATTTACTCTTCTGTATCGTCCTTAGTATGGGTCAGAGAGCCAAAATATACAGAACTTAATTTTAAGTTCAAGAATAAGAGTCTAAAGGGCAAAGCATTCACGCCACGATTGGTATTTCGGTATCAGAATAAGGAGTTTAAAGTATTCGCTATTAGAGATGGAAAGCTAGAGCCTGGAATGCAATTATTTTACACGCCATTTCATAACTGCTATGCAGATGGAAGGGTATGTATGGGGTCAGCAAGATTGAAAGCAGCTTGGTATATGCAGGATATTATTAGGAATGTAGAAGATGCTTTTTTCTCTTCCTACTTCACCCACTCCAATAATACAAGCGGAATAAAAGGAGATATGGATGAATTCTGGGTAGAGCATCTAAAAACGAAAGATCTGTTTCCAGTAGAGAAATTAAATAATTCAAATAGAAAATTAAAATCACTATTAGTATGATAGACCCTCATTCAATGCCAACGCACCCCGAAGATTTTCCGATAGTTACAAGTACTTCTATTTGGGGAACAATAACAATGTTTCCCTATCAAGAAAGAGAAGGGCTTAGGTATTATCAGTCACTAGGCAGAATAAAAAGGAATGTCACAGAAGAGGTTGGGGTTTTTATTGTACCAAAAGGAAAAGGAAAAGGGAATTTGAATTTCGGAAATAAAATAATTACAAATGCAAAATAAGCACAAAACATTCGAAGCAATATCAGAAGCCCATGCACCTATATCTGTATGTGTAATTGGTTGCGGAGGAACTGGGTATGAGGTATTCAGAGAGCTGGTCAGAATGAATGATGTACTGATTAGATTAGGGAAGGCAGGGATGAACGTAACAGTTTATGACCCAAAGAAAATATCTCTAGCAAATATGGGTAGGCAGTTGTTTACAGAATCAGAAATTGGAATGCATAAAGCATCGGTACTGGTAGATCGTGCCAACCGCCAATTTGGATTAGAATGGAATGCTATAGACGCACATTGGGATGGAGATATAAACCACAATATCATAATCTCTTGTGTAGATAAAGTGATGCCTAGAGAACAGATCTATCATTTTCTCAATAATGACCAATCAGAAAATATTGAAAACTACCCTTACTACTGGATGGACTATGGGAATGGCAAGAATTTTGGTCAAGTAGTGCTAGGTACAAACCCTGCTTTAGAATGGCGTAGGAGAGAAATGGAAGATGAATTTGATTTTGCAACAATGCCCCACGTACTAGATCATTACCCCGATATGGAAGATGAACCTAGTGAGCCGTCCTGCACAACTGAACAAGCTTTATCCTCGCAAGATTTGAACATCAATGGGATATTAGCAAAGCTAGGTACAGATATGCTCTACAAACTCATTAGGTGGGGTGAGACAGAGATAAACGGAATTGTATTGAACCTAAAGAATTACCAAATGATGCCAATAAAATTATGATATTATTTATCTCACTAGAGGAATTTATATTATATGCTTTCCTCTTATTCCTAGCAATAGGGCTTTTGAACAAATTATTAAACAAAAATTAAATTAAACAATGAGTGATCAGAAAGACGCTGCTAAACCAACAGAAAGCAAAGCTAAAAAGGCGGAGGCTACTAAAAAAGATGTACAGTCAACGGCTAAAAAGCCAAAAGCTAAAAAAGAAAAATCAGACTCCAATGGTAGAGTTATAAAAGCTAAAGGAAAGAAGATTGCGACCATCGACATTAACACAGAAATTATGGGCGACCGCCTAAAGTTTTTGAAGAATGCCATTGCTTCTAATCCCGAAATTCCAGTACTATCAGATATTGCTTTTAGCGGAAAGAATGGAATGATGGAAATTATCGCTACTAATATGACTGCCTATGCTTCTGCTAGAATGCCATATGTCGGTCCAGATTTTCAGTTTACCGCAGATTACGGAAACGTAGCAAAGATAGTAGCGAAATGTAAAGGAGTAATTTCTCTGACGATCTTTGCAGGAAGAATATCTTTTTCAGACAATAAATCTACTTGGACAATTCCAAGATTCGATTTTACAGACTTCCCTATTAGAGAGCCGTTAACAGAACACCTAACGACTATAGTAGTCCACCAACCGTTCTTTGATAAGTTGGCAAGTGCAGTTCCATTTACTGGGAATAGTGGCGAGAGACTTAATATGACTGGCATCTGCCTAGACATTAAGAAAGACGGATTATCTATTGTAGCTACTGATGCTAACAAACTAATCTTAGAATCTTTCCCTTGTACTCCCGAAGGAGATAAAGTCCAGTACATCGTACCAAAGCAAATTGCAAAATTCGTATCGGTATTTAAGAATGCTACTTTAGAATTTGGAGTGAGAGCAGGAGAAGGGGCAGAGTCTTTTAGAATCGTAACACTTAGAAATTCTGAGTACCAAGTATCTCTAAATCTGATAGATGCTACCTATCCATCTTACGCTGCAATCATTCCTAATGGAGAGGACTACACTACAGTAACTTTTGATAAGTCAGAGTTAATGAGTGCTTGTGAGAAGATCAAGATAGTTTCTAATGAAACTACAAGAGAGGGAGATTTTGAAATTGAAGAGAACTCTTTAATCCTCAAGACCAAGTGTGATATGTTCACTAGAGAGGGAGAGACGAAGATTAAGAGCGAAAATATATTAAGTGCTAACTGCCCGAATCAGATATGCTTGAATTTAGAGAAGCTAATCTCCGTAGTACAGTCTATTAGCGAAGAGAGTATTTCTATGCAGATATTCCCACAAGTAACCAAGAAGGTGAAGGGAAAGGAAATAGAAGTGGACTCAGCAGTACTGCTAAATGGAACTAGATTATTGTCACCAATTTACAAAAATAGCTAATGACAGTATTCGATAGAGAAGAAGCACGGAAAGCATTACTGGCTTTCCGTGCCATAAACCACCCTTCAATAAGAGAGCCTATAATTTCTTTACTGGAAGAGAAGGAAAGAATGACAGTTACAGATATTTATGAGACTTTGGGGCTTGTGCAGAGCGTAGCATCTTCGCACCTAGCAATCTTAAAGAGAGCATCTATCGTAAAAACTGAAAGGTCTAAAGGAGTCCAGTACTATGTGCTAGATCACGAAGGGATAGAAAAAACAAAGAAAGCCATATCCTTATTAATCTGATTTTTAAATGTAGCAGGGGGAGGTTTCCCTTCCCCTGCTTTTTAAACCTTATAAAATGAAAAATATATTAATACCTCTTTTAATTTTAGCATCATTAATCGGATTTATCTACTTCTTTATTGAAATGCTACCTAACTTAAAACAAGAATGTAATGCCGTAGATACGAGCATTATATCTCCATTGGCGGATTCTACTGTACTTGCTATTTTAGGAATATCTTGTACTGCTTTTTTTTCTTGGATTTTCCATAAGCTAGATCAAAGATTAAAGACGAATTGGCTATTTAAGCTAAGTGTCACTTTAGTTTTTGTGGTAGGAATGCCAATGTTTATACTAGAAGCATGGTGCTTATATGAGTACTGCGGAGAAATAAGTTCTATTGAATTTATAAAATGGAAATTACAATGAAAAACTGTATAAACTGTGAAGCAGAGTGTCAAGGAGACTACTGCTCAATTAATTGTCAACAAGAATTTTGGAATCAAGAACACGACTAAAATCAAAAAATATGAAAGTCAATGAAGTAGCATTACAAATATTCAAATCAATACTTGAACCCGAAGATTATGGAAATGTAGAAATGGAGGTTATGAGAGAAGCTATAGAATGGAGCTTCGATATAGCTGAAATGTTTATAGAAGAAAATAACAAAAGAAATGCTTAACATATGAAATTACTTCTACTACTATACACCCTTACTGTATATCATGCTATCTCAGAACAGACCGATAGCACGCCTAATATTACTGCTGATGGGTCTATTATTCAAGACCCGATGAATCCGCCCGATAACTGGGTAGCCGTGCCGAGAGATATGTTAGAATACCTAAACTTCGGAGATGAAATTGAAATTATATGCGACTGCCCATATTCGGGCTGCTTCGAGGTCCACGATGTAATGGCTCCTCAATACACAAATTGTAAAATCATAGACGTACTCATAGGAGAATGGGATTATATTGGTAAGTGGGAGAACGTCGAAATAATAATTAACTAATGGAAATTTTAGGAATTGTACTGGGCAGCTTAATTACTTATCACTCAATATTTCATAAAGATAAAAAATGAAAGAATCAGACTTCAAAAATATGCATGAATGTAAGATGCTTTTTAGAGCCTTAGATCACCTTATTCGTCAGAATACAGTATTGGTACTATCAAAAGGGAAAGAGTCCGTCAGCAAGCTAAGAAAGAAAGTTGAGAAGCTTATGGATAGAGATATAGAGCAATCTATTTTCTCTTCGCATCTCCAAACATTAAAAGCAGCTGAGTTAATTATTTCAGAAAGAGAAGGCAGGATGATATTCTATTCTATAGATGCTGAGAAAATTGACAGAGCAATTAAATTATCAAATCAAATTGTAGGAATATGAATACTTGCCCCTGCGGAAGAATGGTAGTATGTGGGTTTGACTGCCAAGAGTCGGGAACACTTACTGAACTAGAAAAAGACATGAATCACATCGACAATGTAGATGATGTAAAAGTAGCTCTGATATCAGTAGGAACTCAAAATGGGCTATCAGAAGATCAATCTTCTGTAATGCTAGAAAGAATCATTGAACTAATTATCGATCAAGATATTGATTTAACCTTATTAGAATTTGGGAATACCTAGGAAATTTTTGACAAAAAACACACATAATGAATTACGAAGTAACAAAATCAAAATTAAAACAAGCAACCCTACTAGATATACCAAGCAATCTGAGTATGTGGATAACAAAATCAGGCAATGTGTACTATGAGAGATATGGAAGCATATTTGAAAAGAGATATAGTCTATCTAGGGATGAAAACTCTACACCTCAATACTCGATAACAATATTTGATAAAGGAAAGAAAAGAGTAGCAGTCTTTGGGATAGGAAGGCTATTGATGATTGCATATCATGGATTAAAGTGGGATGATTGGTCTGTACAATGTGGAAGAAAAAATTTTGACAAACCATTTTCAAGTAGAAATGTAAAGTTATATAGCAAGCAGACATTAGGGCAAACTATTTTTAAAAAGAGGGGGCAGTCAGAAAAGTTTACTAGGAAGTCAATGTCTCAGAAAAAGATATTATCTTATCGTAAGAGATTTGCGAAAGGGGATATAAGCAAAAAGAAAATGTCTGAAATTTATAATGTACCATATATGACTATGAATGATTTACTAAACAAAAAAACTTATTCCTAACCCATTGGAAATCCCTAAACCCCAGTACGATCAAGTTTGCGTCACTATAAATACTGATGCTTCTTTCTGTCCAATTAAAAAGGTGGGGAGCTATGCTTTTATTATTCGATCCAATAAATTCAATCTTAGGAGATCGGGGATATTAAAGGCAAATGTATCTAACTCTAGTGAAGCAGAGAGAATGGCTATTTTAAATGCAATGCACTGCCTTACCAAAGTAAATATAAGTTCAAAATTACTGGTCATAAATACAGACTCAGAAATAACTATTCGGCATTACAATCGAAACAAAGAATTAGGGTCTAGTAAAATCAAAAGGATTATTAAAAGAAGAGAAAAACCATCGCTAGGATTTAATTTAGTGTTGGCAAAAAGGAGATTACAAAGGCTAGGTAAAATAAAAGAATTTTCACTTCGCCACGTAAAAGCCCATAGCGGAGTAGGTGATGCTAGAAGTTACAATAATAGGTGGTGTGACAAACAAGCGAAAATGAGATTAGAACAAGCAAGAAACAATTTCTCTAAAGGTTGAATTTTGATAGGTTCACCAAAGCTGCTATAGGATAAAGATTCTATGCAGCTTTTTTTATGACCATATGGATAATGTTAGCATCGCCAGTTTCTATCCATATATCCGTAGGGTCTTTTGCTATTACGCTCTGAGCGATCCTTCCCTTTCCAAACATCTTCTTTAGTTCCTCAGAATACCGAATCCCCTGAGCGTCTGGATCTCCCCAAAATACCATATCTTCAAATCTACTGCTTAGATTATCTACGTAAGGTAAGATCAATTCATACATACTTTCGCTTCCTCCGGATATCGCATTGTAACCCAAGCTCGTCAAGAACAATACGTCCTTCATAGATTTTGTAAAGATTAATAATTTCCCAGTTTTTGGCAATTGGTCATAACCCTCTGGAACCAGGTTCTCCCCTTGATGCAGATACTTAGATTTCTTTCCCTTCCAGTTCAAATTGAATGGCCGATAGCACTTATCATTATTTCTCAGCTGATAATGGAAGCCTATATTATTCCTCTTAGTTCCCCATAATTTCTTCGGACCCCGATACAGCCCCTCTAAACCACTTACTTTAAATCGTCGTAGTAACTGCCACGTAACTCCTAATCTGCTCCAGTAGTTAAGGTGAGCTGCAGTGAGCTTCATTTTTTTAAAGGTGATGGGTTCTTTGATGGAGTTGATTAAATCAGCAGAACATGGGCTATATATTTCAAATTTCTCTGCTTTGATTGCTTTGTATGCGGCTTCTCGATCAGGCCTGCCGTCTTTCTTTTTCCAGTTGGGTGGTTTAATCCAAGATGGGTCATAAAATTCGGCCACGTAGCAGTATAGAGCCACCATATCGTAGCCTAGAGGGGAAGGAGTATATCCAAAGTCTCTCCATCGGACTCTTTGCTCTCCTTCATATTCGTAGTACTTGGTAGAAAAAGAAGTGGTATCGTCATTATTGCCCCTATATACTAGAGGGATAGGGGATTTTATCTTATCCCCCACTTCATAGGTAGGATCGTTTAGAATGTGGCGGAGTATGGAGAGATCATTCATCTACATAGGTAAATATTTTCCTTCTTGAGTATTAAATTCCATTGGAGTGTTATATGGTAATTTTGCTACTCTAGAAAACATATGGAAATTCTTGAGAAATTCTTCGCAAGCTAATCGCATATGATCCATTGTTAATAAATCTTCTTGACGGTGGGGCTTGAAGCTCAGTATTCCATGAGGCTCAACATATAATTTTATTTTCTTTTTTGCCATAAGTTTTATCTTAAATACTTCATTTTATTACATAAGCGGTCTACCTTATCCATAAGCATTTTATGTCTCCAGTAGTTTTCTTTTTTTCTTCTAAAGTCTATCAGTGCAGATAGATACTTAGAATCCTTTGTCCATTCTTTCCTGGCAATATCAATCTTATTCCTGATGCTCACCTGCACTCCCTCTCTCGATCTAAAGTGGGCTTCTGCCTTTTGCTTCTCGAGCTCTGCTTCTGCTTCAAATTCTTCTACTGCCATTGGTTGTAGGTAGTAGTAAATAAATTCAAAAGATAGGCTCTCTAATTCATATGCCCAGCCGAGTGTATCTTTCTCTGTATTCGTTTCTTCTTCTATTCCTTTAAAATAGGAAATACGAATCTCATTTATTCTGGCGAGGATTTCCTCATGTGTATTTACTGCGTTCAAATTATATCTTGCTCTAGCTCTAGTTTCATCTAAAGTAATTTTGCTTTTTCAATGCCTCCATTGCATCTTCTTTGGTTTTGTAATAGCTGCTATAGCGGTCATAAGGAGTCCCCATAGCACAAGAAGTTCCTATGTAATATCCTGCTGCACTTCTCATTACTTTGTGCGTGGAGTCTAACTTATACAGCATCTTTACATTGGAGTCGGTATATGGAAGCCCCATGTCATTTAATCGAGCAGTAAGAATTTCCTTGTACTCTTTTTTGTATTCTCTGTAATCTTGGTATTGGTTCATTATTAGATAAACGTATTTATAAGGCAATCATACCCATTATCAATATGCTCTTCCAATTCTTCAAAGGTTCTCACTCTTATCACATATACATCTACTCTTTTATAAACCAAAGTTTTAGGATCTCCTTTTTCTTTGTATGCTTGTAAGTAATAAAAATTCCCTTGCTTAGATACCTTATATACATCTAGTGTAGTTCCACTTTGCCTTTCATACCTAAGCGTTTGATTGCCGTTGATATAGTATTGTGCAGAAGAACGTTTGAGTCTCCTATTAATCCGCCCAATGCTACTAAACTTCTTGTCCAAGTAAGTCTCCAGGGTTTTATCAATGGTAGTATTATTCTCTACGCTACTTAGCGGAGTCTGCTTATCAAAAGATTGCTTAGAGCAAGAGCTGAGGATAAGGAATAAAAATAAGAATTTTATATATTTCATAGTTATTGATTTACTTTTTTAGCTGCTTCCCACATTTCATCCGTAACAACCATACTTGCAGGGTTAGGCATTCTTAGTACGTATTCAAAAAGAGATATATCTACATAAGAGATTATACCCATGTAAAAAGATGGTTCATCTTTGAGGCTAAACTCTAGTTCAAGTAGTTCCTTTTTCTCTTCTTTAGAGATTTCCTGAATTTGATCCATCGTCACATGAATCATTTCTCCCTTTGGTGTGGCAAAGACAAAGTTTGGCAGGTCTTTCATTATTCTTTTATTCATTCCTGATGTAATCCTGCCTATTTTTTCTCCATCTCCTACGAAATTACCCATTTCATTTCCATTTAAAATAACCTTGCAAGGTGTTCCGATTTTGTTGCTTAATTCCATTTTATTTATTGATTTAATTCTTCAAAAATTTCTTCTATAATTTCTTTATCGTAATCAGAATCGTAATGCCCATAATCATACCCTTTAGCCTTTTTTCCACATTCACAATCATAATTCCATAAAAAGTAATCTTCTCCCAATTCATTGCACCCATCCATTGATTCAAAAAGAGTATCATCTCCTAAATCTATTTCTTTTCCACAAGAACATTTCATACGCCTGTAAATGGTAACGATACGGGATAGCCATCATCGTCGAATGCTATATTAAATTTTGGCACTGCTTCCTTGTGCCTTTTTAGTCCAGTAGTTACTAATGTCTCACTATCTTCTGCATCTGGAAACTGACACTCTAAGTTAAACAAATAACTGATTTCTTTATTGGCTTCTACTCCTGCCGTTCCATTGGTGTAACTATCTCTCCTATTTTGGTGCATAGTCCATATCATCATAAAGCCATACTCTGCTTGTAATGCCCCCAATACATTTATCAACTCATTTACCTGAGTCTTACTCATAGTGTCTCTGAGGAGGTCTAGGAGCTTATCTATCATTATAATTCCTACACCTTTCGTTCCATCTATCTTACATTCCTCTCCGAATATTGTGACCTTCCTAATTATAAATTGCACTATCGTAACTGGGTCTCTAAATTGCTTTAAGGACCAAGCTAGGAATGTATCTGGAGCTTTCTCATATCCACACGCTTTTATAATCTTCTGCATTCTCCTACTAAATTCGTATGGAGGAAGCTCAGTATCAAATAGCATCACCTTTTTATTTGGGTGCATATTGCATCTGATATTTTGATAGGCTCCATTTGGCATAAGTGCAGACATAAGCATCATATACCCAAAGAAAGATTTTTTAGATTTCTCCTTCCCCGATAGCGTTACCGTTTCTCCTTTGCAAAGGAAGCCCTTTCTAAAAGGTCTGCCAGTATCAATATCATTCGCTTCGATTTCCAGTAGATATGGAGGTCGCTTAATATTGCTATGCTGATGAAACTCAAAGGCTTTAGCCTTAAATGCTTTCTCAATCTCGTTCTTATCTATGCTATCGTAGTATGCCATTTATACAAATTCTTCTATCTCTTTTTCAGTAAAAAATTTCTCCTTTGGATCACTTACATTGTGGTGATTTGTGCATTGATATTTCCAGACAGAGGTTAATGTAGAGTAGTTTTTTGTATGTATCGTCCATTTATCTTTTCCATCTGTAAAAGTGTAGTGCCTTTGGAATTTAGATTTGGGAATTTCTAGCAGTCCTCCTTTATCAAAAGATTCACCCAATGTTCCTGTCGGAAATGCAGTACAAGGAGGAAGCTCTGAAAACTCTTTCTCCATCCTCAAGTAATCAGCCATATTATCATGCTTAAAATCACTAAGAGGAATCATAATATTCCCAAACACTGCATAGCCTCCATCTTTTTTTACTTGATCTGGATTTATATTTTTAAGCCCCTTTGTTTCGTAAGCAGTAATCTTTTTTAGCTCTTCTTTAAAAAATCCTTTCAAGTGTTTTCTTGCTCCTGCTTCTTGAGATGCACACCAGTCTTTAAAGGAGTAGTTTTCTACATCTGTGAAACGCTGTGAAGATATTGCAATGATTCCCTCTAGATAGGCTATTTGAATAGCATTAAATATATCACTATTCCTATAAGTCTCTCCTCTATAAAATTCTCCATTATAAGACTCTGTATCTTCCACTCCTTTAATTAATGATTCGTATTTAACTAATACTGAATTTTTTAAATATTTTTTTGCTTTCTCCATTACATATATACTTTAGATACTATAAATCTAGGAAACTCACTATTCGTATAGACTCCTATTTGGTTTTTCTTTGCATCGATTCTTACCTTCTGGCTATTGATATTCTCTTTGTAGTAATCCATAGCAATCATCACTACATCATCATAGTGGACATGAGTTTTTCTTCTAAAGAAATTTACAAAGTCCTTTATGCGGTCGCTCTCTGTTTCCTGCAAGGCAGAGAAGATAATCCAATTTACGCCCCGAGCAATAGGGTGGTATTCTTTATGTACGGTTACTGTCATTCTTTCTTTTTTCTATTTCTTGATTCATTCTTACTATAGCAGCATTGAAATACTCCGTAGCAGACTCAGCTCCATTATTCATATCCCTATATCTCCTGTTCCATTCTTTTTGCTCAATTTCTTCCATATCACAAGCTGCTAAAAATTGAATGTGACGCCAAAAATTAGCAATCTTATGCCTACCTATATAGTACATGAAAAGAAAAAATATAAAGGCAGTAAATATCCAAAGTGCTTTCATCTCAATTTTCTTAAAATGGTAATTCTGCAAAATAATCTTTCTTTAAAATCTCTACTACTCTATCCACATCTTCATACTTCTCACATACTTCTCTATAAAGGAAATCTGTTTTTCCAATAGTCATTTTTTCTTTCGACAATGAAGCAGGTTTTCCTTTTAAAGTATAAACTAAAATATTTTCAGATCCTCCCTCAGTAGGCATAGTTATTGTCACTCCAATAAACTCTTGATCGAAGTCTATTAATGTGTGGTCTAATTTTCTCATCTTAATAACATTCTTTGATGCAATTCTCTCCCGATAGCTTTCTTTGCCTTTCGTTCAAAAGCTGTAATTGTTTGTAAATAAATCTTTTTTTCATACATCTTCAAACACCAATCAAAATAACTCTCTGGAACTCTAGTATCTGTAATCTTATAGCCCGACCATTTTCCAAAATGGAAATATAAGTACTCCCCTTTCTTTCTTCTCTGGGCTTTCATTGCGGGGCTGAAATTGTGCTTCAAGAATTTTATCGTTCTTCTTGGCATCATATTAATATCATACCCACTAATAGCATACCCTTTATTAAAAATTCCCCATCCCCATCCTGGTACTTCCTCAATTGTAATATTTTCTATCTTTCCAAACTTCTCTACGCTCCCACATAAATCAATCACAAGTCCGTTACCATGCTTTTCATTATCCGTCACACATCTCTTCCAGTTCTCCCCACAACCGCACTTACAGTCGTAAGAACCGAGCCTAACAATCCTTCCTAGTATCTGATAGTACAATCTCCAACTGTTTGTAGGATAGCCCAGCATTATGCAATCTAAATCTGGATGGTCAAATCCTACTGTTAGGATTCTGCAGTTTGCAAGGATAGGAAATTTCCCTTCCTTGAAATTTTTTATAATCTTTTCTTTTTCAGCAATAGGAGTATTAGAAGTAATTACTCTACACTGCTGAGGATAGTCTCTTTCAAATGCTTCTGCTGATGCAATATCAGGGCAGTATAAAATAATAGATTTCCGATCTCCAGTTTTCAGGTAGTGGTTCACACCATCTCTCATTCTACCAAGTACATTATTCGCTTTTACAAACTCCTTTACCGACTCATCTGTGTACTCAGATTGATTGCTATTTAATTGCAGCATAGACCGGTCTGCTCTCTCGCTCATATAGCGAATCTTAGCCCAATACTTTGCCATTTGCTGAATCTGTGTCACATGGACTACGGTATTCCAAAACTTACCATTCTTTTTACTGAGCCTAGTAATAAATTGGAGTATAGTAGCATATCTTGTAGATAGCAGCTTAGTAGGTGATGCCGTTACTCCCAGTACTTTTACGGGTTGTAGGGCAGTAATGATTTTCATAAACATACTAGAGGGGCTGTCAGTCTTGCAGTTAAAATCACATTCGTCAACTATTATGTTCCTGATCCCCATTTGTTTAAGGATGTTTAGCTTTTTCACTATAGAACCAGGAGTGACGAACATGAAGTCACTGTACTCTTTGACTCCCACTGAATTTGAGTATTTAGACCCAACCCCTCCGTACATTACAAACTTGGCAAAGTTTTGGTTAAGTAAGACCCCATTAGATTGAATTACCAACGTTGGGTCCTTTAGATTCTGTGCGAGATATCCGATTATCAACGACTTACCAAAGCCAGTAGGGAATATCCCTATTCCTCTCTCCACTTTATCTCCCTCAAAAAACTCCACACATTTCTGTGCAGGAACTTCTTGATAATCCCGAAAGGTAGGCATTGATATTTGCTGGTCGAATAAGCTCACTATTTCTCTTTAGGAAATTTAAAAACTGGAAATGAATTTGTGCTTTTAATGGGATATGCCGCTGTGATTACTTCCGCAGAAGCGATCATCTCAAATTGCGGCAATTCCATTACTGTAGTATCAAAATGCTTTGGCATCTTCTGATTCTTCTTTAATCCCTGCTCTGCTTGCTTATACACATTCTTTAATTGCTCTTGAATCACTTTCTTCTTAGCATTTATCCTGCCAAGAATCATATTCAATTCTTCCAGTGCTGGGTGCTGACAAGGAGTAAAGTCAAAACTATCTCTATCTTGCACACTTACCTTACACCCAAATTTCTCTACTGTGCCGCCATCTACATCTTTCAGTAGAGTGGCGACTCGATCTTTCATATCAGGATCTCCCAATACTTCCGATAGTATTTTATTGAGCTTCTTCATAATTATGATATACTCAATATCAGCTTTTAGAAGCCCCGATAGTTGATTTTCTACCAAAGACTCCAAGCTACCCGAAGCGATCTTCTTTAAATCTATTCCTGCCATCTTAAAATCCCATTTCGTCAAAGTCAGAAGAATCTACCATCGGTGCTGCCTGACTTCTATCCACTACTGGATTCATATCATGCGTAGGCATCGGTGCAGAAGGTGGTGTGTTCACAGGTGCAGCGGCTACTGGTGCTTGAACTGGTGCTTGGGCAACTTGGGGAGATGCAGGGGTTTGAGCGATAGTCGGAGTAGGGGCAGCAGTATTTTCTTGTGCCTCTTTTCTCAACATAAATGCTCCATTGTTATTTCCGTCCATAGGTAGCATTCCATTATCTGTAAAATGCTTATGAGCAGCTGCAAAAAATTGAAGCCTCACTTCCTCTTGCTTTGTCTTATCCCAAGTTTTCTCAAATGTAGTAGGATGAGTTCCTTCTATCCACTTCGGTAAATCCGTTACTGGATTGTAGTAGTTTTTGATAGGAGTCATATCACTAATTTTCTTATTTGGATCCCATAGCTTTAAAGACATTCCTCTTCCTGCTTTCTGATTCTTAGATGGGTCAGCATCTCTTTTCCAAGGGAAAATTCTAATCTTCTGATTAGCACCAAAAGGAATCCCTCCAAACTTGTGCATAAAAGAAGCTGCATACTGAGTATGGTTCTTTTTGCTGTCTAACATCGGAATATCAATCACTACATCATCTTCCCCTGATAGAACCTCCAAACGGATATCCATTCTTACACCAAATTGAGTATGATCTCTATTGATATAACAGTTCTTAATAATGCCAATAATCCCAGTAGGAAATTTTTGGTGGTACGATACTTTATCCTCTTGCGTTTGTGGATCTTTGTATGGGAATGCTGTAATCTCTACATTACCATAGGCATTTTGAGCTACCCCATTCTCCATTTTAATTCGTTTTCTGATCTCACCGGACCAATGGACAAAAAGGTATATACCTCCGCCCCCTGTTTTAATTTCTGGAAATTCCATATTATTTATTTAGTAATTAATTAATCATCAAAGTTGAATCCATCGGGAGCTTCAAACACTTCCTCTGGTGGCTTTGGTTTCTTTTTTCTAGGTCCTCTTTTTCTCTCCCCACTTTCTACTGGTTCAGTTTGATTTACGGGTATCTGTGCTTCTTCTTCTGACTCTGGCTCTACTTCTACCTTATCTACCGCTATAACCTCGTCAGCGTCCTCTCTAGCTACTTCTGCATTTACAAGCACCATTCCCTCGTGAGCTCCCGTTTTCTCTTCCTGAGCCTTTAATATCTGCTCTATCTCATCAGAATCTTTATGAGGTACAGAAGCTATTTGCACCCCTTCTATTCCTGCCGCCAAAGCAACAAGGTCTATAGAGCCATCTTCTTTTTTAGGTGGAGTTTTTATTTCTTCCATTCTTTTAGCCACCTTTTCATTAAACTCTTTCTCTATATTTTCAGGAGGAAATATTTTACCATATAATTTTGGTTGTAATTTATCTATTATTTCATTAAACTCTTTACGATTACCCTTAACTTTTATATTAGTATTCGCTCCAAGTACTATAGTTTCTCCTGCTTTGTTTATCGGTACTGCATTTGGAACAATAGGATCAAAAGCACCTTCTACTCGGTCGGGGGCTTTGTATTCTCCGTCTCTAATTTGCTGCTTTATTTCAGATACAACTTCATTATCAGTCTTTTTAACTACCTCTGTTCTTTTAGAGTCGGAAGATTCTGATTGATAGGTATTTTCTAAATACATTAAAGCCTCATCAATTTTTTCTACAGTCACATCTTCTAATATACTCATCTTTTCCTCTTTCTCTCCCGTAAAAATATAAGTATCTCCTTTGACTGTTACAGTAAGTAAAAAAGTGTATCCCGACTTCTTAAGTGGCTTCCATTGCTGGAAATCTTCTCCTCTTAATTTAGTTTTTCTCCAATCAGATAAATATGGCTCTACTTTTTCAAGTGCCTCTCGATGCCTATCCTTTTGCTTCTGAATATTCTCGGCAGCAGTAAGGAAATCTTCTTCTTTGCCTACCGCCTTCTCAACTATCTTCTCGGTGGTTTCTTCATCTATCTTTCTTTTAATCTCATTGGCAGCAACATCCATAGCCTGAATTTTAGCCGTCTCAGAAATAACTACACTATCTTCAACTACTTCTTCATTCCTAGACCTTATTAAATCGGGGTCATACATATCTGCTTCTGTAGATGGGTGAGGAACTATCTGATCGATACTCCAAGTTTCATTGTCGAATATCTGCCTTCTCCAAGAATATATATCTGTAGCAATCTTATCGAATTTCTCTTTATTAAATTCAAAATCTCCATTAAACTCTGCATCTCTAGCCACAAAATCCATAGCTAGTCTACTTGCGTCTCCTGCACTACTAGATAGGTACTGCACTCGCTTTTGGTATGCCAATACGTTATTGTCTATACCTGTCCATTTCCAAGCAAACCTCACTTTTATCTTATTACCCGTCTCTGGCCGGATAGTTTTTAACTGATAATGCAATAGGTCTTTTAGCTTATGGATTCTCATATCCTCCATAGTCTCAGAATACCAGTCTCCCCAATCTCCATTTTCTAATGTGATTCTCTGACCGTAAAAAGTCACTTGCCTTTGCTCATCACTATCAAATTTTGTAAATGAATTGAAATCGAATATCTCTACAATCTTAGAAGATCGCACAGGGCTATAGCTTGTCATTGCTGCTGTCATTTTCGTAGTACGTTAAGTTTAAAATTAGTGGTCTTTCAATAAGAACTGCTTATCTTGCGGCGTTAGTTTTTTATACAACCCATTTAGCCTAGTTCCAATCAATCTCTTAGTAAGTGGTTTCCCATCTAACCTAGAAAAAGATTCGGTGTGGCAATTTGAAATTGTACTGCACTGCATTAGTTCTCCAGTATCTTTATTGTAAACTGGCTTTACTGCCACAAAGAGGAATCTCCAAGTATTCTTGATTAGATAGAATCCTGATTCTATGATTCTGTAATCTTTCTCGTGTAATCTTTGTAAAAAAGCTGGGGGTATTCCTCTTTGTGAAAATGCCATGATAAGTTTGTTTGTTCCGTAAATATATAAAAAAATATCTATTCTTTAGAAATCATTGCATGAATTTCTGGATGAAAATTTTCTATATAATATTTTCCTGCCTCTTTGTAGAAATTATCTTTCTTGCACTTGAAAAAATTGACATTTGCAAATAACCCTTGCCTATCAGAATCTATAAACCACTCAATCACTTTGTACGCCCCACTCAAAACCCCTACAATATCCGCATTTGGATCTCCTGCATAATTATCCTTCACATAATTTCTAGAAAGTTCAAGAGCAAGTGCGTTTTGAGTCTGTGGCTTATCAGCATTTCTTATGACAGATATAAAATCTTCCTTATCAATCTCTCCTTTCTGATATAAGTTAATTGCTGCATCTACACTTAATTCTTGAGAGATTCCAGAAAATGCTAACAATAAAAAAAACAATATTCTTACTACCATGTTGTTATAGGTTTAGTTTCAACTTTTACATAAGTACCCATATCTAGGAATCTTCTGTAATATGATTTAGTTCCGTAATTAGTTTCTTCGTGGATAATCTCCCACCCTTGATTCCTTAGATTGTAATACTGCTTAATTCTATTGTCAGAAGCAAGTACGCCTCCAGGGAATTGAGAGCAATAATGTACAGTCTCCTGCCCATTTACAGTGACATTCACATAGTCGCAAAGAAAATCCCCTTCGTGGAATCCTTGTTGACCAAAAGACAATAAAGTGAAAAGCATAAAAAGTAAAGTAAATTTAATTTTCATTTTCTTCTTTTTTTAGATTTAAAAAATCGCCTAGATATCGATCCATATTATTATCGGGCATATCTAGCTTGTTGAATAAATAAACATAGTAAGCATCCCATCTTCCTAATTCAAAATTAAATACCTCTTCATGCTCTTCAATTATATTTCTATATCTCTGTTCATCGGTTAGTCCAAGTGGAACTTCCCTTTGAAGCCTATAGTCTACTGGGCTTGTAAAAAACATTCCTAGTTTGGGCGGTTTTGTAAGCCTAGATTCTAAAGGATTTGGGCTTTCCCTTAACCTTAAGCTATCTGGATTTTCATGGCAATCATAACAGTGCGTCATAAATAACTCTCCTCCTCTCCTACTCTTTAGACTCGAAAATTCGCCTTTTGCCACATTACTTTGTCCAGTATTAATTTGCTGCATATATGCTGCTATTGCACAAACTACGACATTTTCCGTTACTGTCTCATTTCCAAAGGCTTTCTTTAACCAATACAAAGCAAATACATTTCTTTCTGTTGCCTCGTCTAGCCCTTTTAAATCATGCCCTTCTATTCCTCTAAAGCCTTGTTCTTCATTGATAGACATACTGTCATTCCTTGGAGTTACACAATCCCAGAGAATACAAGGGTCGTCGGCTGTATCGTGAAAAGCAGGAGGGTCATCGTCAGGCCTATCGTCTTTCCATAGAACAGGAACAATGCCAAATGTCTCATTATGAGTTTTTTCTAACGTTCTTATTCTTCCACCGCCAGAAGGATTTCCTATCACCGGATGCCCTCCTTTTGTTACATCGTGGCAAGAACCCATACAAGAAGATCCATTTACTTGAAGATGTGAGATTATCTGCCCTGCATAAACAAGAGCTCTCCCATCCTCGTAGGGAAGCTGCACTTGTGGTTTTACATAATTTGCTCTCTCAAAAAGATGGTGAGGAAATTGGTAGTCCTGACTAGAGTTTGATGGAGCAGAGTTAAAAAGAATCGCTAGCCCTGCGATTAAAATGAATCCTATTAATACAATATATCTTTTCATAATTTAATTTCTACTTTAATAACGAGATTTACTTACGCAGCGGATTTCAATACATTATTAAAACTAATATCCATTAAGGATTTGCTGCTCAAATGGACATATAGCATAGTACTTTTTAAGCTTTTATGCCCAAGTAAATTTTGTAATTTGGTTATCTGAATTCCATTATCTACATGATGAGTTGCAATTGTATGCCTCATTAAATGAGGGTAAATCTTTTTTCTTCCATTATAATTTTTCTTCAATATTTTAGTGACAGAAGATTTGGAATACTTTAATCCGACAGAACCTTCAAACAAATATTCTTTTGGTTTATATTTTTTATAATATTGACGCAAAAGAATCACTAATTCTTCAGGGATTGGTACATGGCGGCCATAAGATCCTTTGCCTTGAGTAACACTGATTTTGTATATTTTCTTACCATCAATAATTTCGTTTGAAATATCTTTAATTCTCAATGCTAAAAATTCAGAAACCCTACATCCAGTGTAATAAAGTGTTGCGATAATTGCTTTATGTTTTAAATTATTGATCCTAGATATCATTTTAGAAACTTCGCTTACAGAAAGGACTTCTATAATAGGATTTGGAGGCTTAATGAACTTAAGGTGAGATGTTTTATAAGGCTGACCAAATATTCCAGAGAATACCATTTTTATTACAGAAGCCATTACATTGTAAGTTCTGATCGCATGATTCTTTTTGTAATCGATAAGATATTTTTCAATATCATTCTTAGTCATTCTATCAATATTCTGATTATCGTAAATGAATTTTTTGGCCATTGATAAATAAGTTCTTATGGTAGCTTCACTTTTAAAATTAAGCTCTAAATATGGTGTGAAATTTTCTAATACTTTCTCACGTGTCATCTTGTAATTTATTGATTATCAGTTATTTAAAATAGGTGTTCATAAGTATCATTATCTATAATTGCAACCTATATATTCTATCTTAGTATAAGTATCCGATGGTATCACATATCCTACACCTGATTGATTTTCATACACCCTTACAGCCCCTTCTTCTGGTCTTATAACCCACCCATGTACTACGCTACCATCTTTCATCGTCATCTTATATTGCTTGCAGTCTCTCGAATCACAAGCAACTATAGATAATAATAGATAGCAGATAATCGCTTTAGTTGATATTGATTTTAAGTATTTCATTCTTTATATTTTATTGTTATTTAATGTTTATTTCTTTGAGTTTGGCAGCGACTATTGCTATCATTATTCATTATACACAAGCGACAATTGGTTCTTCGATCTCATTGAGAAGTCGTTGAAGTTCTTCGTTTGATATTAGTGGTGCGAATAATGAAGAGTCTTTGTATATTTTACCATCAAGTATTCTCTCTCCACAATCGCTACAATGGCTTCCATCATACTTAGTTATACCTATGTCTATATTTACTGTACAGCAGCTCCATATACCTAATACTGTAAATATTCTACCTTCTTTTACTTCTGGGGTGTTTATACTTGATTTAATACATACGACTTCTTGTCCGATATAAAACATATTTTCTTCGTTTTTAAGTTTGTACTGGTGTGTCGCCAGTGTATAATATTAGATAGTACATAACTCCACTTTGTTACGCTATGACTATCATTTTTCATTATAGGTCAGTCAGATTGTGATTTAATAGTATGTATAGCCCATCTTGCACCTTGTTGGAATCCATAGAAGTCATTAGTGTAACAATCGTTACATTTTTCAGCATATGCCTCCGATTGAGTTTCTACTTGTTTGTCCGTTGGGAATGACCGACCTATAATATCGGATGATGATGCAACCTTATTAAGGGCAGCGTACTCCGACATATAAGTAGCGAGTTGACTTAAAGACCATTTAGTAAATAATTGCCCTGAACTATTTTCTTTACTTGCTATAAAATTGTATACGTTTTTCATTTTATTGTTATAATTTAATTTTTCAAAATCCCTTAATAAGGCAGCACATATCCTTATACATTATAGAGAAGTCACAGCGTCTTTTAAAGAGTGAAGTGATAAATATAGTTCTTCTTGCTTAGGATCGTCCATTGTTAAAGTCGGGTGCATTTCAGTCACGGCTTTCATTAGACGTTCTATCTTCGTATTAAGTTTAGGTTGTGACCTCTCTATAATACGTGATGATGACTCTATATTTTTTAGAGAAGTAATGTGTTTATTATAAAGTTTTTCGGATTCTTTATATATTATAGCTCTTTCTGCATCTGAACACGATTGATCTTCAGCAGCACCAAGTTCAAGCATTTTTTGTAAAAATTCATTCATTGTAATTATTTTTGTTTTCAAAATCTCTAAAAAATACAGAGCATATCACTCCACATTAGTGAGAATGCAACTTTATTGGTATAACATTTGGATTTATAACTAAATTAGTTTCAGTAAAGAAAATAAAGTCATCAGTTCCTTGCTGTGCTATACACGGTATCCCTTCGATTTTAAACTTTCCAGTCTTTCTAAATCTGTAGAATCCAGTATGATGACTTACATCTGTGTAAGCACTCTCACTAATATTAGATAAGACATCATCGCTTTTGGATGTATTTTGACTGAATAGGTTTTTAATAAATTGTATCATAATTTAATATTTAGTTATTTAATTTGGCAAGCGACGAATGCTTATCATTGACATTATCTCTCAGTCTGCTAACAGTGAGGACATCTACCCATGATTGAGTCGTAACCTATTCTTTCTTCTACTTGTTTTGACCCGTTGCAATATCCGCAGACCGCCGTTCGCTTAGATTCGTCTCCTACCCATGTTCCCGATTGTGGAAATGGTTTAGTTGGGTTTATAGTTGATTGCCGTTTATTGTCGCTCTCTGAGATAATATCATCTATGATGCCATCTGATTTTTGCCTACCTCAAATAAAACGCATCCGAAGTCTTCATCGACTAAGAACATATCACAATGACCAGTTAATACATTATCGTGTAACTTTTGGCAGTGTCCCATATTTATATGGGTACTGTCTTGAGTGTAGTTTTTGCAATTTTTACATTTCATTTCATTTTTGTTTTATAGCCGCCCTCATCAGACGATCACATAGATTTGTACATTATCTATAATTGCAACCTATATATTCTATCTTAGTATAAGTATCCGATGGTATCACATATCCTACACCTGATTGATTTTCATACACCCTTACAGCCCCTTCTTCTGGTCTTATAACCCACCCATGTACTACGCTACCATCTTTCATCGTCATCTTATATTGCTTGCAGTCTCTCGAATCACAAGCAACTATAGATAATAATAGATAGCAGATAATCGCTTTAGTTGATATTGATTTTAAGTATTTCATTCTTTATATTTTATTGTTATTTAATGTTTATTTCTTTGAGTTTGGCAGCGACTATTGCTATCATTATTCATTATCGACAAGACTGCTGTAGGTTCATCATTTCGAGCCACCATTTAGGTTCTGTGGCTTGCCATCCAGTTTCATTGTCAATCCTTTGTGTTTCACTTAAAATCAGTTGTTTAAGTTGTTCGTATTGTCTTGGGGCGTTTTGAGTCCTGTCGATAATACTATGTAATACAGAATGATTATTGAGAACATGTTCGGTGTACTCTTTAAGTTCTTCCCCTGTAAAATTATGGATGGTAATTTGTGCAGCTTTATCAATATCACTTCCGTCGAAGCCATTGTATATTTCGCTGAATTTTTTATCTGTCATTTTGTTTAGTTTTCCCCCACCCGCAATTATGGAAGCTCCGTATGTTCTCATAGCAGAGAATCCTTGTAATATCATTTGTATATCTTCTTTGGTTTCTACATCAAATTCACAGTAACCTTCACATATCAGTTCTAATTGACCTCGATGGTATTGTAGTATGTAGCCCTTGTCATTTATGTAATGGTCTTCACCATCTGCTTGAAAGAATCCTAATTCGTTTTTTGTTATATCATCCATAATTTTTTGCTTTAAAAAATCAGACAGTGATTATCTCAGAACCATTATACGCTCCGCAGCTTTTTTCTTCTTTATAATTTGTTTTCAAGTTAATTTACAAATACTCCCTCATCTGACCCCATAATCTTCTTAAAAGAAGCCTTCATTATTTCTTGAACTCCACCTTTATCCCCTCCTTTAAATACCACCTCGTCATATCTCACTAGCACAATATCATATCCCGCAGCAACCAAATCCATCAAGCACTTCTTCATTATAATTGCTGCAGTTCCCTGCACTCTCATTGCCATCACTCTCTTCTCTACTAACCTCTTAGTCCTCTTAAAATCTATAATATACGACCTATCTCCTGCATCTTTCTCGTTCCTCCCCATCGCTAACGATTCGTGCATAGGATATTCTACTGTCTCTTTAGTTTTTAACAACTTTCCAGGGTGGCTATTATTGTCCTTCATTTTTAATTTTGGACATACACTATACGCCCCAAAATGCGTCACATACTTTATTAGATCATCTCTATTCTTCTTAAACTGCAATATCCCTGCAATTATATCATAAAACTTATCAGCTTTCTCTATACTGATATTCATGCTTACATGAAGCTGCTCCTTTGTGGAACCATTCATCATCTTAGTGCAAATATCCTTAAAGAACTTTCTTCGCTTCGGAAGCCTCTGCTTTACATCATCAGGATTCACATTGTCATTCGTGACATACACATACAGAAAGCCATAGAAATCTCTTCTTCCCGATTTTATAAACTCTGCTAGTATTGGTGGCTTGAAATAGTTGAGATAAACCATCATTTCATTAGCTACAAAATCATACGTAAAATATTCTCCCTCTTTGTAGTACTTTGGATTCACGCCAATAGCTTCAGATACTGGGGTAGTTATTCTCCCAGTTACCGTTCCCATTTGCTTGAAATCTGGAACTTTGCCGCTTCCCCACTTATACCTAGTCAATCTATCCTTTTTCTCTCTCACCTTATCCCACGCTACATAATCTGCTAACTTCTTATCTCCAGTACTTAGCAATGACTTATGACTCAAATCTACCCTCGCTTTGTAAATGCTTGTCAACTGGTCGTATAGCTTATTATCCTTCAAGTATTTGACTAATTTAGTCTGCCCTTTTAGATCTTCGTTTTCTAGCTTTCTTTCCAAATCAATGCAGTAGTCGATATGCGATTGCAGCAATTCTACATTGTACTCGATAGGATTCCTTAGTAATGATAAAGTCTGAGAAAATGCCACCTCAAAATTCATAGCTACCGTCTGCTGCCCCTTGCCTACTTCGCTCCGAATCTTTACAAACAAATCTTCGTATAAGTCTAACATCTTTGCAGGAGTGAAAGTAGACGGCGGATTCTTATGTAGGTATATCTGACATAGATTAGTAAGATTAAAAGAATATCTCTTCCATTCATCCTTTATTCGCAGCCTATTGTAGAAAAGGCATTTGTGGGCCACTAGCAAGTCATAAGACCTAAATCCCTCCACTAGCTCACCGAGAGTCACGAAAACGTCTCTCGGGCCAAAGGAGACGATCTGAGGATTAAATATACCTATTTCTTTAGCTCCCTGCTTTTTAAAGACAGTTTCTTCTTTTCCCTTGTAATAAATCCATATATTTGACATATAAGTTTGTTTCATTAATTCTTTAATGGAATTTGGCCCCTCCCTCAGAGGGGTTTTTTATCATATATAATTGAGGTAGTATTTCATCAATATCATCAATATGCTTTTGGCTACCTTTTATTGCGTAATTTATTTTGTAAAACATCACTCTGTTTAAGTCAGATACCTTAAATCTAAATCCATCATAATCCACTTCAATAAAAGGGTAATTTGCATCCCAGACAGTATCTATCTTGACTCCATTGTACTTAAAACTCTCTTGGAAATCATTTCCACTAGGAACACCTTCATTTGAACTCTCTGATTTAAGAGACTTGTATTTGTTTGTCAGAGAAACGATATCGATATCTCCCTTAAAATTTTTAAACCTAGAAAGAGCGATGTTATTCAAGAAAAGGGCTAAAGACCCAACCACAATAAAGTCTGGATACTTAGTCTGAATTTTCTTCAAAATATCTATGTGCTTTTTCATAGGCAAGATATTTTGACCTCATTATTTCTGTAATACATTTTGATTGAATTATTATCCTATCACAATTATAGGAATTAAATCTGGATATTCAAAATATTTTCTTCTTCATATTCAATATCTAGTAATATTCTTCTCCAAACCACCTTTTTATGCGGTTCTTTTCTAGATATTAATCTTATTCCCATCCAATTTCCCCTCAATTCATTACCTTCTGAGCATGGCTCTAGAATATTCAACTCTCCATAATTTTCATTGGTAGATATTTCCGATCCATTAAAAGGACCTTCTATTGCCACGCAATTTTCTTCGTCTCTCCAATTTGCTGCTAAAGAAGCTTTTGCATTTGACCCTCTATTTGTAGATGCTTCCGTAAGCTCTATCCAATTCGTAGCATTCTCTCCATCATACAGCTGCACTTGATCAAAAGCTGGCTCTAATAATCTCTTAGGCATTGCTCCTGAGTAATCTAACACCTCTCCTACTACTACTATTCTTTTTATTCTAAAGCTCTTAGATATGCCCTCTGGGATTCCATTGATAGGCATATCTACAAACATAGGCTGCTGCTTACCAAAATACTCGGAAAATCTATCTTTTACATCATGCGTATAAATGCCTATCTGACTTCCCACTCGCTTAACATCAAAATGATGATGTCTATTCCATAGCATAAAATCAGGATTGTATAGATGCCTACTTGTGTACTCTTGGCTTCTCAAATTATAAACCACCATCCAACTCTTATTATCGAATGCACTTCCGCCTAGTGGCAACCTCTCTTCGCCCTTAAAGAATCCTCTTCCTGGCACATACCTTACCCCACTTATATTCACTTCGAAATCTCGTTTATACAGATATACTTCTTCTTTCTGATAGTCTATTGCAAAGTCATACCCTATCCCTCCATTCTTCTGGTCTCTATTTTTGTAATTTGGAAATTGCTTAGATAGGCAAAATTCCATATTGCAATTAAAAAACTCTGGCATATTGGCGAATGATATGTCGGTTACTGTACTACCATTAAACATCTTCCATTTTCTTCCCTTTTCATCAGGCCAAAATGCCCCTGCTGCAGTAATATATAGTGAATTTGGGTCTTGCAGTCCTGAACCTCCTTCTATCACACCGCCATACATATCTGTAGGCTGCCCTGCAAAGATGGTATCTCCTAAAAATGTATCTCCGCTTTGCCGTCTAGCGAAATTTACTCGGAATAATGATTCTGTAGTCCATACGAATAATCCACTCTGCATAGATTCTACTCGCTGTATTTTCCCTCTCCCTAGATTTGTAGTAGTTCTTGATAAGGTTCTGAATCTCCCCCATACATCTATATGGCTCTCTACATCTTGAGGATATGAAGATCGTATAACTCCATTTACCTCTCCCTTACAAGAAGAAAAATCTGGCTTCGCTTCTATTCCAAAGGCTATCTCTACTAAGTTTCTTTGGCTGTAATTTACATTGTAACTAAAGTAATTATCTTCTAATTGCACTACTCTACCTTTGTCCATTGCCCACGAGCAACCTTGACCTTCCCCTTCGTTTTTCAGATCTCTATCTCTATGACACCAATCTATTTGAAATCTACGGTCTAACGTTCTTTCTATTAGGAATCTCTGTCTTCTAAAAACTTCTCTCCAGGCTATTGCTGCACCTATCAAAAGAACACCTAATATTATTTGAAGCCCTCCCCCTATTGATCCTAAGCCAAATGTCCCTGATCCTATCAATCCAAAACCTGACAACAAGCCCTTGAATCCTTGAACCCAAATCCATATAGGAACTAGATATATTATTGCTCCGCAAACAAAATCTCTCATGAATTTCTTAAGCCCCGATGGCTGTCTCATAAGAGCATAGAATCTTGGCATCCATGAAGTCACATAATCCGAACCTTTTGGAAATGCAGCATCAAAGCTCAATGTTCTCAATTTATCAGCATGAACAAAAGCCTGCCCAAAAGCATTCTTTTTCTCGTCTCCTATTATCACGTCGCCAGTTGCCCTCCTTTTTAAATTTGCATCAGATACAAAATATCCTTTTATCAATGTTTTTAGGACCATTGGGGCAAAAGAATCTGGACACGTTCCACCAGTAGGTGCGGCTACATTTGCTCCATCAGAAGGCCTTGCTCGCATACCTCTTCTGAGGCTCATATCATTTCTACTATCCGTATCTGTCTCTCCACTTTCAGCAGGTTCTCCACATTTCTGAGAACTTAGTAGCTTATCAATAAAATCTAAGATTGCAGTAATAGGTAAAAACAGATTATCTAGAATAGTTTCCAGCACACTTATTAATGGACCGGCTCCTTCACCATCAGGCTCAAAAGGATTTAATCCTATAAGATCTCTGGGTGCAATTTCTTCTTTTGTCTTATCAGATATAAAGGCTGTTCTTCTATACTTAAATGCACCTACAAAACTATCTCCCGCTATTCCTACTAACTTTCCTTTCTTAAGTGTTTCTGCATTTGCAGTAAGCCCTACTGGAACATAGGCTCTATTTATTATCCCTCCATATTGATTTGGAAGGTATCTCATTACTGTAGCTAGGTGAGTTCTTGCATTGTAAATATGTGCTTCGTGGTCGATTGTATCACCAATAAAGGAATTGTCTGAAGCATTATCTCCTCCATTTGTAGACCCATATGCTCCCTTCGCATCCTCCATAAACTCTAGCTTATCGCCTTCTAGTTCTATCAGCTGTGCTCGTTCTCTATATTTGTTAATCACTGCTCTAGAGAACTTGCCTTCTTTCCCCACATATCCATCAAACGGAAGCTCTGCCATTTCCTTTATACATTTCACTATAGGCTGGTAATCCTCAGAAACAGGCTTGTGTTGGGTAATAGCAATCGATGATCTCCTCCCTGCATTATGACATCTATCTCCCCGAAAATCCTCTGGAAAATTTCCTTCTGCATAATCACCAAGCCTTCTCCCCTCGCCATACTGCTCTTGCTCTACAAGGATATATTGCCCTTCTTGATAGTTCTGCCATAGATGGAAGTCAGGAGAATGATAGGCATACATAGGAATATCAGTAGTTCTTCCTCGCCTTAGTACATTCGTTCCTCCAGGATTAGAAGCAGCATCGTAAAGCTCAAAAGAATTTACTGCATTCTTAGCTACTAGGTATTCCGTTCCTTGTATATCAATAGCAAACATAGAATGTAAAAATCCAGTACTTAATACCGTTTTATCATGCTCTTTTCTATCTGCCATTAAAACATCAAATGGCCTATCCTTGCATAACTGATCCATTAACTGCTTTGGCAATACCAATCCTTCTATACAAATTCCAGTAACGATAGCCATCGTATTATTGCAAGAATCATTTGTAGGATCTCCTTCCCATTCTACACCTTTAGATAGTGAGATATGAATTGGCTCTTTAGTAATAGATGGGTGGCGATATAGCCGCTCTTTCTTCCCAGTCATGTCTCCAAACATCAACTCTTCCTTCCCTTCTTCATTGCAGATTACAATTCTAGGGTATTCATTGTCAGTTTCCCAATATCCAAATTCTCCTTTTGAAAAAGGAATAGGCTTGGTAGATTTATCAAAGCAATCTATCTCTCCTTCAGAATTTACAGGGTCCCCATTAGGATTAAAATTATTTACTAGCTCTGTAGTTCTTGGAGCTGCAAAAGATTCATCACTTCTATTTGTTACTGTAGTCTGTACATTTCCAGCAGATTCTTGAAGTATCCATTCTCCACCTTCACATCTCCACGTTACAGTGCCATCTTTTCTTATTGCTCCCTCTACACTACAAGCCCCTGCACTAATAGGACCTTCTCTAAATACTATTCCTGGTCCAACTTCGATAGAACAGGCTTTTTCCTGACATGGACATTGCGGGAATCCTTCCTCCACTTCTTTTCCAAACCACTCTAAAGCACACCTTATAAGAGTGTAGATGGCTTTTTGAAGATAATTACAGCAGCACTCCACTTCTTCATCCACTTCTTCCTCAATCTGATTGTCTTGCTCTTCAAAATCATCTGCTCTTACATCAGCAGATTCTTCTTCCTCCTCTTCTGTTGGCGGTGGATTAAATGATACAGAACTACTCATATTTAGCTCTGTAGATTCTGTGGCTAGCTCTCCCATCTCCACTCCCTTGCATTCTGACTGCTCATTTTTCAAGCAGCTTTTTAGGTCTAGAGTAACAGTCATATTCTCCAATTTGCTGGCAGTATATGATCCGTGATAAACGCAACCATCTTCTTTCTCGATGGTCACGTTTACGCAGTATTCTCCTTTGCACGGTAATTCTAATATTGCTTCTCCCTCAGCAGTACAAGAAAGCTCAAAATTCTCTTCGTGTAGTATTATTTTACCGTCAGATACAATTTTAAGCTTATCAGTACATTGGTCGGTGCATTCCTCCACCGTCAAATTCACGTCAAATCCAGGGTCGCAATCATTCGTTTCACAAAGTTCCCCTTGCTTTATTTCTCCACCTTCTACCCACGCAGATTGTTGTATTCTTTTAGATGTGTCATACCGCATCCATCCCGGCATATTACAGCAAGAGCAATTCTCTTCATGGCCATTCGGCAAGTCTGGATAATCTCCTCCTTCGTAATGAGGAATAAATAGATAGGTTCTATCATCTTTCCTTCCATCTGCCCAGTTCAATCTAAGACTCCAAGAAGATTTTTCATTAGGTCTTAACTGAGGCCATTGGTCTGCTTCATTTACAGGAACCATAAATCGCTCATAGCGAATTTTTGCCATACTCACATACTTCTGAATATTTGGCGTGAAAGTTGGCTCTACATTGTAAATTATAGCTTTCCCATCGTGAGACGTAATTCCCGACCCCTTAAATACTTTCTGCTCTCTAGACCTTACTAGCTCCGCAACACTATTTTGAAAAGTACCCTCTTGTCCAGTATAAGTATAGCTGAATGTTTCTGAACTCGTAGATAGGTTATCTATCACTTTATCCAAAGGGCCTTGATCAGTTTGCTCTCTTACTACTAATCTTGCTTGCGTAAATCCTTCTGGTAAATTATTGTATCGTATTAACAGCCCCCAGTTTGTATCTTCTCCAGGTTGGCAATTCTCATCTGCAATATCCACCTTTTGACTAAAACACCCAAAGTTCGTCTCTCCATGAAGCCCATCTGACAATTGAAGAGTTACTTGATAGATTCCATTCCTAAGCGTACCTCCTCCCTTTACTGGTGTGACGATCGCATCTCCCACACAAGCAGGAGTCATTAACTTAGTATCATCGTAATTGCAATCTAAATCAATATCAAAAACCCTGTATTCATTATTAGTAGAGAAGTAGATTTTTAGGTAGCTACATACTCCAAATACTTGCCCAGTTATTTGAATCCAAGTGCAGGCATCTAGACCGATAGGACAATCTAAATCCTCATCATGTACTATTGGGCAGTATTTTCCAGTTACGTAATTGAATGATCCGATTTCAGAAGAACCATCTTTATTAAGAACTAGGAATATCCATTGGTTTCTTTCTTCTACGTGGTAATGTCCTCTTATTAAAAGTGCTGTTTCTGGCAGCTTACCAAGTAGTTTATTGGCAGTGTCAGACTCGATGTAAGAGGCTCCTATCGCCCGAGACACACCTACTGCATCTGAATACCTATCTCTTTGTTGCTCTTGAGGGATTAAACCTTGTCTAAGCCCTAGAAATGCTCGTAATATTTTTCCTGAAATCATACATCTATAAAACGAAAAAGCCCCACTACAAGTGCAGTGAGGCCCCGAATAACCCATGTGTAGTTGAAAACTACTTCTTTATTTCCTTTTCAAGGTATGATTTATATCTATATCAAATAAAAAGCTATTTGGCTTTATATTCATTTTGATCGCATTTTCCTCCCATTCTCTCAATTCTTTTGATTTGAAATGCTTACACAATTCACTCCATATTAAATCACTTACTGGATTATCATAACCTATAAAATGTCCGACACTTATATTAACTCTCTGGCTATGCCACCATCCTTGTGAATAATACCCCTGTCTTTCAGACTCAGTATCTCCAAATGGCAAGTCATTTTGTATTACATGAGTTCTATATGTCGGCTTTTTCGACCATATAGTTACAGCCCCCAATCCTCTAAAAAGAATTGCCGACACCGAATCATATGTTATATAATATTTCACTTTACTTCATTTTACATATAAGATTTCATATTTTCCACATCTCCCTCTCCATAGATTACCGCACAATTCATTGTCAATACCATTCCTGCTATACTAGCCGCATTTTCTAAACTCACCCTAGCTACTTTATATGGATCTAAAATCCCTGCTTTCTTCAAATCTTTATACTCCCCCTGCATTGCATCGTAGCCTTTGCTCCCTTTCATCTCCAATACCTTCTCAAAAACTACCTCTCCTGACGCTCCTGCATTGTCAGCGATGGTCATTATCGGGGCTTTTAAGGCTTCTCTTACTATCAATGCCCCTTGCAATTCTTCTCCGCTCAGTCCTTCTAAGAATCCATCGTCCATAGATTTATATGCTCTTACTAAGCCAGTTCCCCCGCCTACTATCACTCCTTCTGCAAGTGCAGACTTTACAGCATATAGAGCATCATCCATTCTATGTGTCTTTTCTTTGATCTCCACTTCTGATTTCCCTCCTACAAATACCTTCGCTACTCCCCCTTTTAATCTTGCTATCCTTGCTTCTCGCAATTCATTTTCATAAGTATGTTCGCTTTGCCCCACTTCTGATTTTATCTGAGATATTCTCTTCGCTACATCTTTCCCTGCTCCACCTATAAATACACTCCTATCTTTATAAAGAATCACCTTCTCTACTTTTCCACAATCTCCAGATACAAATTCTTGAATTGGCAATCCTTCTTTTACCGCACCGATCCTTCCTCCCGTAAATGCTGCAATATCTTTAAGCATTTCTAACTGCTCTTTTCCGAATCCTGGAGCTTCCATTACTGCCCATCTAAATGGATTTCTCAGTACATTCTGAGTAATGATATTCAATACAGTATCATCGATCATCTTACAAATCAAAAGCAATGGCTTCTTATTGTCACGAGTATCCAAGAAGTTTTGGATATACTGGAAAGAGGTAACACGATCATCGAAGATTGCTATATCTGCATCTTCAAATTCCACGCTATGCTCGGTAGTATTTATAAAGTATGGAGACATAAATCCTTTGTCGAATGTAAGCCCATTTACAATCTCCACTTGAGTTTCTAATCTCCTACTCTCTTCAACTAATACCGCACCTTGTTTTCCTACTCCCTTATAAGCCTGTATAATAGCTCCTGAAACCTCTTTATCTCCATTCCCTGATATGTATGCTACTTTCTCTAAGTCTACATTGGAAGCTTGGAAAGATAAAGATTTTAGCTTGTTTACCACAAAAGCTGTAGCCTTATCGATCCCTTTCTTTAGGAAGATAGGGTTTGCTCCTGCTGCTACTTGCTTTAAGCCGTTGTTTACTATTGACTGAGTAAGAATGGTACTCGAACTGGTTCCGTCTCCCGCCATCTTCTCTGTCTTTGTTGCCACTCCTTTTACGAGCTTCACTCCCATGTTTTGAAGTCTATTTGGAAGCTCTATAGATTTTGCTACGGTAGCACCATCTTTGGTGATGATAGGCTCCATGTGTTTCTTATCTATTGCTACGTTCCTTCCTCTAGGGCCAAGTGTGGATTTCACGGCTGAAGCCAAGATGTCAATACCCTTGGCAATTTCCGCTCCTACATTAAATAATACTTCTTTACTCATCTGGTTAATTTTGTAGGCTTCTCGCTGGTACGGAGCCGTTTATTTATAAATTCAATAAATCCATTTTCATAGAATAGGAATAGAATTTTGGCTGACAAATTCTCTCCTGCTGTAATACAATTTTTGTAATAATCGATATGATCAGGCGGCCATTTTCTAGCCTCCCCTATTTTTTGCACTAGGGTAAAGTGATCTATAGTAGCCTTGATTTTTATAAAACCTCTTCGTATTGAATATACTACAAACTTCCTGTTGTCTAGTCTTAATTGCTTGACAAAATGCGTAGGCTTGTGTATAGATATTTCATGAAGAAGCTTCCTCCGGTTGAGAATAATCTTCAATGTAATAAGTTTGTTTACTCAAATATAGTAAACTTTTTTTATTTCTTCACCTTACTTATATCATCAATCAGGCTTAGTCTATCTTTTAGCTTATCAAAATCAGTTTTCTTATCATCAACTTTTTTGGCTAACTTAATTAAGTACTCCTGCAGATCCTCTGGTTCACTTCTAGCTTTCCTTCTGATCTCACTTCTATTCTTTTCAAGAATTTCATTAAAAGCCTCACCCCACTCTCTAACAAGAATCTGCTTATCTCCTTTAGATAATGTTTTACCTCTAGGGGCACTCAACGCTCTGTATCTTATTCCTTCCAGCTCAAATCTATTAACGTCTTCATTGTCATAAATCAATGAATGGAAAAACCCTTTATCTGGCTTGCCAAATAAATTATCTTCTCCTTCAGCAGAAACAAATCTTAAGTCCTGATCTTCTTCCAATGGCTGACCTGTTAAATCGAACTTACTCCCTAAGTCAAAGAATGAAAATAAAACTGGCATTGAATTTATCATCCTGTCAGCATTCTTTCCTTCAATGAAATCCACAAAATCATTTCCTTCTACTTGAAGTGTTTTCTCTTTCTTTCCTTGAGCTCTTCTTACTAATCTATTAGTCTGATTTTTAAGTGCACTGAATGTCTGACTAGATAATGAAGAAAGTAGCTCTCCCGATAATCTAGAAACTGCATCTCTTTTCTTTTCTCTGAAACCCTCTTCCTCTTCAGAAGAGATAGTATCAGTAGAATTACTTATCTCGCTTAACTTATCCCAAGCTGAAAAAATCTTCTTAATATTCGTGGCTCCAATACTATAGGCATCCATAAATGATGCTATATACCCTTTTGTAAGGTATCCTACTAAATCCATTTTACCTACGTGATCAATTTCCCCCTGAGCCTCTCCCATGTAATACTTGTCGCTTATTGTTCCAGCTGCATCTAATATCGGTGCAAATGGAAGCTCCTTTGTTTGAAACTCAAAAGGGCCAATAATTAATTTATCTGGAACCCAATCTGGCAGTATTTCTCTCTTTTGAAAGAACTGACGACTATTCCCAGTGATTCTAACATTCTCGCTTGGAATAAATCTCTTTCTAAGTACTCCATTTTCATCCTCTTCCTCTTCATAATCAAACAGCATCATAAATATCATGGCTGCCATAGAAACCCCCATTAGCTGCCTATGATAATGAGCTTTTCTATCTGCCTTTAACCTAAGTTTGGCATCGTCTTTTATAGACTTTATCAATGGATCATCTTTAGCTCCCCTTAATATACTCTTTGACTTCAAAAGTAAATCCGTCATTCTAAATGCCCCTTCTTCTCCTTTCTTAGCTCCAGATATTCTAAATATAAAATCTTCAAAGAATAAATCATTTACCATCCATCTACCTGATGAAATATCATATGACACCTTCTGTATTCCTGTATCTCCAATAATAGATTTAGAGATAGCCTCCATTGCTATAGGAAGTGGACTATAATTGTAGCCCATATACGCAATATTTAAAGGAACTTTTATTATCGGGAAAAACAATCTCACTATACTGTCTGATACAAATCCAAGTCCTCTAACAAATGTATCATCACTTCTCATCATTCTACGAGGATAAGTCAATGCCATTGCTGCAGCTCCAGTTGCTAACCCCCTAACCTCTGTGTTCATTGCTATAGCATCCAAAGCCCTTCTCTCTCCTCTCTCCTGAACACCAATGTCTCTCCTTTTCAAAACAGCTTCATATCTAATCTTATTGACATCGTTATCGGTAAGTGTTTGTCCAGCCTCAATAGCTTTGGTTTTTGCAGCGTCTACTTCTTTCTGAATTGCCTCCGCTTCGGATATACCTAAGAAGTCAAATAAAGCCGTTAATTCATCTTTCTTTGGCTTTTGATTACTAAACAAATCTTTTGCCTTATCTCCCACTCTTTTTATTCCGGTACTACTATCTTGTCTTTCAGGGATAGATTGATTGTACGCTTCCATAAAAGCAAAGTAGTCTACATTCCTAGCTTTTAATCCTGCATCTATAGCTGATAATCCTCTTACGAAAATTCCTGCCATAAAAGGCATCATAAAAAACATTCCTTTTGACATATTGCCATCAAAAACATTCTCAACTCCTTCATTAGCCTCTACTTCTGCTCTTAAAGCACTTAATCTTCTAGAGTTTTCAAGCTTGTCTTTACTGACCACCAACCCTAATAATTTAAGAACTAATTTATTTATATACGAATCAATATCAGTCATTGATTCATTATTGTAATCTAAAAAATTTACATCTTTTGCTCCAGTAAGCATCACTTCTGCAAACGTAGACCAAAACCCTGGGCGGAATTTAGAATTCTTACCCTCGCCAAGACTAGCTATTAAATTCCTTTGGTCTCTTACTGCTCTCAAAGCTTTGCCTCTTCTTCCAACACCCTCCTTTCCTATTCTTGACCCTAATCTAGTAGGCCAACTATACATAAGTTCAAACATGGCTAGCATAGAACTAGATAGCACCGCAGTAAGCATTGTGTTTATTCCACTAAGGAGATTTATATATGCAAATGAAACATACGCCTCATAAAACATTTGCCTCTTACTGTTCGATGCTTTTCGCATCATTGCATTCAAGGCCTTCTTTGAAGCATTCCTTACCGTAGGAGATGGACTGGTTTTTACTATGTCATGAAGCCTTGCTATCTTCCTAAAGTCCTCTCTAGTTAAAAACTTAAGATTATTGTCTTTCGCAAATGCCTCCAATAATGCTTGGCTATCAAACCTCCCATCATTAAAAGTAGAATCATCATTATTGAAATTCCCTCTCTTGAAAACAGAAAGCATTCCTTTGTTTCGATTCTTAGTTTGATCAAACATTAAAGCATCAAGGGAATTATTCAAATGAGTCAACGCTTCTTTCTCAGCAGCTTCTCTTTCGCTAACTGGAAGATTTCCTGCATCAATTAAATCTTGGTATAGGCTCTTTATGTTATTTAGCTGCTTGACTGTAAAATTCTTGATTTTAAAACTAGCTAAAAAGTCTTTTGCAGTCTGAGGGATATCCTTGTCGAATTTTCCATCTACTCCACCATCTAAAGCTCCTGCTCTGATAGAAGATAGTAATGCACTTGTCACCTTTGAATCTCTACTGTGGTCTATAACAATCTCCTTAAGTGCACTCAAATCTCCCTTCTTCGCCAACTCGCTCATCTTCGTAAGGACGGCATCAGGAATATTTGGGTCCATTTGAAACTGAGTAGAAAGATTATCTTTTATTTCAGGAAGTCTATTGTTGTTTAAGAATTCAACTATCCTATTTATATGAGTATCTGATGGAACTGGCCTACCTTTCAGTCTGTTCACTATATCTCCCAATCTCTTTGCAATCCTTCCTCTCGCCAATGGCTTATGTTCTTTAATCTCTGCGATTAAATCAACCATTGAATTCCTTTGATTGAAAGTAAGCTCACCGTCTTTCAATTTATATGTTTCAACAATCAAATCTATCTTAGCTTCCTGCTTAGATCCATCACTTCTCGCTTCTCTATCTATTTCAGAAAATTTCTTTTGAAGGCTCACAATATCTCCTTCTGTTACACCCCATGTATTCCCTGAGTTATATAAAATAGCTTTTAAAGTGTTCTCGTTTTTCTTTCCTGCATAAGCAAAATAGGCATCTCTCATCTGCTCCGCTAATGAAATCGCATCTTCTCTAGACAAGTCAACTACCTCTACTATTTTCCCTGCTAGATTCCCTAGAGTCAAATCCTGATCACCGTCAGCATCTCTCATTACTTTCTCAAGAGCTAAAGCCATCCTTTGCTCTTGAGTTAATGAGGACAATCTATTTATGATAATATCTTGAATATCTACCTCTGTAGCATTATCCGGAATAGATACCCCCATTGCCTCTAAATCCACTTCATCTGTAAATGCAGAAAGCCCTTCTGTAGCAATCTTCATTAGTTCAGAATTGATTTTTGTCTGAAAAGACCTATCCTTATTTACTTTAGAATTAACCCTTCTCAAGAACTTCATATCAATAGCCATCTCCGCTCTCTGCCTCTGAGTCCCTCCTTCATACTTAACCCTCATATCTATCAGCATATCCCTTGCTATAGATGCTGCTAATTCAGGATCACTTGATAAACGCTTCCCTATCTGTGCTTCACTTAACCCAGTTGCAGGAGTCGCAAACCTTTTAAGGAAATGGACTTCCATCAACTCCTTGAAATTGCTACCCTTTTTCTTTGAAGCATACTCAGCCGCAAAAGCCCTTCCGTATGCCGCCTCTATTTTCTTATCTACATCTCTTATTAATAGATCATTGTTTTTGTAAAATTCAAAAACTTCTGAACCTGGGAATTGAGATTGAAAATGCCTATGAACTGCTCTTGCCATTTTATCCGCATCTACAAATCCTTTTAAAGAGCCTTTGAATATATTAGAAACAAAATCAAAATCTGCAGCAGTCGCATCAATACCTCTACTTTGTGAAACATTGCTCCCTCTGCTCTGAGATACATTGCTCTCCTTGTTTAACTTATCTAAAGCAAAAGATACGGCTTTTCTGAATTTATCAAACTTACGAATACCCTTCGTAACCTTCATTGCTTTCAAGGCATCTTGATATGCTTTTATTACGTCTGCAGTTGTAATTCCTGTATCATTTACTGAAGCGGATTTTACTCTACTGTAGTAATGAGCATTGTGCTTACTTATAATATCATTGAGCACCCTAGAAGGCACAAGTAACGGACTATTTGCATGCTGTAATCCTTGACCTATATAGTGGAATATACCTGATAATACTCGTAATTCCTGAGTAGCTTTTTCTACTATACCCCAATCGCTTCCTGCTACAGTAATTATTTCAGACACTAACATTGTATGTAATTGCAATGCAGTTGGATCTAAATTCCCTCTACCTTGTATTGCAGCATCTAAATAGTTTTCCAATTCTTTCTTTGAAAGACCTTCTAACTCAACAGCAATTTTGTCAGCTATATCTCTGTACACTTGTGCCTGAGCACCAAACTTAGAAAGCTCCGCCCTTTCACTATCCATTAAGGTTCTTACCCTTTTTCCTTGAGCTAAATAAATTCTCTTTACCGTATCATTAATTCTAGGGTCTGAAAGGAAATTCTCGTCTTTATCTTGCTGCTGAAGCTCTCGACTATAATAAGTGAGGAATTGCTCTCTCGTAATCGGAGCCTCTCCTATCTCTTCCATTTTTATATTAATCACCTCTCTTGCTCCATTCCATAACCTCAAATCAGCACCTTCATTAGTTCCTACAATATCAGATCTAACCGCAAGGAGTTTATTCAATTCCCTTTTTTGTCTTGCAGATAAAGTATCTCTATTCAATGCCTTCGCTTGACTACTCATAACCAACACCTCTCCTAGTCCTTGAACATTCTCTAAATGGAAACCGCTAACTAAAAATATTCCTCCATCTTCCTTTACTCCATTCTCATCAACCTTACCATCGAAATTAACGGTCTTTCTTCCTTTACCATCTAGCTTATTAATATCCAAGAACTGCCCTTCTGCAAATATCCTATATCCGTTATCTGGAGTTTTATGGTACACCTTCACGTCTTGTCCTTGCTTGAACATCCCCTTCTTATTCTGCTGGTTCGTAAACCTTCCTCTTGCTCCTGCACTTCCTCTATTTCCAGTTGGCCTTCCTCTACTCTGACTAACATTGCTCTCCGCTCTCGATCCCTGCCTTCCACTTAAATCTCTAGCACTCTCTAATTCTGTCACCTGAGCAGTAGGAATTGCCTGCAAATCTGATAGCGTAATCTTTTTTCCAGATCCTAACTTAGATGCTATATTCTGAATGAAATCATCATACTCATTCTGATTATTCAATCCATCTCTATCTAAATCCACGCCCATTCTTACAAGGAAATCATAAATCAGATCCTTGAAGCTCTGTATAAAGCCATCACTTACCGTTCTCTCCTTATCTACCTTTCCATCAAAGAATCTCTTACTCGCCAATATAGCCATGAATTCCACCGCAAATTCCTCGCCCCTTACAGCATTACTATCTCCATCATACCTCTTCAATAACTCCTCTAATCTATCTGCAAAGAATATATCATCCTTAGTTCCCTTCCTTAATCTCTCCTGAGTTTTCTTTGCTAAGTCTAAAAATTCTTCTCGACCTGCTCTTGTAAGCATTGCCTTTTTAATCACTACATGACCCGATTCATGGAAAATAGTCGTTAATGCCCCCGTAGCTCCACCAATATCATCCTTAGATAATACCAATACGTCAGATTCTTTATTGTAAGCCCCTTTCGTTGTACCTGCCGAGATTATTTCATTGTCCTCTCTAGTTGCTATATCCTCTACAAATTCTGGGCTAGTTATTATCACCTTTAAATTAGGTGCTATATCTGCCAAAGCATTCTTAATCCCCTCTACTACCTCTTGCTCTATAGCTGTAAGTCCTCCCTCTTGGAATCTATCGATTGTTGCTTTGTCATTTTCTAATACCGCAAACTGTGTTCCGTCAGCTGCTCTCAGTATAAATTTATGTACTCCATCTTGCTTTGTTAATTGGTGTACTACATAATCTCTTGTTCCATCAGATACTATAGAACCCATTGCCATAGCAAGTCCAGTGTCCGCTCTACTCTCGCCCCTATTTGCATTCGCACCATTCGTTAGCTTATCATACAACAATGCAGATTTTGGTGGAAGATGCACTCCCTGATCCATTAGCTCATTGAATATAGAAAGCACGTAAGTATTCAATCCCGCTGGTGGCCTTTCTGCATTCTGCCTATCAATAAAATACTGATAGATACTTCCTTCTATCTTTTCTCTACCCGGCATGTAAGAATTTATAAGAGATTCAGTATCTCCTGTAGTTGCCGCCACAAGACCTTGTACAAGTTTTGTTGCTTGGTCTGGAGCTTTCTTTCTAGGATTAAATAAATTCGTAGCAGCACGCTCTAGTCCAGGTTCTAATCCTAATCCCTCAAATTCAGTATCATTACTTATCTCTGGCACATCAGCTGCAATATCAATCACATTAGGCTTATTGAAACCATTTGTCATAGCTCCTTGTATGTCAGCAAGCGTAACTCCCAATCTCTTAAAATATGGGTCTTCTGCCACCTCTCTAGGATCTTCTGGCATCAGTCCTGCGGCGTAGGCTTCGGTGAGCGTTCTTATGGCCTTTGTCTTTTCAGATTGCTTTGGCTTCACTCTACCGCCCAATGCAGCAATGATTTGCGGCTCTGACAGCCTAGATAGTATCTCTCCTGCATTCTTTACTCCCACTTGATGTAAAGCTCCCTTGATAGCAGCTAAAGCAGCATCACGAGGAATGTCAGGGTTAGTAAGCAGTGCGTTTACTAAGGCTTCTGCGGAGGTGTCTGGTTCGGCTACTGGGGTAGATGGTCCTCTACTCTGAGATATATTGCTTTCTTGAGTCTCAGATTCTCTAATTGCAGTTCCATATGACTCTAAGAAAGATTTTTGCAAATCAATTACCTTAAATATATTATCAGTTATTTCACTTATTGCAGGGTCATTTCTATCTACGCCAACCGCTTGTCTAAAAATTGTTTTTATAGCATCTATAATTCTTTGATAGAAAGAAGGCTTCTCCTGCAATCTACTTTTAACAAAACCTCTGAAATACGGATTTACCATAAATTCAGCAACAAACTCTTTTATATTTGTCAACCCATACCTCTCTCTGCCTAAAATAATAAATCCCGCATTAGAACTATTAACTGAAACTCTATCAAAAGCTTCAAATAAAAAATCTACCGCACTTTCAGCTTCAGAATTTCCTGCTGCAGAGGCTACTCTTGAACTAGCAGGATTAGTCAAATAATTAACCGTTACACTGTGAATTATCTCATGCTCTATAAGCTCTTTTTTAGGTATTCTTGATAATCTAGCTTGGACACCTTGCATGAAAGATGATTTAATATAAACTAAATTAGCTGAACTCAAACCAGCTGCACTTGATATGTCTGCAAAATGGCTCCTTAAATCATCAACTCCAAAACCTCTGCCCTCTATATCCTTTAAGTATTGAGGATTTAAGTAATCCAAAACTTTTTTAGTGCTAGATTCTTCTATGTAAATATCTCCCTCTGGAATAGCATCAATAATTCTCTGATCTAATCCAATTTCTAAAGCAACATCTTTTAATGACCTAGATTTTCCATCTAAATCTTTCCACATATTAAGCCTTCCGTAAGTTAAACTATAAACCTTGTCCAACAACTGTTTGTCGTTAAAGCCAAGTCTATCGTAAGCTGCCTTATCCTTTAAGTATATCTGCTTTGCGACATCATCTAAGAAATCTAATGAATCATTTTCTCCTCTACTCTGACTCACATTGCTCTCAAACAAATCTCCAGTTCCAGTATCTAAATTCAAATCCTTAAGCCTTCTTAGCTCGTCTCTCGCTCTATCTACTGCCTGTTGGAAGGGTTGTAAGATTAATGGGATATTGTCGCTCTCTACCACTCCCTGATCGAATAGGGTAGGGTTTTGTTTTGGTTCATTAAATAGACTTGTTTGGTTTTCGTTTAGTCTATTCCCTAGTTCTCTTCTTTTTCTGTCTAGGCTAGCTATCGCTGTGTCCAAATCTGATTCCGCCCGAGCAATTTGATTTTCTAGATCATTCTGCTCTGGCCCTATGCTTCTAGAGATTACGCTTTCATCTCCTGCTTTAATATCATCTACATACGAACTTCTATATAGTTGATCCCTTGCTTCATCTAAAGTTGGCTCCGTAGTCCATGGATTTCCATTCCTATAGCTCTGCGTATAGATTCGAGCTTTTATTCTATCTGCCACTCTATCATTAAATGCCACTCCTTCGTTGCCAAGCTCTGTTCTGATATCTTGCCATAGTTGGCTAGGTGTTCCGTCAGCTTGATTTCTCATTGGCTGACCATTATTCTCAGAAACCGCCTCTCTTACTGATAAGCCACCTACGAAGATTCTCTCTATTGTATTCGCATCTAGCACTGATCTATCTCCTCCTTTTTCATTTAAGCTATCTATGATATTGTGAGATACTTCATCTAGTATTTCTTTTTTTGTCTCTCTTCCTTCCGATACCGCTTTTGCTACTCCTCTAAATAGCTTTGAATTTCTCTCTAATAAGAATGCCATTAGCATAGTATTCCAGGAATAGTCCACTCCCTCTATGCTCGCTCCAAATAATCCTCCTTGTACAGATGCTTTATCTCCTGTACTCACTCCCTGATCTACAAAGAACTGCGAAATAGTATAACTAGAGCCTTCTTTTTGCTTTCTAACATGGTAGTCTCTTAATAAATCGATTGCTTGGTTTAGCTCTGGATTTATTCCCTTCCCCGATACCTTATCTTGCAATAAAAATGGAGACGCTGCCACTAGCTTTGCTAATATCGGACCCATTTTAGGCTGTGAATTTAAGAATACAATATCCTTATCTAATATATTATTCAGCATCACCACCTTCAATACATCAAGACCTTTTGCTGTCAATCTCAACGCCCCATCATCCGCATCATCAGGAGCCACAAAATCATCCTTTTGATTTCTCTCGATTACCTCTACTACATTGGTAATCTGATTTATAAATAACTCTGCAAATGTAGAGTTACCTACCTTCCCTTTTATAGCAGATCCTATATCTGAAAAATTGGAAAGCATATTTGCTAGATTCTGAGCAAGGGTAGTATCTCCCTTCACTTTATCTCGAATGATTCTTAATCGATCGTTTCTATTTTCTGCTTTAGATGCTGCCTTATTAAACTCATGGAAGCTTCCTACATTGTATATAAAATTAGATTGAATCTCTCCACCCAAAAATGGAGTCTTTCCATCTCTCTGTACTTCATTGAAATATTCAAGGATTGTTTCCTTATCCATTCCCCATCTTGAACTATCTCTCACAACAGCTTCTAGATAAGTTTTCATTGGATCTCGCTCATCAATTCCCAGTAATTCTCCTTCTCTTGATAAAGTCAATGGAGTATAGGCAGCTCCTTGTTTTACATATCCATTATTAAATCTTGTAAGGTGGGCTTTCTGGACGATTATATTTCTACTGTTTCCTGACGCCTGCACTCCTTCTTTCGTAAAGAAAGGGAGATTCTGCAATGCTCCTTGATCTACAGATTTTGCAGCATTACTCATTAATGTAGAAGCGGTACCATCAGTACTATAATCTTTTGAGTTTCCAGTTTTTCTTTTCCCCTGATCGTCTATGTAGAATGGGAAATTTGGATTGTCAGTAAGTTGATTGTCGTGACTAGCCTGCACTGCATCTACAGTAGCAAGCATATAAGTATATGGTATTTGGGTTCTCTCGTTGTTTTCTAGTACCCATACAGAGTTTCTTCCTCTTAACTTTGTGGCTTCATCATAAATTTCCTTTGCCGCCGCCGGAACAGTTAATGTATTTCCTTGATCTGCATCCGAGAACTCCAAATTCCCTAAGTCCTCAAACTTATCTTCTGGAACATCAAATTTCTCTAGTAAGTCTCCAAACTTATTATATAGAGAAGGCATTCCCTTCATCTCCTTTATTAGAGCCTGACGGAATTGCCCTTTGTCTGCTAACCCACTTATTACCGCTTGGATTAAATCTTCTTGAGATAAATTGTTGGCATCTAAATGAATTACGCCATCCTTATATTTCGCACCTGAGAACCTTCGGGCATCTTGCTCTCCTAGAGTGTCGCCAATGTTTCGGGAGACGTTAGATGGTCCACGGGATTGAGATATGTTAGAATCAGTTTGGCTGAATTGACCATTGTTGAATACGGATTTTATTTGGTTGGAGTCATCTACTTTTATCTCATAGATTCCTGAATCTCCATTATTGTTTAATATTCCATTTACTATCGTTCCATTTGAATCTGGGTTCACATCAAATCCTCCGTCTATAACACCATCTTCTATATTTGCATATTGCGGCTTTCTTAAATTTAAAAAAGCTGATACAACTCTTTTTTTAGCCTCTTTCCTTAAATCCTGAACCTTCTCTACTATTGGTAAATAATCAAACCCTTCTTTTTTAATACCAAAAGCCCACTCTTTATACAAGTTCAAATCTGAATCTGAGATATTTAAGCTGTTTAAGCCAGTCGCAGCATTATGGGCGTACCCTCTTGCTACGATTCTGTCAGGAGCAAAATAAAAACCCTCTCCAAACCAGCCATTATTGCCCGAAGACCTTCCTGTAAATTCTTTTGAAAATGTATCAAAATTCTTGTTAGTTCCATGATAAACCAATAATGGCTCCCTTTTTCCATCTACCACCTTCGATACATTGCTTTTATCACCACTCAACCAATCCCCAAACCATCTTAAGAAATTATCATTATAAACCTGTGATTTAAACTGATCTGCTTTTGCGGTATCACCATCTATTTCAGGTAAGGCTAGTATGTCTTTATATAATTTAGATTCCTTGCCATCAGGAGTCTGAGACATAGGATTGCCATTGTTTCTTTGAATTGCTTCCTCTAATGTTATAGTGCCATCATTGGCGTCAAATTCTAGACTCTGCTCTGCTCTGCTCTGAGATACATTGCTTTCAGAATTTTGACTAATATTCAAATCACCGCTTCCAAATCCTACAAATGACTGACTCTCTCTCTCTATATCTTCCGTCTCAAGAAGAGTGGTATTTCTTCTTTGCTCATCGGTAAAATTAAGTCTAGCCTGAACATTTCTTGCTTCTACTTCACCGAGTATTTTCCTGTATGTCTCAAATCCATCAAACCCCTTTAATCTTTCCGTAATCTCAGCTCTAACAGAATTCCTTAAGTCTTGCTTTTGAGCATAAATAGAAGAAACTTCATTGATTAAAGGCGTTTCTTCTAATGCAATACTTTTTCTTTTTCTCTCAAACTCCTGTAACTTAGCGGATAATTGAGGGTCCTTGAAATCAGGGAAAACCATCCCAGCATTACGCCATAGTTCTCGCTGCTTTTTACCAATAATATCTCTTTTTTTATCTAAAGCTTTAAGTTTATCTCCAATCAATTCATTTTCTATCCTAATGTCTTCATTCATTATAGCAATCGCAACGCTTCCTCCCTCAGCAAAAGCCTCTAATCTTTGAACCGCGTGCTGTATCTCATGTTCTAAAGTTGAAAGCATTTCAAGACTAAATCTTCTTTCGGTGACTACAGTAGAATTTCCATTTACATCATCAAAAACTAAATCCTTAAACTGCCTAGTGTTTATAAATATACTACTTCCATTAAAAGACCCATTTGCTGCATCAATTCCCTCTCTTGCCCCTATCTCCAACTCAAGATCCTTCAACTCTGGATACAATTCAAACAACTCGTCATTCACATAGAAATCAGATAGTTTATTCTTTCCAATTCTAGTTAAGAAAAATCTAACAAATCTATTTCTTAATCTTCCTGGCCTAGTCTCATATCTCCATTTTCCATCTCCTCCTCTTTCCCATCCAGTAACAACTCTTATCTTCTTTATATTTTCAAATACTGGATTTTGTATCTCTCCACGATCTGCAAGACTAGGTGGCCTCGCAGTCTCCCAGTATTTATCAGGAAGCCCCAATTGCTTCTCCATATCTACCGCAGTGCTTAATGCGTCCATTGCAGCCCTAGCCTGTGGAGTATTTGAATTTCTTAATCCTCTTTCCCCTGCTATACTTCTCGATACATTGCTTTCCTCAGTAGCCTTTAACGAAGCATTCCCCACCTCCGCATCAAACTCACTTCTTGTATTATGAATCTTAATTGCTATATCTGCATTCAATAATGCTGGAAGTACATTCGATAGCGTATCGAATAGCTCTGGATTATTCTTCAATAATTTCTTCCCTTCTTTCGACAATCCCTTTCTTGGTTTGTCAGGATTTATCTTTGCAGGATCTTCGTATAGATTCAATATAAAACTTGCCCCTCTATCCGTTTCTACTTGCTCTGGTCTAGGGAATAGCTCTTTCCATCCATCAGGCCTCTTCGCCTCTGCTATCTCTCGTCCAATTCTGTCTGCGACGGCTCTGGTAACGGGCTTTTTGGTATCGATTCTTCTCCACTCAAAGCCTCTCCCCCGAACTCTGCTTTTGACGTACTCGAATTCTGGGTTTCCAACGGGCCAGAGTCCTGGGACTCCGCCAATATTTGGTCTGACACCTCTGATACCACTCCCTCTGCTTCCTGTCTGGCCTTGAGTGCCGCCTGCCCCTTCTTGGTTAGCTGATTCGGCTGGTCTGACGATTCCAGTACTGGTTCCGCCTTGATTTTGGGTGACTGTAAAGCTTGGTCTACTTCCTGATCCAGTTGTGGCAGTACTTCCTCTACTGGGTTGGTCTGTTTCGTTTGTGGCTTGGTTCGCTTCTGCCCCTTCCACTGGTTGTACCGCTGCAGTATTTCCCTCCGCTTGTCCGTTGGCAGATTCAAGAGTTTCGATAACATCGGGCTCTGCTCTGGCAAAGCTTTCAAAAGATTCTTCATTGTATTCTTTTAAATTTCTTATTTCTTTAATTGCCGCAGCTCTCTCTCCTTCAAAAACCACTTCGTTCCCCTCCGCATCATCTAGTATTACTTTATCTCCTTCTGTTCTGAAATTAGTCAAAGGATTATTATCCACTATTATCCCATCTCCTTCTGGTGCTAAATCCACTCCATAGTCCACATAAATCTGCTCTGCTCTTCTTGCAGGAGATTGACCCACTGATTGCACTGCAGGTTGAGATTTTGCTATCTGAATGTTTGTAAAAGCATCTCTTTGTTCTTGAGTAGGCTGACCTTCTAGTCCTTCATAGAAATTAGTCTCTTCTGCAGTCAAATCTTCTGCCCCCCTTCTTCTTTCTATCTGTGCATCGGTAAAAGCATTTCTCTGCTCTTGACTTCCATCCTCTAAAGATAAAGCCTGAGTCTCTGCATCTGTTAAATCATCAGCTCCCCTTCTGTCAGCGATTCTTGCGTCTGTGAAGGATTGTGGATTTGGTGGGGTAGGGATAGCTGTTTGGGACTCTAAACTTAGTTTCTCTGCCTCTAATCTTTGAAGTCTATCTTTCGCCTCATTTTCTAAAACCTGATTATCTTTACTTAACTCTCCCTCTGGTACACCAATATCTGCTCTAGTTCTTAAATTACTAAAACCTTCTAATAAAGTATTTTGTCTTTCTATCTCTGAATTTACTGTCTCAATAGTTCTAGAAGGAGTAGCAACGCTTTCACCAACATTGCTACTTTGCTCCCCCTGATTTTGTACACCGGTAGCGATTCCATCTGCACTTGTATCATCTGTTTCTTCACCTTCATTGACATCTTCTAATATCTCTTCTCCTACTTCATTAGTTTCCGTTGTTACCTCATCTACTACTTTATTCCCATCTGCATCAAATACCAATTTCCTTGACCTTGGTTTTACCCCTAGTATTTTTGCTGCCTCCTGCTCTATTTCTCTTTCCTCGCCAGGAGTACTATCTGCAATGTGCTGATCTACTGGTACAGTCGTAGTTTTTGTTTCTCCGTCTGGGTTTGTTTCTGTTCTTGTTACCGTTACCTCACCTGACTTTTCATCTACATTTCTAGATTCTACTACTACCTCTGTTCCATCATCTTTTTGGAATTTCGCTCCTTCTACTGTAGGAATGGTTGGGGTGGTTGCTGCTGTAGGTTCTCCTACTTGGTCGGTGGCTCTATTTGCGACTTCTTTAAGTATAGTTTCTATAGAACTTTCTTTGTTAGATGTAGCATCTCTAACAATTAATTCATTTATATAATCTCTATTATACTTAGAAAGATCTTTCTTATTTATTGATAAAAAATCATCTATAATCTTATTTGAGTTTCTTACGGAAATAAGCATCGCTTTCTTCCTTTCAATCTCCTCTTTCATTTTTGGCTCAGCTTCCGCAATATCATCCAAGATTTTCTCCACTGCACCATCAGGTTGAGCTGCATTTGTCAAAAGAAGTTTTCCGAAATCACTTTTTATTCCAGAAAGTGTAGTTGGTGGGCCTGAAAGTGGAGCAAATCCAGCACCTCCAAAAGCTGCACCATACATAGTTTCAGCTAAATTCGCCCCCTCTATCTTACCATCTCCATTTACAAGTTCTTTTAATGTCTCCGTTCCTAGTAAAGTAGCTACTTCCTCCACTATTTCTCCTCCCACATCTTTTCCTAACCTCAATACACCTTTTGGGATTCTTTTAAGTATCTCTCTTCTAGCTGAAAAATTAGCTAAATCAATAGCTCCTTCTTTAACCCCCTTTTTAACAGCTTCTTTACTTACAATTAAACTGTTTTTCAAATTACCTGTTGCCGCTTTCCCTAATCTAGCTTCCGCACCACCTATACTTATGAAAGCTGCTTCTACCCATGCATCAATCAAAGCGTTTGTCAATGCTCCTTTATCTCCGTTTTCAGCCCTATTTTCAATGTAACCCTGTCCTGTTCTTCTTGTCCCAAATATCAAAGACATTGTCGTTTTGTTCCCTCCACTAAGCAAGATGTCTGGACCAATTTCAATTAAAGTCTGAGGTATAGTAAAAGCACCTTTAAGCCAATTAAAATCAAAGTCAATATTTCCTTCAAACTTATCTGGATTTTTTTCAAAATTCAACTTAACTCTATTGTGAGCAGAAGTTAAATTTGTATCTGGAATTATATTACCATTGTCGTCAATAAAGTTCTTTATTGTTTTTCTATCCCTGCTCAATACTGCCTTTACGCCATTAGGCATAATAAGATTGTAATTATCAAATCCTCTTTGGGATACACTCGATCTATTAGTTGAAGACTTTAACTTTCTAGCTTTTTCTAAAATATTGAAAGTTCTTTGACCTTTCACAAAATTCTTTATCTCTCCTTTCCCTATATCCCCTACTGTTAGATTTGAGTTCTCAATATCTGTAGTTTTATTTCCTAAGCCTGTGAAACCTATTTCTTCTGCAAAGAAATCACCAAAATCAACTATACCATTTAATATTGACTGGATAAATCCTTTTACAGCACTTTGATCATCTACTCCAGAAATACTTATTTCTGTGCCAAATAAATCTTGATCTTCCTTAGTCTCCTGTATAGCTTGTTGTATATAAATATCTAACTCCGCTTTAGATGGCTCTTCAATCCCAGCATCTTCCGCTAAATCAAAAGCTCTTTCTAAAAATGATGTATCACCGATGCTATCTCCTAGTCCTTTATTAGCTTTCTTTATAAACTCATCCTTATCGAAATCTATTTCAAATTCTCTTTTTTGTGAAACAAAATTTTCATTTATCTCTAGTGCATCAATAAGTTCTTTAGATGGATTCCTTTGAAGCACCAACTCCTCTAGCTGCTCTCTAATCTCAATTTGCTCAGCTGTCAATTGTCCATGAGATTCCGCATAATCCAAATCTGCTAAATTCTTCTCAGTTGGGTCTGTAATCTTTTCTTTCCTTCTCTGCATCTGATGATCCATGAGTTCCAAGTAATTCTTACTGTATTGATCGAAATCAGCAGCAGCTTGCTTATTGTCATTGGCTTGAGACCTCCCTTCCCCAAGCTCTCTTTCTTGAACTTTCCCCTTCAACTCATTAAACATCTTGTCAAAAGGAACAACTGGCAATGTATTAGAATCCAATAAAGGATTCACTTTTTCGTCTAACTCTTTTTGTATCGCATCATTAAAATGCTTTGTTCTTTTTTTAGCTACTTCATCTAAAAACTTTTGTTGTTTTTCAGCAAACTCTGGAAGAAATTTTCTTGTAATTACATTGTTTGTAGCAAGCTCAGAAAGATCATGCAATGAATCCTCTATAAAATCAGGGAGTATTTTAACTAATCCAACTTCATTTTCTTTCCCAGCATCAGAAATATTAACCCCTTTGAAATTATCAATAGTCTCAATTATCTTACTTCCTCCTTTAGTATTCTTAACTCTGCCATCTTCATCTGCCTTCTTCTCTTGAGGACTAAAAAATCTACCAATATCTCCTATTGGTTTTAAAAGGTTTACTCTTTCTTCTTTTTCTTCAATAAAATCCTCCCTATCATCAACAAAAATATTATCTGGAGTAAATTCAACAATCTGGCTCTCTTCCGTCGACTGACTAACTACTTCGTTATTTTCATCAATTTCCTCAAATTGCCTATCTTCTCTTGCTACTGGTTCTACTTGGGTTGGTTGCTGAATCTCATCTGTTGAACCATTGCCTAAAAAATTATTGATATTTTTTAAAAATCTAGCATCATCAATTTCCTCACTAATAAATCCTGTTGACTGCAAATGCTGATGAACACCTCTCGCTGTAGCCTCATTTCCAATATTCTTAGTAAAAGCTTCAGGGCTTACACTATCCGATATAAACCCTGTTTTTAAAAGCTCTTGATATATCTGTTCTAAAGATTCATTCATGTATTTCTATTTTATGCAGGGAATAAAGAATCGCCAGGATTAACAGCGTTTGGATCAATGGCAGGAGTTGAAGCAGGAGGAGTTGAAGAGCCTCCTCCTCTCCGTTTTAAGTACTCCTCCATGTCTATATATATATAATCTCCATCCCATTCAACACCATCATATTGATCCATATCTTTGATCCTAAATGGTTCATTCCCATTACCCTCAATTTCAGGGAAAAGACTTCTAAGGTATTCGTAGATATTGTCCTCCTCTGCACTACCTCGCCCCCCCTTTATCCTCATGGTATTCTTACTTCCTCTTGTATGCTCTTTTACATTACTAAGATTGTTGTCTGAAATATCAGCCCTAATCTCTTCTCCACCTAATCCACTGGCAGGATCATTAGCATCTCTGTTTACTGTAGCTCCTGATATTATTTTCGCAGGATCTCCACTTCCAATAGGAACTACAATCTCTTCATCTCCATCTGTTCCATAACTCACAACCAAATCCTGACCTCTCACCGTATAATCCTTAATCCCTTTCTTTACAGCAGTCCTTAATTGAGATAAATTAGCAGGAGACAATCCAATGTTTGCATCTTCAAATGCAGTAGCCAACCTATTCACTTCTTGCTGAACATCAGTAGGTGCTTTTCCTCTACTTCTACTACCACCAGACGGTGGCCTTGGCTTATTTCTAATCTGAGGCTTCTGCTCTTTCAATACTTTCTTGTAATTACCTAATACCCACTTATCTATTAATTCTCTTCCCTCTGGGCTTTCTATGTCAAAACTTGTGTCTCCTGTGTTTAATCCCACAAATGCCTCTAGGTTATGTCTAAAAGCAGGGTCGTTCTTTGCTCTCCTTAAAGCATCTTCTCTCATCTTATCCTTCACCTGATCTTCTGATAACTTGAATCCCTCTTTTGTTCTAATGCTTAATATCCCATCCCCTTCATCATTTACCTCTATGTCAAATTCCTTTTCTAAATCTGCAAACTGCTCATCCCAATACTTGTCAATATCTTTTATTTCAAACTCAGAAGGATTTAATATGTCACTACTTGAAAATGTACTTGAACTTATATCGTCTATATCTCCTTTTGTAGCTTTTAAATACTCCAAATACTTCGCCTTCATTCTCGCCGCCAACTGCTTGTTCTGCCCTTCTACCTCAAATATCTTCTCCTTAAATTTTGCCGCTCTCGCTTGGTCCTTTACAATCTTAGCATATATCGGATCTTCTCCTAAACTCTTTAATGAAGTAGCCATGGACTTTAATCTCGGAGCATTCCTCAAATCATTAAGTGTAAGCCCTTTTAGATTCTCTCTACTCACCCCATACTTCTTCTTTAAATCATCAATCACTGACTTCTGATATGGATTGTCATGAGTAAATCCAAATAGGTCTTTCTCAATAGTACCTAAGCTATCAAATACACTCTGAGCATCTTTTAATTTCCTTGAGGATTCTGTAAGCAAGGCTTTATTATAATCCTTTAACTCCGCAATAGGCAATTCCACGTTCTTGTCGATAAACTCAACAGACGGCTTAAATACCGAAAAATCTGGTTTTGATGTTTTTACTGCCATTATGCAACTCTATCTTGAATCTCCCCTAGCTTAACTCCACTAGCCTGTAATATCTGATCTATAGTTTCTTCATTAAATTTAAGAACTTGATCTAACTTATAACCCATAAGCACTAATTGTCTTTTTTTAGATTCTAAATCTATTAATCTAGTCTCCTTTGCCACATTCGCTTCGTTATTTAATTCAAACTGATTCTTTCGCTGCTCCCTTTTTGCAGCGAAAAAACTTGTTAATCTATTAGTAGCATCATCTCTCAATATGTTCCTGTTCGTTCTCTCCTGATTTACAGCCGCCGTTTCAGCAGCTATATTCTGATTGTCAGTCTGAACTACCGACGCCACATTTGCATCTCTAATTTGCCTATCATTCTGCAATATTGTTCCTGCTACTGCCGAAGCATCTGCCGCACTTCCCACTAATTTATTCGCTACTGCTGCAAGCTCTGTAGTTCTTCTACCTGAGCCTATTGCTCCAATCTCAGCTGCATTGTTTGTTAAAGCTGCATCTATCGCTGCTTGAGTTTGCTGAGGACTATTTTCTCTTCTTATTACTGGCTTTAATATCGGAGCATCTTCATTTGGATCCTGAATTGCATTTCCTAACACCCCAGTCACTAATGAAGCTGCTAAATTACCACTTTCCCTCCTAAAGAAATCATCATTTGCCGCAATGTTTCTGTCGAAATCATCTAAAATATCTTGTCTCAATTCTGGAATGTCTCCCAATAAATCTAATCTCTCTGGCTGCTTTACTGGATCAAGCGTTCCTAACGATGCTTCCGCTTCTGGAACTACACTCGGAGTCACTGGTTTATTTACAGTTGGAAGCGGAGATACCGGAGTTCTTTCAATAGGATCTAATTCTGTCTGAGGCAGGTCTTTATTCAAAGATTCTAAAGCTATACAATTACTGTGAGTAACTGGCCCATACAATCCATCTGGTACATCCGATGTAAATGGACTATCTTTTATAGCTCTTCCTGCTGCTACAATCTGCTCTTGCTTTCTAAGTACATCTGCCCTAGAAAATAATTTCCTTGCATTCGCATATCCTTTATGAAGCTCATCTGTATAATACACTTCCTCAGAAGTTGCAGCTGATGGACTTGTTGGCGTTGTAGTTACTGGCGGAGTAGTTACTGGTGGAGTAGATGGAGTCGCCCCTGCTCCCCCTCTTATTAAAACCACTCTCCTTTTCTGTATTTCCGCAAGCCTTTTATTTATTTCATTTAATCTCGCTTGATCTGTAGTGCTACTTCTCTCTGTCGTCAATCGCTCCGACTCCGCTTTTAATTGTGCAAGCTCATCATCTGGATTCCCTACTCCTCCTCCTGGCATTAACATCTTGACACCGCCCATCTTTTCAAATAGCGACCTCTTTATTCCCATTACCTTTCCTCCTCCCTTATATGTCGCTACTGCCTCTAGTCCTACGTCCTCTATTTCTATTACTCCCTTCTTAGATTCATTTATTGCCGCCAATATCTCCAATGGCTTTATTCTACTGTCTAAATTTGCAGCATCCGTTTTATCACGAAGAAAGTCTCCCATCTTTTTTCTTACATTATCAGTCTTTACATCATAAGCCTCTGCAATCACTTCTGCAGCCCTAGAAATTTTCATCCCTACCTTCAGCCCTAAATCTTCCATACGCTCCATAGAGATAGCGTATGACTTTCCATCCTCTGAATAATGATCGATTCCATGGCTGTATATCAATTCAATATCCTTTTGAGTTAATTCTTCTCTAGAGGTATATACGAATGTTTCTGGGTCTACTACATCGGTAGGCTCCTTCTCGTCCATATCTTCATGGGCTTCTTCTGCATGAGTTTCAAAAACAAAGCCATCTCCCGTTGTCATTGTTTCTTTCTGACCATCATACTTCTCTGCTTGGATAGGAACAAATACTCCATCTTCTAATAGCACATCTAATTTCTCAGATACATCTCCCCCTTCTTCTGCTCGACCTAAGCCATTATTGAATGTAGTAGAAAATATATCTGATCTAAGATCTGTAAAATCTGAAAGCCTTTCTGTTTGCTGTGCTATCCTTCCTTCCGCCGCACCAATAAATGCTCCTAATACTCCTCCTCCTATTGCTCCAGGTATTCCAAAAGCAGAAGCTCCAGCCTGAATCCCTTGAAGCCCTCTTGACAATGCACCTTCTCCACTATTGGATATATCTTGTGACACCGCAGCTCCTACCGCACCACCTATATTTGTAAAACTATTTAAGCTATTTACTAGCCTTTGAGAATTTCTGAGTGCTTCTGCATCCGAATCTAAAACATCGTCAAGATCAGTAATTTGACGACCTTCTAACACATCGAATACATCGTTTAAATCTGCTTCTCTTTGATCAAATTCTGAGTCATCAAAAGAATTGCCCGCATTTCCCCTATCATTTGCAATCTGCCCTTTAGCGGAAGCTTTTACTTGCTCAGTTGCGAGTTTAAGTAAATCATCATCTGACATTCCTGTAAATGCCACATTGCCATCATCCCTACTCTTCTTTAATTTATCAAGCTCTTCTCTTACCCTAAGCCCAAATTTAGCAAGTTCGTCCCCGACTGGCCCTCCTGGCATCATCTTCTTATACTTCCCTCTTTTCTTTTTCTTACGCTTTTTCTTTTTCGCATCACTTACTTTCCCTCCTAGCTTCAATTCAAGCTGATTGAATAATCTCGTAGTATCTCGCTTCATGTTTTTCAATGCAGCTGGCTTACCTCCTTTGTTATGCTCTTTATGCCAAAGCTCAGAAACTTGGTCTGGATCTGTATAATCTATCTCAGAAAATTTCTTTGGAGTGTAATACGTAAACTCCCCAGTTTTTCTATTGTATCTTCTTTTTAGATTAGAAGCAAAAAATAATTCATCTTGCAAATCAGGAGATAGCTGAGTAGCATCTGTTATTTCTCCATCTGCAATTTCTTTATATATCTCATCTCCAGTAATATCATAAGCTTTCTTAGCAGCCGTCTTTAATGATGGTGCCTCAAATTGATAAGCCCCCTTCCCAGGACCATCCGCAACTGTCTTTCCTTTTCTTGTTACTTTCTGTACTGTGCCATATGGATCATCAGAATCTCCAGTCTCATGAGTAATTACCGCTTCTCTATAATTTTCAAAATCACTTTCATTGACTCCTGATAGCTCTAAGAATCTATCCTTTATCGGACTATTGCTTTTAAAATCCTGAAATTCATCTTCCACTGGAGCAACTGGACCTTCTGGTGAATCTAAGCCCACAACATTCAATAGAGGATCACCTCCCTTCATTAATTTCTTAACGAGTTTTTCTGCTTTCCTTTTCTTAGCCATTAATAATCGTTTGCTTCAATTTCTAATATGGTTGCCCACGCCATTCCGTCTTTTGTAAAAGTATCTTTACTGCTGAAATGCCATTTGTTCCTCCATTTATCTAATACGCTTTCTAGTTCTAGTGGATCTATCTCATAGATATCTTGTTCCGCCATTCTCATTCCTTCTACATAGTCTACTTTATGCTCTCTTGAAATATCTTTATATACCGCCGCTTTTGTTACCTTATACAAATGAAAATATGCTTTCGATAATACATAGTCCTCAATCGCACCAATAAAACTTTCTATTTGCGGAAGCATTATCAATCCCTTCTCATCATATACTCGCCCCGTATAAGATACTAATACTTTTCCACTTTTAAAATTCGTAGAAATCTTTCCACTACTAATCTTGTATTCCCACTCTTCTCCTATCAATCCTTTACACAAATGGCCGATACCATTCTCCAAGTGCTTCGGCTCTCCAAAGAATTGTGCCTGAGTCGGTGCCATAGCAAAGTACTGATCAAAATGCGGAGACATTAATTGACCGTGCATATTCTTCTGCACTCCATAGGTATGCTTTGTTAGCATATATGAACCTCCTACCCCCATTATCTTATTAGCTTTCTCTGCTGCCAATACTACTGGGTGATTGCAGTCTGGAGTTCCACATTCGCAAGACGTATAAACACCATAGACTACCTCTCCTTCCTTTTGATGGTCACAACCTGGATTGCAGCCTTTATTGCATCCAGCACCCCTAGAAACTGACTTGTGCAGCATTCCTACTATTTCTTCTCTCCATCCTTCCTTCTCGCAATAATCTACATCGCAACTTCCTACGATCATTTGAATACAATCGATTCCATGAGGAAGCATTCCCATTCCATTCTCTATAACCACTGGCTTGACGATACACTCATTATATCTTCTAGGTAAGTTCTTCTCTACAAACTTCCTAATGAGCTCCAAAAGGAATCTATCTAGATGGCTAAAGTGCATCCTGTCATCCTCTGGAATCCCCATCTTTATCGTCGCCAATAAAGACCTTAATGATATCATCTTTTTATGCTCCACTCAATTTAATTTTCAGGCTCCAAAATCTCGCTCCTTTCTGCTTTTAGTTTTCCGTTTTGTTACTACAGCGGTTCTATACATAAAACGTAAATCGAACTTTGTTGTGTAATATCTGACTAAACGAAATGTCTTCCACAGAGAAACATAATGGGTTGCCCGCCTTTTTAAATTGATTTTTTTACGGATATAAAGGAATCCAAATTTCTTTGGCAACCTGCACCACCAGTCATGATTTAAGATATAATACTGGATTCTAAGCCCGATTAGTTTCATTATATGCATATAATCTTTCCTAGATAAATCCTTATCCTTTCCTTTACGATCTTTCCAATGATCGTATGTTTGTCTAGTGGTGAGCTTTTTGTATCCCGGGATTCTGTGATGGTCTACAAGATATTTTTCTACTGGATTACTGGACATTAGCGAAGTCTCTAGATCCATCAACCTCATCAGTCATAGAATCAGTCACTCGCCCAACTGAGAAAAATCCATTTATTAACGCAATTGCAGATTGAATAATCTGCATCTTGTATTGCTCTTTTGCTACAAATTCTTGATCCATTATATCGCACATTCTATTTGAATCCAAGCTATCATCACAATCTGCATATTTGAGTAGGTCTTCGTAATTATTAAACCTAGCCTGAACTGCCACCCTTTCTAAATCAAACTCTATGGGATAATCGAGATATAAATGAAGGCCATCTATGCTCCTTCGGAATGTGTATGATTTAGCGGTATTAAACAATGGGCTATAAGAGTCCTTATTGTCCTCTATGTCATCCCAAGCGGTATATTGTATCTTCTTATCAATCTTTGTCGTAGCGACCGCTATAACGTCTCCGTGCATCTCTGGGAGCGGATCTACGGTTCTAAACCAGTAGCATCCTGAACTTGGGTTACAAGGGCATTCGTTTTTATCTAGCTTCTTAAGCTTTACGCATGGAATCCATATGGAATCTATATCTGCTAAAGCTCCCGCCTGTTTAGCGTCCTCTAGCTGATATACTACTGAGTTCTTAGCAATGGTAAGGTAATCATAGATAAGCATTGGAGTAGCTGCCTGTGCTGCCTGTGGCTGCAAAGAATAATCCTCAGTAGGAATCATTATCAGGTCTATCCAATCTCTATTTGTCATTAGCCAAATTCTTTTGTAACATCAAAATTAGGGCACGACTTCGCCACTCCTGGCATTTCATTATGTCCTTTCACCCTTACATCAGGGCAACTCATCTTTATAACGTTATAAATCAGGTAAAGCATCTTCTTTTGATACTCTGTTCTTGTGTCTTCTCCGCTAAAACCACCTACCCAAGCAATATGAATAGCATGGTTATTTATCCTTACGCCATCCTCATCTCTACCTCTAACACCCCATCTACGCTGAGTTTCTGAGATTTGACAACCATTCCAGTAGCCTTGCCATATCACTCCGCATTCCTGAGTAGGATTTATCACTACATGATATCCAGGTCTTGAAAAATTTCTTAAACTCCAATTCCTATTCAGATCATCAGCATCCCAGCAAAGGCCATCTCTAGACCCCAAAGAATGGATTACAATATATTTTACATCATAAAAATGGCTATTCTTATCAAAAGTCTCTATCTCTAAACAAAGCCTATGCGTAAGAGGTCCATAAATCCCATCGATTTCAAGGCCATCACTCAATCCTAAAGAGGAGAGCTGATCTATTATCTGCTTTTGCTTAAATGCTACATCAGAAGCACTGTAAAGATTTCTTGAATTTGCTAATCTAAGATGCTCATTTGTTAAAGCATAATACCCCTGGCTTTCAAATGCCGTTAGATTAATAGTTGATTTATCAAGCAACGGACTTGCATCCTCATGCTCTGAATTTACCTCATATGTAATTTGCTCTTGAGGTGGTGAGCATGAAAATAAAATAAATGCTAGTAGATATAAGTAATGCTTCATTTTTCAAAGATAGAAAAAACTTCATTTACTTTTCCTCTTTGGGTTGCATTCATTTCTACTGACCAATCAAGCAATGATCCTACTAAAGACTGCTTCGCAAGGTAATATATTTTTATTCCATCGCTACATTCATTCCTTCTAGGCCATATCAACGTACCATCTAAATCGACAATTATGTAGCTCTGTACATTCTCTACTCTAGACATAAAACTATCTGATCGAATTGTAGAAACCACATCTCCTTTTAAAAGAACTGGGTCTATTTGCTCATTTACTGTACCTTCATAGGTCTCCAGCAAATCTTCAACTCGGATATCTTCCTTCATGGATAAGTGTTGAGCTGAACAAAAATTTATACTTAAAAACAGGATGAATACTAATGTACTTTTCATTTTACTGCATTTTGATGATTAAGGGAGTTTACAATTGTAAACCTTATTTTATCTATCTGGTCTTTTACTAATTCATTTCTGCATTTTGCTAATCCATAACTCATTAAATTTCTTATATTCTTATCATGAGCCTCTTGAGGCAAGTTCCCAAGCGGCCCTGTATATCTACAATCACTTGATACATAACCTAAGTACCCAAATGGCTCTTCATTAAATAAATCTGCATATGGCGTTCCACATATAAAATCTCCTTTTTTGTAACCATCTCCTCCTTGCGTATGCGTATGAAACAATCCTAAGCAATGCCCCATCTCATGAGAAGCAGTACTTGTATCTGCATAACCCTCTTTTGTAGCAAAAGCTATAGAAGGAATGTTTCTTGCTGCTGCACTAAATCCTGAATGCGAATTTTCATAGAAAAATACATTTAAGTATCCATTCTCCTGGTACTTATCTACGTGATCTTCATACGAAGATATCCCCTCTTTATAAAACCTTTCATTTAAAAAAGTTTCGACTTTCGCTAAATAAAAATAATATCCATGTTTATTAAAGTCTTTGTTAAGACGATTAATCATTCTTCCCGCCAAAGCAACATCTAGCTCTTGTATAGGGTCTTTAATAATCTTACTAACCTTAATCTTAATAACTAAACTATCCTTCAGCTGAGAGCCTAAAACCAAGTATGGTGATGCTCCGCACTCAAACTCCGCATCCTTTAGTGACTCCATGCCACATGCAAGAAATATAAAAATCGCCAATAATCCAATATACCTCATAATCTCTTTTTAAAAATGGGACAGCCAACCAGCATCGGCTGTCCACGGAAAGACTAATTACCAAATTCTTTACCTTAACCCTCTTCTTGTCAACTCCTTTATTATTCTTTTAATCTGATCTAAATTTGAACCAGAAACTCTCAATCCTAATGCGACCAAAGCTTCCTTATGGTCATCAGTTATTGCATTTATATCTTCTATGCTGTCAGTATAATAATACGGTGCTACTAATCCATCTACCTCTACAGTAGATGGCTCAGCTATTTTTTTGCTAGAAAGATCATCTCTTAAATCCTCAAAAAGTTGATTTATCTTATCAAACTGCAGCTCCATTATTCTATTGTCATAGTCTAACTGCTGCTCAAATGTAATTGTATCTAGTTTACTTATCTCAGAGGATAATGACTCTATCTCTTTAAGAACATTTTGACTGCTCCCTAAAATAGATGTAAATAAAAAACAAATTATAATTATAATTCTCATATTGATTTTTTATAGTAATCCGTTAGTGCCAATAAATTCATATCTATTTGAATTATTCGCAGTTAATGTTCTTGTTCCTAAACCATGTAATCTAGACCTTAAAAATTGGAAAGACAACGCATTGAGTGTCGCATTATTTCCAACTGTCGAGGCATAAATATACGACCCCGTTGCATTTACTCTTCCTAATGAATGTAAATCACTGTACCAAAGCCTATTTAATGCCGTCCCGTTTGTAGTGTTATACAAAGAACTACCTGACAAATCTGAAAACCTAACATCTAATTGCCCACCGTTTGCAATAGTTCTTCCTTGTGAATTGAAATTACTAGCAAGGACATATATAGAACTTGTGGCATTCGCTTGTATTCTACTTTGGAAACTAGATACATGATTCCTTAATATTCTGGCCGTTCCAGTTATAGCATTGAGATCTATGTCTCCTCTGCTACTCAATTCGTTTTCAGAGATATTTATAGTAGCACTAGAATCATCTACATTAAGCTGAAAATTTGAAGAAACAGTATTATTCTGAAAGGTTACCGGACCTGAATTATTTCTAAAATTTACATCTGAATTTCCAGTTATATTATTACTAAATAACCTAAATGTATTCGCATGGTCATCTATTAAAACTCGCCCATAGGAATTTATCTGATTATAGTACACATCTATATTTGGATTAGTAGAATTTTCCACGTACACCCTAGCAGGGTAATTTGAAATACTGTTGTAATAAAAATCAAATCCGACTGTATTTATCAATCGCAACTCTCCCCTAGAATCAAACTGATTACTTGTTAATCTTGTGACTCCTGAGATACCATCAAACCTAACATATCCATTTGAAGATTGACTATTATTTGATACAGTTAAATTTGAAGTTCCTGACCTATAATCAAATGTACTTCCTGTTTGATTATGAGAATAGAAATATCTAAAGCCTCCTGTAACTGCTGCACGAACATACAAATACGATAAGTCTGAAAATGTAGCTCTCCATATTCTAGTTAATCCACTTGCTGACTGCAAATCTACAAACGAAAGTCCATCTATATTTGTGTTCCTAATATCATTATTGCCTCCATTCCTTAAATACAATCTGCCTCCTGATGAAACATCTAAATTATCATTGTAAGATACTCCTGTATAATGCCTTATATCTCCTCTTTGAACTTCTGAGTTGGTCATAGTCCATTTCCCGCCTCCAAATTTTCTAACATAAGAGCTGGCTCCAAATGTATTTTGCCTGAACAATATATCTGTTTGTCCCTGCAAATAAACGTAGCTAAATGATTGAAACGCATTTCTTCTTACATCGATTAATGAAGCTCCATTTAAGTACAATCTTCCATAAGAATCAAAACTATTTTCATAAAGCCCTACTCCACTTGCACCTCTTAAATCTGTGTATGAATTTGCAACCCAAGAGTTTTCAATTATATTAATCTGTGGCTCACAATCCATGTAAACATCTGCAGAATGAATTTCATTCCCCCAAACGTTTGATTGCCCCCAAGCGAATCTATCTACTTCATTACCTACCCTACCGCTTACATGGTTTCCTTGATTATCTTGCAATTCTACAATCCTATTTGTATTTATATCATATCTACCTTCCCAGGCTACATTATCGAAATCTGTACTCACATATGCTTCCATCGATACCTTCCCTTCTGATACAGCTTCTAATGTAATGCACTCTACATGACCCGCTAAACATCCTCTACTATAGTTTGATACAGAGTATGTACAACCTGGTATTAAACTTGATGTATTAATTAAAGATAACACTTGAGCTCTTGTGCCTTTAATATTGTTCTCTAATTCTATCTCCCAATCTTTACATTCCGATATTACTAAAACTCCTTTTTCATATTTTACATCTCGGATGCATTCATTTTCTGGGTCATTATCTAGATTCTCTGGAACCTCAACCAAGCTGTTTATAAAGTCTGACCATTCTGGACATGGAAATAACTCTGCAATACTTTCGCAAGTTTCCGAAGCAGACCCTTCGTTGCCACAACAAGTTTTATATGCTTGAGAATGACCAACTGATGAGATAAATACAATCAGTAAAAGTGATATTATTTTTTTTATTGTGTGCATCCTAATGTTTGATTTGCTGATTTAATGTCTGTACCAAAATTTACTCCAGGCCACTCATAATTTCCTGCTGTTGCATTTGCAGCTAATCCTCCAGTAGAAGTGAAGATTAAATCATAAGTACCATCTCCATTATCTACTTCACTGTAAGTGAAATCAGAATTATTTGTAATTTGAGTTGGATCTATTTGGTAGGTAGCACTTTCTATTATATACTGCCACTGAGTCAATGGCGTAGAACCATTTTGTATTCCAAATCCCCATGAAAATTGCTGTTCATTAAAAAAAGTGGGCTTAGCTATTCCGCAAGATTCTAATATAGCTACCTCTTCATCGTCGTCACAACTACACCAGTTATCCACACCAGTATCATCATCTGTGACTGTAGTGCTATTATCAGAAAACTTATTAACCCATACTGGCTTATCATCCTTACAAGCCGCAATGCAAGCTATTAAACTTACCGCAACAGTATCTTTCTCTTCTGGCTTCTCCCATCCAAACGTAACTTGTGCTTGAAGCGAAACTCCAAGCAAAAGGAATAAGCCTATTAATATCTTCTTCATTAAAATGTAATTATCTCTACTTTAATTAAATTCCTATCTTCTGGATTCACTCTTCTAAGTTCAAAATTGTTTTTAATCTTAAACTTCTTTCTCACATACTCAGCTATCCTTTTATCTCTCTCTGTAATTTCTCTAGGAAATCCTATATCTACATCGCTCTGAAACCACCAACCATCATTCGTCCAAGAACCAAATAAATACAGTTGTTCATTTTCCCCTAGAAGCATTTGATACTCTTCTACAAACCACCTTACCTGTTCCTCTACTTCTTCATATTTCTTTATCTCAGTTTTATCTCTATACGATGGTCTATATCTTTTGCTTAAATTCTCTTCCCCTCCACTAAATGAAGCAGCAAAAAAACCAAAAAAGAAAAAAGCTAATATTCTAATCATTAGTCCAATGGTATTTTAACTGTATATTGATTTGAGCATTGACCATTTGCAGGATTCCCATAAGGAAAATTTGTATCATCTCCTACACAAATGCAATCCTCTGCTCCACCTGATACTGTGTCATTGAAAGCCCATACTCCGCAATCTGTTCCATCACACTTATTAGCTCCAAAATACTCCTTTATTAAAAACCCATTATCTACAGTATCGTCATAAGCCCAAACAATTTTTGCATTAGTTCCTGTTCCGGAAACTGAAAAAGTACTATTTGGATCCGCTTGGTTTAATCCAGAAACTATTTGTCCTAGTAAATTATCTGGCGTTGTTGGAACATTTACTGAAACAGATGACGTAGTAGTTATTCCATCAATGTAAACCTCAACATCATACGTTAAAACTCTAGTTGCACTCTGAGGACAACCTGACTCATTATAAGCAAATTCATCGTATCCATCATTTGTCCATTTCTCTCCATATCCTCCAAGTACCCACATCTCTCCCTCTCCTGCTATCGTAGCTTGACAATTAGGGTTGAATACAACTGGGCAGCAATCATCTGCTTCTGGGTATGCTACATCCTCCCAAGTGCAGTCAGAATAATGGTACCTATAATAAGCTTTCCCATTATTACATACTTCTTGCGGTGAACCTAATTTAACTCTAGGTTCTGGACAATCAATGGCATCTAAACCTGTAATTAATTCTCCATTTGAATAATATTCATTTGGACTATCTAAATAACAAACTTCTTTTGCTTTCACTATTCGAGTAAAATCATCTTGTATTGCTCCTTCCCCTCCTCCAAAAAAATTGGCAGCATCAACAGCAACATCATAATCATAGAAATAAGTTTCTCCATTATAAACAGCCTCTATCTTTATATTTAACAATAAATCTGAATCAGCAATACAGTCTCCTGATCCATCTACCTGCCCACTATATGAAATTAACTGAGAATCATAAGAATCATTGACTGGAGTTGTAACAACAGAAGATCCACCAAAATTATCAGTATATGTAACAGAAACAATATCTGCCTCTTCTGAAGTAGAGCAAATTATTTGATTAATTCTTATAAAGTAATTTCCAAAATAATGTGTACAAGGCCCTCCGTTTGGATCATTACCTCCATTGTCTCCATCTGTACCTCCTTCTGAAAAACAGAGCTCAATAGAATCCTCTAAGCAAACATCATTGGTTCCTAATATTTCTTTAGACACCACCGAACTTTGAACTCCACACTCCAAAGAGCAATCATAACAAGACTCTATATCTATAATTTCTCCAGTTGTATAAGAAACAAAAAATCCATTATTGGTACACTCTTTTACTAGCTTACATTCTTCATATGGCTTTAAATCTGATAATTCTATATTTGGCGGAGTGTTATCACTTATCCATGTAGCCCCCCCATCTAAACTATATTGCAATGTTCTAGATGTATTTGTAAAATCATCAAGGTTAGTCATTTTTATAGCATGATATCCTACTGGAAGAACATAGCTGCTAGATGGATTTAATGTCCCATCACCACTCGCTCCTTCTATCACTGTTTCTAAGCCTCCACAGCATTCTCCTATTTCTACTTTCAAGTACCCTAAAGATCTTCCTGTCCATCTCACCTCAATAGGTTCAGTAACTACAATATATCCGTCTACAATCTGCAAATCCATTGTAGCATTATCATTGCTCGTATCATTCAAGCCTAAATTAATCCATGGTCCAATTACTGTTGTAGCATTCGATTCATTAAATGTATCTAATACAGTTTGAGCAAAAGCTACAGTTTGGTTATTTGTCTGTCTAGGACCTAAATTCCATTCTCTATTTCTTAATTGTCCTGTTATATTTTGTGTTGTAAATAATTCTACTACTGCAGTATATTCACAATCTATTTCTGGTAATGGAGTCTCTATTCCATCACACAATCCTGACCATCCACCTACTAGGGTATAGTCTATTAATGACTGAGGATCATTTGGGTCTACAATGTAATATTCCAATGTAGTCGTACCATCCTCGCAAGTCACATATCTTCTTATTACCTCCGTTACATCATCTGTTAGATCTTCTGGAGTTCCCATATTATCACACCCACTTTCCTCTATAGAAATATTGCATGGGCTTTCTGCCGGTGCAGGAATATCACTGCCGCAGGCAAATGTACAGATAGGCTTATCTGCTTCTGGAACGATTGTTCCATCTGAAAAATAAAGCGTTGGCTCATCACCACACTCGTAACATATATACCCATCTCTTAATGGAGCTTGGTCAAACTCTAAATCCATTATTTTACCAACCTTACTTGCTCTACTATGAGCAGTAATAGTCGCTTGTATTGGATAGTGTTTATCTTTTGCACAAAATGTCCAATTTACATACCTAAAGTACATTAACTCAGGATTAAAATCGCTACTAGGTGGCAATAATCCTCCACAACCATTAGGTAAATTACATCTAGGCTCTATCTGAGCATCTGGATACGCAGCACTAAAGACCGCCGTCCAATCAAACATCTGATTAGAACAACCTCCTGGAGAACCATTTGTAATCTGAACCACAGTAGTTGTTCCGTCAAAATTTAAAAAAGTTATCTCTCCTGACCCACTACAGCCCCATTGTGTATTATCTATAAATACTCCAATAGATGACCACTCTACACAAGCTGAAAATTCTTGTGGGCAAAGCCCTACATTGCAATCTTCGAGGCCATCTGAAACTTTCGTCAGCTTCCCATCTATATATTTCCAACAACAATCGTCAATTAAATCTGACTGCTGAATCACTATAGGCTCTCCTGTAATTGTATCACAGTACCCATGTACCCATTCTTGACTTGATCCTAAACCGCCCAAGTCAACCTGTCCATGTAAAACAGAAAAAGACCCTACCAAAAGTAGGATCGATATTACTCTTAATAAGGTCTTTTTAATCATCTCTATTTCTTAATTGTAAAATTACTTATCGCCTTCCGTCTTTACACAAACGTAAATCGGGCAAATTTCAACTGCAGTGTTTGGCTCTAAAGTCAAAGGAATTGTAAAATCCGCTTCAACTAAAAGACAAGTAGGGTCTCCTAAACACCCACACGCATCTGCATCTGGAAGAATCTTAACGATACTCTCTCTACTGTCTCCAATAGTGATATATTGTTTCTTATCCGTTCCTACAGCATAAAATGCTTGAGTGTTTGCAGTTACCTTCCCTTCTTCATCTGCTAAATCACAGTAAAGATCTTTCTTTGCAGGATGCTGATTTACTTCTAAACCTAACAATGCCCACTCATAACCCTCTTCCGCTGGCTGCTTTGCCTCTAAGAGAGCAATTTCTGCCGCAGTTATAGGTTCAAGATCTGCTAATAATACCTCTCTTCCATCTGCACCTCCGCAAACGTCAAGAGCCTTTCCCTTTCGGGTCTTAATTGCACTGTCAATTACGGGCAGTGCTCCCAATTTTTCTGATGCCATTATATAATCGCTTATTGTTAATAAATTACTTCCATCTTCTGCAGGAATCTCACCTACTGGTACATAGCACCATTCTTGCTCATCATAATCATACCACCCATCAATATATATACACTCTCTCTTTGCCAAAGGAACATCTTCGTCCGCCACTAGATAATATTCATTTCTAGTTTTAAACTCCTTCCCTTTCACATCATCACATTTCTCATAACCCAAAGCTGCAAATCCCTCTATATCATAATATGTGTTCGTAAGACTATCGTGATACTCTATTGTCACCACGCCTTCCTTGTCTTTCTCTAAGCATTTTGTTATCTGACAATGCTGCCCTTCTGCATTGCACCACTCTTCTGTACTCATTCCAAACTTAGGTACCATTACTGGTCCTTCTACCATAACTGTTAAGTCGGATTCTGATAGAGCAGTAGAAAAAGCCTCTGTCATTGCATCTTTCAACAAGCAGATAAATGTAGTGCATATCCACATAGCTATGTCTGACCTTCCAAATCTTCCTTTATATCCTGGCCTGTTCGCCGCCTTTTTACTTTCAGCCATTAGTCGCAATTATTTTGTGAACCCATTCTATTAATTTGATTCTCTAAATCCTCTACCTTCTTGCATAAATATTGATTATCTGCTGCCAACTGCCCCATCAATGCAAAAACCCCCGTTCCTTCGTAACCTGGAATCGTAAAGCTAGTCCATGCAGTAAAAGTATTCATCAACACTTTCATCTTACTAGATATGATATTAATCAAGTCAGTAAGCCCTATTCCTCCATCACTATTACATAAATCTTTTTTATTGGTAAAATCCCTCACTGCAAAGTCAATGCGTCCGCTATGGCTCTGCAAATCAGTTAGATTAACTTGAGATATCAATGATAAATTTCCATCTGGAGATAATACAAATATTTCAAAATGTATTACAGCAGGTAATCTATCGAACGGTATTGGTATGCTGCCATTCTTTAAATCTGTGTTTCTTATTACTGTCCTCCCTCCTTTTCCGTCTACAGAATATGCTACTACGCTTACCTTAGTGATTGAGTAGCAATCTGGTAAATCAAGGCCTGTTAAATCATAATGAAATGAAGCAGACTTGTCAGAGGTTGTAAAAGTATATGGGGCATCCTTTCCTGAAAGATCTCCCGCGTGTTCCGAAAAGCTTTTTGTAAGACTTGTACCTTTTAGCTGATCGGACTTCAATGTAATATTTGAAGCATCTATATTCTTTAAATTATTGATTAGGCATTCAATAGCCTTCTCGTAATTCACTTTTCCATCCTCTCCTTCGCAATCACAATTGAAGCAAGTGACATCGAATTTATCTTCATCTATTTTGCAGATGAATTTAGATAAGTCTAGTAGTGCCTTAGGTAGTCTATCCCCTACCTTAACTCCGATTTTTTCAAGATACTCATTGGTTTCTTGAAGTATTACTTCTCTACTAAATATGTCCCCTCCTAATCCCATGTTAATTTTGTGCCTTATAATTTACAGGAGTACTCCCGTTGCCTAAATTAAAATTTGCGTCTGCGTTTTGATACTGTTGGTCTACATCTATATCGTTTCCCTCAAAATAATAGCTTAATACATTAGTTCCTCTATTGCCTTTCTGATAAGTTCCTACTTGTATTCCTACTCCGCAATACTGAGCTTGTAATCTATGTACTAAAGTCCCATAAGTGCTATTTGCAAAGAAACCTATACCGCTATGTGTTACATCTATTTTCTCAACTGATATACTAGCTGCATCATTTCCGTGTATCCAAAGACCACCATAAGTTATTCCTACATTGTTATTTCCAGCCCATTGATTAGTAGTGCCACAACAATGTGCCTTAACCCCTTCTAAGGTCATAGCAGTAGAATTAAAATTGCCCTCTCCGTTTATCTCTACACCCCACTCTTTAAATCCTGTTACTTCTATTTCTGGAACTCTTAAACCTCTAGTGTCTTGGAATATGATTCCTGTATCTGCTCTACGTCCTGAGTACGTTTCTGTACCTCCATTTAATTCTATCTTTCCACTCAGTCTATTATTCCTTCCTTTTACGATTATTCCTATACTAGAGTTTACCGTTATAGGTGCATTAAAATCTACCTCGCAATTTTCTATTCTTAGTGTTTGGTTTATCTCAAATGGTACATCAATAACACCCTTCTTGTCTTTCTGCTTTATGTAAGCAAAAAAGGCTTGAGGACTTTTAAAGGATGATAGATATACTACCCTCCTTAAGAAATTATATGTTATTGGAAATTTCATTAATAACTTACTGTAGTTTCAGTTGTTCCTACTTTTCCACCTTCTATTAGCTTTGCATCTAAAGTTGCTGGATTTACTTTAAATATCCCTGTATTCGTTCCTATGTACCAGTTACCATGTGAATGACTGTAAATTTCATATACAGAAGCTCCTAATTGAGCCGATAGACCAGTGCCATTTGCCTCAAATCCATTAACTCCGTTTCCTAGAATGGTATTTACATCCCAATTATCAGAAATATCTGCACTCGTACCACCGTTAGGCGTTATACTTCGATAAGTTCTGTTTAGATAATCAGCAGTATATAATACTCCCCCTTCCCAAATTAAATCCTCTGATGGTGTAGAATTGTTATTGCTAAACTGTGCTGACGTTCCAACTCCATCGGTATTTCCCCATCCCGTTTCTCCTGCAATAATATTCCATGTGTAATTTGCTCCATTAATTCTGTCTGCTAAATTTGCCCCTCCGCTATATTGCCATAAAACTCTGGTAGAAGTGGAAGTGGTCGATGCTGTTCTTTGAGATTTTAGAGATGCAAATAAATCTCCATTATCTCCATGTTCTAATCCGTTTATAGTACCTGCCACAGAATTTCTATAAGGAGATAAAAAGGTATCTCCATCTTCAGGATATATTGCACCTGAAAATGTAAGGGTCGGATTAGAAACTAAATTTATAACCCATTGAGTACCATCCCAATGAACATGATATAATTGTGCTGCTGCTAAACTTCCAGACATCCAAAAAGCAACTTTACCATTTACCTTCCCTAAATAGGTGTCTATTTCAAACTCGTTTATAGGGATAATTGCTGTTGTATTTGTGTTTAATCCTGACTGAGGATTAAAGTATTCTACCAAATCATACTCCTCTACCCATCTATTTAATGTCGAATCCCAATAAGGGTCGTTACCTGCATGAGTCCATTTTGACATTACATTTAAAGATGATAATGCTTGTCCTACTCCCGTAAATCCTATGTTACCCCAAAGTGCATAATGTCCATTTACAACTTCATCTTTAACAGTTTCGATTGTTTTAGTTACTCCCCACAATGGAGTTTTCGTATCTGCATCTATAAGTAATAAACTTCTATATCCACAATGCTCATTATCCGTACATCCACTTTCTGAAACCCTAAATATTCCATATAAATGGTCACAAGCTATTATGCTACCGTCCAAATCTTCATCTATATCTAATACTTGTCTATGACCTTCTGTAGAATGAAAAGTTTTAACTGTGTCCATAGGACTGTTACTTGTTAAGCAGCTTGAATCTTCAAAGTTTACTGTTACTATATGCTCGAATGTCGGGCAATCCGCTCCTGTAATAGTTGGGTATGCTGCCGTTAAAATTCCATGTAAAGCCTCTTTGTCATATTCCACAAAAGGATGCGAACTAACACTAAACTCTGCCTCTAATGCTGTCTGGTCTGCTGCACTTAAAGTAAGCCCACTGCCTGTGTAAACAAAATCATGTACACCACTCGCACAGTCTACAGAAAAAGAAAATCCATCTACCAATGTATTAGTTTTACATTCTAAGAAATCTAACTCATAGAAAAATTCATCTGAACAATCTATAACTACATTTCCATCGCAAGCCTCCGCAATACCACCTCTTAATTCTATGCTGTTTCCGTCTGTATCATCAATTACAATAGATGCATCACTCGTCGGTGGATTAAATGTAGGTACTACATCATTATCACTATTAGAACCTTCTCCTGTTCCATTATCTGATACTGCCGATACTGCATTTTGTATGTAGTCATCATCGCAATTCTTAGTTACCTCAATAGTAAATACCGAACAATCTCCAGCCGCTAAAGTGAAATTATCCCACTCTACTAACTGACCTAAAACGGTTACATCTCCTATAGAATTTGTAGTATTATCAATCGTGAAACAAGGGTCTACGGAATCAGTAACACCGTCTAAAGCACTACCGTCATTAACCGTCAAAGAACCTAACCCCGTATTACAATATTGGATTGTAAATACTCCGCTTTCTCCATTAGCTATTTGACTAGGGTTACTAGGATTAGAACCCACAAAACTTTTCTCTACTTCACCGATTCCGATAGGCTCTGGAATATGTGAAAAGTTAACTGCACTTGTATCACAAACCTCACCGCATTGTTTTACTACATTGAAGCTAGAGGTCACTAACTGCCCACAAGCGTTAGGGTCTAAATCTATTCTCACCCAACCTCTCTTGTCTATATCGACAGTATATAAAGAATCTAAATCAGGACTAGATAAATAGTCTACACAATAGCTGCCTACTTTTTCATTTTCGTTTCCATTCTTATCTATACAAAAATTGTCATTACCTGAAAGTTGAAATCTTATTGAGCAACCCGATTCATTAATTACTGTGTCGTCGTTTGCGTTTACTATCCAAGTCTCAGGAAGATTTCTGCAACCCGTCGTGTCTATAGTTGTTACTGCTCCTGTTACCGCATCTCTGCAAGTCTGTATTTTATACTCTAGGCATTGGATAGTATTAGTAACCGTTTCAAACGTGCAAACGTCAGGTAAAGCAGAAACCACAAACGTAGTATCGTACTGAATAGTACCGTCGTGTAAAATATTTTGGTAATAAACAAAAGTTGTGTCTCCGATTACTTCCTGAACTATAGAAATCCCTTCATCTAAACAATTCTCTACCGCTTCACAATCAAGAGCTGTATCATTAAAAGTATTTTGAACCGTTCCATCTGGATTATAAAATATTACGCTATCTAATCCATATTGATTTACAAGAACCTCGCTAGACACCCAGGTATCTGTGTCTACAAAAGTAGCATTTGTCGTTCCATCTGGATTGTAAATTATTACACTATCTAAATCGCCACTTGTTTGAAATACATCTACTACAATGGTTGCTAAACTATCTATGCAAGCGGCTATCGATGGCTTTAAATTAATCGAAGAAGCAATAGATCCATCTTCATAGTATAAATTAAGAAGCGTATCCTGGACTAAGCCTAGAGAAAATGTATCTATCTCATTGTTCGTATCACAATCAGAACATGCTAAATCTACACTGTTCTGCACCGTTCCATCTGGATTGTAAATAACCAATGAATCGAGGCCATATTGGTTAGTAAAAACCTCACTATTCACCCAAGTATCTGTATCCACAAAAGTCTCATGAACTGATCCATCTGGATTGTACACTACTACACTATCTAAGCCACTTCCCGAAACAAAAGTTTCTATAGTCAATGTAGCCAAACTATCTATACAAGCCGCTATCGTAGGCTTTAAGTTCAAAGTCGTAGATATCGACCCATCTTCAAAATGAAGATTTAGTAATGAATCTTGAGTAATCGATAAAGTGAATGTATCTATCTCATTGGTAAAATCACAATCTGCACAATTCATGCTTGCACTTGTTTGAACTGTTCCATCTGGATTATAAATCACCAATGAATCCAATCCATACTGATTGGTAAATACCTGACTAGATATCCATGTATCTGTATCATTTATCGTGTATGTAGTTCCACCGAATACTATAATAAGTTCATCTAACCCATCTGCATTAGGTTCTACGCTTATATCGAAACAAGTTTCTATGTCTGTACATATATCATCTCCTACTGTACACGCTCCTGGCAATGTAGTAGTCAATGTAGGATATGTAGCAGAACTCTTGATAGCTGCATAAGTAATGATATAATCATCGCCCACACACTCGCCTGAATCTACACAATATTCATTATAATTACCATCTGGCCCTGCCAGTATTACCACATTACAATTTGCTCCCGAAGGATCAAGCTGCTGAGGCTTTACCTGAGCAAAAGAAATTGCCGCAAAAAGCAATAATAATATTGATAGAAATATATTTTTCATTTTCATCTTTTAATTATCTTTTGAAAACCAAGAACTGGAATGAGCAATAGCTTGCAATAATAATCCAATTGCTACTGCAGCTGCATTTATAAATTGCTCAGAAAGCCCTATGAATACACTCCATGAATCTGGAGTCACATCTACGCCTATTGTTTCCTGCAATCCAAACATAAAGAACACAGTAGCCACCTTATCTACAACATGCCTGCCTTGACCCCACCATCTATCGACATTAGGATATCCTGTATTAATATCTTTCAATGCAAGGCCATTATCAGAAGAATTAACTGATTTTTTACTTCCAGGTCTTAAAAACGCTAAAAATTTCATTCTTTATTTATTTGGTAATTAAATTCATCTTCGCTTATCAAATCCTTCTTTGACAATATCTCAATCAACTGCTCTGTCTTTGAGGAATTGCTCTTAATCATCTCTCTGATAATAAAGAATTGCACTCCTACTACAATAACGAGAATAATGATTATAAATGACTCTTCTTTGAGCCTATCCCAAAATTTATTTAATAATTCCATAGTTATTCACATTCACAAGGATCTTCCTTGCATATCTCTTTAATTGAGTAATAAGTCATCGATATCTTACACGGATCCGCTACAGTACCCCAATTTACATTGGTGACCACCTTCAATAACCCGTCATCTCCCAATGTCAATGTATAGTCATCTCCCTCACATAGCGTTAGTCCATTTGCAGTGAATATAAATCCATCTGGAATCTGCTCTTGGTCAGTCGTTGGTGGAGCAAAGAACGTATTCTGAGAAATAGACTTGCCATACCACACTCTTGGCACTATCTCTTCTCTGCACCCATCATCTCTACATTCCTTAACTTCCTCAAAATATTTGATAATCACCTTGCAAGAATCATCAGGATCTCCCCAAGTCTTACTGGTGACTATATTCCCATTATTGAAAGCAAAATCATCGCCCTCGCATTGAGCTACTCCATTTATCCACACAGTTATAGAATCCTTTATAATTACTGCCTCTGAAGAACTAGGTGTTATCGGAAAAATACTCTGCCCTACTACTGCATTGTCCTTGAAAATTCTTGGTATTCTAGCAGTATAGCATACTTCCCCTAAGCAAGATCTTATTTCCTTGCAAGTGAAGCACATAAAGGATTTAGTTTCTTGCTTTGTACAAGCTGAACCATTTCCACTCCATTGACCCATTACCTTCATCGGACACTCTACTTTACAAGCATCTTCGATTTTCAAGGTTATTAGAACACATACGTTCTTTTTTTGTGGAATGTTTATGTTATAAACAGAATTCCCAGAAAAAGGCAATACCTGACCAATATCAGTCTTTGCTGAATCTATGACAACTCCTGGAGGCAGTGCCACCGTATATGTCAATTCTGAAATTCCCTTGGGATTGCAGAATGGCCTAGATTTATAAACCCACGTTTTTCCTGTCTTTATAAACATTCTCTTTATTTTTAATTAAGCAACCAATTAGTTACAAGTCGCATTAAATGTCACTACTGGTGGTTGTACATCATCTATTATTGTTACGTCTACTGTAGCCGTATTTCCACAATCATCTGTAACTACTACAGTATAAGTACCTCCACTTAAATCAGAATAAGTAGCCGTAGTCGCTCCCGTTCCCCCAGTAGGAGTCCACGAATAACTATATGGACCATTTCCTCCCGATGGAGTTGCCGTAACTGATCCATTTGGATTTGTACAATCTGTATTATCAACTCCTGTTGCCGTAACAGTAAGTGTTGGATAATTTATTACAGTAAATGTTCCTACTGAAGTCTGCCCACATGCATCTGTAACTGTTACAGTATGCATTCCTGCTGCCAAATCATCATTTAATGCCGTTGTAGTTCCATCGTCCCATGCATATGTCACACCACCTGCCGCAGTTACATCTGCCGTACTACAACAAGTAATATCTGTCTGAGCATAAGAACTCATCGTAAAAAATAAAGCCATCGATAATGTTAAAAATATCTTTTTCATAATTTTTAATTACATGCCGCAGTAAAAGTTACTTGAATCGGATCGCACTGCGGACAATCTCCTTCTTCTAATACTTTAAAACAATGAACCATAAAGCAACCTGAATAATTTGTCAATGTTACCTCATATGCTCCTGAACTCAATCCCGTCACTACACTTCCCGTATGTCCTGTCTCCCACTCGTAAATATGAACTCCTGTTGTATTCACGACAATGCTTCCATTATCTCCAGGAGGGCAAATCTCAGGTGTTATTGTATAGCTTACTATACTTGGACACTCACTCGATACAGCATCTTTGAGCTGTAAATTCTCACCTCTGCAAGAATAAAGTAGCAGAATCAATACTATGAATTTTTTCATTAAGCATTTTTGTCAGAACAATCTGATTCCACTAGAATATTATCACTAAATATACAATTCGGATTATCAATATCTCTTAACCAATATCTTACCGTAGATCCTTCTATTGAATCTCCGAATATCCATGTGTCTCCACTATTTACTGGCACCCAATTCACACCATCTTTACTTCCTTCTATATTCGTTCCTGAGAAATTTATCACCACTTCTAATCCATTTCCTCCTTCATCACAATTCTGGCTTACTACTTCTACATCTAGATCTTCACAATCGCAACTATAAGCCGTGAAAGTAGATATCTTATTGCAAGATGGATTTTCCTTGTCTCTTACCTCTACCGCTACAAAATCTCCTTCTTCAAGACCTGCTATGCTATATAGAAAATCCCTATGAGTAACATCTTCCCATGGCCTACCATTTATCTTATACTCTAAATTTGCAGTCGATAAAGCAAATATTTCAATTCTTATAGATAAGTCATTTCCGTCACAACCATTTGTTGTCACTTTCAATTCTGTTATACAGCACTCTTCTGATACATCCGCTATTCCTTCTCCACATGGTACTCCGCAATCATTATAAATAGTTTGCCCTTTCGGAAAATTTGCAGGCTTTGGGCAATCTGGCTCATACATTCCAATAATCGTTATGCAATCTCCGCATCCATTATGAGCCAACACCTCTCTTCCTTTACATACATGCTCTGGCTTCGGATAATAATTTAACTTGTCGCAATCATCTTCTCCAGGAGGTCTTGGTTCTGTAGTTGGTGGAGTATCTGAGCAAGGCACTAAGCATCCGCACCCATTTCCACAACTAGCATCTTGCGTATATCCTGATCCACAAGAACCATCACATTGACCATCGCAAGAATCACAACCCTGGCAAGTAGCACATCCATCAAAACATGGGACTTCTATCTCAAAATCTTTAGGCACTAATTCATCACATTCCCATACCTCCGCTTTTACAGTGGTAGTTGCCGGTAATTTATCACTACATATAGGATCATATACTAGGTTTCCATCTGCATCGATAGATACATTCATCAATAGCTCATCATCATAGTAAATTATATTTCCACCACTTCCCGCTGGAACCTCTACCCCATCTTCACACTTCATGCAATTTGCAGGAGGATTATTTACGAATATCTCAAAGAATCCTATATCCGATGTTCCATCTGGCAAACTAGCAGTATATTGATACTTCGCAGTACCTACTCCGCAAGCTACTGGCGTATATGACAATGCTCCTGTAATTGAATTCTGAGAAACTGCAGAAACTAAATGACTGTTTGTTACTGGAATTAAGTTACTATACGTATATAGTCCTGGACTTTGACTTGAATTTGTAGTAGATGGAATTCCTCTTGGGTTTATATCTCCCGCTGGAGCAGTATCTTGACCACCTTGAGTAGTTATCCACTCCCCTGTACACGGATTGCAATTTACATTCTCATCCTCTACATCAGCACATAGATCTAATATCTTTATTTGTAATTCTCTCTTACACTTTGCTTTCCCTTTAAATCCGACTATACAAGCCGTTATATATGTTCCTGCTCCACAAGACCCTGAACTTACCGTCAACTCATCTCCAATGACCTCCCATGAAGCACACGGAGGCATTTGAGTAAGCAATAAGCTATCAAAATCCCATCCCGATAAATCAAAGGTCACTGAGTCTCCACAATTTATCTCTTGGTATAAATCATCGATTATTACCGAATCTCCCGTTACTGGATCACAACACCCGTCATTAGGGTCATCACAGTTAGGGCAAGTATTTATTGTTATGCAACCTGTAGAGCTCCTTACTCCATCATCTTCTTTTATCTGATATTCTACATATCCACTTTCCTGATTTACAGAATTCATATCAAGAAGAACATTCCCCTCGTCATCCATAGATACATTAGTAAAATACGAGCTGCTATCCCCAAGGCATACCGAGCAACCATCTGGCAAATCCCATCCTGTTACTTCAAACACATTGAACATAAATCCTTGCTCCCCTATCTTTGGCCCCGCATCTGAAAGAATAAACCCATCAGGTGCTTTTATGCAATTGCATCGAGACTTCTTAGGTCCATGCGTAGGCTTGCTGCATTTTCCGCAAGCGTTTGGATAATTACTTTTTCTTCCCATTAGTCGCAATCGCAATTTAAGTTATCTAATATATCGTCTGTTGGATCTTCGTTAAATGCTGTTTCATACACATTTCCTGCTCCTGCCACTCCCTCTAAAGTAGGTATAGTTAAAGCGTCATCTTGATTTGAATCTGGATACTTAACTATAATTATAGAATGATTTGTATTTACAGCATCACTTCCCCCATTTCCATTATCCGTGTAAGAAAGCGGCGAATTATTAGAACCCTGATCAGCTATCAAAGAAGTCTTAGTTCCAAAAGCATCTGTAAATAAAATCACTTTACAAGGCAATGATGAATCTGCAAAATTAAAGTCTCCATTAGTAATTGCATTATCTAAGCTAGTCATCGCTGGCTGTAAATAGTCTGTATTTCCAAAAGAAAACGGCTGCTCAGTCACAACAGTTATTGGTCCATTTTGGCTCTGAGTTTCAATTAAGAAATTATGATTCAACGGCCCACCTGGAACTTGAGATGTAGCATAATGAGCTAAAGCAAATGTAGACGCTGGCGAAGCTGAATTTATAGCATTCGATACATTAATTATAGATTGCTCCATTTCTGCAAACTCAGAAGAACTTACACTGTTTGAATTATCCACAAGGAATATGAAATTACATGTCTCACAAACTTTTGGAGTGTATGTTAAAGAAATTTCACCTTGACATCCTTCTCCATCAATGACAGTCAATATTAAATCGCACGCTTCTTCTGGAACAAGTCCAGTTATTGTAGCTCCTGTTATTGGGTTATTTGAATCTCCATTCTTAATCCAACTAAATGTATAATTTCCATCTCCTCCTGTTGCGGCTCCAGTTAATTGAGTTGCAAAGCAATCAGTTGTATCTACCGTAACATTAAGCTCACATGGAGGAGTGCAATCCTCTACCACAACTTCCAGTGATCCTGTAATTGTGCAGCCGTTTGCATCCGTAACAATAACCTCCCATGTTCCTCCATCATTTGCAACTGCTCCTGATATTACTGGATTTTGATCTGTGCTTGACTGACCATTTGGCCCTGTCCATAAAAATGTATAACTCGGCGTTCCTCCTGAGAATGCAAAATTCAATGTTATATCTTCTCCTAAGCATACATCATACTGAGGCTGCTGAGTTAGAATATTCATCGCTGGATACTCTACTACATTTAAAGTGGCAAACTCGCTTTCGCAAGCACCATCTTTTAAATAAAACTGATGCACTCCTGCTGCCTGAGGCGTATATTGTGTATTAACCGCTGTTCCTAAAGGAATTATAAATCCTCCCACTAACACACAAAGCTCAAGCCCTGTGTTATTGGATACCATTACGCTTGTTATTGGATCTCCTACACAGAATCCAATCATCGATGTACTTAATCCCGGTGCTCCAATTGGATCACAATCGCAATCTAATGTTCTATTTATAGGTTCGTTATCACAAGAATTTCCTGTTGCTACTAATTCTAATGAATAGAAAGCCGTATTTGTAGGGACTGTACCTGTAACAGAAAACATTCCATTTACTATAGGGCTTACTGTAAGTCCAGTTGGAATATTTATATTCGTTACACTTGAAACTCCCGTTACATTGTATGTATCATTTACATTGATTACTCCTCCTTGAATAAAACAATCTAGATTTTCTGTATATGATGGTGCTGGTGCTATCGTAAACGACGCTTGACCTGAAACTATTTCAATATCACAATCCGATGCTCCATCTACTGATGCTATTTCTAGTACGTATGTTCCTACTGGTAATCCTGGGATCAAATGATTTGCTCCTGCCGAAAAATTACCAATCGTAACTCCTGATGGTCCTGAAATAATATTCACAGAAACCATTCCTGATCCTGGAACAAATAATGTAACTGAATCTCCCTGGCATAAGTTATCTGGAGCTACTACTTGAATAGGACCTACTGATAAACTTTCTTTTACTGTTATCTCTGCTTGAATATCTACATTCTTATTGCAATCTCCTAAAGCGATATTTGTAATCTGAACAGTAGTATTGACTGCTACATTTGGAATGCTCACTATAGCATTTCCTGCAGAATCTAATACTTGTGTAGTTGGTGTTCCTCCAGCATTATATGTTACAGTCGCTCCTGGAGTTCCTGTTATTTGTAAACTTGCATTCGCTCCTGGACAAACTTCCGTCCCAGTAATCGCTGCAGTCACTTCCTCTCCAAAATCAAGAACTACTGTAGTGGAACCTGGACAATCACTTGTAGGAGATGTAAAGCTAAAGGTATAAGTTCCTGAATCTAAATCAGATATTCCCCCCGACCCTGAATTAGAGGAAGTATCTACTAACACTCCATCTGAATTAAATATATCGTAAGAATCATTCACGTTTACCTCTCCAAGATCTGTCACTTTTACAAGTTGATACTGAATCAATCCTGTTCCACAACTTCCTGCTTCTTGAACAATATTCATTTTTATCTCAGGACACTCAAATTCAAATATGATAGACGCATTTACTTCACAAATAGAATCCACACTTATATCTAAATTCCCTGAACTTCCTGATTGAGCAGTAATTGTTCCTGCATATAAAATTCCGTTTCCAAAATTAGAAGGTCCTCCCGTTACAGTAACTCCTGTTGGTGGATTGAATATATACTGCAAACCTGGAGCAGAAGGGAAACTATATATCGCCACAAACTCTATAACTTGATTAGCTTGAGTTTCATATGTAGCACTATTGATTATCTCTCCAGAATTCTTATCATAAACAATCATACTTGCTGTATCACAAATATCTATTGTCTTGCATCCTTGTATTTTTCTACAATTACCAATCGAAACACCATTAGAATCAAAACACTCTGAACCAAAGCATATCTCTGTACTTGTAATTCCTGCTGGAAACTGAGTATTTAATGAAACCTCTGAATATATCTGACTTAATTCCTCATGATCTCCAAAAGCTCCTTCAGTGATTTGCTCACTATCTTGAGTCCAACAATCGTTTATACTCGCTCCTAGATTCCATAAATCTTCAAATGATACAGGAGACACTCCATTTCCATTAATATTACCGTTTTCTGATACTTGAATTTGTAATGAATACTCGTTATCTAAACCAAATAAAGGGAATGCTAATATATAATCACTAATATCGATCACTTTTCCCTCTTCCTCGCAACCATTTCCTGTTCCACCACAGTCCGCTCCTTCACAACAAAGTGCCTCATCTATTTCTATCGTAGGAACCTCTACAGTTACCCTACGTCCTTTACAAACTAATTCTGCGGTACCATTCCATATTCCACAACCCTGAGTCTGATAAATCAAACATGAAGAATCATTTGGATCTATTGAGAATGTTACATCTAAAGTATTTCCATTTGCAGGAGTAATTGCCAAAGCATTCGCTCCAACAAACCTTGTAAAGCTCCAATTCGATGGAATTACTTTTATCTTACACACATCTGGAGTTCCTCCTACGAGTTGCCCAGCTGATGAATTTGCTCTATCTAAAACTACATTCCAATTCCCTTCAATCTGTAAAGACTGACCATTAGGAACTGTATCGTCCTGATTAAACAACGCTCTAAATCTTGCCTCTCTTCCATTGTTATCTCTAAAGAATACATAGAATCCAAACTGATTGTAGTTTATTGGAGCATCTGATAACTTGAAAGTTACTGTCGCCTGAGAAGCTGTTACTGGCGGTGCTGAAATAGCTACCTCCGTTCCCGCTTGAGGACTATAATACCAATTCCCTGATTCCATGCAATTGTCAGGATCATTAATCGTAATAGCAAACTCTTGGTTTCTTATAAAAGAATGCGGTAATCCTGATACCCCTCCTGATCCTGGAGTAGTTTCTATAGCTACCAATTCTAAACTTGTAACATCTGCAGAACCCCTTAATGCTCTCTTTCCGCCCGATGGCTGACCTGGCGTTCCTGCTATCTTCTCCTGTACCAATGTAAGAGCACCTTCATTACAATCATCTCCCTCACAAGTATCATCATTACATTCACAACCTACCGCCAATGCACATTTGTCACACTCTAAAGTATTACACTCTACAAGGCAACCATTTATTACTCCATAACCATTAGGTATCGGATCACCCTCTACCCACAACTGATCTTGGTCTTTTTTACACTTATTGTCTGAATCACAAAACTCACAATCTCCCTCGCAATCTGTATCAAACTCACAGTCTGGATTCTTTACACATTCCTTAGTAACTGGATCTCTATGGTATCCATCTTTACAGTCACAGTAGCACCCATCACATTCCTCATGCTCTCCATCACAATCTCCTTGCTTCTCGCACTCACAACACATCTCTCCGTTCCATATCAATCCTCCACAATCAGGAATTACTGGCGGTGGTGGCGTTCCTATGCACTCATAGATTATAGTTCCGTCAGGCTGCTTTACTGGCGTACATACAGTTCCTTTTGGACAAGGGGTATCTGGCCCACATTCCCCACATGAATCCAATTCCTCATTATAAACATTCTTCTTAGACTTCGCATTACACTTATCTTGACACTCCCCTGCATTTCCTCCAGTTTGTACACAATTCTGAGAATTGTCGCACATAGAGTTATTGTCACAAGGACATACCTTAATAGGGATAATGCAAGTAACTTTTCCTTTTGAATCATAACAAGTAGCAAAGCCATAAAGACACCCACCATTTTCAGGAACCTTTACATCAATACTATTTTCCCCTTTGATACATTCCACGTCCAGACTGGTACGCTTCTTATCTATCTTGATTTCAAATCTGGCACAAGAAAGTCCAAGGCCATTAGCCTTGTCTTTAATATTCACTGTATAACTAAGCCTTTTTGACATCAACCTTAGATTTTTCTATTTCTAAATTTAATTCCGACTTCTCCTTTTTGGAAAGCGAAACTTCTATAACTTTCGAGTCTTTCTTTATCACTTCGATACTCAACTCTTTATCTTGTTTGTATATCCCTAAATCAAGACCTACATCTTCAGATTTCTTATTTATCTCAACTACAAGATCCACTACCTCCTTCTCATTCTTTATCACATCAAATACAAGATTTGGCTCTATATTGTAATATGCAAGCTCCCATCTTCTTATTCCCACTAATCCAGGGTTTTTAAGAATCCATTCCTCACTAATTTGTCTAGGTTTCTCAGCAACTAAAGGCTCAAACTTATAGAGGATTTTCTTTACTTTCTCTCTTAGCTCCGCAAAGTACTTTCCACATAAACAATCAGATCCGTTTCTGATTTGCCTAGACATATTTTCAAGAATATCTTTATACTTTAAGATGAGATCCAACTTCTTGTAATCATCTTTAGGCTCCCATCCCTTACATCCTACTCTATCGTAACCGCCTTTATAATAAGCAATCTCCCTTTCACAAAGGCATATAATCCAATGGTCTATATTCTTTATTAAGAAGTGTATTTGATCATCGTTTGGTTTTCCACATCTTTGCTTCTTACACCTATGGCAATTTGAATGCTTTGAGTGTCTTCTATGATTATACCCATGACGACCGTAGCTATAATATCTTAGGTGATTCTGGGCCTCCATAATCGGGAGCCAACCATAATACCACAAGCTTGCAAAAGACGCCATAATTCATTGTATTTTCTCTCAGCACCTTCCACCATGCCATTTCTGCCTAAGACTTCAAGTACTTTCCACTTGTTCATCATCTTAATGTAGTGATCATCATTTTCGAATCTCGTTACATTCTCTTCGATAGAACAAAGTATGTTTCCAGCGTATAAATATTCTTCTTCAAAAATATTTCCACAACTTTCTACTTCAAAGCAAAACATTCCATCTCTTAAGCATGGTATTCCTAACTCTTTAGAACTGCAAACAACAGACCCACCAAGCGGAATATCTACATGAAAATCTTTTATGTGCTTAGATTTAATCTTTACACAAAAACTTCCCGAGTTTCCTTTTAACTCAGAAAAAGAAAAAACAGAATCATCGGATATCTTGAATACATCTTCAGTAATTCTAGATATCGATAACTTTAAATCTACTATGCAGAATTTCTCCTTACCCACAAGATGTACATGCTGCTCTTGCTGCTTTACCTGCCGCAGAAGCAGCTTCAGCTTCCGCTAATGTTCCATACACAGGAGCATCTCCTTCTATCCACATATATACTTTCGTAGAATCGTCAACAGTAGGTATCCTCATATAACCTTTACAGCAATCCACCCCAAAGCAATTACACTTCATTGTGCCTCTAAGAATTTCAAGGATATGAAACCTTGTCTTTCCTCTAGCTGACTTCTGGACTTCTATGAAAAAATTCTTTACCAATCCCATAACTATATTTTAATTGGGAGACTAATTTAATAGCCTCCCGATTACTTATTTTATTTCAACTGACCTTCCAGTACTCCAAGAGCTATTTTCTCTTGATCGAAATTCGACTGAATCGCCTTCCTTTTATCACCTTTCGTTCCCTTCAGCTGTTTCTTTATTCTGGCAAGTGTAGCTTTCTGAGATGCAATCCTTTTCGTAAGAGCCGCTTTCTTCTGTGCAGGAGTAGCTGCCTTAACTTTAGATGCTGACTTCTTAGCAGCCGGCTTCTTTTTAGTTTTAGCCTTCGACTTAGTTTTAGACCCACTCGGAGAACCAGCTCCTACTAAAGCAGAAACTACTTTGTCTTTATCTTCTTTCATTTTAGATAGCCTAGACACCATGCTCTCCTCATCTTTAAGATGATTCTGAATAGTCTTATTGTCTGGCTCATCTTTCAATGCTTTCTTAAGCCCTGATACTCTCTCCTCATGTTTCTTCACTCTCTCTCCTAGCTTATCAGCTGCATCTTGAACTTTCTTAATCTCTTTTGCATTTGGAGCCACTTGACCTTTAGCTGCTGCCTTTGGAGCAGAAGATAATGATCTAGTTTGAGGGTTTGCCATTCCACCATTAGCAGCATCATTAGCAATTATACTTGCTACTAAATCTGCACAAGCCGCTTCTCCGTTCTCACAAGTAGATTCCGGGTCTGGCTCAGGGAAACACTTCTCTCCACTGATATCACACTTATTAAGCCCTGCAAACGCTGCAAATACTTCCTCGTATGCCGCTTGAGTATTTACGTCTCCTGTAGGTATCAATAGCTTAGTGTACTCTAGATTCGTATATGTCAATGCGTTTATATTTCCTGCTTGTCCTGTTTTCTCCCAACAGATACCGATTTGGCAATACGTCTCATTACACTTAACTCCTCCCATGAAAGAACCAAACTGGTATCCTGGCATTGTTAAGTTAGAGAAATCACCATAAAAATATCCACCGTGATAATTGAAGTTACCTCCACCTCCTGCACTTGGGAAATTTAAAGCATCATAGATATAATCGTAACCAAAACCTTCTGGCTCAATTTGCTCTACTACTTCTTCCCACCATACTGACGGTTGGTGCCATCCTGTTCCTCTGAACTGAACATCAACAATTCTATTTTCAAAATTCTCTAAATCACCCCATCCACTTGCAGGAAGCCCACAGTTACATGGTAGATTTATAGAATCCATGAATAATCTTATTTTACAACCTGGAGTTTCCTCTCCTTCAGTAGTACCACAAGTATTACAAGATTCTTTCCATTTTCTAGACTTAAATGGATCTTCTCCTTGGAAAACTGGATCTCCACCTCCTACTACAATTGGAGCAGCATTAATACATCCTGCAACTGTAAGAAGATAATCACAACATTTTCCTATTCCTCTATTGATATGAGCATGAACTCCTTTCGGGTGCAAATAGTCATTTAAGAAATTTTGTAGCATTGCCATATGCTCATGAGTGGTTGCACCATCAGGAGTTTGAAGCATTGTTAAGTCCACAGTTAAAGTTTCAGTATTTCCATCTCCATCTATACATACATCAAAGTCCATAGACTCTAATCCTGCTACAGTCATACAAGAATCACAGCAATCGCCACCTTCATCTTTCAATGAAATACAAGCATGCCATACTTTCTTTCCTGCTGGAATTACTACTGCCCAGAATGGTTGGAAGTAAGCCTCTGAATTATCTACAGGAATTTTAACTCCTGGAATCTCTTTTGTTCCTCTAAATCCATTAATTCTATTAACAAGATCACAAGCAACTGAAAAACACTCCACTTTAGGATCACACTCCTCTTCACAACCACCACCACACTTAGTAGCAATGTTATAGTGCATTGGAATCTCTCCATCTCCACCAAACAGTCTTTTCGACCATGGGTTTCTTAAATAAATATCCAACTCATAGTCTGTATCACACTTAACACAGCCAAGATTGATATCTACTTGCTGGCCTTGTCCACATACAGGAGTTGTATAATTAACAACGAGCTTGTCTTTACATAAGTCAAACTCTTCTTTTCCTAAAGTATAAATCTTTGTTGCAATCCCCCCAGGACTACCAACGCCAATCGATAATTTAAGCTCCGGCACTGTACCAATAGCCGATACGTCTACACTCAGTCCTGTCGTTGGATCCCAAAGAACAGACTCTCCAGGGCGTACACCCCACATGATTCTATCACCTGGAACGTCCAAAAGGACAGGTAAACCCGGATCAATAAACCCGTAGTCTCCGCAAGTAGCTATTATTTGTTGATGCGATGCTTGTGTCATCTCAATATATTTTTTATGTTTAAAATTCTATATACTTCCTTTTGCAAATCAGCAGTACTAAGATTCATCTTCATTAAAGAAGCTATCTCTAGCAACGGTACTGATGCCCCTTTCCCTAAAACTAGATCGACATTACTCTCAATCTTTGTTCCGTCTGGATAAATATATCCAACTTCTCCGCCCACTTCAGAATCCTCTACATAATGGACGTAGGGTATGCAACTCAAATAACTGATATACGCTTTCTTTATCTTGAAATCATTATCAGTAAATATTCGCAATCCTCCTTTCTCATACTCATAAAAAGTATATTCAAAAAAGAAATTCGGTTTGCCGTACCTAGTACTTCTACTGGCACCTACACTCTTGGACCTCTTTGGTCTAACTTGAAAAAACTTGTCCTTACACCCCTCTTTCTCTGCTTCGATCTCCACCCTTATAGTATGACCCCATTTCAAGGGTAAATTATAAAGCACAAAATCTCTGCCTCTTTTTTTCTTAGTCAAACCTTCATCTAGACATTTAAGTGGCATAAGCCATCTAGTGAAAGTTCCATCTTTGTCAACTCTCGGAGCAACCGCATTAAAAAAATAATCGATCGCTCTATTCAATGCACTCACCTTTGCGAGTGTATCGTTACCATAATGACCTTGACACACTTGATCTAAATTATAGACCAGTTGTTCAGCCTTCATAGTTATTGTTTCAGTTTCTCAGCAATACTTACAGCTATATCTGGATTCGCTAATATATATGTAGCTGCTTCTCTGTAACTATTACCTAAATCTATTCCTTCGTAGTAAATTCCATCGTGCTCATCTTCTTTAAATAGATTCGCATATCTCGCTGTATTTACAATCTTCATTGAACCTATCTCCTGATCTCCCATTCCATCCATGTTCATCACAAGATCTGCTATCCTTTCATTCCCAAATACAGTCCTAGTTGGATCGCTTACGATAATTTTAATTATCTCATCTTCCACAAACTTTGGCTCTGAATCTTCTGGAATCAAAAGCCCTAGTAGATCAGCAATAAAAAGCTTCTTCTCCATAGATAGATTAAAAATCTTTCTATAAAAAGCTGCTCCCTTCACTTGATTCACTCCACTATCATTCGGCCTTTCGGTTCCCACCTCTCTAACAATAAACTCTACAACTGCCAAACTTGGCGGTCTATCATCGCTAGCAAACCAAAATCTTGGGTCCTGACGCATAAAACTCAATGTCATTAAGTCTTTTACATTCTCCTCTCTAAGCGTTCCGCCTGAATACTTCAAAGCGTACTTTACTTTTCCGAAAAACTTATCTCCAGGCTCATTAAAATCAACCTCAGTGATTAATTTCTTTGTTACTGGATCTGTAACTCCGTAAGATCTGATTCCTTGAGATAAAGGAATATTCATTCTTTCAAAAAATGATTTGTCAAACAAGACTTTTCTTGTTTCTGGGTCTACGCTATGCGTAAACTTTCTTTTTGCTCCTGGAGCAAATGGACTATCAACTGTTTGTTCTACAGTTTCCTTTCCTCTCTCACCTCTCCTAACATATTGCATCTGTCCTAATCCTTGACTTCTGCCCTCCATGTTAACTTCGTAGAGGTAAATTTTCGGCTTGCTGGAGCCTTTTTTGGTACTTTCCATATTTTAATTTAAACTATTGATCTCTGTACATTTGGAAACAATATGCAGATATCATCAAAATCTGGGGTAAATATTGCCCTCATCATTTCATTGATAATCTTATAGTTATTTCCGATCGCTCCTGCACTTCCCCATCTTCCTGGAGTAGATTTAAGAAGCGGTCCTTCTGGAGTCCATGATCCTGCAAGAACACCTCTCTGCTCCATCTTATCATTTATCCATATCTGAACTGCAGAACTTGTTTCTCTCATTCCAGTAGCCTGACCTACCATTACGATAATCCAGTAAGAAGATATTGGAAATCCTGCCCATTCTTGACCTCCTGAAAGAACACCACTGTCTAACATATCAGATATATGGAATTTTACCTTACCATATGGATCTAATGCGATAGAAGTGTATTGTCTTCCTGCAATCGATTTACCTTGCTTGTATTTACTAAAAGCTTCTTCATCCATGTACACGCCGTCACAACCTGTACAACCTGGATCTTTTCTTTCTAATTCTGGAAGCAATACATGAATATATCCTGCTGTTCCAGTGATTACGTCAACTACTACACTTCCCTTTTCTTTTGCAGTTCTCTTAGACTTATGAATCTTTCTAGTGATAGGCCCTAAAAGCTCATCAATATTAAAGTTATTCAAGTCGTAATCTTCCATTCCACTACCTTTCAATAGATCTAGGAAAGAAACTCCCGCTCCTCTTCTTATTGGTCTATGTGTAGTAGGATCTGTAAAATCTCCATCAAATCCTGGACTTGGAGAAGAACCAGTAAGCATTACTCGCTCCATCTGTGCCATCGCTCCAAAGTGAAACTCAGATTCAAAATCTAAGAATCTCATTTTCTGCATCGGCATATTCTTCTCATTACAGCAACCATCTTTCATTTTGGCTACGTAACAAGTACCTGCCAACCAAGCTTCATCGCTAATAAGAACCTCAAATGCGTGTCTATGAAAAGGGAATTTATATCTAGCAAATGCCTTACCCATCCTGTTTCTAAGATGTACAGTTCCTCTAGTAATTGCCCCTTCTTCAATAGGTGCTCCAGCAGGAATTAATTCAGCATTCTTTAATTGATCTTTCTTAATATAATCATTAGGATTTCCGAAAATAACAAACTTGTATTTCCATCCTCTTCGCCCGTCTGGCATAGGTTTCCTAGAAACTACTCTTAAAGTAATCCCTGGGCATCTATCGATCTGATAATGGTTTTTCATTCCTAAATTTGGACTCTTTACAGTCATCCAAAAAGGAGTTTTTGCTCGTCCTACTCTCCCCTTATCGTCAGGACAATCTACACGAACAATCTCAATGCCTTCCCCACTCTGATCTGGAAGCTCCAAATCTACAACTAGGTATTCTGCATCAGTCGTTTTAGTAACTACTCTCTTCTGGAAGATATCGAAAAAGTCCGTAGAGTCATCAATGAAGGTATTCCTTCTGTGATTCAACTCCGTAGCCATTATCTTCAAATGCTCGTCATTACTAAAATTCTTATAAACCTCATATATCGTTCGATAGTTCACATAAGGTCCCATTTCTGATCCACTCGTGTGATTTACCTCTTTGATTAAATAGTCCTTTAAAATACCGGGACTTTTTACGCCATTTAAGCTCATATCTTAAAAATTATAATATATCAATTAAGAACTTCCGTTCCTTTAATTTCTGTGTGCTTCTTCCCACTCTCCTTTCGCCGACTCCTTCTCTCTCTTTTCTGCCTGAAACTGAACTCGATCTTTCTTCTTATTCATTTTCTTTCTCCAATTCCCTCTCTTTTCCCTCTTTTTCTTATCCTCTTTCTCATCTTCTACTGAATCTTTGAAAACTACATCATAGGCTAAGCTTAAAAACTCATCCATATTCATTTCCCTCATTCTCTTCGAGAAAAGCGTTAGCTTTTCAGTCGGATCATCAGTAGTTTCAGTTCTATTTAAAACAGCTGCTCTCAGCTGCTTTGCTCTAGCTCCAGAAATCTTGCGATCTCCAACCTTGCCAGAACTTATAATTATATCTATCTGCTCCCTGTCTTTACGGGCAGATTCTACAACTTCTTTTTTCTTCTTGTTGTAAGTACTTGTAAGTGATTTGATTTGATTTCGAGAATGCTTGAGCACCTTCTCTTTGTTTTTATCCAAAAACGTCTGATAACCTACTTGGTCTATTACTTTTCCTTCTTCCATGAAGTCTGCAACATCCACTTTCGCCATTTTTAATGACTTTTCAGGAGAAATTCCATCAAGCTCATTAGCTCTAGCTAGCAAAGCAAGATTTACATCATGAGTAGTTTTACTAAAATCAACATTTAAGCTCTCGACTAATTTCTTGTGCTTATTGATTTCATTCATATCTACTCCATAGTACATACTCTTGGCGTAAGATAAAGTGTCTTTGGTAAGACCCTCTTCTTGCATCATCTCCTGCTTTATCTCTTCTCGCAAATCACTACCTGGCCTTGCTACTTCATCCGCATATGCTCTACGCATACTTGCACGAAGGCCTTCCATAGTTGTAACTCCTTCTAGATTGATATTATCCTCGAACTCCTCGTTAAAGGAAGCTCCTACGCTGGCTACTATCGTTTCTTCTTGCTCATCAGAAATAATAAATTCCTCTCCGGAGTCTTCATCGTCCGTAGATTCTTCATTAGTTTCTTCTGAATCAGTTGAATTTTCATCTGATTCGCTGGAAGAATCAGAGTCATCAGTGTTTTGAGTAGAATCATCTGCTGAAGAATCATCATTTTCATCACTTTCTTTATTGTCAACTGCTGGTTTGCCATCCTCTTCTGAATGGGCATCTTTGGTATCTTCGACGGATCTATCCATTTCTTCAAAATCCTCTGAAGGATCGTGGATAATTTTGCCGCCTAATAGGTCTTTCATCTATACAACGTATTTTGTTAGTAAAAAAATAATGTTTTTAAAAAATATTTAATTCTTTTTGATTTCTGCTATCCTCTCAGCACTCTCATTTCGCATCTTTTCTATCAATATTTTAGCCTCTCTATCCTTATCTCCCTTCTCTACAAAGTCTGCTTTTCCGTTCTCATTTACATCTGCACCATGAGCCTGAACTAGACTCGCCAGATACGCTGACTTTATTCTAGAATCATGATTTAACTGAGCTCTCGCATCTGCTCTGTCTGCTAGCTGTATCTCTAATTGTTGCTGCTGCTGACTCTGCTCTAAAGCCGCCTGCCTATTGGCATTAGCTGTTTCTTCATCTCTCTTCTGCTTCTGCTCTTCATACTTCCTAGCTATAGCCTTTGCTTCTTCCATTGTCCTAGCATCCAATACGTCTCCTAGTAGGTCTACCGATCCTCCTTGAGATAGATAATTGAACAAATACTGGACATAGGTTTGGAGATTATTTGCACTCCTCTGATCTCCCTCTACTTCCATCATTACTGGAGATCCTGCTATAATGTCAAAATTTAAATCGTAATGTGCGTTTAAATCATCCGCCAAGTAGCATTCTCTAAGTGCATTGTTATCCTGATACGCATAAAAGGCTCCCCACATAAGAGCATTTGACACTCTCTGCCTAGTCTTTCTGTTCATGAAGAACATTCTAAACTTCCTTCTATCTGCCCCACTTAAAGCAGCATCAATGTTTCTGTTGGTTGCATATTGGCCTGGTCCAGAATACTCAGTCGCATTAGTCGACCCGTATTCTAGTATTTCATTTCTATAGAAATTTATAAGCTCTATATGAGATCTTACATCTACATTACTACCTAAATCTATTGAGTAGATAGAATTATTGTCTTTATCCTTATTAATTATGAACTTGAACTTATGGAGCATTTTAAAAAATCCTTCCATTCCTCCCTTAGCATCCATTACAGACTTCTCATTCACCACCATTACACTCCCTAAGTTATTCTGAACATGATCATTCAGTGCATCACTTAAAGCATTTACTCTATACTGAGAAGGTACCATCGGATCAATAAACGCTAGGTTCTTGATTGCTCCGTCCATGGTATTGTAGACACAGCCATATACTCCAAGCTTTGGATTTGTATGGTCTGTAGCATCTTCCCATTGATTCATAACTGGTCCTACATCGAAATAGAAATCTCCGATACAAGAACCCTCATATGTCATTGGTCTTGCAGAGTCCTTTATTTTTAAATCTCCTCGAGAACGATTTAATCGATAGTGCTCATCTTCCATTTCGACTACTATCTTGAATCCACCTCGACCATCACTGACCTTTCTCTCTACTTCTTTGGCTTTAGCCAGCCATCTCCATGTAGCATAAGAAACTTTTATTCCCTTTTTATTGGTATATGCCTTTGATAAATCATCGAATACTCCATTACTCCATATTACATCTCTAGATTCATCTACTTGATATCCTGTATATTGGAGGAAGCTATCTATGTTTCCTGGAGCAGTAGTAGGTACCATTACTTCTCTATGTGAGAACTCCCCCGTAGTTGGGGCAAGCTTTAAGCTATAATCCGCCCCACCGCTATTAAAAGCATGGTTTGGAATATCAACCATCATAGACTGCAACTCCTTAAAGTCTTTGCCCTTAAATACATGATGGTACTTAGTAATTATTTCTACTGGTGTTAGATAACGATCGTAGCCAAACCAAAGCCCATCTTCCACAAACTCACTTCCTTCCGATAAGCACCACTTTGCATTGAAAGTTGGTATATTTTCTATCTTAACTTCATTTAAAGTGAATTTCCTTCTGTAAAACTCTGCACCGGTTCCAATTACATAATTCGCTCCTTTATAGTACTGATACTCAATATCGGTTCTCATTGCTGCAATATCATGGAGCTTCTGCATTAGCTTCTCTGTTGGCACTTCTATCTTATCCACCATACTTTGTATGTGAGGGTCGACTAATTGCTGCATAAGCTCTGAGAATGCTTGCTGTTGCTGATCTGGCGGTATTCCTTGTATCTGTGCTTGTGCTTGTGCTATCGCTGGCTTAAAGTAGACTTCTGATATTCTCTCTACTATTAAATCCTCTTGAGCCTGCTGCCTATATTCTACTGAGGTCTTACAGTAGTCTCTAGAAACCATTTTTGTATTTCGATCCATAAGGGAAGCTATAGCCTGCTGCCCCACTTTGTCAATCATTGGGTAGTGATTGATTTTATTTCTTCCTATTGATATTCTTTTTGTGCCGCCTTGCTTATCTGGAACTTCCATTGTAAGCCCAAGTCCTTGAGGCTTTAGTCCAGGCCATCTTCCGAAAAGAAGATTCATATTCCTCTTTTCTTTCTCTATCTCTTTTTTAGGACGATGCTGATTACGAATCATATCAATCACCGACCTAGCTATGAGTTTATTTTTATATCCTCTATCTCTCTCTGAAAAAATAAGCTTAGACATTTTATCGAGACTCAGCTGCTCACCGATCTTGTCTTTATCTCTACCAAGATACCGCTCCCTATAAGAAGCCTTATGTAGACCTACATCTATCTGATCTGCCCCCGAATGTATTTTGCCTCTATTGCTCATGCTTAATATTCAAAGTGATTTTGATCTTCTTCTTGACTTCCATAACTTACACTATCCAACATCTTATTGAAATCGGAATGCAGCGAATTGCTATCGAAGTCATCTTTTATCATAGTTCCATCAAAAATGTACTGCTTAACGTATAAACATATAACGAAAAACGCTGACATATAATCATAGTTGCCTCCTTTTTTCCAAAATATGAAATCATTCAATAGGTACTCAGAATCTATTTTATCAACCATCCAAATGCTATCCCAAAGCTTTTTCCCTTGACTGTCTAATAACTGATGCTCTCCTTTCTTATCCATTTTTGGTTCTCTATCTACCTCTGTCATAGATACCTCAGCTGCCAATCCTGCACAGCCATCTATCATTCCTGGAGATATATACGCTCCTACTGGATACTTCTTTGCCGCACCTGGAACTATAGTTCTTATAATATCCATTGGGCAATCTGCCAATACATCATAGTAGTTGTTCTTTTCTGCATACGTAAGAATATTTGGCTTATTCGTCTCTGGCCCCAACTGGCAATCATAAAGCAATGCTAATTTCAAAGCCTGTAAATCATTCTTATCCCGATAGTTGTTTCCATAGTGCCTATAAACGTGCTCTGCTACTATATTAAAATCTACCCTTCCATCTGCCCCTTTGAAAAACTTGAATACACATACCACACAAAGCGACGTTCCTGTTGCATGCTCAATACTATCATAGGCTGCGATATACTTAGTTTTCTCATCTGGTGCTGGAGCCTCATAAATTACCACCGCCCCTTTATGATCGTCTCTATGAAGAGTGTTCTTCATTTGTGCATCAGTGATCGGGGTATCATGAGTTTTCCGGAATGCTACGATTCTTTTTTCTTTGTCGAGAAAATCTATTTGCCCAACATGAACCTTCTGAGATCCTGCAGAATTATATCTATCTCTAATTTCATCAGACTGAAGCATAGTCAATCTTTGTGATGCTCTTTCCACTGGAAGTATTCCGCTAGACTCCTGCATGAAGGAATCTGTATAGACCATTGGGAACTGAGAAATATGAAGAGTGTATTTCTTAGGACCTAAATCATATGCTTCTGATCTTAGTAAATACTCTTTGTTCCATGCTTTTTCATAATCGATATTTCCAAACTTATCTCTAAGTACCTCCCATTGAAACTGAGCAGGAGTAAATTTACAGATAGGACTATTTGACCTCGTATAAACATCTGGATATTCTACCGCCCCTATCATCTTCGGGTTCTTAAATAGAGGAATCACCTGCTTAGAGTACTTGATCTCTCCCCCTGTTAGTGAGTATACAATAGTTCCAAATTTCTCCCCACCTTTTTTTGTCGCTGGATCTGCAAGCTCATGGAACGTCTGGGCAGAAACTTTCCAAGCACCGAGCTCCTCACCATGTAACCAATCTGGCTCCCCACCAATGGCCTTAGCCACCGATGCAAATACAGAAGTCCTCTTTATCTGTGTTCCTGCTCCTACTTTTCGCTTGCTAAATCCAGCAACTTTTACCTTATTGGTTTTTACATCATTTAGATCATCTCCTCCTATAAATGGATGAAACAATGGCCCTGGTATAACTTTATCTACAGTTCCATCTTTTGTTTCTTCCGTATATTTCCAAGATGCAAGCTTTCTAAGCATCTCGTGAGATTTGGCAATCTTAGTCCATACATCTTTCGTTTTATCATCCTCATAAGAAGTTAGTATGATATTCGCACTGGTAGTCTTTGCTCTGAAGCTCTGGAAATCATAGGCATTATTAAACACCATCTTATGCTTAGCGGGTGTCTTATACCCCTCAGTTTTACCAATACGACGACCTGCTAGATACAAGTCATTCATTGCCTCATTTTGATACAATGGCCTTCCCATTGGCTTATCAAAAGTCTGATATAAATACTCTTTAGGACCTATGTATCTTTTCCATTCTCCTTTTGGATTCTTAAGGTCTGCTTCAAAGATTTCCATTTTGGCTTCATCCACATCATCAATAGGGATATCTTGCTCGATCTTCTTTAGTATCTTATTGCAGCTATACCATTCATCTCCCGAGAATCCTGAAAAACCGATAGCCTCTTCTATCCCATAGAAATTCCACCAATCAATATCTCTAAGATTTGGGTGCCCATAAAACTGAGGTCTGCCTGGAAGCTTTTTCTTCATCCAAGTAAGATTGATATGGAACCACAAGTACTTCGGGCAGTATCTCCATCCTCCTTCTCCGGTATCAAAATTTCTATCTTCCCCCCAAACTCCAAATATTGATTGCTCAATTATATTCTTCCAATACGACTGATACTTTTGCCAATTATTAATCGGGTCAATAACTTCGTATTCTCCATGGATAAAATCCTCTATGCGATTAAGCTTAAAGGGAAGTCTAGGATTTGGTATTTGTGCTTTTAGCTTCATTCAAAAAAAAATGGCCTACATTTCTGCAAGCCATGATTTTATTTATTCTTCAATCTGTCTTTCATTAGATTGACTCCATCCGCATACTCTTCTGGAACCACCCATATATAAATTTGTCTTTCATATATATAAGTGTTCATATCAATCCATCTTTTTGCCTCTGCAATAAAATGATCTATCAATCCATTCTGATCTTTTGGCGACATATCTTTTACTGGCATATATTCTGGTTTCATTTCTCCGGCGTACAATCCTAAAGGAAGCTGGCAAGGCCTGATAAAACCTAAAGGGTTTATCTGAGTATTATAATATATACCACTCATAGTCATCACTCCTTTGCTATCAAAAGCACTATGAATTTGAATAAAAGTGTTTTTGTTATTTTCAATTAGGCATGGCTTAGTCCAAAAATCTGGATCCTTATCTATTCCAGACAATCCTGTAATTGTTTTTTCCCAGCCCTGCTCAGTTAAGTAGGCATCTACGGCATCTTTGATATCCATGACATTCTTATTGTCGAATATTCCAAAAACGGACTTTGCCGATTCTTTAATTTTATTTGCTTTTTCTCCAAACATATTTTAGTATTAATCTTTTATTGTTCTCTGCATAGGCCCTGGCTGATCTCCCGCCAATCTCCAATATTCTGCAGCTTCATTCATTTCACTATAAGCCTCTATTCTCATCTGCTCCAATACACTCTTCTCTACATTCATTTTTGCAAGCCCTAGCTTGCCTTCTCGCATTTGACGATTGTAAGTTCTTTTTGCAAATACATAATGTCTTTGCACATCGGTTATTAACACATTCTCCACATACCATTCCTCAATATACTTGAACTTCTCCCAGTCATCAACACTCCAATCTCCAATCAGATTCCGCCCAAGCTTAGTCTTTATCTCTTCTTCATCAAGCTCAGTTTCAAAAAAAGAAAGCGGACATAGCTTATAATGAAACGCCCACATTACATTACTTCTTCTCTTCTTAGCTTTAAAATCCTTTTTTAGTTTATCTATCAATTCTGGAAACAATAGGTACTCTGGATTCTGCTCAAAGAAATCTTTTCGATGATCTCCTTTTAATATTTTAGGATACTGCAACTTCATTTTCTAAATACCATTGACTTATAAAATCTATAAAAGGAATCTTCAATACCTTCGCTTTAAACCAAGCTGCTCTCTTCTTATTATTCCACTTCTCTATTTCCATATGACACTTCTGCCCTAGTAATTCAAAATTTGCAAAATCATACGCCATTTCACTCATTCCTAGCTTCTGACACTGATCTACACTAATTATATGACTTAACTGCAATCGAATACAATCATTCCTTGTACATCGCTCACAGAACATATACCCATATTTATCTGGAAACTCCTCTTTATACCTATTCTTGGCCTCTGAGATTTTTCTGTCTAATACGGACTTGCTAATCCTCTCTCCGTTTGATAAACTATACGTCGTCAGGATTCACAATTTCATCGATGATAGAAACCCATGGCTTCACAATACGAATTTTAGTATCTCCATCAAAAAATTGAGGAATACCAAATCCATGAGTTTTCATAAATGTATCTTCCGCAGCATCTAACTCTTCCCCATGCTCCAACTGATGCTCCAAATAAGCCTTACCTTTCGCTTCTACAAATCCCGTAGAACTCCTACCTCCAACAACCATCTCATGTCCGTACTGCTCCGTAGAGATATATTCTAGCTTTACCTTGCCTTGAACTTGTAGCTGCTCAAAAGCAAGCTTAGCTGCTACACACGGAGGGCATAGCTTGTTACCCAGCATTATTATTTTCTTCATTAAAATGTTTTAAATCTTCAAATACGTTTCCAAAATTCTTTGCAGTATATCTCAATACTCTCCACCCCAACTTGGCGGCTTCATTGTACTTCTCGGTATCTTTAGTGTATCCCGATACCGTAGTATGTCTACTTTTCTTTCCCCCATAAATCCCTTCATATTCTATTGCTACTTTCCATTTTTCAATTGCCCAATCGAATCTCCATCTTCTTGTAGGGTGAAACTTCAACTCAGTTGTAAGCTTAAATTCCATCTCTCCACTCAACTGCAAAAGCAGAAAACCCATATCGTCTTTCTGTTTAGACATTATTCATTATTTCCACTTCAAGAATCAATTTGACATGAGCCTTGCTCTTATTCGGCTTTTCCTTGTTATTTTTTGCTCTGTAGTACTGAGGCTTTCCATCATCGAAGAATATAAGTATCTCTTTAGTTCTCGATAATGACTTTGTATTTGGCCCCCATTTCCTATCAGCAATATCATCTTTGTATCTAAGATGCAGCCTATCTTCTACCCATATCGGCTCACTTAGACAAGCTGGGCAGTAATTGAAAGCATCTGCTCCTCCATCATGCATAAGCGTAGGAAGAATATCGTAGATGTTCACTCCTGAATTAAATTTAAAAGAAACAAGATTTCTCTCAGATTTCCTCTGAACCTTTATAGATACCCTTTCCTCAGCAAATATTTCTGGTTTTATAAAATCACTCATTTTTTATTTTCTTTAAAGTCTACTGTAATAACGGGAAGCCAGTCTTGTTGCTCATATTCTTCTTTACTCCAAATGATTTTATTGTATCCACTCAAATCATCAGAATCTATTCCATCGCATTCCTCATATGGGCTTCCTGCTTTCTTATCTGGAGGACACCCACAATTATTGATTAGGTCCCCATCTTCATTCTCATAATTACACTCTCCACTCAATATACACTTCCTGCAGGTACTATTGTAGTATCTCAATACATACTGCTCAAATACATGATTTGGCACTTTAGATACTATATGCCCAATTGCAAAACTAAACCATACCATCGGATCAAACATATCATTCCATGGCCTACCATCAAAACCATCTTGCTTCTTAGTCCAGTTGACGTAAGAAGCAAGAATCACTGCGGTAACATAGCCCACAAATATAATAGCTAGTATGGTGTATAAAATTATCATATCACTAACACATGGGGATCTTCAAACGCATATTCAATTACTTCATCTTCACAATGCACTCGGGTAGTAAAGTAATCCTTGATATCCATTTGAACTGTAGGATCTATTTTGCAAGAAGGGAAAAGATTGAAATAATTCAATAACCATTGCGGCGGTTCTGTTCCCTCTCTAACTCCATTAGACTGAGAATACTCGTTGTTATTCCAATTTGAAAACAACGGATTCTCTTCTACCAATGCTCCCTGCTCCGATATTTTTACTATCTGTCCAGTTTCCATCTTTACACCATTCACTACAAAATCTTCCCCTGCTTTTAAAATTACAGCATATGGAGCAACCCTATAGTGCCTCTCGAGATACACTACTCCTTGTGGATCAGTGACCGTAAAAGTTCCCTTCCGATCCATATTTTGGAAATGGCATACCGTCAATATAGCCTGCTTTTTGCCAATCCTTAATGAGCTCAAGATCGATTTCTCCTTTTCCGTCAAGAAATTTGTTCCCTCCTTGATAAGGGATCTCAACGCAGTTCTGTACCGCTCGTAGAGCTTGTCGCTCTTTTCTTGCATCTGCATATCCGACCATTCCACTTTGCCATCGGTAATCCTTAGTGACATCTTTAATTTTTTTATTTAAGAAAACATAATTTACAATTCTTCGTAACCTCAAAAACTTAATCGCATTCCACTCTATCTCCTTTCCCCACATTCTATTCTCCATAAAGTACTTATACAAATAGAACAATCTAAAGCATGGCTCTATCATTAGCAACTTGGGAATATGAATAACTGGAAACATATAGCACCAAATACTTTTTTTGATGCACCGAAAAAAATCTTCCCACATATCCATCAAATCCTTCGGCCCTTCTATCGACTCAAACCCTTCCCTTCCCTCTATCATCGCATACACATCTTCAAATACAAATGCGTACATCGGGTCCTCTTTCCATTCTAACCGAAACAACTCAGTATAGAACTCCTTAGACCTTCTTCTTCTCTGGCTCATAATTTATATTCACTCCCTCTATCTGACAACTCATCACAAAATACCCCGACTTAAGATCTTTTACTAATTTATCAGCTGCATAATAAGTAGTAGGCCCTTCCGTAACTATCCACCCCTGCTTCTTTAAAGCAGTCTTAGCAGTACGAATAGAACCATCGGTAATATCATCACTCTCCATTACCCACTTTCTAAATGAATTAGATTTCGCTCTACTATCTATCCTACCATGTTTTTGCTGGAACTTCACAAGCTGCCTAAAATACAACCTATGAGCAGGAGCCATTCTCTTCTTTACTGGGTAATTAAACTGCATCAATGTAAGTACAGAATCCAAATAATCGTTGATCTCCGATTTCGCAAAATACCTACGAACATTGGTAAACTTATACTTTTTGGCTTGTCCTTCCGTGAACATCATTGTTTGTCTTATGCACACAAATATATATCTTTATGGCATCTAAACAAACTTATATTATGATCAATGTATATTTCACCGAAGAAGGACATAGGTATTTTGACGACAATGGCGACCAATGGGAGTCCGTATCATCGATTACTGGGCAGTATCACAAACCTTTCGATACGGAATATACACTCCGATACTGTGCTATAAAGGAGCTATTCCCTAAAATGCTTAAAGAGTCCAAGAAGAAAAAGGTATGGGACGACAGGGGAATAGTGGTAGAGATAGAGAATAAAATGTCCTCAGTGCAAACAAATGGATACTTTGAAGCTATAGAGAGACTAGAAAAGGAATGGAGCGGAGCGTCTGAATTTGGTACCTGGTGGCATAAGACTCAAGAAGACAAAGCAATAAAGCAAGGTTATGCTATCAATCCTATCGATGGATTGAGGTACATGACTGTTCTTCCTAAAAAATCTGACAAATACGATAACAAATACATTCTTCCTTATGTGTTAGCGAATTACAAACAAAACGTGTACATACCTGAATGTATTCTTATTGATCCACTAACAAAAACAGCGGGGCAGGCAGATTGTATTTTTTTAAAGTATAATTCTGGAAGATGGGTATTTGGAAATTTAGACTTTAAGACAGATAAGAAATTGGACAGAAGGGCCTTTTACGATCAGTTTTATAAGAATGGAATTAATAAGGCTGATGGGATAAAGAAGAAGAAAAGGACTTTTTATTATCCATTTGATCATATTATCGATAATCATTTGTTTTACTATATGATTAAAATGTCGATATATGGCAAGATGATGATGAATTTAGGGATTCATCCTGGAGACAATGCTTTGATCCATACTCCTGCAGCTGGGACCCACAATATCATCAATCTACCACTGCATCCCAATTTAGCTCAGAGGATCTTAGATATCAAGGCAGAGAAGGTGAAATATGAGTATGGGAATGATGTAAATGGATTGTTCGATAGATTAGTGGCGTGAAAAAACCCACTGCTTTCAATGGGTACCAAAAACACATTCAAAAAAATTCTTTTAAAAAACGATGGCCTACTGCCTCCCATTCAATCCTGTAGCATCAGAACTAGAATATGTCTTGGCGGGTGACAAGAGGTAATGCAATTTTTACCACCTTACTAGCGGGCTACCTCTTCTTTAAGCCAAAGGAAAGCTTTTTCTTTGGCGTCATATTCAGATGTAGCATCTTTTACATAAACACCGCATCTCTGCTTTGTTTTTTTTGAAATAAATGTAACATAATGCTCTCCACTTTCAACTAATTTACATTCTGTAACATCAATAAATTCACTTAAATTCATATTTTATTTTTAAAGAGAACGGAAAGCTCAATCTACCACTGCATCCCAATTTAGCTCAGAGGATCTTAGATATCAAAGCATAGTTGATGGATTATCGTCTATTTCAATTAAGGCACTGACATACTTGTGTAACCCAAGGTAGAAATAAAAAAAGGAGTGATTTTACTTCACTCCTTTTTTTTTTAACTTATTCCATTTTGACCCATCCAGTAATCTAAATCCCACCAAGACATATCTAATTGCTCAATCGCTATCGCTTCAAAATGTTCATAGTCGATTCTTCCTACTTTGGGTAGTTTTATTATTACATCATTTATATTCCAGTATTGAAGGTTATCTCTTGTAATTCGAGGTCTTGCAACTTGCCCTTTTTCTCGGAGTAATTTTTTCACTTTTATTACAGAAACTTTCAAATTGTTCAGTTTAATGATTTAGGCGTATGCCATAGGAAATGCAATAGACTCTCTTCTTGGTATAGAGATAGGAGTGTCGACTTGATATGTTGGCTGAACCTCTTCTCCAAAACCAGAAGACCATCCAAATTTTTGCAAAGCTCTACCTAGAGTTCCATCTTCGGTATGTATATGAAAGAAAATATTTAATGAGTCTTTAAAGTCCTCAAAGGCTTCTTCTTCGCTTACTGAAGAGTACCCTAACACCTTAAAAACAGGGCTAAATATTATCCATTTACCATTTTCTTCTCTAGTAGCTATTGGCAAGTTAGTCGTCTCAATTTGAATACGACCTTTTTTCTTTGTAATTGTTATAATTGTATCCATGATTAATGAGTTTGTATTTTTTTAACGGTCTTAATTCTTTTTTATTTTTATATGCTAAAACCAAACCAATTATAATATATACGTTCAAATATAGTATATGTTAGTTTTAATGCCTCAGCATAGTGAATAATAAACTAATAATTCATCAACATAGTTCAGATGTTAATTTATTGATATATGTGATTACTCTAAATGGGAGCGTCTTGTTTGTAAGATATATCTTATGAATATTTGCATAAATGTAAGATATGTCTTATATTAATAGTATCAAACGAACTGATACTATGTGTAAATCAAAACAAATACGTGACTTCGATAGCCTTTTTGACCTTGTTTCATACTTTGACACAGAAGAAAAATGTGTTAACCACCTCATCCAATGGAGATGGAATGGCGATCCATCTTGTCCCTACTGTGCATCGAACAGAGTAAATGAGCTGAAAGGCAAAACGAAGAGATTTAAGTGTTATGGTTGTAGAAAGCAGTTTGGTGTTCGTGTAGGCACAATATTTCACGATTCTAAATTAAGTCTAAGAAAATGGTTTATTGCAATCTTCATATTTACTGCACACAAAAGAGGTATTTCTTCTCACCAGTTATCTAGAGATTTATCTATCACACAAAAAACTGCATGGTTCGTTCTTCATAGAATTAGAGAAGTATTTAAAACTGATAGACCTACACTTTTTGGAGAAGTTGAGATTGACGAAACTTACGTAGGTGGGAAAGAGAAGAACAAGCATAAGAGCAAAAGAACGAAGGGTACACAAGGACGTTCTGTGAAGACTAAAACTCCAGTAGTAGGAATTATTGAGAGACAAGGTAAAGTATTCGCATTGCCAGTAAGAAGAGTAAATACAGAGGTTATCGAATCTTTAGTTAACACCACAGTAGCAAGCGGTTCAAAAATATTTACTGACACATTTAAACCTTATGGGGCTTTAGATAAATCTTTTGAGAGAGAGGTTGTAAATCACGGAGCAGGAGAATACGTAAGAGGTAACGCACATACAAATACAATCGAAAACTACTGGTCTCATTTTAAAAGAACAATAGTTGGTACATATTTTCAAATTTCAAATCAGCATCTAGAGTCTTACGTTAATGAATTTTCTTACAGATTTAATAACAGAGATTTATCTGATGGTTCTAGATTTGATATAACTTTAGCAAATGCCGAAAAAAGACTCACCTACAAACAACTCATTAGCAGAAAATCTGCGTAAGAACTATCCTAACGATTTAAAATTGGAAGGTGGTTTTAATGCTCAATTAGATAAGGCTATAGAAAAAGAGCCTATTGCCATTAAGCAAATCAAAAAGGAGTTAGGAATCACTAATAAGGATATAGCTGATATGTTTGGCTATAAGAATGAAGCATCTTACCGAAATGCAAAAGAGGGTAAGAAACGCTTAGAACGTGGAATAGAAGCGTTATATTCATTGATAAAATCTAAATAGAATGCAGCAGAAATTAGTATTTGTAACTACTCATATGAATCACCCTAAATTTGACGATATGCCTAGTAAGCATGGATTCATTGTGGAGGAGGTGGAAGAAATTAACGCTCTAACCAGAGAAGGTTGGAAAATAGTTGAGTTTAAGCCTTCGGCTAAAGGCGGAAACACTACTCACGCTTATGGGTTTGTGATTTTAATGGAAAAACCTTAAGGTAAATAAGGTAGCCCCAAATATCTTAAAACTTTTTTTCACAATTGGCATTACTCCTTTTTCAAAAGAAGATTCTATTGATATAATTTTCATTTTATAAAATTAACTCAATTCATTTTGAGTTTTTAGTTTGTTAATTGGGTTACACAGATATATCAGTGCCTAAAATAAATACCTATGGATAATTCAAAAATAGTAAACCTCAGTATCGACATA
>CAZDWO010000002.1:0-99981 GCA_964509175.1 uncultured Saprospiraceae bacterium
TGGTTTGTAAACTAAAGTCCAATTGATTTATGAATTTTAGATTAAATTTTTAACCCTACTCACTCAACTCCCCATACAAATCATACTCCTCAGCATCCGTAATAACCACCTTTGCAAAATCTCCGATTCTTAAATAATGATCCTCGGCTTTAATAAGAACCTCATTATCCACCTCGGGGGAATCATACTCTGTACGTGCTACATAAAATTCTCCTTCTTTACGATCTATGAGGACTCGATAGATGTTGCCGATTCTGCTTTGGTTTTTTTCTAGGGAGATTTCTCTTTGGACATCCATGAGCTGACTTGCTCTTTCTGCTTTAAGTTCTGGAGAGATGTTGTCTTCTACCTGATGAGCGATGGTATCTTCTTCATGGCTATACTGGAAGACTCCTAATCTGTCAAACTTCATTTCTTTGACAAAGGCTTTCATGTCTTCAAACTCTTCCTCTGTTTCTCCTGGGTAACCTACGAGCATGGTGGTTCTTAGATTTATGTTGGGCACTGTTTCTTTTGCGGAAGCGATAAGAGCTCTTTGTTCTTTCTGAGTGATCTGTCTTCTCATGCGATGGAGGACGTCATCGTTTGCATGTTGCAAAGGGATATCTAGATAGTTACATAGTTTTGGCTGGCGAGCCATTACTTCAAAAATCTCTAAAGGAAACTTACTCGGATATGCGTAATGCAATCTGATCCATTCTATACCGTCTACCTCACATAGAGCATCAAGTAATTCTGGAAGAGCTCTCTTTTTATAAATATCCAAACCGTAATAAGTAAGCTCCTGAGCGATGAGGATGAGTTCTTTTACGCCATGTTTGGCAAAATTCTTTGCTTGCTTTACGAGCTGCTCTTGAGGAACAGATTTGTGCTTACCTCTCATAAGTGGTATGGCACAGAACGAGCATGTACGATTGCAGCCCTCAGATATCTTAAGATAGGCGTAGTGAGCAGGAGTAGTTATGGATCGATCACCGACCAGATCATGCTGATAATCTACATCAAACTGAGCCAAGAGACTCGGCAACTCCACAGTTCCAAAATAGGCATCTACCTCAGGGATGTCTTTTTCTAGGTCGTTTTTATATCTTTCTGAGAGACAACCGGTAACATAGAGTTTATCGATTTCTCCTTTTTTCTTTACTTCTGCAAATTGTAATATGGTATTTACCGACTCTTCTTTGGCGAGGTCTATAAAGCCGCAGGTGTTGACCACTACGACATTTGCCTCTGGATCGTGTTTATCATGCGTTACCTTATAATCATTGGCTTCTAGCTGAGTAATTAGATTCTCAGAATCCACTAGATTCTTGGAACAGCCCAATGTGATCAGCTGTACCTTATTCTCTCTTTTTATCTTCGTCTTCATTTATCCAACAAAATTAATTTTAATTTCGTTAGACTATCTAATACTATGATTATGAAAAGAATACTTCTGATGACTTTATTTATGGCTGGATGTTTTATGAGTCAAGCTCAATATGGCGTAGCGGTAAAATTAGATCGTAATAATTATAGTGATTGGTTTATAGTGGATGCTCCTAATAATGACCAATTGTTTAGAAGCGACCTGACCTTAGGCTTTAATTACTGGTTTAGATTGAAGGAAAGAAGGGTTGAATTTCTTCCAGAAGTGACCTATACTTTAAGAAATAATGAAGATAGGATTCTAGGTGTAGTCCCTGATAATATATATGATATTGGTGTCAGTCGTATAGGTTTCCAGTTTCATACGCAGATATATCCACTCGATTTTGAAGGAGATTGTAACTGTCCGACTTGGGGGAAAGATGGAGAATTCCTCAATAAAGGGCTGTTTTTTGCACTATCACCCGGTGTAGATTACTTTGTCACTGACCTAAACGTTAATTCACAAGACTTAGAATCTGATAATTTTCTGAGTTTCAAAATCGGTGTAGGAGGAGGAATAGACATCGGAATCTCTAAACAAACTACTCTGACACCATTTGTAATGTTTAATATATACCCTCAGGTTTCAGGAACATTATTAAATGATTTAAATTCTAATTTATGTCCAACCTGTGATATTGTGAGTGCAGAAACCACAAATACCCAGTTACAGTTCGGTCTAAGGTTCCATTATCGTCCAGATTATAAATTTTAGATATAGTAACATATTTTAATATAAATCGTGTTTACTAAGCAAAGACGAAGTATCTTTGTGACTGATATTTTAGACTAGCTTATATTTTTTGTTATTGTACAGTTGATTTTGCTTTTCAGATTTATCGTTTTTATTAATTTTTAAATATTTATAATGAAGCTATTTGTAGCAAAATTAAATTACAGTACATCTGTAGAATCTCTTAAAGCTCTTTTTGAAGGATATGGCGAAGTCGTATCTGCTAAAGTAATCATGGACAGAGACACTGGCCGATCTAAAGGATACGGTTTCGTAGAAATGACTCATGAAGATGATGGTCTTATGGCTATCAGCGAACTTAACAACGCAGAATTTGAAGGAAGAGAAATCGTAGTAAAGAAATCTGAAGAGAGATCGTAACAAAAAATTAGAAATAATATTTTTGAAAGAAGGTCAGCTTTTTAAGCTGGCCTTCTTTACTTTATAGCTGTTTTAGCTTACTTGCAAAATGATGTAGTACTACTCCACCACACACCGCTACATTTAGAGAATGCTTAGTTCCATACTGGGGAATCTCTATACTCTGATCTAATAATGGCAAAATCGATTCTGACAAGCCATTTACCTCATTTCCAAATATCAAGACCATAGGTTTATCAGTCTGGAGTTCATATGACTCTAAAGCCACTGATTCAGTTGTCTGTTCTATACCTAGTATATGATGGCTGCTCTTTAGCTCTGTGACCAGTTCTAAGATGTCCTTGTGATATTCCCATTCTACACTTAAAGTTGCACCTATTGCAGTCTTGTTGATCTCAGGATGTGGAGGTTTAGCAGAGATACCCGTGAGATATAACTTCTCTATTGCAAAACAATCCATCGTTCTAAAAAAGGAACCTACATTCATCGCAGACCGTAAATTGTCCAGTACTACTGAAATAGATACTTTCGCCTTAGAGCGGTATTCTGAGAGATTGTCTCTTCCTAGTTCTTCTAATTTTAGTTTACGCATCTGCTATTTGTACAAGATTAGTTCTACTCCTCGATTTTTGGACTGATAGATGATTTGTTTTGTTTCTAAGTCTTCTAGTTCAGCATCTGTATAATCATTCATCACATTGCTGTATAGAATGTATTTACAGTTGGTCTGATGATAATCAGAAAAGAAGTCCTTGTCTTCTGCTTCTAAGGTAAGGTTATATTGTTTTCCCTTTAGGGGAAATACAGTACATACCTCTGAAGTAATGATTTTTTCTTGCTGAAGGTATTGTTTCATTTTACTGACCTCTCTATAAAATGGCTGATGAGCAAAGGTACTGTCCCAGCCCTGTGAGATGCTCCTAGGATAAATCCAAAAATTGCCTAAGAATAGTAGAATCATGGTTCCTATCAATATCGGTTTTTTATTTACCTCTACCAATACTTGTCCAGCCATCAGCAAGGCAATTGCCTGCAAGGGTAAAAAGTACCGATGATTTAGTAAACCTGTATATGGTAAAACTAATATCGCTGTCACCACTAGAATGAATACATAAGACCAGATTAATCTTCCTTTAAGTAAAGCCAAGTACTTCCATTTCCATATCAGTATGGCATAAATAAAAATCATACCATTATCCATAATTTTATGTCCGAAGAATGCAAGGTTCTTTACGAGACCAAATGGACTTACCAGATTATAACTTGATTGCCAGGGAGATGCCTCATGATGAGATATCCAGCCCTTCTGGTAGTAATGATATAAGACAAATGAAAGGGTAAGAATAACAGCAGGGAGATAGATGCCTAGTCGTTGCATTCCTAAAGCAACGATTCTCTTAAAACTAAAAGAACGATCAGTGTATAAGTTGAATAAATACAATGAAAATATCAATGCAGCACCTCGCAGACTGATAAGTGCGAGGAGTAAAGTTCCAACTAAGATTAGCGACTTATTCTTTATCAAAATTCCTCGTAGTGTCATCAGAAAACCAGCTAGCAAAACCAAATCAGGAGAAGCCAATATAGATTGCCCTAAATAAAAAGGGCAGATAAATAGTAGGAATGGAAATACCCAACGCTTCTTACTCAATGCATATTCTGATAGTTTACAAGCCTGATAAAGTATGATAGCTAGAAAAGGAAACATTGCCCAATGAGTTACGGGTAATCCTCGACCAAACAATTTCCAAACTGCTGCTATATATAATCCGAAGGTCGTAGGATGTCCACTATCTATAGCATCAGGAAGAAGAACTCCATTACTTAATCCATGCGTATAAAAATGAGAAGGATGCTTTCCTGCAAACTGTATCGTATCCCAGAATAGAAAGTTATTCTGACTCAGGTAGAGTAATATGCATTGCAGTAGGAGAAGAGCCCAGAATATCTTCGGTATTTTCAAAGTCTAGGTAGAATTTACAATTGTTTATTTATGTGGTATTCCTTAGCTGCTTTTATAAAGGAAACAAAAAGAGGATGTGGTTTCTCTACTCTACTTTTTAGCTCTGGGTGAAACTGTACTCCGATAAAAAATGGATGATCCGCTAGCTCGACGATCTCTACTAGATTGCCTTCAGGGTTTACTCCAGTACAAATCATTCCGGCTTTTTCTAACTTGGCTTTATAGGCATTATTAAATTCATATCTGTGGCGGTGACGCTCGTTTATACTTGCCTTATGATAAGCTTGATATGCCAGCGATCCTTTGATAAGACTACATTTAAAGGAACCTAATCTCATCGTTCCTCCCTTGTTCTCTACATTCTTCTGATCATCCATCAGGTGGATGACTGGATGTTCTGTCTTAGGGTTTACTTCTACAGATGCTGCTTTTAGACCCAGAACGTTCTTAGCATATTCGACTACGGCACATTGCATTCCTAAACATATACCGAAGAAAGGAATCTTATTTTCTCTGATGTATTTTATTGCTTGGATTTTTCCCTTTACTCCTCTACTTCCAAAACCAGGAGCGACCAGTACTCCATCTAGATTTTTAAAACGATTCTCTACAGACTCATGTTCGAGACTCTCGGAGTGTATCGGGATGATGTTTACCTTGCATTCGTTTTCTGTAGAGCCATGGATAAATGCCTCATGTATGGACTTATACGCATCTGGTAATTCTATGTATTTCCCGACCAGTCCGATGTTTACTTCCTGAGTAGGATTTTTTAATCTTCCTAAGAATTCCTTCCAAGCACCGAGCTCAGGTTTTGTCTTTATCTTAAGCTTTAATTTTTTAAGGACTGTTTTATCCAGTTTCTCTTTAAGCATGAGAAGTGGAACATCATAAATCGTTTCTGCATCTCGGGCTTCGATTACAGAGTCGATTTCTACATTACAGAAACGAGCAATTTTACTTCTTACTTCTTTTGTAAGAGGCATCTCTGTCCGACATACGAGTATATCTGGTTGTACACCAGCCTGTAGTAATTGCTTTACAGAGTGCTGTGTAGGTTTAGATTTTAATTCTTTGGCTGCAGCCAAATATGGTACAAGCGTAAGATGTATTCTCAGGCAGTCAGATTTTTTAAGCTCAAAGCTTAACTGTCTGATGGCCTCGACGTATGGCAAGGATTCTATATCACCTACGGTTCCTCCTATCTCTGTTATAATAATATCATGCTTGTTATCAGCAGCCAGTAACTGCATGCGACGCTTAATTTCATCTGTGATGTGTGGAATTACCTGTACAGTCTTTCCTAGATATTCTCCTTTACGTTCCTTCTGTATAACAGTCTGATAGATGCTACCCGTAGTTACATTGTTTGCCTGAGAGGTACTGATGTTTAGAAACCGCTCATAGTGTCCGAGATCGAGATCTGTTTCTGCTCCATCGTCCGTTACGTAACACTCGCCATGCTCATATGGATTTAATGTTCCAGGGTCTACATTGAGATAAGGATCAAACTTTTGAATGGTAACTTTTAAGCCTCTAGCCTGAAGAAGTTTAGCTAAAGAAGCGGCAATAATTCCCTTGCCTAATGAGGAAGTTACTCCACCCGTAACGAAGATATATTTTGACATTTATGATTGCATACGATACGGAATGCAAAGTTATAAATGTAACTGAGCTATCATGTAGATTAGATGTTTTTTTTACCATTAGTATCAGAATAATAAAAAAGTGCCTTGCGTTTTACAACATAAGGCACTTTTAATTCTTTGGAAAGAAATGACTTAAGCCATTTCTTCTTCTTCAGAAACTTTTTTAGGAGGTCTCCCTCTTCTTTTAGGTTTCTTTTCAGCGTCTTCTAATTCGATAATATCAGCGAGATTGATTCTCATATTTGCTGGTATTCCATCATCCTCTTCCTCAACTTTTACATAAAGAGCCTGAGCTTCTTTTAAAGTGATGATTACTAGGTATGATAAGTCTTCTGCCTCGTAAGGCATTACAGTAATTAACTTTCCTTTCTTTCCTGGATTAGGATGAGGAATAGTCAACAGTTTCTTGTCGAAACCGTAAGGGTGCTCATTAATTATTTGCTTTAAAATTTCTGGATCGAGTTTTTCCAAACTTTTTAAAACTTTAGGTTTGCTCATGAGATAATAAATTGTAAAAAATTAATATTATATAAGTATAGGACTATTATTGGAAAAATTCCCTTATATCTCAATTGGATTGACAAATTGACAAGAAATACATATCAATTCTGAAATAAAGAAAGAGAATAATTCTCAATCAAACAAATAAATATTAAAATATTTTTAATATGTTTTATAAAAAAAGGTCTAAACAATAACGTTTAGACCTTTAATATATTCCATTTTTTCTAAATTACTTGTCTTCTACTTCCTCAAATTCTACATCTGTCACATCGTCTTTAGAATCACCTCCTGCATCTCCCTCAGTTCCCGGACTTCCTGCATCTGCAGTCGCTCCTTCTCCTCCTTCTTGCTGAGCCGCATAGATGTCCTGACTGGCAGCTTGCCATGCAGTATTCATTGCCTCCATTGTAGAATCTATCTTCTCTATATTCTGCTCCTTATGTGCTTCTTTAAGACCTGCAAGGGCAGTTTCTATGGCTCCTTTTTTATCTTCTGGAATCTTATCTCCATAATCCTTCAGTTGCTTTTCTGTCTGGAAGATTAGATTATCCGCTCCATTTATTTTATCTACTTTGGCTCTAGCCTCTTTATCAGCTGATGCATTTGCTTCTGCTTCAGCCTTCATCTTATCGATTTCCTCTTGTGATAAACCTGTAGATGCTTCTATTCTGATGTTCTGCTCTTTACCAGTTCCTTTGTCCTTTGCCGTTACAGATAGAATACCATTGGCATCCATATCAAAAGATACTTCTACCTGAGGAACTCCTCTAGGTGCAGGTGGAATCCCATCTAGGATAAATCTACCTACTGGTCTATTGTCCTTGGCCATAGGTCGCTCTCCTTGGAGGATATGTATCTCTACGCTCGGCTGATTATCTGCAGCTGTAGAGTATACTTTGGATTTCTTAGTCGGTATTGTAGAGTTTGCTTCTATAACTACATCATAAACTCCACCCATTACTTCTATACCTAGAGACAGTGGCGTTACATCTAGTAATAATACATCTTGAACATCACCACTTAATACACCTCCCTGAATCGCAGCACCTACTGCTACTACTTCATCTGGATTTACTGATCTATTTGGCTTTTTGCCAAAGAATTTTTCTACTGCTTCCTGAATCTTAGGGATACGAGTAGAACCTCCTACTAGAATTACCTCATCGATTTCAGATTTATCTAAACCTGCATCTTTTAGAGCTTCAGCACATGGCTTTAATGTTCTTTGTACTAAGTCATCTGCTAATTGCTCAAATTTTGCCTTAGTTAGTTTTAAAACTAAGTGCTTTGGAACTCCATCTACTGCAGTTACATAAGGAAGATTTATCTCTGTCTCTGAAGAAGAGGATAATTCAATCTTTGCTTTCTCTGCTGCTTCTTTTAATCTCTGCAGAGCCATAGGATCTTTTCTTAGATCTATGTTTTCATTAGACTTAAAAGTATCTGCTAGGTGATCTATAAGTACTTGATCAAAGTCATCTCCACCCAAGTGTGTATCACCATTGGTAGATTTCACCTCAAATACTCCATCGCCTAATTCTAGAATAGAGATATCAAACGTTCCTCCTCCTAAATCATATACCGCAATTGTCTGATCTTTATTTTTCTTATCTAGTCCATAAGAAAGAGCTGCAGCAGTAGGCTCATTTATGATACGCTTGATGGTTAACCCAGCGATCTCACCTGCCTCCTTAGTTGCTTGTCTTTGAGAATCGTTGAAGTAAGCTGGTACTGTAACCACAGCCTCTGTTACTTCTGTTCCTAGAAAGTCCTCAGCAGTCTTCTTCATTTTTTGAAGAACCATTGCAGAGATTTCTTGTGGAGTATATTTACGATCATCGATGTCTACTCTTAGTGTATCATTATTTCCTTTAGATACTTTATAAGCTGATCTTTCTATTTCTGTTTTTACTTCAGAAAATCGTTGTCCCATAAATCTCTTTATTGAAGAGATTGTTTTTGTTGGATTAGTGATTGCTTGTCGCTTAGCTGGATCACCTACCTTTCTTTCTCCATTGTCTAGAAAGGCTACTATTGAAGGAGTAGTTCTTCTACCCTCTTCGTTTGGAATTACTACTGGCTCATTACCTTCCATTACAGCCACACATGAGTTAGTAGTTCCTAAATCTATTCCGATTATTTTACCCATTTTAAAATTTACGTTTCAAAGTTTTAATAATTATACTTTATCTGAATCAATAGCTGTGCCATGCCATAAAACTGACTTTATGTACCATACAATATGACATAAACAGCCGAGTAGCTGTATATCAGTGACAAAAAGGCAGAAATTAGAAGCTTATTGGAAGTTTAGATGTCCAGTAATGGACCCAAACCGCAAGGAATCCTGTGTACCAGGAGTAACACCTATGTTTTCTCTTATAAGCGAATTACGTGAAGAAAACAATCCTACACCCTCTGATAAATTGGTAAAAGTAGGAATGTCCTGAGAAGAAGTTATTCCCAGGTTTGCTTGACCAATGTTTATAAAATCTAGAATCGTCTGTCCTCCAGAATCTAATATTAAATCTAGATTTTGGAATAATCTTATAGCAGAAGGATCCTCTTCTATATTTGCCGCAAGGAAAGCGTAAAATTCTATTCCTTGAATAGAGGTTTCTAGTTCTTGTAAACTTCTGACTATTGGCCAGACTATGCTTTTTTGTTCAAAAGGGCCTCCATCAACAGATTCGATGTATTTTAAATTCATTCTTATATCAAAGATTACACCCTCAGTAATCTTCCACTCAAAACGTAAAGGCTCTACAAAAGCTGGATTCTCTAAATTATATCTAAAATTAAGCACCACATCCTGACCTGGAGGCGGAGAAACCAGTACTGGATTGTCTACGATTAAGGTTTCTGCTGTTATTAAATCTAGTCCATCTCCTCTATTAATCTCTAACCTGTAAGTCTCTCCTTCTAAAGGAGTAAATTCAGAGGGGCCGGCTTTATATAAGTAGTTAGGAGCTTGAGCAAAGACACCTTCATTTCTAGGGTATCCTTCTAAATTTCCATCTACTCTAGTTAGTTGAAATCTCTCCTCAGTATTTACGTTTACTAAACTGGCATCTAGACTTTCGTAATATAGTGAATCTGGTCTTTGTGCAATTTCTAGGGCAGAAATAGAATCATCTATAAATGCTCTTTCTATTCTAATATACTGAGCGGTATCAGTAGGATTTAGTAGACCATAGACTACTGGAATATCTCTTCTTTCTTCGGTAAGGTCAAAATCGTTTGAACAAGAAAATATCAAACCAATAAGTAAAAACATGATTATCCTAAGTCTCATACCGCAAAAGTAAATCTTTTAAGATATAAACTAGGATTAATTCATAAATTGCAAGTTGAATTAATAAAGAAATGTCCGCATCGAAAAAACCTGTTAAAAGAGTAACTACACAAGTACTTATGAATATGAAGCAGAATGGTGAAAAAATCGCCATGCTCACTGCTTACGACTTTAGTATGGCAAAAATTCTGGATGACGCAGGAATAGATGTCTTGCTCGTGGGTGATTCTGCAAGCAATGTTATGGCAGGTCATGAGACTACTGTTCCGATAACATTAGATCAGATGATATACCATGCTTCTTCAGTTATACGTGCTGTAAAAAGAGCTCTTGTGGTGGTGGATTTACCCTTCGGTACTTATCAAGGAAATTCTCGTCTTGCTCTTCAGTCTGCCATACGTATAATGAAAGAGTCAGGAGCACATGCTGTAAAGCTAGAAGGTGGTAGCGAGATTATAGAATCTATAGAAAGGATACTTACTGCTGGTATTCCGGTAATGGGACATCTAGGATTAACTCCACAATCGATTTATAAATTTGGTACCTACACAGTGAGAGCTAAGAGTGCGGCTGAGGCCAAAGTTTTAAAATCAGATGCAAAGCTTTTAGAAAAAACGGGATGCTTCGGTATAGTACTAGAGAAGATTCCTTCTAAATTGGCGAAAGCCGTAACCAAGTCGTTAAAAATACCAACTATAGGTATCGGTGGTGGAGGTAGTACGGACGGTCAGGTTCTGGTTACCCACGATCTGATGGGTATAACTAAGGAATTCCAACCTCGATTCTTGCGTAGGTATTTAGAACTTTATGATGAAATGTATAAGGCAACAAAGTCCTACATAGATGATGTAAAAAGTCAAGATTTTCCAAACGAAAAAGAACAGTATTAGTGAAGAAGTATTTTATACTTTCGCTGATAGCCCTATTGGCGGTAATCAGTTTTGTCTTTATTAGTTACCAGCGTATATTTTCTCCTAGCGTAACTAGTGACTATGAGTTAAAAATTCCTTCTGGTTCTTCCTATGATGACCTACTTAAAATATTAGAAGAAAACGATATCGTTTCTGATATCGGTTCTTTTACCATCGTAAGTAAATGGATGAAATATGGTCAATCAGAAATTCCTACTGGCCGATACATGCTCAAAGAAGGATGGAACAACAAAAGATTGATTTCTAAACTGCGATCAGGAGATCAGAATCCTGTAAGAGTTACCATAAACAATGTCAGAAAATTAGAAAACCTCTGTGCTAAGTTTGCTGACAAGTTGGAGGTGGATTCGCTAGAGTTACTTAATGAGATATTGGATAAGAAAACTTTGGATGCTTACAATTTAACGAAGGAGGAAGCCTTATCACTCTTTATATCTAATACTTATGAGTTCTGGTGGAATGATAGTCCTACAGAAATAATAGAAAGAATGGCTAAGGAAAATAAAGCCTTTTGGAAGAGTAAGGATAGATTGGCCAAAGCCAAAGCTCTAAAACTTTCTCGCTCTGAAGTATATACGCTGGCAAGTATTGTAGAAAAAGAAACTCAGGTAAATAATGAGAAACAGCGTATCGCTGGAGTATATCTAAATCGACTGAGAAGAGGAATGCTCTTACAGGCAGATCCTACTGTAATATATGCAAACAATAATTTTGGTTTAAAAAGAGTATTGAATAAGCACTTAAAAATGGACTCTCCATACAATACTTATCTCTATGAAGGGCTTCCTCCAGGTCCGATATATATGCCAGGACTTAAATCCTTAGATGCAGTTCTAAATGCAGAAAAACATAGTTACTTATACTTTTGTGCTAAACCGGATAACTCAGGGACACATGCCTTCTCCCCTAATCTAATCGGTCATAATAGAAATGCACAACGGTATTGGGCATGGCTTAAGAAAAATAAAATTCGATAAATCTACTTTTTAGGTTGTTCTGCTATCTTTCTGATTTTCATCTGTCTACCGTTAGAACCATAGGTTGGTTTACCCACTAGGATAATTACCTCTTGTCCATACTTAGTTTCAAACTCTACAGCTGGGACATTTATGTCGTCATCAAGCATCACTATGAGATTATTTTCAAAACTATGATGATATTTGCCTGATCCAGTAGTCTTATCATAAGAACCATAATTATAGGTCCAGTCTTCATTGAATTTTATCCATTCTCCTGCATGAGCACCTTTTTCTGACATTGCTCCATTTTCAAAGACAAGGTCATATTCCCAATAATTGGCTACTATAATTGCCATCGGTTTAGGCTCAGAGGCTCGGCGATGCTCGATTACTGAGGCTGCTTGATTTCTTAAATTGTTGTCTCTGATACTGAGTTTGCTTTCTTCTTGACTTGCTGAAGAACCAGAGGACCCTGGATTACCACAAGCTGTAACAAGTACCATGAGGGCAAATGATGAGAGGTATAGAAATTTATTCATAACTAAATTGGATATTTGCTTTTATAAAAGTAGCTGTAAAAGTAAATGCTTTCTAAGTTTTTAAATCATCTAGAGATACAAAATATCAATCCTGAGGGAAAACGATTTTTACTAGCCGTCAGTGGAGGTAAGGATTCTATGTTTATGCTTCATGCTTTTATCCAATCAAAATTGGATGTAGGTGTGGCTCACATAAACCATAAGCTCAGAGGTGAAGCTTCTGATAAAGAAGAAAATTTAGTCAAGACTATTTGCGAAAAAGAAGGTATTTCGGTTTATGTAAAACAATTAGATACTTCGATTTTTGAGAACACTAACTTGCAAGCTATGGCTAGAGAAGAGCGGTATTCTTTTTTAAGAGAAATCGTTTCCCGTCAGAATTATGATTATATCTGTACTGCTCATCATTTAGATGATCGACTGGAAACATTTATGCTTAATCTAGTAAGAGGCTCAGGCCTGAGAGGCTTGAGTAGTATACAATCAGATGGCGGCATTGTCCTTCGTCCACTCTTAAGATATACCAGCCATGAAATAGAAGATTATGTAGAATCAAAAGGAATTCCATACTTAGAAGATGCCAGTAATCAGGAAACTAAATACAATCGTAATTATCTAAGACATGAGGTGCTGAGTGCCTTAAAAAAGCAATTTCCCAGTTATGCCAATGGAGTTGAAGCAACAATGGACAATTTACGGAACAGTCAAATTTTGCTAATTGATTTTGTCAAAAGATGGAAAGAAGAACATTGTATAGAAAATGAAAAGGGATTCAAAGTATCCATACTAGCACTCAAAGAAAATCCTGGAAAAGAAACACTTCTTTACGAGCTATTACGTGATTTTGGCTATAGCCGAATGCAAATAAAGGAGATACTTAGTGGTTTAGAAAATGTAGGTAATATGTATTTCTCTCCTGATTACAAGCTATTGGTGGATCGTGAGTATTTACTCTTATCCGATAGAATCACTAATCCTGAATTAGGTCAGTTAGAACTAAATGATATCCTAACAAATAAACGAAGTACTAATCCATACATCGAGGTAATCGATAAATCTAAGGCAAGGTATGGTTTTTCACTTCGAGTTCCCGAACCAGGAACGAGAATGCAACCTCTGGGTATGAATGGCAGGTCAAAAAAAATAAGTGATATACTTATCGATAAAAAAATCAATCGATTTGATAAAGAGAAGATTCAACTTTTATACTGTGGAGATACTCCTGTATGGCTAATCGGTATAACCCTAGATGAGCGATTTAAGACAGACAGTGAAACAACTAAATATTTACAACTTACTTACTCAACAAAATAGAAATTATTCTATTCTACTATTATGACAACTGGGAGAAAATATATTGTGCATCCTTCTTATATTGTATTGGCTCTAATATTATTTGGGGTCACCTCTTTGTTCCTCGGATTATCGGGCTCGTATATTTATAATCGAGTACAGACTGGAGCTCCACCCATAAAGCTTCCTTGGCTTTTTTATCTCAATACTCTTTTTCTACTAGGAAGTAGTTACACTCTGATAATTACAAAGAGAAAATATTTAAACGATGAGACAGAGAAATATAAATTGTTTATAGGTATTACATTAGTGCTAACCTTACTGTTTATGCTCTTGCAAATAATGGCATGGTTCCAATTACAGAATCAAGACATATTTATCAATTATAGCAATATGGCTTCTTATATCTATCTGATATCAGGAGTACATTTCTTACATGTGGTAGCAGGAATCCCCTTTTTAATGGTATTTATTTATAAAGCCATAAAGCATATGAAGTCACCCGTAAGTGTACTGATATACTTTTCTGACCCTGATCGTAAAAGAGGTCTCAATTTGTTGATGTGGTATTGGCATTTTTTAGATGGCCTATGGATTTACCTCGTTATTTTCTTTTTGATAAACTACTTTATAGGATAGTAGATTTTAATTAATACATATCTTTATATTCAAATATTTTATATACAATAATTATATATGTCAGAGGTGTCGACTGTTGTAGATTTAGAGGTTGCAAAAAAGTTAGGATTAAACGCAGAGGAGTTTGATCGTATCCACGAAATACTAGGAAGAAGTCCAAATTTTACAGAGCTGAGTATATTCTCAGTAATGTGGTCTGAGCACTGTTCTTACAAGAATTCTATCAAGTATTTAAAAACACTGCCTAGAGATGGTGAGCAGCTTCTGGTAGGTGCTGGAGAAGAGAATGCTGGACTGGTAGACATAGGAGATGGGCTTGCTTGCTGCTTTAAGATAGAATCTCATAATCACCCAAGTGCCTTAGAACCTTATCAAGGTGCAGCTACAGGAGTCGGAGGAATACATAGAGATATTTTTACTATGGGAGCTAGACCGATAGCTGCTATGAATTCTTTAAGATTCGGAGAGATAGATCGTAAGCATACTCAGCATCTGGTAAAAGGTGTAGTAAGTGGAATCGGAGATTATGGAAACTGTCTAGGTGTACCTACAGTAGGTGGTGAAGTATATTTTGATCCATGTTATAACCAGAACATATTAGTCAATGCCTTTTCTGCAGGAATTGTAAAGGTAGATGAAACAGCTTCAGCTGTAGCAGATGGACCAGGTAATCTCGTATTTATCGTAGGTTCTAGTACTGGTAAGGATGGAATACATGGAGCAACTTTTGCCTCAGCGGATCTCACCGAAGATTCTGCAGATGATTTACCAGCTGTACAAGTCGGTGACCCTTTTCAGGAAAAATTATTATTAGAAGCATCTTTAGAAGCGATACGTTCAGGAGATGTAATCGGAATTCAAGATATGGGAGCGGCTGGAATTACCTGCTCGACCTCTGAGATGAGTGCTAAGTCCAAGACTGGAATGAGAATCGATTTAGACAAGGTGCCTACTCGACAAGATGACATGAAGGCTTTTGAAATCTTACTCTCTGAGAGTCAAGAACGTATGCTCATCGTATGCGAAAAAGGAAAAGAAAAAAACATAAGAGCCATCTTTGATAAATGGGATTTGCAATGTGAGCTTATCGGAGAAGTTACAGATACACAGAGATTAGAGTTTTATAAAAATGGAGAATTAGTCGCTGATGTGCCAGCGGATGATTTAGTGCTCGGCGGAGGAGCTCCAGTTTATGATAGAGAGTTTACGACTCCTACTTATTTTGAGGAGCTTAAGAAGTTTGATATTGACTCAATTACGCAGCCTGCAGATTGGGTAGAAACTGCAAAGAAAGTTTTTAGTTCTCCTAATCTAGTTTCACGGAAGTGGATATATGAGCAGTATGATTCTATGGTACGTACAAATACAGCAACTACTAATGAACCGAGTGATGCATGTGTAGTAAGAGTAAAAGGAACGACTAAGTCACTCGTGATGTCTACAGATTGTAATTCTAGTTACGTATACGCAGACCCGTATGTGGGAGGAATGATTGCAGTAAGTGAGGCTGCTAGAAATATAGTATGTGCTGGTGGAGATCCTGTAGCGATTACCAACTGTCTAAACTTCGGGAATCCATATGATACTGAGGTATATTATCAGTTTGTACATGCACTTAAAGGAATGGGAGAAGCTTGTCGAAAATTTGGAACTCCAGTAACAGGTGGTAATGTAAGTTTCTATAATCAATCTGTTATAGAAGGAAAAACAATACCTATCTACCCTACTCCTACTATCGGAATGCTGGGATTACTTATGGATCCAGAAGATAAGATGACCCTGAATTTTAAAAATGCAGGTGACCTCATCTATCTTATAGGTGAGCAAAAGGACGATCTAAACCAATCCGAATATTTAAAAATCGTACATGGAGTTAGACAATCACCAGCTCCACAGTTTGATTTAGAAGCAGAGTATAAAATGCAATCTAATCTTAAGAACTGCATAAAAGATAAAAGAGTTCTATCCGCACATGATGTAAGTGAAGGAGGAGTTTTCCAAGCTCTAGTGGAAGCAGGACTTCATAATGATTTAGGATTTGAGATTTCTAGTGTGGAAGGAGTACGTAAGGATGCTTTTCTATTTGGTGAAAACCAAAGTAGAGTTATCGTTACTATAAAGAAGGAAAATCAATCTAGTTTTGAAGCTCATCTAAAATCAGTGGGACAACATCATCATCTATTGGGAGATACTACATCAGGCTCGATTAAAATCGATAATGATTCTTTTCCGGACATTGAACATTGGAAAGAGATTCATGGTTCTTATTTAAATAAATTTTTAGAAAACTAGAATTTTATCATGGCCTACAGTAGACTACTTCAACTCAGTTTCGTTTTATTTGTTTTTGTACTTGCTTCTTGTAGTACAGAATCATCTATTTCTGGAAAGGTAAAAGGAGCAGAGAGTATGACTATATACTTTGAGCAAGTGGATTTCGAAAATGAAGCTCAGGTATATGCTCAGGAAACCATAGGAACAGATGGCCGCTTCGACATTCTTATGCCCACCAGTTTAGAAACGGGATTATATAGATTAAGGATAGGTTCTAAGAGTATAAACATGGTATTAGATGGGTCTGAAAAGAATATAAAGATTGATGCAGATTTAAATTCGATTGGAATGGTGGATTATAGTGTCAGTGGTGCTCCCCTTACTGAGGAATATACCGCAAAGCTTGCTTCGTTTAAGAAAAGAGAGATAGCTACTGGCCAATTGACGAAATACATAAAAGAAGAAGCCTCTCCACTAGCGGGTATGTTACTGGCTCTAACCGTTTATAAAAAAAGAGCCAATTATGCTCATATTCATCGAGCTGCATTGGATAAAATTAATGCAACGGACTTGGTAGGTACTCCTTTTGCGGTGGAGTATGGTTCGGCAGTGAGCGTTCTAGAATCTCAGGCAAAAAGATTACAGAAAGGGAGTAAGATTAAAGTAGGTCAACAAGCTCCAGAAATTGCTCTCAATGATCCTTATGGCAAAGAATATAAATTATCTGACCTTAAGGGAAAGGTAGTTCTAATAGATTTCTGGGCAGCCTGGTGTAAACCATGTAGAGCTGCAAATCCTCATGTTGTTTCCGTTTATAATAAATATAAGGATGATGGGTTTACAGTTTACAGCGTATCCCTAGATGGTCTAGATAAGACTCAGAAAAGAAGATATGATAATGATCAGACCCAGATTAACAATGCCTTATCAAAGTCTAAAGAACAATGGGTAGCAGCAATCAAAAAAGACAATCTAAGCTGGAAAAATCACGGCAGCGAACTGAAGAGATGGGAAACACTTACAGCTGCGGATTATGGAGTAAGAAATATTCCACAAACCTTCCTTGTAGATAGAGATGGAAAAATAGCAGTTTTAAATCCTAAAGGAAATCTAGAAGCAGAGATCAAAAAGTTACTTTAAAAAGCGATCACACAGAATGCCTGTAGCCACTGCTGCATTAAGAGATTCTGCTCCTAGGCTTTTTGCGGAACTGATTTTAATATGTTTGTCTATTAAAGATTGGTTTTCGAGTCTTATACCTTGTCCTTCATTCCCTATAACGAGAAGTTTTCTATTTGGTGTAAGCTCATACTCCTCCTCTCCATCTAAACTAGCACCATAAAGTTTGAACCCTTCTTCTTTTAATGCACTTAGTTCAGATACTTTAGTTTCCACTCTTAGAAAAGAACTCATGCTGGCTTGGATAACCTTGGGATTATAAATATCTACGCAGTCTACAGAAAGAAAAATACAGGATATTCCGTACCAGTCAGCCACTCTCAGAATCGCTCCCATATTTCCAGGATTACGGATGGCATCTAAGTATAAAGAAAAATCTAAAAGAATATCATCTTGCCTAGACTTAGGTTTATCCGCAACCAGTAATACTTGACTCGCAGTGGATAGTTGAGTTATTTTCCTTAATTCATCCTCGGTACTAACAAAACATTCTATTTTTGTGTCTAACAGCTGTTTTATATTGGATTCTATCCATTTTTCAGTCCCGACTACGTATTGAACATCAGCAGCGTTAGAGCCTAAGATATCTTTGCATATTTTATGGCCCTCAGCGATGTATTTATTATACTTTTGCCTATTCTTATTGAGGTGCAGAGACCTGATAAATTTGGTCTTACTTATTGATAGGTTTTGAAAAGACAATCGTGTATAAATTAATGAACGGTTTAATAATATAATCCCTGAGCGTACGTGCTAAGTGATCTATGGCGAAAGTAAATAAAAATAATACGATTAAGCATCAAATAATCTATAGTCTCGGACTATTACTTTTCTCCCTACTTTTTATCCAATGTGGTACTGAAAAATATCTCGTAGGTGATCAGACACTGGTTACTAAAAACAAAATCGAGATAGTCGATGGTGAGAATGTCAGTAACAAGGAGCAACTTCTGTATCAGCTAGCTACTTTTCAAGAGCAGAAACCAAATGGTAACTGGTTAGGCCTTTTTCCGCGAGAGGGATTTTATTTTAGAAATTCTAGTCCTGGAGATACTTCATGGTGGAACAGAGGAGTAAGGAATAATATTGCAGAAATTCCTGCTATTTATGACACATCTGCAACTGCTCGAACTAGGAGTGGCATGGAGCTCTTTATGAGAAATTTAAAGGGTTACTATAACGCAGAAGTTACATCTGAGGACACAAGGATAAACAAGACCACTAGAATTAAATACCTCGTAAAGGCTGGAAAAAGATATCATATCGATACTGTAGCTTACATCGGTTTTAGCGAAGAGATTATAAACTATATCGAAGAAATAAAAGAAGCCTCACTTCTAAAATCTGGAGAACCTATAGATGTATCTGCCTTTGACAAAGAAAAATCTAGAATTACTCAGTATCTACAAAATAAAGGCTACGCAAATTTTAATGCCAAGAGCCTTAAAATCTATGGAGACAGTTCGAACCTAAATCAAACAGTAGATATTTTTTTAGAAGTAGTACCTCAGGTAGATTCCACGATTTATCAGAAATATACAATCGGTGATATAAACGTTTTTACAGATTTTTTGCAAGGTCAGGATTTAAGCAAAACTGATGTGAAAACCCAAAATGGAATAAACTATCACAAGTTTTCTAACAGCTATGTGGTCAAACCTTCTCAGCTCGACAAATTTATATCTCTCAAACCCGGAGATGATTTTAATGAACAGGATCGAGTCAAGACCTTTAGGAAATTAAATCAGTTAGACGTATATCGATTCTCGATACTTAAACCTCAAGTAAGTCCTAAAAGTGATAGCATACTAGACTTCAATATTTTTCTTACCCCACAATCTACTAAGTGGATTTCTGATTTTGGATTGGAGACTTTTTACTCTACAGTCTCTACGCTAGGTCGACAATTTTTGGGAGCCTCTGCCTTTGCTGCATTGGAAAATAGAAACCTCTTTGGAGGTGGTGAGAAGAATCGATTTTTTGTAGAGCTCGGAGCAGAAGTGCAGTTTGATTTAGGAATAGCTACCTCTATATTTAGGGTTCAAGACAATCTCGATATTCCCACCTTCTTAGATGTATTTAGAACAGGAAACTTTGCTCATCGGATAGGTATAATGACCACAGATGAATTTAGAGATTTTAGACGAGATGCTACAACCAATATTACTGTAGGTTATAGTAATCAAAGAATTACCGACTTATATGATATAGTTTCATTTAATAGTTCCATTGGATATAACTACATAAGAAACAGGCATCAGTTTAATCTACGACAGCTTTCTTTGAATCTTAATAACTATAACTTAGACACTCTTTTTTTAGATAGAATAGCTGGAAATCAATTTATAGAAAATAGTCTTCAAGACAATCTATTTACTGGCTTTCTGTTTAGAGATTTTAATTATACCTATAAAAGTCCTAAAAGTATAACTGGAAATTCTTTTAGGTTTAATGCCAATATAGAAGTTTCTGGATGGGAAATTGGATTGCTTAATAGAATAGGAAATTCTCTTTCTGGAAATGACAACGATTGGAAGTTGTTCAACACATTTGAATTTTCTAAATATGTGAAACTGGAGCTTGATTATAGTTTTTATAAAGACCTCACAAAGAATACCAGTTTTGCTTCTCGGGTAAATCTAGGGATAGCTAGACCCTTTTTTGATACTCAGCAGGTGCCTTTTATAAAACAGTTTTATGTAGGTGGACCCAATGGAATAAGAGCCTGGCAGATTAGAGAATTGGGCCCTGGATCTTTTGATAATAGAGCCATCATAAATGCTAGTCAATTATTTTTTCAGCAAGGAGATTTAAAATTTCAGTTTAGTGGAGAATATCGATTTGATATAATTTCATGGATTGAGTCTGCTATTTTTATAGATGGCGGAAATGTCTGGACCCTTGATAATACCGATACAAGACTCGGGGCACAATTTACTGGTTCGTTTTTAAATGATATTGCATTAGGATATGGATGGGGATTACGTTTTGATTTTGATTACTTCCATCTAAGATTTGATTTTGGGTATAAACTACGAAGTTCTTTTACAAATAATGAGCAAGAAAGATGGATTCCTCTTAGGGGTCAAAATATCGGTAATATCAATGTAGCCATCAATTATCCTTTCTAGTCTATAAACCATATAGATTGGTCTATTACTATTTCTCTTTATTTATAATTCTCTGTACCTTTTCTTCAAACTTTAATAGATGAAAACACCGAGTTGGGCAATAGCCGTAGGTATTATGATGATTCTCTTTGGAGGATGTGGTGCACTGAGTGATATGCAAGCTATAATGTCTCCTGCTATCTTTGACGGAATGGAAGATGTAATAGAAGAGGCAGAGAAGCAAGAAGCGGAAAGAAAAAAAGAACGAGCAGAAAGAGATAGTTTGGACCTGTTAGAAGCACAAGAAGATGAGATAAAGGATTTAGATGAAGAAATGAAGGATAATTCTGATACTACGGATAATAGTGTACGAACCAGTGTAGAATTAGGTAGTGGAGGATTTAAGGTAAGTGTAGATGAAGACGAGATGGATGATATGCCTCCTAATATAAAAGAGATGCTTACCATAAGTGATTATCTAAAAGAATGGATGGTAAGGCTCGGATGGATGGGACTATTTTTCTCTTTACTGTATGTGATAGGAGGTGTTTTTATGCTTGTTAGAAAGCGATTTTCGCTTAAACTAGTATATGCGGCTCTTGTGCTGAGTATTCTGTTTGCGGTTTTCGGAATATTTATTATTACTAATGAGGGCCAAAACTTTCTAACCATGGCTTCTGTAGCTTCGGCTGGTTTTGGAATATTTATAGATATCATTTTATTGATAATAGTTACTGCTTGTGATAAAACTGCTTACGAACCAGAAGCCTTTCCCTAAATGAATCAAAGCCTTTTCCAGATAGCTCTAGTCATCGACGATTATGATAAAGCAATAGATTATTATACAACAGTCCTCGGTTTTGAACTAATAGAGGATACAGTAAGAAGCCCAATAAAAAGATGGGTTGTTGTGAAACCTAAGGGTGCTTCAGGTGCAAGTCTGTTATTGGCTAAAGCCAAAAATGAGGAGCAAAAACTTGCTATAGGCAACCAGTCAGGAGGTAGAGTATTCCTATTTATGCATACGAATGACATAGGCAGAGATTATCAGAATCTAGTAAAGCATGAAGTAGAAATTATCAGAGGACCTATAGAAGAAGATTTCGGTAAAGTGATCGTCTTTAAGGATCTCTATGGAAACAAATGGGATCTCATCCAACCTAAGTCATAACAGGTATGAGTATCCGTATCATTGAATTTAAAGCCAGAGTCGAGTCCATAGATTCTTATGAAGAGGCCTTACTTAAAAAGAAGCCCTTCTTTAAGGGAGAAGACCATCAAATAGATACTTACTTTAACGCAACACAAGGAAGACTAAAACTCAGAGAAGGAAACATAGAAAACACCCTCATCCAATACAATAGAGAAAATACTGCTCAGTCCAAACTCTCCTCCGTCACTCTATGTAAAAACATCAAAGACCCCAATTTTAAAGTCATCCTCACTGACCAGCTAGGTGTTAAAGTCGTTGTAGATAAGATTAGAAAAATCTACTTTATAGATAATGTGAAATTTCATTTCGATAAGGTAAAAGGCCTCGGTAAGTTTATAGAAGTAGAAGCCATAGATGAGTCTGGGGAGATGAGCTTAGAAACGCTTAGAGAACAATGCGATTCTTATATGGAGTATTTTGGGATTAAGGCTGAGCAGCTGGTGGAGGTTTCTTATAGTGATTTGTTGTTAAGGAAGTAAGTGTTTACCCATCCTTTTCTTTGTCTGCGACAAATTCATTTCCTTCCCTTGGCCAAGGGAAGGATTAAGGATGGGTACGGCAACCGTTACTTCACTTAAACAAACTCCTCCTCCCATATACAGAACAAATCGGACACACCATAGGATCATGCTTCTTTGCCGGACAATATTCTCTTCCAAAAAATATAATCTGAAGATGTAGCTTATTCCATGTCTCCTCTGGAAACAATCTTTTTAGATCCTTCTCTGTTTTAGATACGTTTTTACCAGTGCTCAATGCCCATCTATAAGCCAGTCTATGTATATGTGTGTCTACAGGAAAGGCAGGAACACCATAGGCTTGAGCCATAACTACTGAAGCAGTCTTATGACCTACACCAGGAAGCTCTTCTAGATCCTCAAAACTAGCAGGTACACTACCTTCGTGTTTATCTAGCAGAATATGGGAGAGGTTATAGATTGCCTTTGACTTGGCAGGAGATAAGCCGCAGGGCCTGATTATGGCTTTTATTTCTTCGATGGTATGCGTAATCATATCCTGAGGAGTATCTGCCATCTCAAAGAGAAAAGGAGTTACTTTATTTACCCGCTCATCAGTACACTGTGCAGATAATAGAACTGCTATTAGTAAGGTATAAGGATCCTTGTGGTCAAGTGGTATCGGAGTTTCTGGATAGAGGTCTTCTAGAATCTTAGCAATGAGCGGAGCTTTCTGTTTGGGTGACAATCTCTTCATGCTCTTAAGATAGACTGGTTAAAAATTGCATCGTATCTACCTCATCTGCATAATCCATCAAGCCTGGAGATTGTGTTTTACCTAAATCGACAGTTGCCGTTCCTAGATTACTTACTTTGGTAGATATACATTGAATCTGCTCCGACTGCTCATTAAGCAATGATTGTAACTGAGATATATCTTCATAATACTCATAATGTAAACAAGCGATTCTTGACGCTAGTCTTTTATCCTCTTTTAGGATAAGACTTCCATTGTTAAGATATAGATCACGGTTAAGCATAAAGAGTGCTATGTTATAATCAAAATTATTTTTGTACTTGGAGTGTAAGATGATGCTATTGCGTTCATGCAAGACCTCTAGTAATTTATTGAGATCATAATTCTGAGGCACATATATTTTGGAAACATTGCGACATCCGAGTCCATAGTAGTCAAAAACATCATCTCCTAGCTTTCTAAGTTCTTCTTCTGTTTCTGAACCATCTAATACAGCAACTGCATTTCTATTTCTACGGATTATATGTGGATATTTACCGAAGTAACTTTCAAAATATCTAGCAGAGTTATTACTCCCTGTAGAAATTACTGCATCAAAATCTTTTAGCCGATCTACGATTTTAAAATCGCCTTTATATTCAGGAAACTGTCTGACGAGCTCATCCAATAAAAAGGTCGTCAGCACTTGATCCTTATCAGAAAACTTTACCATAGCACGATGACCACTGATAAACACACAGAGTAAATCATGAAAACCCACCAACGGTATATTACCAGCTAGTATAAGTCCTACTGTTTTTTTGGCAACAGCCTGATCTACTGCATAATTACTCATCCAGTTTTCTAAAGCTTCTTTATTTAAAAACCTATCCTTTATTGCCTCCAAGGCTCTCCAGGAATTCTCCTCGGTAAACCATTTGTTTTTGTATCCAGCATATTCGACTGCTGCAATCAACTTTTCATTAGATCGATCTATGACCTCGGCCAGTTTGGTCAATGCTTGGATTCTTTTAGACAACTCCTTACTCATGCTTCTTTCTATTCGCTAAATAGTGATTCCATTTTGCCAATACTTCTGTCATGTCAGCCGGAAGCTCAGACTCAAAAAAGACTTCCTTCTTAGTACGTGGATGTATAAATCCTAACGACTTAGCATGGAGTGCTTGACGTGTACATATCTTAAAGCAGTTCTCTACAAAGTGTTTGTATTTAGAAAAAACGGTTCCCTTCCTTATCGAGTTTCCGTTATATCTAGAGTCGTTAAATACTGGATGATTAGTATAATTCATGTGGACTCTAATCTGATGGGTACGTCCAGTTTCTAACTTACACTTTACAAGAGATACATAGTATAAATCTTCTATGACCTCATAATGAGTAACTGCATGTTTTCCCTCATCACCATCTGGAAAGGCATGTTGCTTTATTCGATCCTTGGGATGTCTACCGATGTTGCAGTCTATGGTTCCTTTTGGCTCATCGAAGTTTCCCCACACAAGAGCATAGTATTCTCTCTCTATGGTGTGATTAAAAAATTGCTTAGACAGATGGCTCATGGCCTCTTCGTTTTTGGCTATAACCAGTAATCCCGACGTCTCCTTATCTATACGATGTACAAGCCCGGGACGATCGGCAAGATTGCCTTCCATAACGGGTAGATCCATAGAATTAAAATGATGTGCTAGACCATTAACCAATGTACCGGAATGATTGCCTACACCAGGATGCACAACCAAGCCAGAAGGCTTATTTACGATTAAGATATCCTCATCCTCATATTCTATTTTGAAATCTACAGGCTCTGCTTTTACAGAATCCTTAAAGCTCGGTGGATTAGGCAGTACCACAGTGATAATCTCTCCTGGACTTATCTTATAGTTGGGCTTTATGGTTTTCTCATCTACGAGGATCGCCTCTGCTTTTATGGCATTCTGAATCTTATTACGAGAAATCTTTTCCAGTTTGTCAAGCAGAAATTTGTCTATTCGCACTGGCGTTTGACCAGGATCTACAACGATGCGATGATGTAGATGTAAGTCTTCATTTTGTATTTCTATTTCCTCCATAATTTCTTCTTACAATCTATCAGTTTTGAACATACAAAACACGTAGATTTACACTCTAACCAGATACAGATCTCATGAATTTAAGCTCTTACCTCGTCAAAGAATCTACCGACAAAGTTACGACTAAACCGCATGTGCTCCCCATATATGCGACTTCTTCTTTTGTATTTGAAAATATAGACGATAGTATCGAAGTATTTAAGGGTACTAAGGAGGCTCACAAGTACAGTAGATATGGAAATCCGACCATAGACGCAGTAGCAGATAAGATCGCTCAGATGGCTGTATATGGCTCTGAGGAGAAAGCCCATGGTCTCATGACCAGCAGTGGTATGTCAGCAATCAGTATAGCTCTCACTACTTTCCTTAATGCTGGAGACGCAGTCCTTAGCCAAGGTAATCTATATGGAGGTACGACAGAGCTGCTAAAAAAAGTAGTCAGTCGCAGTGGTGTTGAAACCATATTTACTAACCTTCAAGACCTTAATCAAGTCGAGGATATCATTAAGAAAAATCCACATATAAAACTGTGTTATTTTGAAACTCCTGCTAATCCTACCATGGCCTGTGTGGACATTGCTGGGATTTCTGCTCTATGCAAAAAACATGGAATACTAACCATAGCCGATAATACCTTCTGTACACCTTATCTACAGAAACCACTTCTACTAGGAACTGACATTGTCATTCACTCTACGACTAAATATCTAAACGGACATGGAAACTCCATCGCAGGTATCATAATCTGTAAATCTGATTTGCATCAAAAAGAACTATGGACTACACTCAAACTCGTAGGATCTACCTGTAATCCCTGGGATGCATGGCTGACCAATCAGGGTCTTAAAACCTTAGCCCTACGTATGGACAAGCACTCCTCTAATTCTCTGGCTGTTGCCAAATTTTTGGAAGATCATCCAAGAATAAAACGTGTAAATCACAATGGCCTCGCCTCTCATCCAGATCACCTTATTGCTTCAAAGCAAATGTCAAATTACGGAGGCATGATGAGCTTCGAGATAAACGGATCTGTCCAAGATGGCATCGACTTTATGAATAAGCTCAGATTCTGCACCCTCGCTCCTACTCTCGGAGATGTAGATACTTTAATCTTGCATCCAGCTTCTTCATCTCATCTAAATGTGGATAAAGAAATCAGAGAGCGAAATGGCATCACAGATGGAATGGTACGTGTATCCGTTGGGATAGAGGATGTAGAGGATATTATTGGGGATATTGGGGAGGCATTGGGGTGAAAATTTGAAGTGACTTAAATCCAATATTGATTCTAGTATAAATTATTTGCACAAAAATTAATTCTAAACAATGAGCATTTTCACAATAAATTTTAAAATTTTTAATATGTATGTAGTCTTTTAGCTTCTATTCGGAATGCATTAAGAAAGTAATTTTTGCATAAAAACACCTGCCTCTATTGAATCTGTTGCTTAAAATCTCAATGGATTAGTAAGACAATATTTCCCTAAAATGATGACCTTTGACAAAATCACTAAAAATGATATATTGGAGGTGCAAAATATATTAAACAACAGACCTAGAAAAAGATTTGGGTATAAAAGCCCGAATGAAATATTTGCCGAAAAACTAGACTTTCAAGCTAGTGTTGCATTTATTACTTGAATGCAGGCTACAATTAAACCTTAAAAAACAAATAATGTCTAGAATTAATTCATCTTACCTCGTTTTAATAATTATTTTTTTTCATTGTATTAAATCATACAGTCAAACAGTTAATATACCTGACCCTAATTTCTTGCAAGCTCTAATTGAAGAAGGGGTTGATACAAACATTGATGGAGTCATTCAAGAAAGCGAGGCTTTAAATACTTCCATACTTTGGTTAATTGATAAAGACATCACTAGTCTAGAAGGAATTAATGCTTTTACTAACCTTACTTTTCTAAATGCTAGGGACAACGACATAAACTTAGTAAGCATAAATGGTCTTTTAGATCTCAACTATCTTGATTTAAAAAACAATCAAATAACAAGCATCAACTTCGATGGATCTCTAAGTGATGAAAACACGAGATTAGATCTATCCGACAATTGTCTATCAGAGTTTTTATTTGATGATAATTTAAGATGTAATTCTTTGCATTTAAGTGGTAATAAAATTCGCAAATTCCACCTATCCCATAATGACTTAAACTTTATAGATCTTTCTTCAAATCCATTAGATAGTGTAGAAATTATAAGTTGTAAGGATCTAAACTATATTAGCATTCCCTTTGCCAAATATGTGCACCTGGAAGATTTAGAGAATTTTGAACAGTTCTACATTACCTCTGATAGTCTAGAAATTCTGGATTTACAATTACTACCCTTACTTAAAGAAATTAATATCAAAGGGGGCCTTTTGAAAACTCTAAATCTTGAAAACTTCAGTCTATTAAGAGAAATCGACATCCGTAATTCGGATTTGGAATCTATAAATTTAGATGGCCTCTACAACCTAAGGGATGTAGACTTATCCTCAAATAAGCTTAAAACTGTCACAGGATGCAACTTTAAAGTATCCAGAAAATTAGATCTAGATTTCAATCAAATCGAATCTATTCATTTGTGTGATGCAGTGGAAATTGAATTTTTGTCTTTAAGCGGTAACCTACTAACAGAATTTAATCTGAATGCAAATCATAGTATTTTAGGCATATCACTCAATGGTAACCATCTGACAGAATTTATATCTACCAACGATAGTTTAAGAAGTTTAGATTTAAGGGAAAATCCTTTAAGGTTTACAGAGATTTATAATTCTGATGAATTGAGATATTTAGGTATAAGAAGTACTGATACTTTAAAATTGGAAAACTTAGCTAAACTGTCAGAATTTAGATTGTTCGACAACTCTAGCATTAGTGACTTGTATCTTTCGAATTTACCTAGTATGGATGGGATTTTTCATATGAATGGAGATTTCGGTCTTACCAAGGTTTATATAAACAATACCAATTTCGAAAATCTTGTCATGAGGGATCATATCGAATTAAGAGATCTTGAATTAAAAAAACTTGACCATCTTAAGAGCCTAGTAGTTCGTAATTCAAAAGTGTCAAATTTTAATGCTAATGATTTAAAAGAACTGACCTACCTGGAATTCTCAAATTCAGGATTGGAGAACATAGGATTAGATTCCGTACAAAAGCTAACATATCTGGATTTAAGTCATAATGATCTAAACTTGTTGGATATCAGCGATATGGATAGTTTGAGTATTTTAAATATCTATGACAATGGAAATCTCGATTTTGAATACGAGAATCTACATTCATTGGTCAATTTAAATATTGGGAAATTAGATAGTCAATTTCATGTTTTTGACGCTCTTGAGAAGCTAGAAGTATTAAAATCAGATTCGCTTGAAAATTCTATGCTTAGAATCAACAACTGTGCAAATTTAAGTTCCTTCGGTGGCATCGATCTTTATAATTGTGACATAAGCATAAACAAAATGGATTTAGAAGGCTTAGCATTTGAAGGTCTCAGAACTAAAGTCTCTATTAACAATTGTAATTTCTTAAATCTTCTAACTATTGCTTATGGGGATTATCGCAAACTAGAATTAATCAATAACACGGGTATCACTTCATTTACAAATTATTTAGCAAGAATAGATTCTCTGGTAATGATAGATAACGATTCTTTAAATCATCTAATTTCATCAGCCGGAGTTATTCGCAATTTAGAAATGCAATCAAATGACAATCTTGAATTGGTGAATCTCATTTTATCCAATGTGTCAAATTTAAAACTTAACAGTCATCCTAAATTAGATACAATAGTGAGCTGGCATAATCAGCTAGATAGTGTTGTTTTAAGAGACCTTCCATCTTTAGATTACGCCGACTTTAGTTCTGGTGTACGTAAAATTTTAGATCTGTGTGGTTTGCCATTACTTAAAACTGTTCATTGTGGATTTAATGGATTGGAAGAACTGTATTTATCGGATTGTCCGAACTTAGACTCACTAACTATTAATGTGACTAATAATCTAAAAATCATTTGTATTGATGAGTCCAATATTGATCTAATCCCGAATTCCGTATTATTAGATATTACAAGAACAGATTGCTCCAGTTGCTCTGAAGTGCCATTGGACTTTGATCAGGATGGTAGCTATCATTTTGATGATTGCAATGATCAAGATGCATCTATTCATCCAGAAGCTATTGAAATTACATACAACGGTGTAGATGATGATTGTAATATAGAAACACTAGATGATGATCTAGATCAAGATGGTTTCGCTCTAGCAAATGATTGTGACGATACTAATCCAGATATAAACCCTGATGCCGCAGAAGTTGTCTATAATGGAATCGATGACGATTGTAATATAGAAACATTAGATGATGATTTAGATCAAGATGGTTTCGCTCTAGCAAATGATTGCGATGATACTAATCCAGATATAAACCCTGATGCCGCAGAAGTTGTCTATAATGGAATCGATGATGATTGTAATACAGAAACAATAGATGATGATCTAGATCAAGATGGTTTTTTACTTGTCGATGATTGTGATGACAACAATGCTGATATAAATCCTGACGCAGAAGACATTCCTAATAATGGAATAGATGAAGATTGTGATGGAACTGATATTGTTACTTCGATTCATGAGATCGATAATACCACAATAAAAATATATCCAAATCCAGCCATTGATATTATTAATATCGATGTTGATGGACAGTTGGATTATCGAGTCAGCTTGTACGATTTGAATGGAAAACTTATTAAAACTGAATCTAACCCGAGCATACTTGAGATTAGTCAAATGCCAGCAGGCTCCTATTTGTTAGAACTTAAGGATTTAAAAACTGACAAAAAAGTAACTCAAAAAATAGTCATAGGTAAATAAGTTTATCGAGCCTTTATCTCGAATAGATAAGTTTGTAAAAAGCTAAGTATTATTAATCATCAGTTGTCAAAACGACTAGTGATATGCCGTTTTTAACTATTTAGGCAATAGTCTCATCACTCTCGACACGACATATAAATGCATTAGTATTTCATAATTTCAGGCAGAAATACCTAATACCACGTTGTATATACTTTTCGTTTAGATTATCTTGTAATTGATGTCCAAAATACTCTCATTGTTTACTTGTTTATGCCTGGCATCTATGCTTATGGGACAGAGAGGTGTACAGACAGAAAATGAACTAGGAGCTGAGGATCTTGTAAAAAACGTATTCATAAAAGGAAACTGCAGGAATGCGACTAATATTACTACGAAAGGTAATGAGAACCTCAGTATCGGTCAGTTTAGCAATGCTCGTGGCATTATAGGATTTGAGGAAGGGATTATTTTATCTACTGGTGATATAGAACTAGCTGAAGGACCTAATAATGACAATGAATCTACTCGCTCCTTCGGTATAGAGAGTAATGATTCTGATTTAAGAAGACTGGCAACTAGTACATTGTATGATGTTACAGCGATAGAATTTGACTTTATTCCTATTGATAATAGAGTCACCTTTCGATATGTTTTTGCTTCAGAAGAGTTTTGTGAGTTTGTTACCACCTCGTTTAATGATGTGTTTGGATTCTTTGTTAGCGGACCTGGGATAAATGGAATCCATACAGATGGTGCAATAAATCTCGCAACCCTGGAAGCTACAAACGAACCGGTATCTATAAATACCGTAAATCACATAGACAACAATAATCTGTATGTAAATAATGCGACGACCGCCGATGTTCAGAACTGTGAGATAGAATTTAATGATGAATTTCTAAACCTCATCGATTATGATGGATTTACCATTCCTCTTAGTGCCACCTTTGATGTAATTCCATGTGAGACCTACCATATGAGATTGATAATCGGTGATGTCTCTGATGACAAGTTAGACTCAGCTGTTTTTCTAGAGGCTAAAAGTTTTAATATCGGAGAACCCATAACTGTAACTGCAGAAGTGCCAGGTCTAGAAGATCCAATTGCATATGAGGGTTGTGTAGATGGACAGTTTGTATTTAGTCGAGGTCCTGGCAGTAGTACCCAGCAAGACTTAGTTATAGATTATAGTATAAGTTCCGATAGTGAAGCGATTAACGGAGTAGATTTTGAAGAAATTCCGATGAGCATTACCATTCCTGCAGGTCAGAGCTCTTTTGTCCTGCCGATTACCGTTATAGAAGACGGAATTATTGAAGGCCCTGAAAATCTAAAATTAGAATTGGTTTATGATTGTGATTGTATAGACCCTACTGTTAGCGAATTGATTATCACAGAGGATTCAAATCTATCTTTGAACTTTAACGATATACTCGTATGTGCTGAACAGCCTTTTGAACTATTCCCTTTCATATCAGGTGGTGTTCCTCCATATAATTATCTATGGGAAAATGGAGAGCAATCCGATACATTAATTACGAGCATAACTGCTCCTATTACTATAGGACTAAGTATAACTGATTTTTGTGGCAACACTGGTCAGGCTGTAGCCAATGTCGGTTTGCAAAGTGTGCCACGAGCCATACTGTCAGGAACCTATGACATATGCCAAACCATAGATACAGGTATACCGGTAGAACTAGAAGGAAATCCGCCTTGGAGTTTTTCATATAGTATGGATGGAGTTCCTATAGATACTTTTGAGAATGTTATGAGTTCGCCATTTATAATACCTGCTCCTGTAATTGGTACTTATACACTTGATCATTTTACGGATGCTTTCTGTACAGGCAATCTTGTAAATAGTGCAGTAGTAGAAACTCCATTTTCTATAGAAGGAGAAATAACTCAACCTCGTTGCTTTAATAGTTCAGATGGAAGTATTAGGCTTACTCGTGTTATTGCTATAGAGCCTTTTACACTACAATGGGATGTCCAGACAGAGGATGATTTATTTTTAGATGAGCTAAAACAAGGAACATATACGCTGACCATTATAGATGGAGATGGCTGTATCCATGAAGAAACATTTGAAGTAGAAGGATTATCAGATGATCCTAGAGACTGTGTACAGTTTTATATTCCCAATGTATTCTCCCCCAACAATGATGGCATAAATGATGACTTCTTAATTTTCGTTGCAGAAGATAGTGGGATACAAAGTGTTACTTCTTTTCAAGTCTATGACAGATGGGGAAATCTAATCTTTAATCAAGGTCGCTTCATTCCTCAGAATGGCAACATAGGCTGGGATGGGTTCTTTAAGGGTGAGCCACTAGATCCCAATGTTTACTTTTATAAAATGAATCTTGCTTTTATAGATGGAGGTACACTTACTGTAAGTGGCGACGTAACTTTAGTTCGCTAAGACGAAAAAATGAAACCACTTTTCAAAACAGAAGAAGCAAAAAAGGAAATTCTCAGTTTATACGATCGTAAATTAGAAGAGCTAGATATCGATTACGAATATCTACAAGTAAATACTAGCTATGGAGAAACAAACATCATAGCAGCTGGTTCAAAAAACAATCCTCCTATAATTCTAGTCCATGGTTCTAACGCTTGTGCTCCCATCGCTTTAGAAACCTACCCTACTTTAGATAAGCATTTTAAAGTTTATGCAATAAATGTTTTGGCTCAGCCAAATAAAAGTTCAGAAACCAGACTAAGTATGAAAGATGATTCTTATGGAAAGTGGATGGCAGAAGTTATTGAAAACTTAAGACTAGATGAAGTTACTATGGCAGGTTTCTCCTTAGGTGGTTTAGTTATTTTAAAAACACTAGAGTATAAAGAAGATAAGATAAAAGAAGTTTTTCTTTCTGCTCCTTGCTACATCGTAAATGGCAATCCCTTAAAAGCTTTGTTTAAAGTCTTCATACCGATGAAGAGATATATGAAAACCAAAAAATCTAAATACGTCGAGAAATTTCTTTCAGAACTATTTACAGATAGAGATCCCTTTGCAATAGATTTTCTATCATCTGTATTTAAAGGTTTTAATATGGATTTTTCTCCAGTGCCAGTTATAAGTACTAATACGGCCAAATCTATTAAAACGCCTATAACTCTCTTTGCCGCAGAGCAAGACCTTCTCTTTCCTGGCAAGAAAATGATAAAAAGGGCTACTAATATATTTCCATCATTAAAGAAAGCTCATCTCCTAGAAGATTCTAAACATGTCCAGAGTAAGTCTCAGAATACTTGGATTGAGAAGCATATAATAGAAAGTAAAACGAACTAATTGATTAACAGTTCTGAAGTTCAAGAACCAATCTAGCATCAACTATACTATCATGGACTCTAAAATTCTAAAGCAAAGTTTAACCCATTATTATGATTTTGGTGACGACCTTATGAGAAAGAAAGTAATCAGTACAGGAGAGTATCAAGATTTACAATATGCTTGGGATGATTTTAAACCAAAACTAGATTCCAATATCGGTAAACACAAAACTATTCAATCTATCTCCTTGGGCTCGGACAAATCATTCTTAATCTTAGTGGTTCAAGTAATCGTAGTTACCTTGAGTATTGTAAAGATTATACTAAGTGGAAGGACAGCATTTACAAGAATTCTCAATAGAGTAAAAACAAAAAAAAGAAGAAAGAACATAAAGGAATTCTGCAGGCGAATAGATGAGGTACTATTCGGTATACAGGTAGTAATCAGAGAATAGAAATCAGGAGGGTAATTAGATTCTCTCAAAATATCCATAGTTACATAATAATAAACTTAGAAAGTAATGTATTGCCATTATAGTATTGACAATTATCTGCGAATACTTTGTTATTACTAACGGATAATAATTTAGTAATAGGAATATTTTCGCTTTCTCCCAATTTGCAATCAGAAATAAAATAATCTATGAAATCACTCTCCATATATTTTCTGATAATAAGTAGCCTTATTATACAATCTTGTAAATCTGAGAAACTAGATACATTCAAAAAAGAAGCTGAAGTTTTACAAGAATCCGAAATTCAAGAACAGATAGAACAAAACTCAAACCCTTACTTTCATCCAGATTCGATTGCCAGTCGTGTAAAGGCTTACAATGAAATAAAGACTTACTGGGAAGAAAAACTACATCCAGAAAAAGAATGGTCATTTAATGGGTTGTGGCATGAAGATGCTCCAATCTATATAAGGTCTTCTCCAGAAAAATTACTTTTTAGAAAGGGCAATCAGATAACTAAAGAGTTAGACATAAGATACATTCTACCATTTGATACAGAGCATTTTAAAAAGTTATCCGACAATATCGACCCTAAAGATTCTTTAAGCCTCAGAGAATTGAAGAGCCTCATAGGTGATCTTAAAGTAAGTAATCCTAAAAATGAAAATCTAGATTCCCTCATAAGCAATAGCCGTTCGTTTCACTCCACGTTCGGAACCCACTCTAGAGGAAACAATACTATGCTCTCCTATTCCATATCAGAAACGCCATATGGAGCCTGCAGTGTAGATGATACTACTAGTTATAATAGAATACAGTACAATGCTGTATATTCTAATAATGGCATAAAGCTACTCGACACTATCTTACATCTAAAAAACTATGAAGGCAGTGGAGGACTCTCAAGAAATGGAAGATATCAAATGATAAAAAAGGAACACAATGTTTTAATCCTAGATATTGCGACTGGCACAGAATCTTTGTTTAGTTATAAGAATCTCGATAAAGATATTTTTCTTTGGTTTTCCTCAACTAAATTTTGTTATGATGATAGTTCCGATGAAGATTTCATCACCTATAGATTTTTTGATGTCCAAAGCCATAAGCACTATAAGCTCATCCAACCGCTCCACAGTGGTCTTCTAATAGGTATGGAATCTCAGAAAGAAGATGGATGGTATCCTGCAAATGGAAAGCCTTTGTTATATGAAGTAGAAAAGGATATAATAATTTTTACACTGTAGATTTGAACCATATGTTTTGTGTTACCTAGAAAACTATAAATTTGTCTATCATCAAGTAGATAGCATAACAAATGAAATTCAGTCAAAACAGTAAGCCAGAAGAAATTGTGTTATGCATAAATTGCAACTCTGATAATACAGGAAACACGAAAAAGCCGAAACTCTCTTTTGGTATATTTATGATTTTGTTCGGAATCCCATATTTGAAATACAAGAATGAATTTTATTGTTACGATTGTGAGAATACATTCATAAATACTCCAGGTGAATAAATATTATGAATAAAATAATTTCTCTTTTTGTACTTACCATATTCTTTAATTCCTGTAGAAATATTCAGAACACTTCTAGTAGTTCAAACGACATAGAACAAAACATTAAATGCTCGGCGAGTAATTGCTATGGAACCTACATAGGAAAAGAATTCATAAATGGAGCAGACATCGCTCATCAGTTCTCTAATCAGATGTCTCGTGATGTCGGCGATAAATTAAAGGAACTTTATACTGCCGGAAAATATTCTATGGTAGACTTCTCTTCTATAGAAATGTCAACAGAAGGTATGGGTTCGGGAGAGGTAAACTATTACTTGCTGATTCCTTTTAAAAGAGTTGAAAATAAATGTGATGCCTATACCTCGTTTGATCATGTAGGTGGATGGAATCATAGTCCTGCTTTGAAGGCTAGAAAGAATGCACTTAGAAATGCGCTTCTACCAGGTGAAGAACTTTATATAAGTGATTTAAAAAAAACGAAAGAAGGCTTGCAAGAACACTGGATACAATGGAAGAATAAGAAGGTGCAAAAAGAGTGTAATCATAATGATTAATAATTATTACCATATATAGCTTCAGCCTCGGACAATTACTATAATCCTTTTAGTTTAGAGCATACAAAATAAATTTATGCCTGAAGCAATCATAATAAGAGAATTCGGAGGGTCGAAAGTTCTGCGATTAGAAAATATTGCTAGTCCTCTACCAGAGCCTAATGAGATGATAATTCGGCAAACTGCCGTAGGAATCAACTTTCATGATATCTACTGCAGATCAGGATTATACAAAAGCACCTTTACCCTGCCCAAAACTCCTGGCGTCGAAGGTGTAGGCATAGTGACTAAGCTCGGTTCTCAAGTAGACGAATTCAATATCGGAGATAAGGTCGCTTATATAACTTCTAAGTACAATGGCTATTCTTCAGAACGGACTCTTCCTTCACATTTGGCGGTACGAGTTCCTGATGGTATTGATGATGAGATTGTAGCCGCTTCGTTTTTAAAAGGTTTAACAGTTCAGATGCTCTGCAAGCAAGTCACACAGGTAAAAGCAAATGATAGAGTCTTAGTTCATGCCGCAGCTGGTGGTGTCGGACAGTTACTTGTTCAGACACTCAAAAATATGGGAGCTATTGTTATAGGAACTGTAGGCTCTGAGGCCAAAGCTAAAATAGCGAAGGAAACAGGATGTGATCATGTGATTCTGTATAGAGAAGAAAACGTATTGGAAGAGGTTATGAATTTCACGGACAGTGCTGGGTTAAATATAGTCTATGATAGTGTGGGAAAAGACACCTTTCATGACTCCTTGGCTTCATTGACATTTAGAGGTCATCTGGTAAATTTTGGACAAGCCTCAGGGCCTATAGAAGGTTTTGAAATTCCGATGCTTGCCAAAAAATCCATCAGCTTAACTAGGCCGATGCTATTCCACTATACACAGGACAGGGAAAAACTATTAGAGATGAGCAAGAATCATTTCCAGTCTATGATGGATGGTAAATTAAAAGTATCTACACCAATAATACTTCCTTTAAAAGATGCAGCCAAGGCCCATGACATGCTCGCTTCTAGATTGATTACTCAACCAGTTGTATTGATACCTTAAATTAATCTGTTTCTTTTCTTAAGTAAAACAATGTTTACACTCTAGTGTTATAATCTTTTAAAATCCTTCTTAAATATTTAAAATGAAAAACTTTATTCTCTTACTCTTACTCTCCGCTTTTTTCTTTGCATGTAAAGATTCCAATAATTCACAAGTTGCTGTAGATAAAAGTGCAGAAGTACCTGCCATAGATTATCCAGAAGCAATAGATAAAATATTTACAAATCACGGAACTTTAGAAACATGGAAATCTATGAAGACCATGAGCTATGAAATCGTAAAAGAAGAAGGCAATGAATCTCAGATGATAGATTTAGAATCTCGAAAGGAGCGTATAAAAGCTAGCACATTTGAGTCTGGTTATGATGGAACTAACTACTGGGTAGTTGCAGATACCTCTTATAAGAGTAATCCAAAATTCTATACAAATCTCATTTTCTACTTTTATGCTATGCCTTTTGTTCTTGCAGATGAGGGCATCGTTTATACTAAGTCCGAACCATTAAATTTTGAAGGCAAAGATTATCCCGGATATAGAATCTCCTATAATACTGGCGTAGGCATAAGTCCGGAAGACGAATATTTTATTCATTATGATCCTGAAACATATGAGATGGCATGGTTAGGATATACTGTCACCTTTTTTACTGGAGCAAAAAGTGATCAAATAAAATGGATAAGATATAACGACTGGAAGGATGTAAGTGGTCTCAAATTACCAAACAGTTTAAGCTGGTATAAAACTGAAGAAGGAAAAATCACAGAGCTTAGAAACACCAGAGAATTCACTAAGGTGGTAGTATCTAATCAGAAACTAGCAGACGATAAGTTTACAATGCCTGAATCAGCAAAAGTCTTTGAGTAAAAGTATGTATAGAATAATGTACTCTAGATTAATCATACTTCTTTCTATTGTATGTTTTAGCACTACTCTATTCTCGCAGGATATGGATAATCACTTATGGCAAAATCGAGTGTTAGTTATACAATCTTCTGATATTCAAAATGAATTTTACATAAATCAACTGAGTCAGTTTATAGACCAAGAAAAGGAACTAGCGGATCGTAAGATGATTATATATGAGCTTATAAATAATCAATATAGATTAACAGACTATAGTAAAACTTTATTGGTTTCTGAATGGAAGTCTTTAGGCCTAAAATCTATGGACATAAGAGGTAGTGATGATTTTAAGGTCACCTTATTAGGTTTAGATGGGGAAAAAAAACTGGAGCAAAATGAGCTGCTTAAGGCAAAAGAACTTTATCGAATAATAGATTCTATGCCTATGCGACAAAGTGAATTAAGGTCAAAACGAAATGAGTAAGATGCACATAGTCTTTGGGGCACAAGGAGCTGGAAAATCTACTTACTCCATGAAACTAGCCACAAATGTAAATGGAATACATATGTCCATCGATGAGTGGATGTGGAATCTCTTTGGTACAGATATGCCCCAGCCTATTAATCTAAAATGGATAATGGACCGTGTCGATAGATGCGAGCGACAAATCTGGAAATTGTCAAAACAGATTGCCATTAATCGTACTGAAGTTATCCTAGATTTAGGTTTTACCAAAGTACAAAAGCGAAATCTATTTTTACAGAAAGCTGCCGAACTTAATTTTCCTACACAACTGCACTATATAAAAGCTCCTCATGCCTTGCGGCGAAAAAGAGTTCTTAATCGAAATACAGAAAAAGGAAGTACCTTTTCTTTTGAGGTAACTCCAGGCATGTTTGATTTTATGGAAGGGGAATTCCATTCTGCGACGGATAAGGAATTAGTTAGTGCCATTGTTGTGGATACAACTAACTTTTGAGTAATTGGAGAATTTAGCCCAAATTGGATTAGGAGGAGGATGCCACTGGTGTACAGAAGCAGTTTTCTCAGTTTTAAAAGGAGTCTCTAAAGTTGAACAAGGTTGGATAGCGTCTACAGAAAAGAATAAGTATTTCTCCGAAGCAGTATTGATAGAATTTGATTCTACGATTATAGATTTAGAAACACTAGTTTCAATCCATCTATATACTCATAGCTCCACATCATATCATTCTATGCGTAATAAATATCGGTCAGCTGTTTATTTCTTTTCTTTTCAACAACAGAAAGAGATTATAGAAATAATGGAAGGGCTACGAGAGCTCTTTACTCAGAGAATAATAACACAGATACTACCCTTTTCAGAATTTAAATTGAACCAAGAGAAATACTTGAATTACTACAAGAAAAATAAAGACAATGGTTTCTGCAAGCGATACATAAACCCAAAACTAGAAATGCTCTTAGCTAGGTATAAGCCTAACTTAAAAGAGAATCTAGTTGATAGCCTTGAAATAAAATGAGACGTGTAGAATAAATATTACACCTACTCTATCAATGTAAATTCTCCAGTATACAGGAGTACTTCCTCGTCCACAAACCTAACGGATGCCGTATATACATATACCCCTGAGACTAGTGTTTCATTATTTAACTGGCCATTCCATCCACTCTGAAGATCGTTTGGTAGGAACTGCTGATTATTAAAAACTAAACTTCCCCATCGGTCATAGATACTAAAATCTTCTACAATCACAGCGTTATCAGTATTTCCAAAAACTGTAAAAGAATCATTGAAGCCATCTCCATTAGGCGAAAAAACATTTGGTAGCCATACCCTTCTGACGTCTATTACTTCTATAAATAAAGAATCTATAGCAGGACAGCCATCACTGGCAAATAGACTAAGTTTTATTTGCTGACTTTCTAAAGGGACAAATTCTAACTGATCACAATCCACAAAATTTTCGCATTCTATGGTTGTATTCGTTTCCCATATAAAATCTGTCGGGACAAAATCAAATATGGGTGATATGTTAACAGCTTCTCCTAGTTCCACACTTAGATTTTGACCTAAGTCAAGACTCAAGTCACCCAAAGCATCTACAAAAGCCATTACTTCCAATCTGCACCCTACATTGTCTTCTATAATAATGATATAGCTTTGATTCCCTTCCAAATTTGTAAAAACAGGAGTGCTAATAAAATCAGAATCATCAATAGAAAAACGATAGGGCTCTTCTCCACCACTCACATTTGATAAGCTTATCGTCCCTGTAGCAGTATTGGCACAAGCCAGAGTAGTCATAATGTCTGCAGTAAATTCATCGCTATTACTTACTGAGAGCTCTGTCGTTATTATACTGTCGCAGCCTACTACATTTTCTATGGTATCGAGATAGGTGCCAGCTATAGTATAGCTAGAGTTGCCTACGTTTAGAATCTGACCTTCGCATATAGTTACGGATTGAGTTATTTCTATGGAGATGACATTTATAATTATGGTTTCCGAACTGACTCTGCAATTTTCTGAAGATAAATTCCCGATTCCATCTGCAACTAAAAATCGAATATAAAATGTCCCCTCTGTAGTAGGTGCAAAGAAATACCTACTCTGATTAGCCCCAGAAATATCATCCCAGGTCTGACCAGCATCTAAACTTAGTTGCCACTGAAAAGTAGGTGTCACATACTGGTTCCCGACGAGTACTCCTTCTAACTCAAAAAGTTCGTCGCCTTTACATAAGTCTATATTAGTGCTTTCAGGTAAAACTGTTATTTCAGGTCCACATGCTCTGAAAGAAATATTATCTAAGGCCAGGTCATTACCAAAACCACCAGGAGCATTATTACGCAGCGATAAGACGATGGATTGCTGTCCTACCTGCGTAGTAAAAGTAAATCCATAACTAATCCAATTTTCTGATTGTGGAATATCACCAGTAGTAAAGAATTCTGTACCATCTATTAAAAAGGATACGTCTGGGGCTATATGATCTGGAATACCTGATCTAATAAGATTTATAATATCAGCCGAAAACTCATAAAGTGTGTTTTCACAAAGACCTGTTACTGATTGCTCGTAGAATAGTCCTGGAGTATTGGTAGCATTTACAACCATCATATATCCATTAGGATCAAGACTATTATCTCGTAATCCGAGCCAGGTCGTAAATAGCCCAGGCCAGGCTGCAGTACTATTTGTAATTACATAATCTCCGTCGAGAGGAGGTACATTAAATGTGTAGTTATAACCAGGAGCTATATTAGGATCGGGAGAGAGAATGTTTGCAGATCCTGAACCGAAATCTCCCTCTTCAAAAATATTATCTCCTAAGCTTCCAGAACAGAATTGTCCCATGAGGAAAAAGGGTAATAAAGCAAGCAAAAGAGTAATTATCAGTCTCTGCATAACACGTGTATTAAACGAGATATCTTCAAATTTGTTTGTTATTCTTTAATCTATCACAAAACGAAAATAGCAGGTCTAAGAACAACTAAAAAGGGTCATACTCTCAAAGCATGACCCTTTTAGAAAATATCTTTTATAAGATTTTATTTGACAAAAAGTCTTTCTGCAAATCTTCCTGTATCAGTGGAAATTTGGATAAGATAAAGACCAGTATTATAACTACTCATATCTAAATCATAGACTCCTCCGGTCGTTCTCTCATTAAGTACTGTTTCTATAACTTTTCCATCTATACCTACTATCTGAATATTTACAATTGTCGCTTCTTCAAATCCTAATTCTAAATGTGTGATACCATCCGTTGGGTTAGGAAATAAACCATAATTCAAAAGACCTTCTATGTCTTCCACAGCAGTATTCATAAGTTCTATACTTTCTGTAAACTCGCAACCGTTAGCATCGGTTACCACAACGGTCATAGTCCCGTCGATTAAATCACTGGTTGTAGATTCTTCAGTATCTCCATTTGACCACAAATAAGTATATGGACTAGTACCTCCTGACGCCGTAACAGTAAGAGAGGTATTAAAGTTATTTTCAATAGAAGCAGTTATTGCAGGATTAAAAGTAACTATTAAAGAATCTGCCGAAAGCTCACAAATAGAACCAAATGCATTTGCTGGATTAGAATATGTCGCTGCTTTTACAACCCATGTTCCACCCATCTCAGGTAAAGCATTATCAGATAAAATTCCATTTAAATCGACATCATATGTTTCCATACCTGTAGTATTAACTAAAAGAAAATCTTCTTCTATTGATCCTGTACCAGTGCCACCATTAATTAAAAAGAACCAACCCATAGCACCACCTGTAGGAACGACAAAATCAGTAACTTCTAAATCAAAAGATTCTCCTTCACAAACTATGTCAGTTCCTACAGTTTGTAAATTTCCAGCACTACAGGTAAGATCTATCTCACCTCCAAAGGTTACAACTAAGGAATCAGCAGTAATACTACATATAGTCATTGCTGGTATTGTCGCATCGGCATAAGCTGCTCCTCTAACTACCCATGTTCCCACTAATGGAGGAAGATTATTGGTAGATAATAAACCATTAACATCTGCATCAATAGAATCGACTTGCATAATGTTAGTAGCGATAAGTGGTGCTCCTATTCCTCCTATTCCGTCTGTATTAGTGTTATCGAATATTAATCCAAATCCACCACCCATAGGGATAGTATCATTAATTACTTCAAAGCCAAAGTTCATGCCTTCGGGTACATCTACTTCCCCTGTTGTTTGTACCTCACCTGCTACACATTGTGCACTAACTTGAACTGAAATAGCCAACAATCCAAAAATGCATAAAAAAGAAAAACGCAATAATTGTAAATTTTTATTCATAGTTTATTTTTTAAATAGCTAATTTGATTAAAACTCAAATATTAGAATCTGTTCTAATGAATAACTAAAGTAATATAAAGTCATAGAAATGTCATCCAATCCTAGATATTCCTTGAATAATGTCGTTTTGATACGTTTTGTAATGAAATATGATAGTATTTAGAAATTGAGTCTACCTTATACTTTATAGAGGTATAATCTCTTTAATTTACCTACATTACGATGGTTTTGAGCTAATAAGAAAGGGCAATAATATGGATTACCAAACTATAATAGATACCATCTATACAAGGATAAATAACGAACCTAATGAAGGTAAGATAGCTACATATATACCAGCCCTTAGCAAGGTAGATGATAACAAGTTTGGAGTATCATTACAGACAGTAGATGGAAGATCTTATAATGCTGGAGATTACCAGGAGCCTTTTTCCATTCAGAGTATTGCTAAGGTCTTAGCACTGGCATTGGCATTTAATTTTGTAGATGAGCATCTATGGAAACGAGTCGATGTAGAACCTTCTGGAATGGCTTTTAATTCTCTAATCCAATTAGAATTAGAAAATGGTATTCCTAGAAACCCATTAATAAATGCAGGTGCTATTGTGGTCTGTGACATTATATGTAGCCATTGTAAGTCTCCCAAAGATCAAATAATAAATTTTATAAAAGATCTTGCCCCAGAAGATGATATACAATATGATTCCCATATCGCCAAGTCCGAAAAAGAAACAGGGTTTCGTAATTATGCCCTTATTAATCTTATGAAGGCTTTTGGAAATATCCAAAATGATGTAGAGGAAGTATTAGATATATACTTTCATCTTTCTTCCATAAAAATGAACTGTGTGACGCTCTCTAAAGTGTTCCTCTTTCTCGCAAATAACGGAGCGTCTTCAGAACATGGTAAGAATATAATTTCCAGTAGTAAGAGCAAAAGAATCAATGCCATAATGCAGAGCTGTGGTTTCTATGATGAGGCAGGTGAGTTTGCCTTTAATGTTGGTCTTCCTGGTAAGAGTGGTGTCGGTGGAGGAATTATAGCAATACTTCCTAGGAATTATTCTATCAGTGTCTGGAGTCCTAAGTTAAATCCCAAAGGAAACTCATACCGAGGTTTCGAATTTTTAAGGGAATTTACCACAGCAACGCAACACACGATTTTTTAAACAAGGTCAATTAAAGCTAAAACAGATATTTACTATTTTCTAATTCTAGGATCCGCTAGACTAGAACCGGTAGATTCCCAGTCCTTATCTACCCTACCTCGTATTCCTAGTTCTACTACTCTGAGATTTTCTATTTTTCCTTTATTGATTTCAAAAAGTAATATTGTCCGCATTTTATGGAAACCTATATGCCCACAGGCACCAGGGTTCATATGTAGGAGCACATTCTTTTTATCTGGCATAACCTTACAGATGTGTGAGTGTCCACAGATGTAAAGATTTGGTTTTTCCTTCTTGACCTCTGCGATTACCCTCTTGTACATCTTACCTGGATAACCACCTATATGAGTCATGTAGACCTTTATCCCTTCTATGGTAAAGTGCTGATTTAGAGGAAACTCTCTACGTATATCTGCTGCATCTATATTGCCATAAACTCCTCTTATAGGCTTGTTGAGTTTTTCTAATTCATCTAGGACAACACGAGGTCCTACATCTCCTGCATGCCATATCTCATCTACATCAGTTAGGTGCTTAGTAATATCTTCATGCATGTATCCATGCGTATCTGAGATCAATCCGATTTTTACCATAGTATAAAAGTAAAGAGAAATATCAAGGCTATAAATTAAAAAAGTCCGACTCGAAATGAATCGAGTCAGACTTAATCCTGAATAATTTCAAGACACTTTATTTCATTAGTATCATTTTTTTAGTCTCTACTTTATTACCGATGGTAAGTCTGTAGTAGTACACTCCCGTTCCAGTTAACTGAGTCTGATCTAAGCTTATAATGTTTAAACCAGTTTCAGAAATCTTAGCAATCTTCTGAACTAATTTTCCTGTAAGGTCGATTACTTCCATTTGATACGCCTCTGCACTTTTAGTAAAGAAACTTATCTGAGTTAACTCATTAAATGGATTAGGTCTATTCTGATAGAGCACAAAGTTCTCATCTTTTGATAGAACAGATCTTACATTTAGTTCCATGTCCATTACTTCGAGGTCAGCATTATATGCTTCAGCATGTAGGCCGTTCTTTGATAGACTTAATGCTTCAGAAAGGTAACCATCTGATAGAGCTATAAAATTAAGTACTAGTTCTCCAGTTGTATCCTCCGCTTGATTTTGATTGTAACTAAAAGCTACTCCATCTTCTTGTATTGCATAATTAGCAGAACTGAAACCCTTAAGACTTGTAGATTCTGCCTTTACAAAGTCTAACATTTCATTAGTTTCTAGTTGATATTGGAAACCATATAATTCCATGTGCTCATCTAGAGCTAGAGTTACACTTACCTCCTGTCCAGCAGTAAAGTACTGATCATCTAATTCTAAACTCGCTGTACTAGCAGATCGATTTGTAGATGTAGCAGTTGCGTTATTATAGACTGCAGATTCATTTACATCTCCGATTTTTATAGCTATAAAGTCAGCATCATTTTCATCAACAAATAAAGCACTTATATCTATCGTAGAATCGTAGTTCCATGGTTCTGTAGGTATTACAAATTCAAAGCCTTCTTCTACAAATACAAACGGATCATTATTAGGGAAGTCTGTATAGACTCCTAAAATAAGTTTACGTAACTCGATAAGATCTGTAGCGGAGATATTTTCACTTGCGTTTATATCTGCTGCTATCAATTTATATGGTGAGTCTAGTGTATCAGTTTTTAAGATGTGCTTCTGTATCAGTACTAGATCTAAGGTAGATACTCCATTTAGAGGATCGGTATTCTTAGCAGGACTGATTGCATAAGCATCATAATAATCTACTGTATTAAAGGCATAGTCACCTGTCTGATCAGTCATATCCATGGTCATATTATTGTCCGTGGTATTAAGCAACTCTACTTCTACATCTTCTACCATCTGTCCATCTTCACTATGTACTTGACCAGATACTCTTGCGGCTGCATTGTTTACATCAGTACATACATCATCCGTATCTTGAATAACTGCAGTTACTATACAGAACTGTGAATTGCCATCAGTATCTATAACATGTACTTCTAGAGGGAAAGATTCTCCGATACCGTTAGGTAAATCAGCACAAGTAAAAGTCATAGAAGGTGTATTTCCGTCTTCCGTAAATGAGAAAACAAGCATATCACTAGGATCACAAGTATCTTCTGACTTTATGTCAAAATCGTTAGCCCAAATAACTGTCTGACCGTTAGAACCTAATGGTAAAGCTAGCTCTGCAAAACAGATAGGCGTAGGCGTACTTTCATCATCTATAGTTACCATAAACATACACATACCTTCATTGTCACAATCGTCGGTAGCTGTAAAAGTTACCTTATGCGTACCAGATGGATAAGTACCGTTTATTGTATTTCCATTACCACTATCATCTACAGAACCATCGTTATAAATATCTATTGTCCATGTGTAATCGATATTAGTTGTACAATCATCTGTTGCTACTTGAGTAATATTAATTACTCCTTGGCAATCATCTATGTCATCACTTATGACTACATCATCGCAGTTGGCAAATACTGGTGCATCTCCACCTGTAATGTTTATAGTCTGTGTAAACTCAAAGAATTCCAAAGGATCCATAGGTCCAAAACTACACCAGTCTACTACTTTCCATGTTCTTATGATAGATACACAGAACGATCCACTTCCACTTACTTGCATGTCTTCAAAAGTGATTCCTATATCTACACAATCAGAATCATTATTTACAGTCGGTCCTCCTCCGATAATGTTAGGATCAGTAGGCTGAGAAGTAATACATTCTGTTAGATTTATAGTTGCAGGTCCCCAGACTATATCTGATTCCGTTAGTGGGTCATCACTTACGATTGTTATCGTTTGTGTACAGCTAGCTGTTTGTCCATTTGATGAAGTAGCAGTCCAGGTTCTGATAAAGAATCCAGTGTTACAATTTTCATCTTGTAAAGGTCCATCTGAGTGTGTTACAGAAGGATTTGTACAATTGCCAGTAAATGTAGGCATACCCGTTACCGATGGTTCTGTACTAGAGTCACAAGCAACTTCTGCATCCGCTGGACAGTTAATAGTCGGAGCAGCTACATCTTCTACAGTTACAGTCCCAGAACATACGCTAGTGTTTCCACACTCATCTGTTACAAGAAGGTATACAGTATTGTCAGAATTATTTGCATCAGAACAACAGAATTCTACACTATCCGAGTAATTATTTCCATTTCTAGATATCTGAAACGTAACATCTCCACAACTATCAAAACTACCATCATCTAGAGAGCTAGCCATTATTGTCTTACACTCTCCATCTGCTACAGTAATAACAGTTCCTCCTTCACAAATTGCATTGGGGCTAGTTACATCATATACATATACTGCTGTAAAGCAGTCTGTCTGGAAACCACAATCATCTGTTACTGTATATCTTAACCATGATGGACCCACAGGGAATCCTGAGATAGAATATACAGGTAGTCCGTTTGCATCCGTTCCAGTCTGTACAGTATTAGCTGTTTCAAAAGGAGTCCCTAAAGCAGGCTCTTGACCATTTACTCCAAATAAGTATGCTATTGTGTATGTATACTCACTACACTCGCTTCTTACTATAGGAGGCAATGCATTGCTGTATGTCGTCGATTGACATCCAGGGTCTGCCTCTATATAGATAGATATTACATACTCTAAAGTTCCAGGAGCAGCACATCCAAAGTTACTAGGCACATCAGAATCTGCAGGACAGGTTATATTAGGTGCAGTAGTATCTTCTATTTTGATTACTTGCAGTCCATTTAATTGATCACCTGTACACCAGTCCACGATTAACCATGACCTAAGAATCTTTTTCCCAGCACCACAGGTCTCTAACTCATTGTCAGAATACTCAACTAAGATATTATCACATCCTAGTCCAGTAGGCATTCCCGTTACACTAGGCATAGGAAAATCTGGAAGATCTATAATAGGATCATCACAATCCAAATCTAAATCTGGCGGAATCATTACACCAGCGATAGTCGCTAGGTTAATGTCAATCAGCTGCGTACAAGATGCCATATTTCCATGTTCATCTGTTGCTATCCAAAATCTATTTATACGTTGGCCGAAACTTCCACCACAATTTAGAGGACCAGTAATGTCCTCATGTATTAAGGTAAAAGCACTACAATCAAATACTGTAGGTTGTGGAATTCCCATAGGATTAGTCGCGGACTGTGGCTCAGAATTATCTGTACAATCTATGACTTGATTTACACAAGCTAGTACTGGTGGCAATTTATCCTCTATAGTTATATTACCCCAGCAAGCCAAGCCACACATATCTAAAGTCACCTTTACGGATAAATCCATACCGATATGACTAGCATCTAATGTAGCATTAGGAATCACATTTCCGTTTTCATCAGTGATTTCTACCGTGTATTCGTTGTCTGGAAAATTTGGGTTTTCTAACATTACGTCAGGAGTAACCACAAATACACAACCTGTTGCAATAGAGTTTAAACTCAATTGAAGACCAGTGTTACAAGTCATAGATATTCCAGAACATTGAGAGCTGGCGATATTTATACTTGCAATCATCAATAAGGTAGTGAGGTACAGACCTAGTCTATTTCTCATCGATTTTCTCATTGTTTTATTTAAAAAGTTCATTTTAATAATTTCCATTTCTCAATTATTTCAATACGATTAATTTCTTCGTTGCTGTGTGTGTATATGAGTTTAACTGGTAGTAGAGAATGCCCGAATAAGGAAGGTGATTACCGTCTATAATCACTTCATTAAGTCCCTTGGAATAATCGTCAGTTTTAGCAAAGAAGATTTTACCACTTGCATCGAATATGCTTATAGTCGCTTTAGATGCTTGTGGCAATTGGAATTGGATTACTGTTTCTGTTTTGAAAGGATTTGGACTGTTCTGGTGAAGGACAAAATCGTCTTCCTCCTTATTAAGCTCTATACCTTTTGTAACTATCGTAGAATCGTCCATAGTGTATGCTTCAGCATTTGTAATTGCTGAGCTAATGGAGATATCATTGTGTGCATTATTTGTATCGAAAACTAAACTAAGTACTGGATTAGATGCATCTACGCTTATCGCATCGATTTCGCTCCAGCTAAAAGTAAGTTTACCTTCTTGTATTACTGAGTAGTTTGCTTCTGACAGATTTAAATAATCTGAACTGAGCTCACTCATAGACATACTTGCCGCATCATATTCTATAGTAAATTGCATACCTATTAATTCTTCTGAATCAGTCAGAGATAGGTCGTAACGTATTTGCTTATCTGAAACTTTGGCTGTAGCCAAATCTAAAGCAAGCATATTATCAGTCCTGTTACTAACTTCTGCAGTCACATTGTTTAAGTGTACTGATTCATTTACATCTCCGATTTTTACAGCAATAAAGTCTGCATCCATCATGTTCTGATCAGTATCATTATGATGTATAGATTCCATAAATGGAAACGGATTGCTTGCATCAGCAAATACCTGCTTAGCATCTACAAATCTCCATGAATCATTATTAGGGAATTCTGTATAGATTCCTAATATCAGTTTTCTCAACTCTACTAAATCTATAGCAGATAAGCTTCCTGAATCATTGGCATCAGCCGCTATAATCTTATATGGAGAGTCTAGCTCTTGTACTCCTAGTAAGTGTTTCTGTATCAGCACTAGGTCCAATGTAGAAACACCATTCATTACTCCATCTGTCTTTTCAGCAGAGATAGAATAATCAGTATACATATCTAAATCTGGAAAAGCATAGATTCCATCATAAGCCATGTATTCAAATGGAAATCCAGTTATATCATCCGCTTCTATTGTCATCATCACCTCATCTACCATCTCAAAGGTTTCTGTCTGTATGTTACCAGCGATAGCGATACGAGTACCAGTGTTAACATCTGGACAAAAATCACTATTGTCTTGAACCACTAAGGTTGCTGGACAAGTAGAATAATTTCCGGATGCATCGAATACGAATATATCTACTGATATAGAGTCTACAACACCATTAGTAATATCACTACAACTTACTTCAAGCGATTGATCTAATGGATTAAGAGAAAAAGCATAATCTAATTGTGCAGATGCATTACAGTTATCGAAACTACTTGCATTGAAATCATTGGCCCATATTACAGTAGATCCATTAGGATTAGTTATTACTGTAGTAAGCACGGATACACAAGCAGCTGTCGGTGGATGAGTATCCACTATAGAGAAAGTATCGCAACACTCATCTATATTACCACAAGCGTCAGAGACTGTCCAACAAACAGTATGGCTACCCGCTCCTAGAACTACATTAGAAACAGAAGCTTGGCCATTAGAAATCATTACATTTCTATTGGAACCATTTACTGTAAAGGTCCAGCTTAAATCTTCAGGACAATTATCTGTTGCAGTTGCATTAAAAGATAGTATCTCATTACACCCTGATGCTTCTCCAGACATGATAGCTGGAAGATTACAACCAGAGGTAATAACTGGTGCTTGATTATCATTGATTATTATAACTTGAGAAAATTCCCATATTCCTCCTCCAGGAATCTGACTAGCTGTACACCAGTCTATAACAGTCCAGTTTCTCAAGATTTTTACACAGGCTCCTTCTATAAAATAGAAAGGAATATCTTCATAATTTACTAGTACATCACTACAGTCATTTGCATTAAATGATGGGAATTGACTTCCTGTAGGTAGACTTTCTGGTGGTACTTGTGTATTACGACAGCCATCTAGCTCTACATCACTAGGCCATACTATATCTCCATCAAAAGGATCACCTAATCTAATAGTAATTACCTGAGTAGCAGTTGTTTGATTTCCTGCCTGGTTAGTATATCTCCACCTTCTAGTAAGTGTTCCATTTCCACAATCGTCTAAATCTAAGGAAGGACCCTGTTCTACAATAGAACCTAGACCACATAAATTAGTAGTTACTGTGGCAGAACCATACTGAGCATCTAAATTGTTAAGATTTATATCATCACAATCTACGGTTACTGTCATATTAGGAGGTGTGGTAAATGATGAAGTAGATGGCTCTTGTATAAAAGCTTCTACGACACATACACTTGTTTCTCCGTTTGCAGAAGTTGCTTGTAACTCTACTAGTACCGTTGAATTTGCATCGGCACAGGTAAATTTTATTTGCTCTCCATATGCTCCTGATCCTGCTCTTCTTATTCCGAGTTCTACATCTCCGCAACTAAAACTTCCATCATCAAATGTTGAAGTATTTGCATAAGCACATCCGTCACTGTTAAGTGCAATGTTTGATTGCAAATCACATACTGCTTGAGGTGGAGAATCATCAAATACAAATAGTTCTGTATTACACTCCATTGAAAATCCACAAGCATCTGTAACTATATATTGAAGCCAAGTTCTTCCAAGGGGTAAATCATTAATAACAAAATTCGGGAAAGTTCCAGTTATATCATCATCTATAAATACTGTTCCTGCCGGAGCCTGTCCATTTTCGTCTGCAAGTTTATAACCAACAGTCCATGTAAAATCACTACATTCGAAAATAATAATTGGAGGTTCTACTGGCCAATCTGCCGTACAGTTATAATTATCATTTGTCCCGATAGAAGCAGCAACATCTTCATTTAATCCTTCTGATGCAACAGCATCTCGAGGACAGTTAATTATAGGTGGCTGATTATCTGCAACCACAATGTTCTGCACATGAGTTATAATCATATGAGGATTAGAACATACGTCTACCACAGTCCATGTTCTTAATATCTTAAAGTTTTGATCATTACAACCATCAAAACGTTGATCATTAAACGAGATTTCCACATCTAAACAAAATGCCCCTTGAGGAGAACCTGTAAATGATGGATCTGGATGACCATTAGGCAATGTAGGCCAACTGGCACATGATTGCGGTTCCAAAGCATCTGTTCCAAATGCCGGATCAAAATTATCTGGAAATGTAATATCTGATAAATCTGATCTATTTACATTGATGGTAGTAACACAGGTACTGAATCCTCCATTGGCATCCTGAACAGTCCATGTACGTTCTATTACAGAACTAAAATCTGGATCACTACAATTAGATTCTACTACCATGTCTAAAAAGCTCAGAGTTGCGTCTCCACAATTATCATATCCAAATAAGGTAAATGTACCATCAGGATTAGCTGCAAAGCTTCCTATGTTAGTGGGGAATCCTAGATCTACATCTATATCTTCACAATCAACGATAACAGAAGGAGCACACTCTAATGGTGGTATACTCTTATCATCTATACGAGCTCTGCCCCAACAAGAGTTTCCTCCACAGAGAGCAGTCACTTGTACACCTATTTCCATTCCGATATAAGCAGATGGATCTAAACTAGGATCTATTGAAGAATCATTTAAATCGTAGGTGCTTACAGTATAGCCATCATTGGCAAACTGCATACCTTCTAGAAACATATCTGCCACGAGAAAATCTAATGAGCAGTTATCATCTAAAGTTATATTTACTAAACCATTACATGTTATGGGTGTCGGTACGTCTTCTGTTAAGAAAACAGTTGTAGTTATTGTTTCTGGACATCCAAAAGGGTCCGTAACATCTACAGATACTGTATAAGTACCAATTGCAGCAGTAGACCAATCCACTCCGAAAAGAGCTCCTGTATTAGCACCTACTGTAGGACCCATAGGGCTTACAGACCATACATATGATTGTCCTGCAGGATTGGGGTCTACACTATATAGTATAGGTGCACTTACATCGCATACTGTTTGTTGTCCTACTATTTCTAGTTCATCTTTTTCAAAACAAACTAAGGTGACATTGTCAAAACGTTGAACTTCAGAATTATCATCTGCATCATTTTGGATGGTAACTTTTAGTTGTGCAATAGATAAGGTTGGATCACATACATCCATAGCGAAATCTGTAAATCCATCTGGATTATCGCCGCCTCCGAATAATCTCGAAGCAACTGGTACAGCGTCCCCTAAAAGTTCATAATAGGTATAATCCCAACATCCAGTACAATCTGCACTAAGAGCTGTAGGATCGCCGTTACAAGTCATACATTCAGTATTATCCTCTAAGGCAGTGGTATAGTTTCCTATATTCCTAGCCTCAAATCTGAAAGACTTGCAATTAGAAACATCTATCGGGTCAGAAACCCACATAGCTGGCCCATCGGTATTTCTACCAAAAAAAGATGCCGCTCTGACATCAAAAATACCCGTTGTACAGGTAGGACATGATGAAGTCCATCCTACTCCTTCCGCACTAGTCCCAGTGGAAGAAGTAACAGGTTCATCAAAGGTCTCGGAAAACAAAGTTGTTTGCCCAAAACCTAAATAAGAAAAGCTCGAAATCACAATTGCGATAAGTAACTTTTTCAACGTTAATTGTCTCATGTAAAATTTGGTTTAAAAAAAAATTCGTTCAATCACTTAAATACTTCCATAGCAGAGCAGTCTCCGCTACAGTCACATGAGAGTTTTGTTTGTATATATTGAGTTATCCAGAACACTAGGTATTCCGAATGCTCTATAAATGCCAATATCTACGCCAAGGGCCAGGACAGATATTAGCTTTAGATTATATGAAGTGATATGCTATTTTTACACTATGTATAAATGGCGGGTATTGTGCAATTTGGATTTGGTATTAGAATTATTATTATTTGAAAAATACTATACTGTACCTAAAAGCCTTAGAACTCACATTATCTTTACGGATATTCGTTTTCTACTAAGGCAGCGTTAGCCCTAGATAGACCATCTATTGACTGTGACTCTCATTTTAAAAAGCTACATTTTTAAACTAATTCACGATTTACTACCACTATGAAAATTCTAAGAATGAATAGATTATTTACCATTAAGACTAATTTCTTTACTCTATTAATTGGTTTATTTTCTTTATCGGCTCAGGGCCAAAGTTTTGAATGCGATTTTGACATTGAATGTTCTGAGATTGATACGAACCTTGTAATGTCATATTCAGTTCCAGAGAAGGTATTTGCTGGAGATCAGTTTTGTATACCTGTGACAGTTGAAACATTTGAATATATTGTTTCTATTCAGTTAGATGCTCTATGGCCAGATTCACTAGCATCAATTTTAAGTGTGAATTCTGGGAATTGTTTAGATATTCCTCAAAGTAATTTCTTGTTACAGGATGGTAGTGTTAGATTAGTATGGTTTAGCTTTATAGCAGAAGGAGTATGCTGTTTAGATGGTTCTTATCTTTTTGAAATGTGTTTTGAAGCTTCAACAAATTTCAACAGCAATTCTTTTAATTTAGAATTAGATATTGAAGAAATTGGTTATACTTTAGGTTTTCCTTCTCCAGATATTTGTTATGCTCTAAATGAGAATGTACAAATAGTTCAATCATTCACTTCAGTATCAGAATTAGAATTATTTTCCACGAGCTGTTCAACTAATGGAGATACATACAGTGCCACCTTTTCCTACCCTACCAATCAAGTAAACTTCTCCACTTACCTCAATAGTAATTTTATAGGAGATTTTACTGTCGAGAATCAGCAAATATTTATAAATAATATAGTAGGCTCAGGACAAGACAAAGACACCTTCTTTTTCTGTCAGAATGATATAGACACGTGTTGTGTGGAACTTATTGTTAACAATCCATGTGAATGTGGTTATGCAAACATGACTTATGAGATTACAGAATGTAATGAAGCAGATTCTACCTTCCTCATAACGTTAGATTTTGAGCCACAGAATAATAGCGACCAGTTCAATGTCGGAGGTAATGGAACCAGTTATGGGACTTTCAACAATGCTGATATACCGATTACGCTAGGTCCACTACCTGCAGATGGAACAGAATATGAGTTTATCTTCTTTGACTTTGAAAATCCTTTATGCTTTGATTTTATAGAAATCGGAGAGATAGACTGTGCTGTTATAAATGCTTGTGTTATCTCTAACCCTGAAGCTATATCAGAAGATTGTAATGAGGATGGCAACTTTTATGTAAATCTCAGCTTCGAGGTTATTAATCAAGGAACTGAGGGTTTTACAGTACAAGGCAATGGAGTGAACTATGGCAATTTTGAATATGGAGAGAGTCTTTATGAAATAGGACCTTTATTGGGAGATTGTGAGACCATATATGAATTTATCATTATTGACAATGAAGATGCAGAATGTGAAAATTTTACAGGACTAGAAGAAGTAGTGTGCTGTGATATTCCAGAATGTAGCATTACAGATCTCACCCTAAGTTTGGAATGTGAGCCTTTTGGATATCTAATAGATTTTAATGTAGTCGATGCAAGCTCTAATCACTTTAAGCTATTTATAGATGATCAGTTTTTTGGCATCTTTAGCTATGAAGAGCTACCTCTTTCTGATAATCTAGGAAATCCCGTATTTACGGATAATCTAGTTACGATCAGAGTAGAAGATAGCGAAAGCGAAGAATGCTTCTCCATAGAAGATAATATAGAATTAGAAGAATGTCCTCAGTGTGTAATCGAAGATTTATTTGTAGAAGCTCAGGATTGTGAAGATGGTCAATTTTTTATAGACTTTGAATTTGAAACTACTGCGGCGGATGGCGATATGTTAGATTTGTTTATTAATGGAGATCTCGTTTCAAGTTTTGAATATGGAGAGACCTTTTATACTGCCGGACCTATAGAAGGTGATTGCTCTACCCTATATGAATTTACAGTAGTGGATCAGAACGACTTAGATTGCAGCTCTTCATTTGAATTTATAGAGCCAATCTGCTGCGAGATGGAGGAATGTGATATCAGCAATGCAGAAATAGAGTTACTAGACTGTAATGAAGAAGAGATGAGCTTTATCTTAAATTTTGACAATTCTGCAACTACAAATGACTTTTTTGATGTCTATAGTAGAGATGGAATTTATGGTTCATTTATGTACTCAGACTTACCTCTGACTATAAATGGATTTCCTAATACTGGAAATGATTTTGAGTTCATCAGAATTTGTGACAATGATAATCCAGAAGAATGCTGTCAAGAGTTTGAGTTCCTCTTAGAAGGATGTAGCTCTAGCTGTGCTCTATTAAATCTAACTGCAGAAATTTTAGAATGTGATTCTGAAAGCATGAATCTAATAATAGATTTTGACAATCAAGCAGGACCTAATGATTCCTTTAATATCTTCTCTAGAGATGGCTTCTTTGGAATATTTGCGGCATCAGAGTTACCATATACTATTATTAATTTCCCTAATACTGGAAACGACTTTGAGTTTATAAATGTCTGTGAAAGTGATGATCCAAACTGCTGTGTCGAAACAGAATTTAGTTTAGAGGAATGTGAGACAGGATGCCTGCTAAGTAATCTAACAGTAGAGCTTCTTGAATGTGATTCTATGAGTATGGACATCATAATAGATTTTGATGCTACGGGAACTACTAATGAGTTCTTTGATGTATTCTCTAGAGATGGCTTTTTTGGTTTCTTCTCATTCTCTGACTTACCTGTTACGATAACAGATTTTCCTAATACAGGAAACGAGTTTGAATTTATAGAAGTCTGCGAAAACGATAACGAAGACTGTTGCCTTGCTCAAGAATGGAATGTAATAGAATGCACAACAGTAAGTACCTACAATCCTAATCTACCGGAGATTACTCACTTTGTACAAGGAAATATATTACATCTATCAGAGGAGCTAAGGAATATTACAATCTATTCTACTGATGGTAGAAAACTTAAACAAGGAGACGGAACTATACTAGAGCTAAATAATGTACCAACAGGAATTTATTATTTAACAGCCGAGCTATCTAATATCAGAATAAGTTTTCCATTCTATAGACCATAAAAAAAGAGGTGCTCGCTATTACAGTGAGCACCTCCATTTCATTTATTCGTAAATGAATAGCAATTTATTTTATCATAAACATATCAGCAGTTACTGCCGAGCTGTTTACTTCTATTTTATCCATTACCATATTTAAAGGAACTGGAGCAGCTCCTATAACAGAAATAGAATGTGGAATCAATATTCCACCTACTTCTTTATAGTCAGATATTATGGATTCTATAGACATGGATTGTCCTCCTGGACCTTCTTGCGTATTTATCTCTTTAACTAGTAAACTAGATTTAAGATCATAGAACTGGGTTTTTTTATTACCATTAGGAGCAGTAAGCACTATCTTATAGGCTGCTCCTTCTTTCATCGGTTCAGTTCCTTTTAGTTCAGCTGTGTAGCCCATCTTAGCATATTCTAGCTGAGGAAACATCATTGCGTTTTCCTTTGCATCTTCAAATTCAGGACCCTCAGTTAAAACCCTTCCAGCACTACTTGCCTTAGTTCCATCAAAAACAATATCCTGAACAACTTGTGGTCCCATTGCCATTTTCATTTTCATCTTGTTAGGAGCCATCTGTACTGTTTCCAAGGTCATTTTCTGACCCATCATTTCCATACCACCAGAAGCAGAAATAGATTTTACTGACATGAGTTTATCCTTACCTCCTATAGCAGAAACATAATCCTGAAGTACTGACTCTGCAGTAACACCATCTGGTAAAGGCTCATCATCATACTCCACTACATTTCCATAAGCATCATAATAATCTATCACTCCATCTGAGTCAAATCTCATTAGCTTCTCAGCGATATCATCTTTACTTCCCACTACTACGATGTGAGCATTTTCTGGTCTTATGTACTTTTTGGCAGCAGCCCTTACATCAGCGACACTTACTGCATCTAGTTTCTGTAGATAGGTCTCATAATAATCTGCAGGTAAATCGTACTTAGATATATTACGAGCAAATCTTGCGATTGTCTGAGGCGATTCTAGTGATCTTGCAAAAGATCCAGACATAGAATTCTTAACTAGGTTTAAATCTTCCTGAGATACATCTGTAGTAACTAGTCTATCTAACTCATATAAAAACTCATGTACAGAACTATCTGTTACCTCATTTCTTACACTTGCAAATGCACTAAAGTTTCCGATTACAGGATTAGCACTGAGGCTAGAACGAGCTCCATAAGTATAGGCTTTATCTTCTCTTAGATTCTGCATTAGACGTCCTGAGAAAATACCTCCACCCAGAATAGAATTCATTACTGTAGAAGCAATTCTATCTGGTGACGCTATGCTCTGCTCTACTGGATAAGTAATACGTATTACTGATTGTACAGCTCCATCTTTATTTACTACAGCTACCTTAGCTCCATCTGGTGATGCTGGAGTATCATACTTAATTTCTTGTACGTTACCCTTCTTCCATGAACCGAAATATTTATTAACCTTCTCTTTAGCGGTCTCAGGAGTAATGTCTCCTACTACTACTAGATAGGCGTTGTTTGGCTTAAAATATTTGTCATAATAGTTTTTACAATCTGCAACTGTTACTCTCTCAAGAGTAGCCTCGGTCATGATTTCTCCATATGGATGATCTTTACCGAAGTTGAGAACATTAGCTACATTAGAAGCCATAGCATTGGGGTCTGCCTTACTAGAAGCTATACCAGAAGCCTCTTGCTTTTTGATTTTCTCAAACTCATCTTTCTTAAATGCAGGGTTGTACAGAACGTCAGTCATGATGTCCAGTAACTTATCCTGATGCTTAGTAAGTGATGATCCGAAAACTCCACCACCGCTAGTATTCATATTGGCTCCGATATAATCGATGGCTTCATCGATTTCATTTTTGCTTTTAGTCTTAGTACCAGTTTTTAAAAGAGTACCTGCTATGCTTACATAACCAGCTTTATCTCCTTCTACGATTCCTTCATTATTAAGAGATAACTGATAAGATACTCTAGGGAGTTTGTGGTTTTCTACTACGATAACCTTTAGTCCATTATCGAGTGTAAAGTTTGTACTCTCACCGAGTTGTATCGGCCTTGCTTTTCCAGCAGTAGGAACCTGAGATCTCCATGCTAGTGCAGGATCTACAGTAACTGCAGGTTCTGTCATTACCTTATCTATAGTTGTTTTATTACATCCAATAGTAAGGATGGAAAGACAACATAAGGTGAATATATATTTTTTCATTTCTTTACTTTTTTAGAGATTTTTAAAGTTTAGATTCTTTAGGTAGGTAGTATAGCACTACTCTATTATCCTTATGGAAATATTTATTAGCAACTCTTTTGATATCTTCTTTAGTAACAGCTAGATATCTTTCTAACTCATTATTTATAAGACCTGCATCTCCATAATACATATGGTAGTTTGCAAGACTTTCTGCGATACCGGCTATTCTAGAATTAGAACTTACAAAGTCGTTTTCGACCTGGTTTCTCAGTTTCTGAAATTCCTTTTCAGAGATAAGTTCTTCTCTTACTTTAGCCACTTCCTCGTCGATACTCTTCTCTACCTGATCAGGAGTTACTCCCATATTACAGATTCCGAAGGCAATAGATACTCCCGGATCTTCTAAATCTAGAGCAAAATTTCCTACAAATACTGCTTGTTGCTTATCGTCTACCAGAGCCTTATTAAGTCTAGAACTTTCTCCCTGTGATAGCAATGTTCCAAGCATAGACACAGCATAAAAATCAGGAGTTCCTTGAGCCGGAATTCTATACGTCTGAACCACTGCTGGTAACTGTATGTTGTCAAAAATAGTATCACGTACTTCTCCACCTAGAGGAGCTTCTACAACTGTAGGTCTATAGATTTCTTTGGTTCCTCGAGGGATTGCTCCAAAATATTTTTCAATCCATACTTTCGCCTCAGCGATGTCTAGATCACCAGCTATAGAAAGTACTGCATTATTAGGCACATAGAAATCTTTATAGAAGTTTTTATAATCAGCATCTTCTGCTGCATTTAGATGTTCCATGTAACCGATTATCGGCCATCTGTATGGATGATCTTTATACGCTCTTACCATTGCCTCTTGTAGTATGGAACCATATGGCTGATTGTCTATACGCTGTCTCCTTTCTTCTTTAACAACCTCTCTTTGCGTCTCGATACCTACATTTTCTACCTTGGCATGTAAGAGTCTTTCTGACTCTAACCATAATCCTAGCTCTAGCTGATTAGAAGGTAGAATCTCGTAATAGTAGGTTCGATCAAAAGAGGTATTTGCATTTAGGGTTCCTCCTGCATTTTCTACATAAGAGTCAAATTCTCCTCTTTTAATGTTTTCTGTTCCTTCAAATAATAGGTGTTCAAAAAAGTGAGCAAACCCAGTTTTATCAGGTTTTTCATTTTTAGATCCTACATGATACATAATAGAAACCGCGACTATCGGCGTACTCTTATCCTCATGTAATATGACATGTAAGCCATTGTCTAAGGTATATTCTGTATAGTCAACCTTATTCATCTGAGCCATAGCAGTCACACTGCCAAAAACCCATATCAATAGTAAAAGCAAATTTTTCATACGATGATTTATTCTAATTTTTGAAAGAATGAAGATATGTAATATTAGGGTTCAATGTGGCAATACATCGACTAAAAAGCAGATATAATAGATTAATACTAAACTGGGTATTATTACTTTGGCTGAGGCCAAATTAGCATGAGATAATAGTAGTTATACGACCTTATCGGCACAGGAAGAACTTGCAAAGGCATTGGGCTTAGCCTTAAACTGAAAACCCATAGAAAGGATGTATCCCATTGCTTCTTTAAGAGCAACATTAGATTTAAATTCTGGGTCCGTGTTTATATCGGCATGTACCTCTAGTTCTACCTTATACTCATCTAGTAGATCACAGAGATGATATGCGATTTCTATAGATTTACCTACCTCATAAATCATACGTTCTCTGATTCCCATCTTTCTATTTTCTGAGGATGAGGAGATATACATAAATCCTCCTTTTTTCTCTCTTAGAAAAACGATAACAGTTGCAAAGTCTATTATTTTACCTTTGACCTGTGAGTCGGTACCGATACATACTTTTAGCTTATTACCTAAGGCATGCTCTTCTAGAATAGTCTTACGGACTTTATCTTTAATGGGTAGGTTTATGGGGTCGCCATTGAGTCTTCTCCACTTCATAGTGCATTCTGGTTATTGCTTATAAGATATAGCTTTTTTATACGGCTTACCCGATTTTGTTAATTTGATGACGACATATTAAAACACTAAGCAAAAAACTAAGTGACTCTAGTAGAAAAATTTATTCCTTTTAAAAAAGAAGTTCAGGAACTTGAGCGACCAAGGGTTTTTAATTTTCCGTTCTATTATACTCCGGATAAACTGGCTCTAATTGCATCAGAAGAAGTTCAAAATCATCTACTTACTCAGACTGAGTGGTCGCATAACTTTGGGCTCGACCCAGAAAAAGATGGAATCGTAATCGGTAAAATGTTCGGAGTATTAGTAGTAGAAAATGAGAATAAAGAACTCGGATATCTGGCTGCCTTTTCTGGCAAATTGGCAGACGCTAATCACTGGAAGTATTTTGTGCCTCCTGTTTATGATATGCTAGACGATTCTGGTTATTTTAAAAAAGAAGAAGCTCGAGTCAGTCAGTATACCATCAATTTAGAAAAAGAACTAGAAGATCCTTCTTTGGCTTTAAGCCAAAATACTCTGGCAGAAATCAGAAGTACTGCCAAAGAACAACTGCTCTACGAAAGGATAAGATTTAAAATTGCTAAAGCTCAACGTAAGGGAAAACGAATAAAAGCTCGTGATAAACTAGATGATGAAGCTTATGGACTTCTGGAAGAACAACTTAAAAAAGAAAGTCTGATGCACCAGTGGTATTACAAGGACTTAAAGTCAAAATGGGAATCAAGGATAAAAGCGGCAGAAGAGGAAGTGGCTAGAACATTAGAACCCATTAAACAAATAAAAAAAGATAGAGCAGCTCTCTCTAATAAATTACAACAATGGCTTTTTGATCAGTATCAGTTCTTAGATGCTCATGGAGTTAGAAGACCGTTGATTTCTATTTTTGAAAATCATCCACTTAAAAGACCTCCTGCAGGTGCTGGAGAATGTGCCGCTCCTAAACTATTACAGTATGCCTATACTCATAATCTAAAACCCATAAGTATCGCAGAATTCTGGTGGGGTGCATCTCCCAAATCTGCCATAAGAAAGCATAAACTTTTCTATCCTGCATGTAGAGGTAAGTGTGGACCTATACTAGAGCATATGCTACAAGGTTTAACCGTAGAAGATAATCCACTGATCTCAGATGATGGAGCCGATAAAAAGATAGAAACCATTTATGAAGATGAGCATCTAGTAGTAATAAACAAACCTCCAGAGTTCTTATCTGTTCCTGGAAAGCATAATCTACATTCCGTACAACAACGGATGAAAGAAAAGTATCCCGAAGCCAGCGGTCCTCTAGTAGTGCATCGACTAGATATGTCTACCTCAGGAATTATGCTGATTGCAAAAGATAATGAGACTCATAAATATCTACAGAAGCAGTTTATAAAACGAACTGTCAAGAAGCGTTACGTAGCCGTTCTAGATGGAGTTTTAAACGAGAAAAATGGATTTGTAGATCTTCCACTGAGAGTAGATTTAGACGATAGACCTAAACAACTGGTCTGTTATGAGCATGGTAAATCTGCAAGAACTCGGTATGAAGTAATAGAAATAAAAGATGAGAAAACCAGAGTACGCTTCTACCCGATTACTGGACGTACGCATCAGCTCCGAATGCATGCCGCCCATAGAGATGGATTAGGATGTCCGATTATAGGAGATGACTTATATGGAGTAAAAGGAGAGCGATTACATCTACATGCGGAGTGGATAGAATTTATACATCCACATAGTAGAGAGAAAATAGAATTCAATGTAAAAGCTCCTTTTTAAAACCGAATATGTGCAATCTCAAGGAATTCAGAGGGGAATGCTAAGTAGAGAAACTTTTAATAGAGACTTTATGTTTCTTTAATGAAGGGAAAACTGGAATGACAGATATAAAAACATCAGAGCATAGAAATACATGGTTGACCAAAGAGAAGCGACCTATCATCATCGCAGGTCCGTGTAGTGCAGAGACAGAAGAGCAGGTTTTAGAAACTGGTCATAGAATTCACAAAACAGGAAAGGTCGACATTTTCAGAGCAGGTATATGGAAGCCTAGAACACGTCCAGGTAGCTTTGAAGGAGTCGGAGAAAAAGGACTGGCCTGGTGTAAAAGACTAAAGGAAGAAACAGGATTACCGATTACGGTAGAAGTTGCAAAGGCTGCTCATATAGATGCCTGCCTAGCTCATGAGGTAGATATATTGTGGATTGGAGCTAGGACAACTGTAAACCCATTTGCAGTACAAGAATTGGCAGATGCTCTTAAAGGGGTGGATATTCCAATACTAGTTAAGAATCCAATAAACCCAGATTTAGCTCTATGGATAGGAGCGGTGGAGCGATTCCAGGAAGCGGGAATAAAGGAAATAGGAGCTATTCATCGTGGCTTTTCTAACGTCGGAGAAAAGTACTATCGCAATAGACCACAGTGGCAGATACCATTGGAGTTTATGAGACTTATGCCTGAGATTCCTCTAATAAATGATCCTAGTCACATTTGTGGTCGTCGAGATATATTACAAGAGGTAGGACAAAAAGCAATGGACATAGGATTCGATGGATTGATGATAGAATCTCATATCGATCCCGACAATGCTTGGTCAGATGCCATGCAGCAGATTACTCCTGAGGTATTAGGTGAGATGATTCATAATATGGTACTCAGAGAAGGTTATGAAGATCAGCCTACAATACAAAGCGAAATAGAATACCTAAGACAAGAGATTAATAACATAGACGACGAGCTGCTAAATCTGCTCTCTAATCGTATGAAGCTGGCAAGAGAAATAGGCATCTATAAGAAGAAAAAAAACATGACCATCCTTCAAAAGAAAAGATGGAGTGCCATCATGGAAAAGAGTAAAAAACATGCTGCTAAAGCTGGTCTAAGCGAAGAGTTCATTCTCAAGTACATACATGCTGTACATAATGAAAGCATCGATCAGCAAGAAAAAGTATTCAAAGATAAGACTGTGTAGTAAGCCAAGCAGTTGAGAATATCTGATTCAATTATACTAGAAGTCAAAAAAATACGTCATGTTCTTATAAAAAAGAGCATCTTTGCGGCTCGAAAAAAGTTATATGAGTTTTTTTAAATATATATTGTTTTTCTTAGGGTTTGTATCTATGACATCGTGTGGTTCTAGTGGAGCTTCTGGAACGAGTACTCCTAAGGATTTAGATTTTGCCAGTGTTACTACTTCTGAGGATTTTTCAGAAATGGTATTACGCTCTATAACTTCTTATCGAGGTAAAATTCTTGCAGATCAATTTGCCACAGATAAGCAAGTGGATAAGGCGGATGTAAAAAGAACCGTAGATCTCTATGCAGAGGCTATCCGAAAGGGTGATTGGATAAGAGAGGATGGAGACTTAAAGCAAGATGGCAATAAGTTTTCTAAAAGCTATGTCTGGCTAGATAAGAGAAGAAGAATGGCCATGACTGTAAATGTAGACTTCTCAAAAAGAGGAACTAACATGAGTCTAGATCAGGTAGAATTCGATACCAATCTAGAGATTCTTAAAAAGGTTACTTACTAGTAGCCTTTCCATACTTAAGTACCATCCCACATAAGGAAGGCTTTTAAGAAGCCCTCTAAATCTCCAGCCAATACAGCGTCAGTATTTCTGTTTTCATGCTTGGTCCGATGATCTTTTACTCTCCGGTCATCCAGTACGTAAGATCTTATTTGTGAACCCCATTCGTTTTTCATTTTTCCTGCTTCGACCTTATCTCTTTCTGCATATTGCTTTTCTAACTCCTTCTGATATAATCTAGACTTGAGCATCTGGATGGCCTTTTCTCTATTGAGGTGTTGAGATCTTTCTTCTTGACATTCTACAACTATGCCTGAGGGTAAGTGTCTGACTCGAACTGCAGACTCTGTTTTATTTACATGCTGTCCACCTGCTCCACTTGCTCTAAATGTATCCCAATCTAGGTCAGCTGGATTTACCTCTATTTCTATACTGTCATCTACAGAAGGATGTACAAAGACTGAGGCAAAGGAGGTCATCCGCTTTCCTTGCGAATTAAATGGACTTACTCTGACTAAACGATGTACGCCATTTTCAGCTTTGAGCATACCATAGGCATAATCCCCTTCTACTTCTATTTCTACTTTTTTTACACCGGCTACATCACCTTGTACTCTATTGAGTTCTCTTACTTTATAGCCTGCTTTCTCTCCATACATGATGTACATACGGTATAGCATATCTGCCCAGTCACAGGCTTCTGTTCCACCAGCTCCTGCATTAATTTCTAGTGTGCAAGAAAGTACATCTTCAGGTTGGTTAAGTGTAGATCTGAATTCTATGTCTTCTATCTGAGCTATGGCGATATCAAACTTCTGGTTTACGTCTTCTTCAGTACCCTCGCCCATCTGTCTAAACTCCTCGAGGACTTCTATCTCGTCCACCTTTTCTTTAATGGCATTGTACTTAGCTACCCAGTTTTTGTGGAGCTTAAGTTCTTTAAGTAATACTTCTGCTTTTTTTGGATTGTCCCATAGATTAGGATCCATAGAAAGGGCTTCTTTCTCTTCTATCTCTCTGAGTCGATTATCGACGTCAAAGATACCCCCTAACCACTGTCAAACGAGACTGCAGTTCTTTGAACTGATCTACTGTCATTTGCCCTCTTTTTTTTACTTAAAAAAGTGAAAATATTAAATAACCTATTTTAATTATTACTCTAGAATTTCTACGTAGAAAACTAAATCTGCTCTAGCAGGAATCGTAGGAGGTCTTCCATTTTCGCCATAGGCCATATCGTAGGGAATAAATAGAGTGGCTTTAGTTCCTATAGGAAGTGCTCCCATACCTTCGTCCCATCCTTTTATTACCTCACCTCTTCCTAGCGTAAAACTAAAGGGTCTTCCTCTACTAAATGAATCATCAAATCGATTCCCTTCCTCCTTAGTTACTCCATAATAATTAGCATTAATACGTTCTCCTACTGGTACTTTTTCTCCGGTTCCTTCTTCATGGATTACATATTCTAGTCCAGAAGGAAGCTTAACGAGATTAGAGATTTTACCAGCTTTATAATCTGCAAGTGTAGAAGCTACTTGATTAGTTATTCCTTCTGTGGCCATTCTAGCTTCTTCTTGTTCGTTAGCAAGACGCTCTGTGTAGGTGTTCTTGTCTACCACCTCTTCTACATTTACTAAATACTCAAAGTAGGCTGCATTAGGATATTGAACACTGGCTCCTGGCATAGAATCTATAGGAACTATAAGGCTTAAGGTATCACCTGAAGAGCATGCTCCTAGCATGTCTAATAGTGCATTCTGAGCTTTAGGGTCTCTATCTACTGGTATCTGAACAGAAGGCATAGTTGGAAGATCTCTCATGGAGTTTATTACATTTCCTTCTGGATCTCTAATATCCATCTCAAAGTATACATAATCTCCTTTCTGAGCTTTCTTTCCCTGAGCATCATGTAATACACTGTACTCATAGCCAGATTCAGTCATTAAAGCTCCTCCACCAGAATTACACTGGATAAATAGAAAAGTGAGTGAAACCATAGCAATAAAAAGAGCTGTTATATTTTTCATTATAATTGAATTTTATCTACGTAGTTAGGTAATTCTTTTTTGAATCGATTTACGATGTCTTCTAATTTGGCGTAAGCCGCACCACCTGCTGCATTTTTATGACCACCTCCATTAAAATGATTACGGGCAATATCTGCAACAGAAATATCTCCCTTGGATCTAAAAGACATCTTTACGATTGTAGGTTGTTCTCTTAAAAAGGCAGCGACCTTTATTCCATCTATCATAAGGATATAATTTACTATCCCTTCTGTATCTCCTCGACCGATTTTGTAATTATGATAGTCATCCTTAGTCAAGGCAATAATCCCTGTCGAATATTCTGGAATGAGTTCGAGTCGGTTAGAGATACAATGACCTAGTAACCTAAGCTGCTTCTCAGTGAGGGTATTATATATACGATCGTTAAGCGTATAATCGTCTACTCCTATTTCTTTGAGGGCTGCGGCTACTGCATAGCATCTAGGATTAGTACTGTATTTAAAAGAACCAGTATCGGTAATTAGACCTGTCATCAGACACTCTCCTATGGGTACATCTATCTTATCCTTATCCTCTAGATCTACTATAAACTGATAAATCATCTCACAGGTAGAACTCGCAGTAGTTTCTGAAAACACATAATCCGCAAAGGGTTCTGGATCTAAATGATGGTCGATGAGTATTTTCTTAGCTCTACTCTCACTTACTTCTAAGCCCATCTTATCTATTCTATCTAGACCATTAAAATCTAAACAAAAGATTACCTCTGCCTTCTTTATAGCTTCTAATGCCTTGTCCCGATTTAGATCATAGACGAGACATTTTTTTATGCTCGGCATATATCCAAATATTCTAGGGTACTCACTAGGCAGGACTACTTTTACATTATGTCCTCCTTTCTCTAAGTAACTCAGAAGTGCAAGGCTGGAGCCCAATGCATCACCATCTGGGTTACGATGAGTGAGAATTGTAATATCCTTAGGAATGGATAAGAGCTGTTTTATTTCTGTATGCTGTGTATTCAAGGCCACAAAAGTCGCTAAAATAATTGCAAAAATCACATATAAGCACGAGCAATAATATTTTGATAAGTGTACTTTTGCAGCGTTTTAAATAATTAAATATTCAATAAAAGTAAATATTAATGGCAACAAACAGAACATTAACTATGATCAAGCCTGGAGCGGTTAGAAACGGTCATGTAGGAGCTATTCTAGCACAAATCCAAAAAGCAGGATTTAAAATAATCGCTATGAAGTACACTAAACTTTCTGCTGAGAAAGCAGGTGAGTTTTATGCTGTACATAAGGAAAGACCTTTCTATGGCGAGCTGGTAGATTTTATGTCTTCTGGTCCTATAGTAGCGGCTGTTCTTGAAAAAGACAACGCTATATCAGAGTTTAGAACTTTAATCGGTGCTACAAATCCTGCTGAAGCAGCTCCTGGAACGATAAGAGCCAACTATGCAACAAGTATAGGAGAAAATGCTGTACATGGATCTGATAGCGACGAAAACGCCGATATCGAATCTAACTTCCACTTTGCAGCGACAGAAATGTTTGCTTAATTACTATACAGGAACACTTACACGTTCCAATCTATAAAACTCTGTAAAGGAAATCATCTTTTTCTGATTTTCATCCCAGAGCTTATTATTTACAGTCTTAAGACTATCCCAAAATCCTATCGTAGTTACGTACTTCGATAGGATTTTATTTTCTTTCATACATTTCTCTAGGTTATAATTAGGTATAAGACTACTTAGATGATGTATGTGATGGATACCGATATTTCCAGTAAGCCACTGCCACATTTTAGGTAGTTTATAGTAGGAAGCTCCCTTTATTGCTGAGAGCAAAAAGTCCCAATTATCTTTCCATTCTTTATACGCCATCTCGTGCTGATGCTGCACATAGAAAAACCAGAATGCTATTATCCCAAAAAAGAAAACAAGCATCAACTGTACAATCAAAAACTTAGCCCATCCTAAAGCAAAGCCTAAAACTAGGTAACCTACGGCAATCCAGAAATTATCTTTAATCTGCATGATGGTCGTCTTCTTCCAGTTATTAAACTTGAAAGTAGGATATCGCGTAGAAACTATAAAGTAATAAACAGGGGCTACAACAAAGGTTACAAACGGCATTCTCCATATACGGTAAGCCATTCTTCCTTTCCAATCTCGCTGTTTATACTCTTCCACAGTAAGCATAGGTATATCTCCTATGTCTCTCACTTCTAGCATACCTGAGTGGCCATGATGATAGTTATGAGACTTAGCCCAGTAGTTATAAGGCATAAAACTGAATACACTACATATCTTACCTAAGAAATTATTCCATTTTCTATTCTTAAAAAAGGACTGATGTCCACAATCATGCTGTATAATAAATATACGTACAAGGAAAAAGGCATTTATCATTCCTAGGAAAATGGTAATAAAGATGGACCAGTTAAGGCTATAGTACATCAAAGCCCATAGAGCTATGTAAGGCAAAAATGAATTGAGTACCTGTATAATTGCTTTCCGTTTATCAGGTTTCTGATATTGAGCAATTATTTCTCTCCAATTCTTCAGAGATTCCTTAATCTCCAAGTCCAATCTTTGCATTTCTTTTAATTCCACGAGATATGAGTTTTATCTGATTACAATAATAGGGCTAATAAGTACAGAATACGCCTAATTTATCTAGAAACATTAACAAAAAAAAAGTGATGTTTGATTACTACAAACATCACTTTTTTAAAATATTTATTTCTTGTCTTAATTACTCACCATAAGGATTAGACCATCTCTCATCTGTAAGAAGAGTGTCATCCGTTAGTGTCTTTAAGAAGTTTATCAAATCAGTTTTCTGAGTATCAGTAAAGTTGAATTTCTTAGCTTGACTACCATTTTTAAGGTTCTGGTGTAGATTGTCAGTATTTTGAATTCCAGTGCTGTAGAAGTCTATTACTTCTTCTAGAGTTTCAAATCTTCCATCATGCATATATGGTCCAGTAACCTCTATATTTCTAAGTTTCGGTGTTTTAAACTTACCGTTATCAGAAGTATTAAAAGAAACCGCTCCTAGACCTCTGTCTTGAGGATTCATATCTAGTCCATTACTTGCAAATTCTACAACGTTTACCTGATCCATTAAATGACAGCTTTCACATCCACTGCTAACAAATAAAGCTTTACCTCTATTTTCAGAATCTGTAAAAGCACTATAATCATTAAAGAGACTACTCGAACCTCTAGCTTCATCAAATTTAGAATCATTGTTCATCAGCGTTTTCATGAAGGCATCCATCGGCTCTGTGATTCTTTCTGCAGATACCGATACCGGTCCAGGCCCGTAAGCTCTACTATAAAGTACTTTGTAATAATCAATGTTTTCTATACGATCCTGTAGTTCATTTATGTTTATACCCATTTCTACAGGATTAGCCATAGTTTCCATCATCTGGTCATGGAAAGACTCTTGACGTCCATCCCAGAATAAAGGAAGTGGATTAGATCCTCCATAATATTGTCTAAAGTTTTGGAACTGTCCTAAGGCAGGAGAGTTACGTACAGTAACCTGTCCATTAATCCCGTCACTTTGTGCCTTGCTGTCTGCAAATGCATGTGCCTGAGAATGACAAGTTCCACATGATACTCCTCCAGCTGGTGCAAGAGCCTCATCATAAAATAGCACTCTTCCCAATGTCACTAGAGCATTGTCATGAGTATTGAAGGTTGTATTGTTTTCATTGTAATCAAACATCTGAGAAGGTAAATCCAATCCAGCTGCTTGAAGTACTTCATAATCTTCTACGCGATATGATTCGTTATATGTGTCAGAATAATCTTTTGTACAGGAGATGACAAATAGAGAACAAACAAGTAAGAGTAAAGTAAAATTTTTCATTGTTAATACATTTGATGGTTAAAAACTTAATAGTAAGATACAACAGAAACGCTGAAATGTCGGCCATAATGTGTAAACAAGCCATTATTTAGTTTACGTTTTGTAAAAAACCGTATTTTTTAACTTAAATTTTGGGTTTATATGTCGGTTGCGACTTAAACTTTATTCGATATGGATAATTTGTCCGTTACTGTGACTGGTGTACTCTGGAGCATACATAGACTGAATCGTCGTAATTCCATTAGAAAATGTGCCTGCATGCTGCACTCGTAGATCATACTCAAAAACGTACTTGCCCTTTGGCAGATAGCTTATAAAAAAGTCAGTGGCTAAATCTCTACTGGACTGATAGTATCCTAGGCCGTGAGACCATTTGTATCCGCTCAATGTGCTTACTGGCTCCAGCCCACTCGCTCTCATATCCTTTAGATGGAGATATTCCATCGACCGATCAGATTCTAATTCTATTCTCACGACTAGCTTATCTCCTATTTTTAAATTTTCTTTTGTGACTGGGATAATTTTCTCTCCCTTATCATCAAGAACTTTTTTATACAAAGACTTTCTCAACTTGAGAGGTGTTTTTTCAAAGGTTTTAATCTTGTCCATATCCTCAAAATATTGCCAGTAGATTCCACCCCAGCCTACATGCTCATTTGGATTTGTTATCTCCACTTTGGCTATAGCCGAATTTATTTCTGATTTGCCATAAGAGGCCTTAACGTATCCCGTACCTGCCTGTGTATCGTCAGAAAAATCCATTTCTTTTCCTCCTATTTTAATTGAAGGAATCTTAGCATCTAGAATCCATTTATTCATTCCACCTTCCTCATCTTCTACTAATAAGGCGTAGATGGCAGCAGCAGTTGCCTTAGTAGTTTTCCAGTGATTAGTTTGTTTATTTCTAAGTAGCCATAATTTTAGATCATCAATTTCTTCTTTCTGATCCATCTCTACCATGAGCTCTATCATCATAGAATGTCGCTCTATCGGCAGCTCATGCCAGTTAAAACCGTTCCCCTCATTCCAGTACATTCCTAGCTCTGGATGCGTCAGTGCTCTTTCTAGTAAGGACTCAGTGATTTTCTGAGCAGCTTCTTTTTTATCATATCTATTCAGAGCAAGTCCGAGCATACCACTGGTATAGATTCCATAATCAAGTACTTTGGCTTGAGCCAAATATAGATAGTACTCAAAAGCCTTATCAGCATTCATTGTTAAGGGCTTTTCTTTAAAAAAGCTTCTAGTGTATAAATAATGTATCGCTATCCTTGATAAATGATTATGCTTCTTATCTCTACGCTCATATTCTTTTCTTATCTGCTCATCACAATACTGAATGAGTCTATCTATAATCGGCTGAAGCTCAGTATCTTTCTTTACATCTATTCCTAATCTAGACAGATGCCCTAGTCCTTCAAGTATGCTTTGGCTAGTGTGTCGATTAGATCTTTCTGTTCCATACCACGAAAATCCTCCATCCGGATTTTGAAAATTCTTGAGTTGAGCGATATTACTTCTTCGAGAATTGGCAATGAGATTTAAATCAAAGAGCAGAGCTATGTTTTTCTTCTGCTGTGTCTCTGACATTGCCTGTCTTACCCAAGGCGTTTCTTTGAGTATTGCAGTTTTTAGCTCTTGATTTTTTTCTAGATTACTTATCAGAGCATCGCTATCTGTTCTTTTCCACTCATCGAATACCGCTTTAATCCTAGGATGCTTATTTACTATATGTGAGGCCAGAATGTTTGTATACAATCTATTGAATACGTTACTCGGAGAATTGTGAGAACAGTTCTCTTCTATATAAGGCATAGCCTGCACCGCATACCAGGCCGGGTTAGAGGTGTACTCAAAACTATAGTTATGATGTACAACAGATCCTCCAGCGTTTTGCAACTCACTAAAAGTAAAAGACTTAGTCTCTAAAGGATCTACTGTAAGTGGCATCGTTTCCGTTACAAGCATCCGATTAGTCAGGACAGGAAGTACGTTTTCTTCTCCATCACTGTGAGTTCCTGATACCGCAATTACTCTGTAGGTTATTGCATCAACTTCTCTTTCTGGAATATTCATTTTCCATTTGGCTAGAGTCGATTGTCTTGGGTCTATTTTGAAAGATTGTTCTAATTCTTTGGAATCGATAATGCCTTCTAAGGGCTGCATAGTAAGAGCATCCAGCAACTCTATTTTTATGCTTCCTTCTATCGCTTTATCCGTAAGATTATTGACCTTGGAGGTAAAGATTATTTCATCATTATCTCTTAGGAAACGCGGAGGGTTAGGAACTACCATCAGGTCTTTTTGAGTGACCACTTCTCTGGTTTCCATGCCTACTTCCAAATCCTGAGTATGAGCAAAGGTCATCAACTTCCACTTGGTTAATGCTTCATTCATTTTAAAAGAGATGAGAACATTTCCGTCTTTATCTGTTTCTAGATGTGGATAGAAGAATACCGTTTCGTTTAGGTTTTCTCTTACCGCAATATTGGCAAATTTGTCTTCTTCTTGGATGGCATTTTGACTTACTCTTACTCCGTCTACATATACATTACTAGCATCATTTCTGGAGCCTCTGATAGAAATATTATCGTCTCCGTCAGAAGTAGATATACCTGCTGAGGTCGCCGCTAGAGCCGAAATATTTTTTGTAGGCAAGGAGCGGATTTCTTCTGAGGTAACAGTTCTTCCTTGAGTAGTATTATCCATTTCCATCATGGGTTTTTTATAGGCTGTTACAACTACCTCATCGATTGTACTATTCTCTAGGTCTACACCTCCAACCCCAAAATCTTCCGGAGAACCTTTAGACCTTCTATCATAACCCCAGTGTCTATCGTAGTTATAATGGAAACCCATACCGAAGTCATGCAACTTTGGAAAGATCAAATTTTTCCCTTTAAACTGTAGGCGATTTTTATAATGATTATTTCTGTATCGATTAGAACCTATCTGATTAAAACCTGGTATGGTAACTGAGTAATGTGAATAGTACGTAGGATAGAAGTTAGATCCCCATGAGTGTCCAGTAAATTCGTCTAGTGAAGCATCATACATCGTTGCCAGCACTTCTGCGGAGACCTTATCCTTGTCAGGTCCAGAGATTTTGATTTTATATTGTTCTTGAGAACCAGGTAAGGTTTTATCTCTAAAACTTATAAATTCAAAATTTAGATTTTTGTTTGTCCATGGAACGTTTATCCTTATCTGTTGCTGATGAGGTCGATTGTTTTTTATGTAACTCAGATGTACTATGAAACCTCCACGATGTATTTCTTCTACAGGTATTTTTATCTCTTCTTTTCCTTTTAGTTCAATCCATTCTTGAGAAACAATTTGCTTATTTTTCTCGACCGAGTATAAGAGGTGCAATTTTTCTGACGGTGTTCCTAATTTTAATTCTACCTTATCTCCTGGCTGATAGCTAGCCTGATTAAGCGAATGGAAAAGATGAGCGGTAGTAGGATACTTTTTCTTCTTAAAATTGAGTGCAGACAGATATACTTCTTGTTTAATTTCTTCACCATCTACATCATTCATTTTTGCTACGATGCGATATAGGCCTCCATTTAATTTAGGAAGTTCGATACTTTTGTTTCCAGTATGACTAAAGTCAATAGTAGCAACTTTTTCCTTCGTCTTCCATGACTTATAATCCTCATCTGTCCAGCTGTAACTTTTGTGTTTTTTCTCAAAATCCTTTTGCATGAGCATAATAGTATCTGGATGATTCCAATATCGATTGTTCTTTACTTCCTCTGGCTGTTCTAGTAAGAATATTTCAACTACACCACTCCCCTCTTTTTCTTCATTGTTGAGATCAGAAATATGAAGTGTAATGCTTTGATCTTTTTTACCACTTAGGTAAGGATTAGGCATAGAAGTAAAGGATAGTAAACGAGTTCTCTGACCTATTCTTACGCTCTGGGATACGGAATGTGTTTCTCCATTTACATCAGTAATGTCTACGTTTATCGCATACTCATACAGTGGGTTCCATTTTGGCAATACTCCTTCTGCAGGTACGGCTTTAAATTTTATAGAAACTTTTCCAGTCTTGTCGGTTGTTAACGTACCATTTTTGATCTCTACTTGGTTTCTAGAGTACGATGGATATCTATATCCGCAGCCCCAATGCCACCATGGAAAAGATACTCCTCGAGTTACTCTATAGACTACCTGTGCATCGTCTATAGATGCTCCTGCAAAAGAAGTAGCCTTTACTTTTACGGTGACCGAATCGTTTAACTGATAGATGTCTTCTAATGGGAGTGCCTCTACCTCAAACTTAGGTCTTTTATATTCTTCTACTCTAAAGTAAGTACTTCCATCAGACTCACGAAGTTCCATCTGGCCGTTTAAACCACCTGTCGGAATAACAAAGGATCCACTAGTAGTGCCATAGTCATTGGTAACAAGTTCTAGTTCTGATACTTCTTGTCCATTGGCATCAAGAAAGGATATATCTATTTCTTCATCTTTTATAATCGTAGGAATCTGATTTACATCTATACTTAATCTGAGCACTTTAAAAAAGACTGTTTGTCCTGGTCGATATATCGATCTATCGGTATAAATAATTGTACGCTCATCTCCTCGCGAGCGACCTCTTTCAGAGAAATAATGATTGTCTTGAGTAAGAAAATAATCATCGTCTTTTTCTAGCTCTATATGATATCTACGGATGTCTTTCTTATCTATTACTGCCAATCCATTCTTATCGGTTTTATATTTTCCGATTTTCTTTTTCTTGTTTTTTCTTTTACTATGGTCATACTCATTTTCAAAGCAGAAAACTTGGACATCCTTAAAAGGCTCTCCAGTTTTTCTATGAGTCACATAAACCTTTGGCTTCAAGCCATCATTAAGCAATTTATATGAGAGATCAGTAATACTGACTATCATGATTCTAGAAACACCTTCTATATCGAACGGGTCCTCTATGTCACTTACCATAATTGCATATGATCCTATTGGTAATGATTCTAAAGAAAGTTCTGCAGAGAGATTATAGTGCTTACCATCATTGTAAAGTTCTTGCGTCCATTCTCTGATAGCACTTTTAGATTTTACTATGGTTTTTAATTCTTTGTTTTGTCGATCTTCTTTTATTCTATAGATGTCTTTTCTGTCCAATGCTACAAGCTTACAATATGCCTTATCCAGATTTTTATAATCCAACTTGATCAGTAAATCTTCCTCTGATGGATACGCATTTTCTCCTACTAGGTTTAAGCTAATAGAATTTATGCCATTGTAGATATTGACACATTCTCTTGTAGCAGGTGCTTCAGGATATTCTTTTATGGCCTTATTACAATACTCCAGAGCTGTGATATAATCATCTGACCTGTCTTCTATGTTTCTGGAAGCTCTGTTATTATAATACCTAGCTAGTCTCGCATATACTTCTGGGTGACTAGATAGAGTGCTGTACTCTTTCTCTAATTCTAAAAGTCGTTCTAGATATATTTCGTTTTTATCCTTGAGCCTAGATTGGTTATAGATTAGATCTATTCTTCTGAGGTTTATGTATGCTCTCGCTTCTGGGCGATCCTTATTGTACTTTAGATGTTCTTGAAGTATTAGTACTCCTTGATAAAGCAATGAGGTACTGTCCTTTGTAGTTATTTCTATAGACTCAAACTCCTCCGCCTTACTCAAATATTTCTCATCACTTACACTGAACTGATAGACAGGAGCTGTGAGATAAGAATCATTTCTAGAGAAGAAAGTAACTGCTCTGTATGCCAGTAAATCATATAAGGTCGGATAATAAACTAAGGTCTCATCATCATATATATATAGAAGTTCGTTGTACGTATTAAGAGGTTCTGCTAGAACTTCTGGATTCTTTATCGACTCTTTAAAGTTGTGGGCTATTTTTTCTATGAAGGTATTGGCTGGCCAGGTCTGTGGGTCATTTTCTATAAAGTCATCTATCCGATTACGTTGCTGAATCTTCCAGCGATTGTGTTGAAGATATTGAGAATATATTGTTGCCTCCACAGAGAGCAATATTTCTCTAGTCGGACTGGGACTTTTTTCTATTTCTGCTTTGAAAAAATCTACAACCTGATCATAGCCTTCTTCCTGCGTCTGTAGTAGGAATTTACTTTTATAAACTACTGCCTTAGTAAGTTGAATGGTTTCTTTTTCCCTAGAAGCCTTTTTATAAATTTTTTCAACTTCTGCAAGAGCAGATTTTGGCTTCTTCTGATTTTCGTATTCGAGTACCTTTTGCCACAGCTCATCATAACCATCAGCTGCTCCACCATTATTAAAACCCATCATTGCCAATAAAAGAAAACTCACTAGTGCCAATATTTTTGTCATTTTATACAAGTTTACTAACGATATTAAGGAATGTATAATTCCCTTATCCTATAACTAGATGATTAAAAAGTGGATTTTACATAAACTGCGACATCATTTTTAAATTGCACTCATTATATAAAGCTATGAAACGACTTATATTCCTATTTATAGTTTTGACTTCTTGTCAAAATCCCGAACCTATGAATATCAATGAATGGATTGATTTCGAAAGATATGCAGTCGAAAATAAAGAAATCAAATTGGCTAAGCTCAAGAACAACTTAATCGTATATATGGGTGATTCTATAACTGAAGGTTGGGATCGATTCAAACCACAATATTTTAAAAATCCTAGCTTAGTCAATAGAGGCATTTCTGGACAAACCAGTCATCAGATGCTTCTAAGATTTAGACAGGACGTAATACTTCTTGAGCCAAGTATGGTTATTATAAATTGTGGAACCAATGATGTAGCGGGTAATGCAGGTAACTATAATCAAGAATGGGTAATGGATAATATTAATAGTATGATTGATTTGGCTAGAGCCAATGATATAATGGTTGTCTTAAGTTCTGTCTTGCCAGCTGATTCCTTTGGGTTATTGGATAATCGTGATCCATCTCAAGTAATTATTCAATTGAACGGAAAGATTAAGGCTTTAGCAAGTGAGAAAAGGCTGAAATATCTAGACTATCATAGTAATATGAAAGATGATCAGGGCGGATTAAAGTCTGACTATACTTATGACGGAGTACATCCTAATGCAGCTGGTTATAGTGCTATGGAGAGGGTGATTTTAGAGACTCTTGGAAAATGAAAGTTTACCCATCCTTTTCTTTGCATACGCAAATTCATTTCCTTCACTTGGCCAAGGGAAGGATTAAGGATGGGTAAAATATATACTATTGCTTAATCCCTATTATCATACAAGTCCCATCTTCAATGGTTCCACCAGATCCATTATTCCTAATTATCATTGTAAATTCTGGGCCATCTAAAGAATTATCATCATCAAAGAATGTGAAGCTTCCCATTCCTTCTACATCAGCAACAATAGTTTCTGTTGGATCTGCAGGATTGGGATAATTTACTCCGATTATTTCATCATTTATTGTCAATACATTTCCTGCTACAGTACCTCTAAAAACAAAGGCTTCTCCTTCAAAAGGTAGGGTAAGTTCTACATCATTTTCTCCGAGAGTGGTAGATTTTGCTATAGAAAAACTTAGAGAACTCGTATTGAAACCAGGATTAGTTAATGTACCAGAACACTCAGAAGAACCAGCATAACTTCCTACTAGTGCATCAGCTGCATATATGCAATTACCCGAATCAGTAATCGCACCTATATCATAATTTTCTGCTTCTGGATCTGTACATCCTGTGGCTGTATCTAGCTCACAAGCCACAAAAGAAAGTGCTAAAAAAGCTGCAAAGAACAATACATTCCAGTTGGTAATATTTCTAATATTCATTTTATAATTTATTTGGATTAAAACTTTTTGAAAATCTGAATAGAACAATGTTCTGACATAATAATTATGCCTAAGGCACATTTCAAGTGACTTAATATATTAAAGAAATATATAATTTATAAAATGGGGAAACAATGCTCTGAACAGGGTGTAATTAAAGTTGCATATCCCAATCCTTAACAGTTATCTCTCCATGCAAGACCTTATGTACTGGACACTTATCTGCAATCTCATTAAGTCTTTTAAATTGAGCATCGTCTATGTTGCCCTGGACTTTTAATGCTCGATTTATCTGGAAGGCATCTTCTACTCTCTCAGAACTCAGATGAACTTGTATATCTGTAACCTCCCATTTTTTTCTTCTGATATACATCCGTAAAGTCATGGCTGTACAAGCACCTAAAGCGGTCAATAGAAAATCAAAAGGAGTAGGTCCTAAATTATTGCCTCCGACAGAGAGTGGTTCATCTCCGATAAGATGGTGATCAGATGTATATATATCAGCAGTATAAGTATTCCCTCTCATAATTACAGAAACCGGAGCTATACTATTATAATTAGATGTTTTTGTTGGTTTTGTTCCTTCCGAGGCAGAATCTATATATCTATTTGCCCAGGAGCTGATAACCTTTCCTGCATATATAGAATCGGACTTATCTGATAGTAAATGATCTGCACCATCTAAGGAAATGAAACTCTTAGGATGTCTAGCTGCAGTATAATTCTTGGTCGCATTTTCTATTTCTACTATTCTATCATGAGGAGAATGCAGAATACATAAGGCTGCATTGAGTGATTTCAAAACCTGTTTAGGATCTGCAGCACTGATGTCATCTAGAAACTGCTTTTTTACAGTAAAAGGTCGACCTCCTATATTTACCTCAGCAATTCCCTTAGCTTCTATTTCTGGAATACTTCTCTCAAACAAATGTGACACATGACCAGGTCCAAAAGGTGCACCTATAGTAGCTACTGCCTTTACTCCTTCTATATGAGTAGTAGCAAAAAGTACTGCAGCTCCACCCAGAGAGTGACCTATAAGTAGCTGGGGTCCTACACCTCTAGTCTCTTTTAAATAATCAGCAGCACTGATAAGATCATCTACATTACTACTAAAGTTACTATCTGCAAACTCTCCCGAACTCTGTCCTAGTCCTGTAAAATCAAATCTCAAAACTCCGATTCCTTCATCCTTTAGTGCCTTAGCTATATTTCTTACTGCTGATAAACTCTTGCTACAAGTAAAACAATGAGCAAAAATTGCATAGGCTCTTATTTCTTGATCCTTGGGTAGATCAAGTTGTCCATCTAGTTCTATATTGGATTTATTCTTAAAAACTACTTTCATATTTTATATCTAAGTTTTAAAACTTATTCAAATCTATAATCTACCACATTCGCCTAAAATCATCGTACAGATCATCTATGAGATCTTCTGCAATATTATTAGGGTTTGTAAAGTCATTGCGATTACGCTGCTTATACCTATCCGGTATAGCTCTCTCGTCGCCATATAATTCATAGAACTCTTGATCCTCGTAGGAACCTGCATTTAATCTTCCTTCATCAAAATCACAGACTCCTGAACTTCCTCTCAGATCCGCAATCATAGCCAACTCAGAATATCTTCTTATACGACTTACTCTTACAGTTCCCGTAACCTCATCATATATAGGTGTTTCGATTTTAGTGCCAGAGGTGTCTACCTGTGTGTCATAGCCAGTTATAATCCTTTCTTCAAAATCTATATTCTCTACGTCGCTTTCGTCATATTGATTAAGCTCTGAGAAATCTAGTTCGATGGAACAATCTACTTCTTGTAGACCATCTCCGTATTGCACTACTACAAAGTCGTCATTTATGTCATCTTCTATATCATCAAAAACTCTATCGATTTCCCAGCCTAAATCAAAATCAAAAGAACTTCTAAGTACCTCATAAAAAACAGTTCCTTCCTCTAAAGCAATTGCTTGAAGCGAATCCAATTCGTACTGATCTTTGTCGTCGTAGTAGATGGCTTTTCTAAATTGGTAATATGCTGTCTGTGCATCTAACTTATTAGAATACTGAATGGACTGTTGTAGTTTCCTTTTGGCAGTGTCTGCATAGGTATCTGAGATGTGAGCTGCTAAGACTTTGCGATTTACAAAATGTCCATCTACTTGATTTCCCAGATCACTATCTAAGAAGGCTTTTCCCTCATCGTATGTATCAAAAATCTTTTCGTATAATTTGTGAGCCTCTTCTTGATCAGCGAGATCACCGGTTTTTAATCTTTCTATTTCCTTAATTCTGTCCGTCATTATTTTATCAAAAGAGTTATTTAGAATTTTTAGATCTTCTCTTTTTTTCTTGCCCTTCTTTAAACCGGAGAGTGCTTTAGAAAAGGCTTTATCATAGTTACCCTTATCGTATAATTTAGAAGCACTGGAGCAGGCACAAAGCAGGATTAGAATGCTTAGAGATAAAATAAAAGCTAGTTGATTTTTCATGTTAATTCTATTTTAAGGAGCTGGATTAGGATGCAAATTATGAATCTCGTCTATTTCTTTTTTTATTTCGGATGTTAAGTTTAAATCTACAGATTCTATATTTTGTTTTAACTGATTAATAGAAGTAGCTCCTACTATGGCAGATGCCATAAAGTCTTTTTGACAGACAAAGGCCAGTGCCATTTGTACTGGACTGATTTGATATTTTTTGGCTATAGCCAAATACTTATCGGCAACCTGATATATCATCATAGGACGATATCTAGGAAATCGTTCTTTGAATTTTTTTAGACGTGCATCATCTGGAACAACATCTTGATGATACTTCCCAGATAGCATACCCATAGCCAATGGTGAATATGCCAGTAAAGGAATCCCTTCTCGCTGAGACACTTCTGAGAGATTTATCTCAAAGGTTCTGTTCAATAAATTATAAGGATTCTGTACGGCTACAAAGCGATCCACATTTAGCTGATCTGCATAGTTACAGGTTTTCATAATTCCCCATGCTGTCTCGTTTGACAAGGCATAGTGTCTAATTTTTCCTGATTGCTTGAGTCCGTTTAGAGTTTCGATTATAGATACAAAATTATCTTGCCACTCAGTATTGTGAGTATAGTCTCTCTGCCCAAACATGTTAGACCCTCGCTCCGGCCAGTGTAGATGATAGATATCTATATAATCAGTTTGTAATCTAGTCAGACTATTTTCTACAGCCTCTTCTATTCTCTCTGGACTAAATCCTATAGGTAAATCAGAAATATAACCTAGGTTTCTGGAGCTTCCTACTACCTTGGTTCCAAGGATAATATCACTTCTTTTAGATTGGTTTTTTGCTATCCATGTGCCGATGTATTTTTCTGTGAGTCCCTGAGTCTCTTTACTAGATGGCACCGCATATAACTCGGCAGTATCTATAAAATTTACTCCATTTGCTAGGGCAAAATCTATTTGTTCATGAGCATCAGATTCTGAATTCTGTTGTCCCCAGGTCATAGATCCCAGACCTATCTCGCTTACTTCTATATCAAAATTTCCCAGCTTATTTAATTTCATTATTTCTTTTTGGTGATGATCTCATCTCTTTCTACCACTAGGGCTTTTAGGCTCACATCCATCTTTTTGTATTCAGATTCTAGATAACTATAGAATCGCTGAATCCGATCATGTGCTGATCTAACTTCTGCCAGTGAGTTTCTAATCTTCTTCTGTATAATCCAGTCAGTAATAAGATTATCAAAAAAGATATTGGTAAATCCATTAAGCTGATCGGCATTTAGTCGAGTATCGAAATCGTGTACATTTATGTCTTGCAACTCCTTCTTAAAAACTCTCATGAGGTGCTGAGTTTTAATAATTATGTTTCTGGCATTGCCGATGGCTCCTCTCTGATTATATGAACCACGACGTCCACCACCTACGTTTTTATAAGTACCCCAGTTTTCTGCCTTCCGGAGATGTGTCATAGCAGCTTTTAGATGTTTTAGAATATCGGCTGCTACATTTAAAGCTTCTGCATATTCCTTTTTGCCTAGAGTTATATAATCAGAATCCTCTATGACCTGTCTTAGTCTTTTCGAACTGCGAGTCTTGGTACTTAGAATTTCCTTTTCTCTCTGTTTCTTTAGTTTGACAACTTGTTTTTTAAGAACTGGAATGCCTTTACTCTTATTTTTAAGTACATCTAGCTCAAATTCTATGAGTTCTACTGACTTTTTATGCTCGTTGTATTTCAGGGACATTTCTAGAAATTCTTGTCTTTCTATCTCAAGTTGCTTTTCTTGATCTCCTAATACCTTATGGAAGAGCTTTTTAATAGAGAGTTTTTCTAGCTTTTCTATATCTGCATTTTCCTTTTCTAACTGTCTTACGAGTTTTTTAGACTCCTTTTTGGCTTGTGCCAATTGCTCTTTACTGCTATCGAGATGTCGTTTAGCGATTTCGAGTCCTTTTAATTCTTCTAACTTTTCTTGTAGAAGCGTATAAATACTAGCAGTTGACATAATTATATTTTACTTTTAGAGTAAGTTTAAAAATACATTAAAGAAAAAAATTATGGGTTTTTTGAGTGAAATAAAAAAGCTTCTCTTCGTTAATAAATCAGTAGCCAAATCTGCAGCTGATAAAACAAAGGATTTTGCAACAGAAAAAGGAGCTGAAATGCTCTCTAAAACAAGCGACGTCGTAAAGAATGTCGGTGATTCTGTCATGGATAAAACATCTGGTTTGAGAGATGCTGTGCTAGATAAAGGAGAGGATTTACTTTCTAAATCCAAAGAGACCTTTGACAGTTTATCTGACAAAGTAAGTGACAATGATTTACTGGGAAAGACAAAGGAAATAACTGAAAATCTAGGAGAAAAAGTAATGGAAAAAGGATCAGAAATCGGGGCTAAGCTAAAGGATGTAGGTGGTGATTTAGGAGAGAAACTGACCGAAATAGGAGGAGATTTAGGTGAGAAATTTGGAGAAACCTCTGAGGTTGTAGGAGCGAAAGTCTTAGATGCAAAGGATAAACTCATGGATAAGGCCAAAGTTGTTACTGATAAGGTCGGAGAGAAACTAGATGAGACCATAAAGAAGGCAGAAGCTTTTCAGGCTGAGCAAGATGCTAAACCTAAAAGAGAATTTGCAGAGGATGATTTAGATGCAGGAGGATCAATGCTAGATGGTACAGATGATTTTTTCAGCAAGGCAAATAAGTTTGCAGATGGTGATCATGGTGCTTTTAGCGAAGGGAAGATTACGATTAAGGAACCATCAGAAGTAATAAAAAAAGACCCGAGTAAAGCTGCAGGATTTAAGGATTTAGATGGAGATGGAAACGAACTTATCGATGATGCAATCGTTGAATAAGTAGATAAATATTACTCAAAAGCAGCGTATTATCATCTAAGCGTATCTACCCTATATATAACAAAGAGGTAGAGTGACCATTATTAAGAATAAAACCTTGAAAGAGAAAGAGCTCATAAAAGCATGTCTTGCCGGCGATCGAAAGAGCCAGCAACTACTTTTTGAGACCTATGCTCCTAAAATGATGACGCTGTGCAGACGTTATGCTCGTCATCACATGGAAGCTCAGGACATCATGCAAGATGGTTTTATTAAGATGTTTCAGAATTTAGAGAAGTTCCAGTTTGAAGGTTCCTTTGAAGGATGGCTGAGACGAATTATGGTAAACACTGCTCTGAAGAAGATTTCCAAAAAATCATTTACACACGAACGTATCGGATTAGATGAGACCTATGAGGGCTCATATTCTGCTAGGATATTTGAAAATCTAAGTGCTGATGATATTCTATCATTAGTATCAGAACTTCCAGAAGGATATCGCATCGTATTCAATATGTATGCAATAGAAGGTTACAGTCATAAAGAAATAGGAGAAAAATTAGAGATCGGTGAGAGTACCTCACGGTCACAGCTAGTAAAAGCAAGAAGAATGCTACAGGAAAAAGTTTTACAAAGTCAAAAGATTGCAGTATGAGTAAAGACTTTGACAAATTATTAAAATCGAAATTAGAAAATCACGAGTCGGAGTTTCCGAGTGACATGTGGGGTGCCATAGACTCAGCTATAAATCCAGTGCAGAAGGCACCTAGGTATGGCCTATGGGCAATGTTTGGTCTAGGGATTACCTCTCTGATTCTAGGTTTACTCTATATAAATATCAGCGACGGAGAAGCGATTATAGAAACAGAACCTTCGCTTAGCTCGACTAGTGCTACTACCCTTTCTGATTTAGATGAGAAGCAAGTTACTATATCTGACCTCGTTAAAAAAGAGGATTCCTTAGATGCAACATTGTTTGCAGAAGATAAAAAAGAGAATCAGCAAGTATTGAATCAAGATCTAGAAATCAATAATGAAGAGATCGTAATTAATACTAGTGCTTCTAAGAGTAGCTTTGCATCGCAGGAAGAAGTTTTTGTACCGTCCAATTCTTCTTTGGCTCTAGCCAATACAAGTGCAAGAGCAAATTCAAGTGCAAGTGCAAGTACAAGTACAAGTATAAATTCAGATGCAAACTCTAGTGTAGGTGTAAATTCAAATGCGAATGTTACGGCAAAATCAAGTGGTGTTATTAGGAGTAAGAATTCTGAGATTAAAACAACAGAAAAAAATATCACTAAACGAAAAATTAGTTTCAGTGAGCCACTTCTTCAAGGCAGCTCTAGCGAATTGAATAATGCTTTCTCGGCACAGAAGTTAAAAAAAGATGTAGCAGATGATATAGTAGATACTAAGCAAGGAAATAGCAATAATGCATCATTCCAGAATCTGCTAGCAATAAGTAAAATTCCTAGTCTATATGAGAAGATGGAATCTAGAACTGCTCCACAATTGGATTTAGGTTTTAGAGCTGCTGCAACGGATTGTCCATCATGGGTACATGAGAAGTTAGGACTCTATCTAGAAGCATATTATGCTCCTGAATATGGAATAAGATCGCTTACTGCAAAATCTAGAGACTCTCTAGTGGTTGCAAATCAGAACATCAGAAATGAAACTGAGGAGGCTCTTTTGAGTTTTAGTTTTGGAGCTAGAGCTATGTTTCTAACTCCAAGTGGAATCTCTTTTAAACTAGGTGTAAACTACTCTCAGATAAACGAAAGATTTACCTGGCAAGACCCAGAATCTATAAGAGAAACTACCGTACATGAAATCGATGCCATGACAGGAGATACCATAAATACCTTTGTGACCTTTGAATTCGGTACAGAGGTAGAAGAACGTATAAACAAGTATAAATCTATAGACCTACCTATTCTTATCGGTTATGATAAGTATCTAAAAAAGAAGCTTTCACTTACGATGAATGCTGGTATCTACTTAAATATGATTGCAATACAACGTGGGATGTTTATAGATCCAGAAGGAAATCGAGCATGGTTTAGCTCTCAGGACGGAGATGTTGATGCTTATGAGCGTAGTCTAGGAGTAAGCTTTTATGTAAGTGGTGGATTGCTATATCATTGGGTTCCTGGAATAGATCTATTTGTGCAACCAAGTGTGAGATATTATAATAAATCTCTTACCCTCGACAGCTATCCCCTTAACCAGAATTACGCTGTTATAGGCTTAAATACTGGAATTAGATACAAGTTTTAAGCATCATAGGCAACGAAATTAGAAACTAAGTAATCTACTAGATAAATATAATTTAAAAGGATTAAGAAGAATGAATTTAAAAAAGAAAATAATGAGACAATGGCTACCATTTGCGATTATCTGCATTTTCTTAGCGGGATGTTATCAAGATAAAGACTTCTTCATATTAGAAGGAACAACTGGAAATATCGATCAGTTCTTTAGCACTGTTCAGACACTAGAAAGAGAGTTCACCTTTAACGTTGATAATGGCACTATGATAGTGACAGCGGACAATTCGATACTAAGTATACCCGCTGATGCATTCCAAGACGCCAATGGAAACGTTGTAAGTAATACGATGGTCACTCTAGAATACTTATTAATAAAAGATAAAGGGCTCTTAGTCATGTATGATAAGCCGACTATATCCGATGGTAGATTACTAGAGTCTGGAGGAGTATTTTATTTTGAGGCTTATGACGCTTCTACAGGAGAGCAATTTGAGTTAAGAGAGGGTTCTTCTATAGAAGTCATGTCAGTAGAAGAGAACCCTATCCAAGGAATGCAATTATTTACAGGAGAGAATGCTGATCCTACCTTTAATTGGGAAGAAGTAAATGATACCTGGGGTGCAGTGCAGATAAACGAGTGGAGTGTTTTAGTAGACTCTATGGAAGTAGAAGGAGTCGGATATGAGTTTGTAGTAGATAGTATGACTTGGATAAACTGTGATGTTTTCAATAACATTCCAGATGATGAAAAAACAGAGGTTTGTGTAAGTCTACCAGAAATCTATACAAATAGAAACACTGCAGTGTTTACAATTTTTAATGATATAAATAGTGTTACTACCCTAGTCGGAGAAGCAGATACTATGATGTTCTGTGATCCTTATGCTGCTATACCTATCGGTTATGATGTGACCTTTATTTGCATATCTGCAATGGGTCCTGACCTATATCACTTTGGAATGAAAAATGCAGTTATATCAGATAACCATGTAGATCAAATCGTTCCGGAAGAAAGAACACTAGAAGAAATATTGGACATTCTCGGAATGTTCTAAAATATATAAAGAAGTATTTTTATTCGTAAATGGGAGCCGCCTGTCTAAATAAAGTTTTAGACAGGCACTTTTTTTTATAGGCTATTGCCAAATGAAGTACTCCAATGTTTCTTGTTCAACCCATCCCAACCTTCCCCTAAAATGGAAGGAGTATACCCGATTTTTTATTGGCTACATTGGGTTAGTTTATTAATGGATGCTAAAGCCTTCCTTTTATATCTGCTGGAGAATATTTTACAGACTTGAGGACTTTTTTGTCTTCGTTTCTATAGACTAGATACTGCCCATTTTTTTCTACGATGTGAGAATCCGTATTCTTTGTGTCTAAATAATGCTTACGTGTGGCTTCTGCTTCTTCTAAAGACTTACAGGTCTTACTCATGTTGGACCGCTGTACTTCATCAAATAGTTCTTTGAACTTATCTGCCATTCCGAATTCTAAAATGGCTCCTGATAGTACATATTGAATATCGCAAAGAGCATCAGCAACTTCTACTAAGTCATCGTTTTGGATTGCTTCTTTTAACTCATTGAGTTCCTCTTCTAGAAGATTTACTCTTAGGGTACATCTCTTTGCATCTGGAATCTGTGGAGTATCGAGAATCGGTAAATTAAAGGTGTCATGAAAAGCTCCTACACTAGATAGTGCTTCTGGTTCATTAAATTTTTTGGACATGCTTATTATTAAATTGTATTTATTTACTGTACGATAAATGATTGGTTTTCAATTACTTGATTAAAGCTAATTAAACTTATGTTATAGACTCCTGCTGGAATATTTTCTAGCGGGATTTGCAAGTTATTCTCTCCTTTATTTAAAGTTGTCTGACTCTTATAGACTCCTACTCCACTTTGTACATTTACTACTTGGATATTAAGACTTAAATTTTTTGCTGTTTTTAAATTCATCTGTAGGTTCTGACGAGAAGCTATCGGATTAGGGAATACTTTACTTACTTCTAATCCATAAAGACCAACTATATCATCTACACTTACCTCTGTAGGAACCATATCTCTTCTAAAGGTTCCGTTTCCATGAGTTGCTACCCATATCTTTCTATCCACTGGAGAATATTCTAAATCTATGGCTATCACCGAACCAAACAATCCTTGTCCAAAGTCTACCCAGGACTCTCCCTTATTATCAGAAAAGTAAACACCCATATCATTTCCGAAATAGATATTATTAGAATTGACTGGATCTACAAGAACTGCATTTCCAGGAAGATCTGGCAAGTCAGTAGATAAGTCTGTCCAGTTTTGACCAAAGTCTTCAGAGAAATATAGATGCCCTGTTCCGAATCCATTTAAAGCCGCATACACCGCTCCGTCATTATTAGGGTCGACATATAAATCATTTACATATCTATCAGGAAGACCATTAGTAATATCATTCCACACATTACCGCCATCTGTTGTTAGAAATACTGCCGAAGAGCTGAACTCTGGTGCTGTAGAAGCATAGACAATGTCAGAATTAGTAGAAGAAATCGCCATTGCATAAATCGGATCTCCATTTAGAGGATTTCCTAGATTCGTAGGTTGCCATGCTGTTCCTCCATTTGTAGATTTTAAAACATGTTCTGATCCAGCATAAATAATACTAGGATTAGATTCAGAAATCTGATATGGAGCTATAAAAATGGCTGGACTAAGACCAGGTATATTTACACCAAAGAAATTTTGACCATTATTATTAGATCTAGCTACGTTTAAATTTTGTGATGAAGCAAATACGTTGTTATCGTCTTGAAAATCAATTCCAGTCCAGCTACCATCTCCACCTACTGCTCTTTGCCATATTTTATCTCCTCGATGTATGGATGTACTATTATCTTGCAGTCCTCCCATTGCAAAATCAGGATTCTGATGAGAGACTGAGAAACCATTATAAAACTGAGTGGTCTGCATACCCCCATTAGCACTTCGGAAAGTCTCACCTCTATCAAAACTTAAAAACAATCCACCGTCATTCCCGTAAAGAACAACATCTTGAAGAGTTGGATGATACATTACTACATGGTGATCAGAATGAGAATAGTCTGGTGGTCCATCTGGTTCGGCGGGATCGTTTGTTCCTAAGGTTACACCACCATTACTTTGTGCAGTAAGAGTATTACCTCCATCTGTACTTTTAAATATATTTATACCTATGGCGGCTACCTCATTTTCATTATCAGGACTTACTGCTATATCATGAGAAAACCAGCCTTGCCATCTTGAATAATCCTCTGTATTTCTTAGTTCCCAGCTGATACCTGCATCGTCCGATCTAAGTAGCCAAGTAGCTCCGTCATCAAACCAGAATCCATTTCCTATACTTGCGTAGACAACATCGGTATTAGAATTGGCTACAGCCAAAAGTCCTTTTCCTTGAAAATCTGTAGGAATGTCATCGTCTAAATTCTGTTGCCAGCTGTCTCCACCATCTGTGGAGTAAAACATTCCTTTATTGGTCGAGCCGAGATTGCCACAGATTGTTAGAATATTATCTCCGATGATTTCTATGTCTGTTGACATTTCATTTGCAAAAACCAAGTCCCAGGTGTCTCCTGCATCCTGAGATCGATATACTCCATCAGTGGTAGCAGCAAAAACTCTAGTTCTATCATTAGGATCTACTCTTACCGCTTGAACGCCTTTATGATTCTGATAGGTCCAATCAAGCGATTTTACCCAGGTCTGACCTCCATCAGAAGACTTTAAAATACCTACTCCATAACTTCCTCTCGTGGATCTATAAGCACCATCGTTTCCAGTGGTATTTATATTGTAAACCTCTCCAGTACCGATGTACATTTCTAGGCTATCGCCTGGTGCAAAATCGATACTACTTACACCGAGTACTCCATGACCTACTGGTACATACTCCCAACTAAGGCCTAATCCTAGTCGACGACTTCTCCATAATCCACCACTTGCAGAACCTAAATAGATGGTAGAGTCAGCTTCAGGGTTTACAGCTAGAGCTAAACATCTTCCTGAGGTGTTCAATGGACCCATTGCTTCCCATGGTTCTCCAGGCGGCCGACCACTAGATTGTTGAAAGGCTTGTTGAGCTAAAACTCCTCTACCATACGCTCCATTGGGAATTTCAGCTTCTGGATATGCTCTTGCTTGAGATAGCATCTGCATAGCTTTAAACGAACCAGGAATTCTATAACTAGGCTCTTCTTTCTTACAGGAAGAGAGTATAAAAAGCATGCAAATACAGGCTAGTAAATTTATTTTGCTGTAATTCATTTTCATAGTATTAGGTGGAATCTCAATATATGCGATTTTTCGGTATATGTCGAAGACTAGAAAACTAATCTTATAAAAAGTTATTCTAGAAAGTGATTATTATCGATACTTTTAATTTAGAGTTATATATTCTTCATCACATGGCAAGACTCGGTTTCGACAAAAGGAATTTTCTGATAGCTCTAGTCTTATTTCTAGCGTTATTATTCATTGCCTTATTTGTCAAAGATCAATTTATACGACCTGTTTTTGGAGATTACCTCGTAGTGATTTTTATGTATTATGCTATTGCCTCCCTTTTTGATTTTCCTTTAAAAGGCTTAGTCATAGGAATATTGCTATTTTCTTATGCAGTGGAAATCGGACAATATTATAACCTTGTGTATCATCTGGGTTTAAAGGGAAATAGATTAGCAGAGATTGTAATCGGAGTAGGTTTTACATGGACAGATATGCTAGCCTATACCATAGGAGCCTTAACGGTCTATCTTATAGAATCTAAAAGAAGAGCCTTACCCTCATAATGCGTCTCGTTTATATTCATTAAATTGTAAGAGTGTTTAGAATCCATTTATTATGAAAACCATTGCTACCCTTTTTGGCTTCAGCTTATTAATAATCACAGGTATTCAGGCTCAGCAAATTCCAGCGGAGAATATTGTTTTACATCTAAGTTTTAATGATAATGTTCTGCAAGATCTATCGGAGAATCAGCATGAGATTATAGATCATCAAACTGCATTCGGTACTGGAGTAAATGATGAGGGTTTGTTACTGGAAGGAGATGAGAATTTTTTGGAAATCCCTCATACCAGTTCTTTAGAAATTCCAAACGAATTAAGCATCAGTCAGTGGTATCTCCATCAAGATCAGATAGGAAATGGATTCTACTCACTGGTAGAGCAAAGTGCAAATGAGTTCGGAGGACATTCTAGATATGGTACATGGATATTTAATCAGAGTACAGTAATGTCTTGTATAGAGCCAGACCTCTGTCCTAATGGAAGCACCCTTTGCCAAAGATGCATAACTTCTAATACCACTCTAGAAGAAGGAAACTGGTATCACATCGTAAGTACCTATGACGGCAATTCTCAGAAGATTTACATCAATGGTGTTCTAGATAGCCAACAGAGCTATAACGATGCAACAGGCATATCTGTAAGAGAATATCCTCTAACCATCGGAACTGATATGTATGATGGTAGTCCTTTATATCTAAATGCAACGATGGACGAGATTAGACTGATGAACATTGCATTAAATGAAATACAGATTATGACTCTGTTTCAGGAATTTATGTCTAGTTCTATTCATGGCAAATCGAGAATAATAGAAACAAAAATATTCCCAAATCCAGCAAATCAATACATAGAAATATCTAGTCCAATAAACTTAGATCAACTCACTATTTATGATAGAAAAGGTGCTAAGGTCTTAGAAAGAGAGGGCAATATTATAGAGCAATTAAACATCTCAGATCTGGAGAACGGATTGTACACAATCTTCCTAAGTGGAGAAGGTGCTCACATAAATCGGAGGTTTTCTGTTATTAATTAGTTAGAGAAATTCGATTAAATAAGCACAACTATAGCTAATGCCAAGAACCTTAGAAAGGAGCATTAATATTAATACTAGTGTGGAGATGCTTTACAATGCATTACTAAACCCATCTGCCATAAAAGAATGGTGGGAAGCGAGTACAGCTATAGTAGTAAAAGAAAACGGTGGTACTTATGCGGTAAGCTGGGGAAATGATATAGATGACCCTGACTATGTAAGTCTTTCTATTATTAGAAATCTAAAGCCTTATGAAGGATTCAGTCTTGAGTACATCTCTTATTATTCTAAAATGGGTAAGCTGCCTTTTGAGGCAAAGATGAATGTGGATTTTTTTATCAGCTCTGTGAGTGATTCCAACCAAAAATTAGAGGTAAAACAAACTGGCTTTCCAGATAACAAAATAGCCAACGAATATTATATAGGATGCAAGGTAGGATGGGAAACTGTTCTAAACAACATTAAAAAATACTGTGAGCAATAAAAAGGGCCAAAGCACTTAAGTGTTTTGACCCTTTAGAATTTTAGAAGTAACAATTATTTCTTACTTTCTATTAGTTCTTTATACTTTGTCGATTCAGTCAACATATTCTTTCTGGCGTAGATTTCTTTCAATGCAACTAGAGTATTCATATCATCACCATTGATCCCTTCTGCTTTTGTAAAGAATGGAAGTGCTTTATCAAAAAGTGCATCCATTTCTGCCTTTGCAGCATCATACTTGGCAGTGCCAGCTTTAGAGTAATCGTTTGCTAATTCATTTAGCTTTTCTGTCATACCAGCTGCTTGATTATAATATAGAGCTCCTACACTGTAAGTTGCATCAAAATTATTTTCGTCCTTAGCAAGAGCTTGCTCATAATACTTCTTAGCAGATTCCATATCACCTGTACGCTCTGCAACACTTCCAGCGGTAACATATACAGATATATTTTCAGGGTCTGCTTTTATAGCATCTTCTAAAACATTTTTAGCCGCAGCCATATCTCCACTCTGGATCTTCTCGTTTATGAGAGCAAACATTAATCCTTTATCACTAGGAAATTTTGCTCTTCCTTCTTCTAAGAATTTAGAATCAGATTTGATTTTGTAAAGTGCCTCATATACTAATGGCTCTTCAGAACCTCCTTTATACAATTGCTCAAAGTACGGAGTCGCTTCTGTTAGCTTCTCTCCATAGTAACCTGTTACGGCTGTAGAGAACGCTTTCTCTTTTACCGCTGCTTCGTCTGCTAGTACACTTTTACCACCGTTGGCAATTATCATCTCATGTGCATTTAGAACTGCTGAAAAGTTATCAAAACTAGACGCATAGTCCTTAGTATTATAATGTGTGATAGCCACATTATCTAAGTGCCTCTGTACAGCTTCTAGACCTGCAACTGAGGCCTTCTTAGTTTTATCCTCACCAGATTTCATAGCTGAACTGTATGCATTATATGCAGTAAGAGCAGCTCCTGGGTTTTTTAGAACATAACCCGGATCCAGTAAAGTCTTTCTAATTTCTAAATCCGCAATAGCAGAATGGATGTCTCCTTTAAAGTTATGTAAAGCAGCAGCATTTCCATCTATTGCCATAGCCTGATCTAGATATCCCATCGCTTTATCTAGCTCGCCTGCACTTCCTTCAGAGTCCTTAATGTACTTTGCCAATGACTTTTTGCCATTCTTTAATAGTTTCTTGTATTCCTGAGCAGAGAGAGACGTTCCCATTAAAAACAGACCCATGATTACGATTAAAGCTTTTTTCATCTTTGTTTATTTAGTTTTTGTTTTTTAACAGATTAAATAAATACTGTTAGGTTTAATAAAATGCAACAATTTAAGGACGTAGAAATCTAGCTTAATGTGTTGCCAAAATGTTAATTATTTAATAGTTCAAATATTTTATTCCTCTTCACCAGAAGCATTTTTAACTGCTTCATCGGTTTCAGATTCTTCTTCAGTCTTTTTCATTACTGCCACATCTGCTATAGTATCACTTCCTTTTAGATTTATAATCTTTACTCCTTGTGTCGCTCTACCCATAACTCTAAGGTCTGCTACACCTGATCGAATCATAATTCCATCCTTAGTAGTAATTAATAAATCATCCTCATCATTTACAGATTTTATGGTCAATACCTTACCCGTTTTATCTGTAACATTCATGGTCTTCACTCCTTTTCCTCCTCTGTTTGTCTGACGATATTCTTCGATGTCAGAACGTTTTCCGAGACCTTTTTCCGAACATACAAATATATTATTATCCCAATTGTCCTGCGTACGAACTATCGCTCCTACTACATAATCATTTTCATCATCTAGAGCGATTCCTCTTACTCCGGCCGCTGATCTACCCATCGCTCTTACCTTAGACTCCTCAAAACGTATCGCTCGTCCGTTACGGTTAGCAATCAGTACTTCTGATTTACCATCAGTGAGTTTAACTTCCATAAGTTCGTCTCCTTCATTTATCGTGATGGCATTTATTCCATTAGTACGAGGTCTAGAGAATGCTTCTACAGAGGTTTTCTTTACTAGACCTTTCTTTGTACAGAAGAAGATATAATTGTTCTTTTGGAATTCTTCGTCTGTAAGATCTTTTATGATGATATATCCTTTTACACTATCCTCCTTAGGAAGATTTATAAGGTTTTGTATCACTCTACCCTGCGAGGTCTTAGTTGCCTCTGGTATCTCATAGGTACGCATCCAGAAACATCTGCCCATCTCGGTAAAGAAGAGCAGGTAGTTATGATTATTGGCAATCATCATGTGCTCTACATAATCCTCGTCTCTAGTTTTTGCTCCTCGAGAGCCTCTTCCTCCTCTTCCCTGTACCTTGTACTCAGAAGATTTAGTTCTCTTAATATATCCTAGTTTAGAGATAGTTACTACACACTCATCATTAGCGATCATGTCTTCTACAGAGATCTCTCCATCTGCATGTCTGATGTCTGTACGTCGCTCATCACCATAAGTTTCTTTTATTTCTGTAAGCTCACCTTTTATGATGTCTCTCTGTCTCCCTTCATTAGCTAAAATATCCTTTAGGTCTGCAATGGTTTTTTGTAACTCATCGTACTCAGCCTTTAGTTTATCCATTTCGAGACTTACCAGTTTCTGGAGTCTCATTTCTAGTACCGCCTTAGATTGTATCTCAGACAGATTTAAAGAAGCCATTAATTTTTCTTGAGCCTCATCTACCGTCTTAGAAGAACGTATGAGTCTGATTACCTCGTCTATATTATCTACTGCGATAATCAGTCCCTCGAGGATGTGAGCTCGCTCTTCTGCTTTTTTAAGATCAAACTTAGTCCTACGTTGTATTACTTCTAATCTGAACTTTACAAACTCTTCTAGAATCTGCTTAAGATTAAGTAATCTCGGTCTTCCATCTACGAGTGCAATATTATTTACTCCATAAGAAGACTGTAATGCGGTGTATTTAAAAAGTTTACTCAGTACGACATTTGCAATAGCATCTTTTCTAACATCTACTACAATACGTAATCCATTCCTATCTGACTCGTCTCTTACATCCTGAATTCCTTTTATCTTTTCTAGGTTTACCAGCTCTGCAATTTTTGCAACTAGATTTGCCTTATTTACTTGATATGGAATCTCATTAATTATAATCTGCTCTCTTCCTTTACTTTCTACTATCTCAGCCTTGGCTCTTACGACTACTCTACCTCTTCCAGTATGGAATGCCTCTTTTACACCTTGCATGCCGTAAATCGTCCCTCCTGTAGGAAAATCTGGAGCCTTTATATGCTCCATCAGTCCATCGATTTCTATCTCGGGATTATCTATAAGTGCGATGGTACCATCCACAACTTCCGTTAAGTTATGCGGCAGCATGTTGGTCGCCATACCTACTGCGATACCTGATGCTCCGTTTATAAGCAGATTAGGAAGACGTGTAGGCAATACCGTTGGCTCCTCTAAGGAATCATCAAAGTTGAGTGCAAAGTCTACTGTATCCTTTTTTATATCTGTTAGTATCTCATTGGAGATCTTACGCAACCTAGCCTCCGTATATCTCATCGCTGCAGGACTGTCTCCATCCATAGACCCGAAGTTTCCTTGTCCATCTACGAGTGGATATCTTAATGACCAATCCTGAGCCATTCTAACCATAGAATCATATACCGAGGTATCACCATGTGGGTGATATTTACCGAGCACCTCTCCTACTATCCTTGCAGACTTCTTGTGAGCCTTCCCACTTGTGAGCCCTAATTCGTTCATACCGTAGAGCACTCTTCTGTGCACAGGTTTCAATCCATCCCTCACATCTGGTAGAGCTCTAGCCACAATTACCGACATCGAATAATCGATATAGGCAGACTTCATGTGGTCTTCGATATTTACCGGTATAATCCGTTGATCATTAGCCATTTATATATTATTATTTAGATATAAAATCAAGGCACAAAAGTACTGAAAAAACAGAGTAAAATGAAGGATTTATGTCATCATTTCAGGCTTATTTTAAAGTATAAAAACACTTATTAATTAAACTATTTTATAGACTTATCCCTTGTAAAGAAATAACTTTGTTTTAATGAGTAAATCTGAAACTGTAACTCCCTATAGTTCTGCCGATTCTAAGAAAGAGCAGGTCACTAGTATGTTTGATAATATCGCACCTTACTATGATATACTCAATCTAGTTTTATCCCTCGGCATAGATACTATCTGGAGAAGAAATGCTATAAAAACGCTCAAGGCAAAAGATCCCAAGCTCATGCTAGATATTGCAACTGGAACAGCGGACCTTGCAATAGAAGCTAATAAACAACTGAACTTAGATAAGATTATAGGACTAGACATCAGCAAAGAGATGATCTCAGTAGGTAATGAAAAACTCAAGAAGAAGAAACTCTCTGATAAAATAGAATTGGTTGTCGGAGACTCCGAAGCATTGGGCTATGACGACAATCATTTTGATGCTCTGACAGTGGCTTTTGGGGTTAGAAACTTTGGAAATCTTAAAAAAGGCCTGGGAGAGATGTACAGGGTTCTTAAAAAAGATGGTAAGGTTGTCATCCTAGAATTCTCAAAACCGACTATATTTCCTTTTAAACAGCTCTTTAATGGATACTTTAAGTATGTTTTGCCCGTTATAGGTAGAGTAAAATCTAAAGATCCCAAAGCCTATACCTATCTTTACGAATCCGTACAAGCCTTTCCTGATTATGAACGCTTAGATGCAATATTGCAGGAAATAGGTTTTAAACATACTGAATGGAAATCTCAAACATTAGGAATTTGTACAATATACACTGGAGTAAAATAGTCGCAATACTATTTTTATTCTGTTCTGCCTTTTCGGCAAATGCCCAATTAAGTGGTTCTGGTGGTAACTATAATTACTTCGAATTTCAGAAAAAGCCTTTCTATTTTGGAATCTCCCTAGGAGTAAACAATGCTAAATTCAGAATAAATCATTCTAGAAATTTTGTAGCAAACGATAGTATAAATGTTGCACAGTCAGCAGGCAAATCAGGTTTCCATATAAACATCATTACCAATATGAAAATCGGGGAACACTTCGATTTCAGAGTATTGCCTGGTTTTTCTTTTTCTGAACGAGTCTTTGAATTTACTTCTGCACTAGATGAGGGAGCTCTTTTGACTAGAAGCATAGAGTCTGTTTTCTTTGAGATTCCACTACAGTTGAGGTTTAAATCAGAAGCTTATAAAGACAAGAAGGCTTTTGTAGTAGGCGGGCTAAAATATTCTTACGACGTACAAAGTAATAGTAATACTAGGCAGGCTAGTAGTTTGATTAATATCTCACCTCATGACTTTCAGGTAGAAGTAGGTGCAGGTATGCAGTTCTTTTTCCCTTATTTTATCTTTTCTCCTGAGATTAAATTCTCTAGAGGAATCAGTAATATTCTGATTTTTAATGATAATATAAATGAGTCGAATATATTAGAGCAGCTCGGTTCGCAGGTATTTTCTATATCGTTTCACTTTGAGGGATAGAGACGGAATGGGATTTTGCTTTAAGCTTTAGACTTCAAGAAAATATAAATTAATTCATAATTATCTTTCTCAATTTGTTCATCATAGAAGCCAAACCCAAGTTTGACATTACTATGTGCTACTGTCAGGATTATTTGTTCAAGATTTGAATCATGTCTGATATGATAGTCAATATCAAATTGGGTTAGTTTTGATTGAACGTATTTTAACTTGTTCTTTGTTTGGTCATTGAATATTGATTTATCTAGCTCGATAGCATTACCAGCATTTAGATATTCTAGATGGTCTGTAAATATCATATCAAGCTCGTCGTCAACAAACCAAAATTCAATTTTTCCAAATCCCCAACAGGAGGAATTATTTTTAGGCTTGGTTTTGAAATCTGGGTCAGGGAAATTTGCGGCTAACCATTCTTTATTTTGACCTATAGTAACAAATTCAAATTTACCTGATTTGATAAAGTCTAATAAATTGATTTTTATTTTATGATTAAGTTTCATTTATTCATATCACCTAAAGGATAATTAAGAAACCTAGCACTCACAATGAGCTTCTACATGAGCAATAAGCTCAGGGAAGAACCGATTAAATTCGTCATTAAGTGATTGTTTATTATTTTCTATTTCATCAACAGCTTGTGCAAATTTAGAGGGAAATCTAGTCCTTCTATCCATATACTCTAGAGCTGACTGTAAGCCTTCTTTAGTAGTATATTTCATTAGAAAATCATCGGCTATCATATTATCTATCTTCCTTAATAACTTCTGGGGCATTACTGCTTTATGCTTTTCTAAAATGGGATAAACAGCAGACGTAAAGTCTGCGAGTTTTTCTCCACTATATCTCGACCAATTATTAATTAGGCAGATGTCGTAAACCATATCTACAAGTACTGCGGCATACTTGCCATGTGTAGGAACAAAAGTTTGTTTACTTTTCTGCCACATCGGATGAGCGTCTGTAAAGCTGTCTATGACCTTATGCAATTCTACCCCTTCCATAATCTCGGAAGGCAGATTTTCTAAATCCTTATTTCTGCAGAAATCTGTTATAAAATTGCCTACCATCAGTTCTTCGTTACCGCAAGAAAGGTAGACATGAGCGAGGTAGTTCATTAATAAATGACTTGTACTTTGGTAGTAAGCACCTCTTCTTCTGATACGAGGTGTACGATATAAGTTCCTACGGTAGCATTGTCTAGTTGTACAGAGACAGAATTTGCCCCAGCAAAACCATGGAAGTATTGATTATGTATTCTTTGTCCGTCTAGATTGTAAACAGTAATCATCCTAGTTCCTCCTGAATCTAATCTAAAACTTAAATCAAAATTTCCTCTATTGGGATTGGGAATTACCTCAAAGTTTCCATCTATAAAACTTCTATCTATTCTACCGATGGCAGTATCCATCCACTCTAATCGTTTACATATCCAGTTTTTAAGATAATCCAACTCACTCATATATGTCGGTCCAGAGTTCCAATCAAAGGGCTCGTTTTCTCCGAGTATCGGCCATCTGGTAAAGTTCCTTTCCTGAGCTTCCTGAACTTCTTCTGCATAGGCATCTATATTTTCAGAGAGTAGCTCACAATCAAGGAGGTTTCCACGATACATTTTATATCTATCCGAGAAGGTCTGAGCAAAAAGAGGATCTTGCATAAATCGTTCCCACCAGAATGGAATCTGTCCATGATAGTCCCACCAGTGATTGTCAAAATCCCATTTGGTCCATTTATTCTCATAGACTGCATAACTGCCGTAACAATGATTATGATCCCAGACTGGTCCCATAGTTATTTTTGGATTTTCATCAGTTGGATCAAAATATAAATAAGTACTTAGGCGGTAGGCATCTGGGTTTTTGCCAAATTCGTTAAGGATTAAATAGTCTACGAAGCTGTTTAAATCTATATGCTTCAGATATATCTCTGAGCTATTTATCGGAGCTTCATTAAGGTCATTTTCAAAATCGGTAATTACCTTTTCTATATATTCTTTTTGAGGGTCTGTAATGTCATCGTGCTTGGGATATACATACTGATAATTAATCGTTCTGTCTTCTCCATTTACATAATAAGTGTCAGACACCCATCCTAAAGACTCATTCCACCAGGAATCTATTCTTACAATATAGCCTCCATTTTCAGGAGATGGGTCATCTTCTTGAAATTTAGCAACAGGCACTCTATTCTTATCTCTCTTTATTTTTTCCATGAGTACAAAGACTCCTAGATATTCTCCATTTATAACGACTTCACAATATCGAGTTCTAGAGGCAAGGAGCCCCATGTCTTTTGCAAGATCATAGGTCATTACATTTCTTATCAGTGATTTATCGATGTAAGGTGCATATAGAATCCAATCATTTTCACTAGGCATTCCCAGTAGTTCGACATTATTATTACTGCCGTCCGCATTTCGTGTTTCAAATAAATAGGAA
>CAZDWO010000003.1:0-31923 GCA_964509175.1 uncultured Saprospiraceae bacterium
TGTAGGTCTTTGATAATTTCTGAATTCCACTTATCACTTTTAAATACTGCCTGGGTTTCTTCAGCTCTGAATTCATTGATTTCTAGGAGGCAGAATCCATTTTTGTTTAAATGAGTCTGGGCGAAAGACTCAATTGTTTTATAGAAGATAAGTGGATCGGTTTCTGTAAATAAGGCAAGGTCTGGTTCGTAGGTGATTGTAGATTTAGACATTCTGGATTTTTCTGAGAGGTCTATGTAGGGTGGATTGCTTAGGATAATATCGTATTTATCAAGTTTAGCTCTCTCCTCTTTGTTTAAAAAATCTACTTCTAAGAAATTAATCTCTTGATTATAGAGTGCTGCATTTTCCTTGGCTAGGTTTAAGGCCCCTGGGGATTTATCTATGGCGGTTAATTCTGCGGTTGCTAATTTGTCTTTTATTGCTATCGGAATACATCCTGAGCCGGTTCCAATGTCTAAGATTTTAGGAGCAGTTTTATTGTTGAGTTGGAGACATTGATAGACTAGTTCTTCTGTTTCTGGTCTGGGGATTAGCACCTGTCCATTTACTTTTAATTGTAGACCATAGAAGTGAGCTAACCCTGTGATGTATTGCAGTGGTTTATGAGCCAGTAGTTCAGATTGTACGGATTGCATAAGGTCTAATTCTTCCTCATTTAAATCATCGTATAACTTTTTATCCTTAATGACAGGTAAATCTAGACGTAGAGCCTTAATCATGTTTTCTGACTCTCTTAGACCATAGACTGGCTCTAAATTCGATTTTAATTTTTCTAACACCTCTCTCAGTTGCATCAATCAGTTATGAGGGTGAGTGGATAGTTTAGAAAATTATAGTAGGCCATTTTTTTAGTACGTATAACTAGGTCTTTTTGTCTTTGGGATTTTAGTTGAGTTAGAGAATCAGAGTTTTCCTCTGTTTTAAATGGATATTTAAGAGCTGCACATATTTCTTCTACCTTTTTACAACTGAGCTTTTCTGAATGAGCAAGGCTAGAGATTATCTGTATTCTGTGTGTGGCACTGATAATTAATTCTTGATCTGTAGAGGATAAAGAATCAAATTTTCCGATGCTACCAGACTCTATTTCTCCTCGCTCGTCGTAGGTCCACTTTCCGATTTGAGAGGGATCATCATCGTATTTATCTTTAGATGGCATAAGCATCTCGGGTCGATAGTTCACTTTTAAAAATCTACATATATTCATTACCGTTTCCTCAGTGTCGCTTACTAAGTTTTCATAAGAGAGTTCTGTATAGTTGGGATTTCCTCTTTGGCTCAAGCCAAAAGAAGTATTCAATAAATAAATACCTGTAGCATAATAATGAGAAAATCCACGAGAGACTAGAGAGGCAATTGTGTCATAGGGATTTCTATAAATGTGGATTATTTTCCCATCAGGAAAAGCTTTTAAGAATCTACTGAAGTTATATACATTACCAGGTGTCTTTTCTAGCCACATACTACTACCCGTATTCTCTAGATTGGACTCAAAGTAAGCATTGGCAAAAGCCGAAAAGCTAGAAGAGTTTTTGACTAAATTTCTTACCCCATCCTCAGTATGCCCTGCTTCTTTTTTTAATAAGTCAGTCCCTCGATAGATGTGCCAGCTATTGGACCTAAGTCCTCGATATCCTCGATTTAGCAATTTAGATTTATGGCTGGACCAGTTGTCAAATAAAGACGCTTTACAGAAGAGAGAGGTCTCTGGCCCGCAGAAAAGAGCACTATTGCGATTGAGTATCTGTCTCAATAAAGAACTTCCCGTACTACCCGATCCACCTATTAATACAGACATAATTAACTAATTGGTCTATTTTACACCATTAACACTATTACAGTTATAAGTATCTAGCCGCAATCTTTTACGTCTATTAATAACATTACTGGTATTATTGTTAACAAATTACCACATTTCCTTCTCTATGAAAAAAATTAGAAAAGAACTGATTCTTAATGTTTACGAAAACTGGGATAAGCTCACCAGTGAGGATCAGTCGATTATGCAAAAAGCCATAGATCAGCTGGATCTGGCCTATGCTCCGTATTCTAATTTTTATGTAGGAGCGGCACTGGTTTTAAACAATGGAAATGTCTATGTCGGTTGTAACCAAGAGAATGCTTCTTATCCACTCTGCATGTGTGGTGAACGAGTAGCTTTATATAACGCTGTTGCTAATGAACCAAAATTTCTGATAAAGACCATAGCCATAACTGCTAGAAATCCAGTAAAGAAACTAGTAGAACCCATCTCTCCTTGTGGAGCATGCAGACAGGTGATGTTAGAATTTGAACTAAGACAACAGGCTCCTATCAGAGTGCTACTCAAAGCAGATGAGGCAGAAATTTATGAATTTGAATCTGTAAAGGATTTACTTCCTTTTGCCTTTAATGGCTCCTTTCTTTAATCGTTTTTTAAAATCTTTCAGGTCTTGAGGAGTATCGATGGAGATGGTTCTATGCTCTACATTGGCAACATGTATATCGTATCCATTTTCCAACCATCTGAGCTGTTCTAGTCCTTCTAGTATTTCCAACTTTGATGGTTTTAAGCGAGATACCTTTAATAAGGTCCTACGTTTAAAGGCATACAGCCCTATGTGGTGATGATAGGAATCTGCCAATACATCTGCCCTAGGATAAGGAATCGTAGAACGACTAAAATACAAAGCCCGTTTATTGATGTCCTTTACCACCTTTACATTAGAAGGATCCTTGAGTGCTTTTTCTCCTTCAAAGGTGGAGCATAAAGTTGCTATCTCTACCTCAGACTTAGTTACGAGGCTGATAATAGATCGCAGGTGGTTCCTGTCGATTAGCGGTTCGTCGCCTTGGACGTTTACTACGATGTCTGTTTTTATTCGACGGGCTACCTCAGCAATACGATCTGTACCACTGACATGTTTTCTATCTGTCATCACCACTTTATTACAGAATCTTATACAGTTATTATAGAGTTTCTTAGTATCTGTGGCGATGATTACTTCATCAAAAAGAGCAGACTCAGTCACTCGGTCGTAAACATGATGAACGATACTTTTCCCGTCTACTTTGATCAATAATTTCTCCGGTAATCGAGTAGACTTTAATCTGGCTGGAATAATGGCAGTTATGTGCAAATCAGTTGGTTATATATTACAAATATTTTTAATATCTTTATAGTTAATCACTACCCCAGTTTATGAGGCTTCTGCTAAGTTTTTTCTTTCTTACCGTGTTTTATTTTGGCTCCAGCCAAAATAATCCTCTCTCAGATATCCAAGAAATCCAGTTACAGGTAACTGCTGATAATCACTTTGAATATCATCACAAACTTAAGGCAAAGCAGACGATATACAGCCTTTCCAAATTTTTTAAGGTCACAGTATCGTCAATTTATGAACTCAATGAAAAGGCGGAAGATTATTCGTTTAAAATAGATGAGATTGTACGCATTCCGTTTAACAACACTGTTATGACGTCTAGTCTAGAAGAGGTAGCTGATTTTGAAGAAAAAATTGCTGTCAGATATATCGTCAGGCCTAAAGAAAATCTATATCGCATCTCTAGAGAATATTTTACTCAACCTATGGATCAACTTATGTCGATAAATCAGATGTTGGATTTTAACCTAAGTCTAGGAGAAGAACTAATAGTCGGTTATATCCCTCTTAGTTCTAGAGATACAAAATTGGCTACAGCCAAAACTGAAGAAAGTACGGAAGTAGTAGAAGGCATAGAGGTATTAGAAGGCATTGAAGTACCAGAAAGTATTGCTGAACTAGATCAACTGGATTCTCAACTGCGATACTTAAAAACACTGGAACCCATCATGTTAGATGAACATATTCTACTGGATTCTAGTCTAGTTTATGATCTATTGCCAGAAGAAGAGGAATTTAGAACGATAGAAGAGAAAAGCATTGCTTTATGGGATAAAAAAATATCAGATAAGGACAATCTTTTTGTGCTCCATAGGACGCTTAAGGCAGGAACCAACATAGAAATCTATTATCCTCTACTCGACCGAACTATAGAGGCACAGGTCGTAGGTAATATTCCTAAAGGCCTATATCCTGGAGAAATCGATCTAATCATCTCTCCGAAAATTGCTCAACAACTCAGTATCAGAGATGCAAAGTTTAGAGTAGATCTCCGATACTCCGAAAAAGTAGTCTCAGAATAGTACTATTGCCTTAATATTTTTCTGTCATTGCTAGATTAGCAGCTTATCTTTGTGCTACTAAATAACTAGCATGCAGTATTACAATAATATTCTAGAGACAATAGGCAACACTCCTATGGTCAAGTTAAATAAGACAGTAGAGGAAGTTTCGGCTCTGGTACTGGGAAAGGTAGAAACCTTCAATCCAGGTAACTCGATAAAGGATCGGATGGCCCTAAAAATGGTCGAAGATGCCGAAAAAGCAGGTAGAATAAAGCCTGGAGGAACCTTCATAGAATGTACCTCTGGTAATACTGGAATGGGAATCGCACTAGCTGCGGTGGTCAAAGGATATAAAACCATATTTACAACCAGTGATAAACAGTCAAAAGAAAAGATGGATATCCTTAGAGCTATCGGTGCTGAGGTTATCGTCTGCCCTACTAATGTAACTCCAGACGACCCTCGATCTTATTACTCTGTAGCAGAAAAACTAAGTAAAGAAATCCCTAACTCTTGCTGGCTCAACCAATACGATAATCTATCTAATCGTCAAGCTCACTATGAGAGCACTGGCCCAGAAATATGGGAACAGACAGATGGAAAAATTACTCATCTCGTCGTAGGTGTAGGAACCGGTGGAACCATCTCTGGAGTTGCTAAATTTTTAAAAGAGAAAAATCCAGCCATAAAAATCTGGGGAGTAGATACTTATGGTTCTGTCTTTAAGAAATACCATGAGACTGGAGAGTTTGATGAAAAAGAAATCTATCCGTACATCACAGAGGGAATCGGAGAAGATATCCTTCCTAAGAATGTCGACTTCTCTCTCATCGATCACTTCGAGAAAGTAAGTGATAAGGATGGTGCTGTATACGCTCGCAGACTGGCAAAAGAAGAAGGAATCTTTCTAGGCTATAGCTGTGGCTCTGCAGTAGCTGGTCTCGTACAGATGAAAGACCAACTTACTAAGGATGATGTAGTAGTAGTTATATTTCACGATCATGGAAGTAGATATGTCGGTAAAATCTACAACGACGACTGGATGCGAGAAAGAGGTTTTCTAGAAACAGAAATACGTATCAAGAATCTACTAGAAGGAAAAAAGAATACCGCTTTTATCTCTGCCAATACTACTCAGTCCATACACGAAGTCCTTACCATTATGAAAGATCATGACATCTCTCAGATGCCTGTTATGGACAATGATAAAATCGTTGGTTCGATTACAGAACGGTCTCTGCTCAATCATATTTTTGGGAGTAATGGAGAGAGTAAGAATACTTCTGTTGCGGATATAATGAGTGAGCCTTTTCCTGAAGTCAGTGCTGATATGGAAATCAAGAAGCTCAATAAGTACATAAGTCGAGAGCATCCTGCGGTGATTACTGAGGACCTTACTGGGAATCGATTTGTGATTACTCAGTATGATATTATACAGGCTTTGTAAAATTCAAATTCAAGTGCAGAAATAGGATTTTTAGGATTTGTTTGATTTTAGGATTTTAGGATTTTGCTAGGTATTGCACTAGAAAGAACTTTTCTAATATGAAACTCGACATTATTGAATGATGAACTAACATATAAAATCATAGGGTGTGCTATGAAGGTTCATTCAACATTGGGCAATGGTTTCCAGGAAGTCATTTATCAAAGGGCAATGGTTGTTGAAATGGAGAAGCAGAATTTATCTTTTGCTCGAGAGATGGTAATGGAGATATTTTATGAGGGTGTTCAAATAGGAACAAGAAGAGTCGATTTTTTTGTTGAGAATAGAATAATGCTCGAATTAAAAGCCGTAGTTCTGATGACGGATGTTCATTTGAATCAAGCGATGAATTATTGCCAGGCCTATAATCTCCCTCTGGGTTTACTTATTAATTTTGGTGGTAGCAGCTTAGTATATAAAAGAGTCTATAACCTCAATCATCCTGACAATAAAAAATCCTAGAGTCCGCATTACTTAAGGTCTACTTTAAATTAATGAAATATTGGATTGATACTCAATCTTGTTCTTTCAAAAATCTATTTTACCAAATACCATTAACACTTTATTCTATAGGTATTGGTTACTTAACAACACTTGATATGAATGCAAAATAAACTATTGCAGAAATTACTGATTGGGAAATTTCTAGAAAAATTAAGTTTCTAGATAGATTTCTATATAATCTCACTATTACTAACAAAGGTATTTGGAGCGATGATAATTATAATGACGTAGAAAAACTGAATTGTTTAAAATGGTCAAATGAACTGGTTCATAGAGTATGGAATATAAAACATGACTTAGAACGCGGAGAGGATGACAAAAGCATGAATAGATTATTAGACAACATTATTTGTTGCAATAAAGAAGAACCTATTTTAGCTCATTTAATGGGTGGCACCTTAAAATCGACGTTCAATTATTTTAGACCAGAATAAATCACACTATCGACATTAGAAATCCTAAAATCCATAAATCCTAATACGGACAATTACCCCATCTGCTCTGCCGCAGGCAACTCCATCAATCTTTTAATCACCCTCAGATTGTGAGAATACTTTTTTATCTCGGTGTTATAGATACCTTGGTGGTCGAGATTATCGATTCTTATCTGTCCTGAGGCATGGATGATTTTATGGTCGTCTAGGACGATGCCTACGTGTATGATGTTACCTTCTTTGTTTTCAAAAAATGCTAGGTCCCCTAATCTTGCCTCTTCTACAAAGGATACTAGTTTTCCATGAGAGACCTGATCTGCAGAATCTCTAGGAAGGTCTACCCCACACATCTTATAAACTACCTGAGTATAACCGCTACAGTCTAGTCCGAAAGGAGATCTTCCGCCCCATAGATATGGAGCATACATATAGCGGCGGATGATTTTTATAAATATCTCTCGGGTAATTTTATTGATCTTGGGGTTTATGACCTGACCGTAGTAGACGTATTTTTTACCAGGAAACTTAAAGGAGATTCCATCGAAGTTTGGAAGTGTAGAACCTAGCAAGATGGATTGTGATCGCTGGTCAGAAAGGATGGCTTGTTCTGTTTCTAGGGCATAGTGGACGTTCTGACTGTACTTCTCTGCATCTGCTTCAGTTATTCGTATTATTTGTTTTGGATCGATCCAGCCCTCGTAATTATCCCATCTACAGCTTATGTAAAGCCAGTTTTTGCCCTTCTTACGGATAAGCTTTACTTGCTCCCCAAAAAGCATCTGACTTATTATCTCAGAGCGATCATCTGGCTTCTTACGGATGGGAGCCACACTCACCATACATATGCCGAAAGGATAGTTCTCTAGATTTTTCTTCTTTTTAGCCACTGAACTGTAAAAATATTACTTATTACTACCTAAATCTAAAAACCTGCCAAAAAGGCTTGTAAACGTGAATATTAGTATTTTTGCCATATGAGTAAAAGACTTAGTGTACTATTTATGCTTGTTATGGGTTTTAGTGTGATTTTAAAGGCACAGGACCCTCATTTCTCTCAGTTCTACTCTACCCCATTAAATTTTAACCCTGCTCTTGCTGGGACTAATAATGGGACGTTTAGAATAAATACGATTTATAGAGATCAGTGGACTTCTGCTGTTCAGGATCCATTAACTACCTTTTCTCTAGGAGCGGATATAAAACTTCCTCTTGAGTTCGGTCAATTGAAGAAGAAGCCGGACATCCTCGGACTAGGAATCAGCTTTAATGCGGATAAGGTTAGAACGTTTGACCTTAATACTACATCGATAAATCTGATCGGAGCCTATCATAAGTCTCTTAATCAGCGAAAGGAGAGATATCTAGGTGTAGGGTTTGTATTCGGAGTGAGTCAGCGGAATATCAATTATGAAGACCTCGTTTTTGAGGATCAGTTCAATACCCTGGATGCTTTTAATCTACCGACTAGTGAGGCCTTTCCTAGTAATAATTTTGGGTTTATTGATTTGGGTGTAGGACTTAACTATACTTCTAAATATGATTCTGGAAGATTAAATGTGGGTGCTTCCTATTATCATTTCCATCAACCTAATATTTCTTTTTACTCAGAGGAGGACTGTCCGAGTTGTGTAGTAGAAACACAAAATCTATTAAAACCGAGGCTAGTAGGTTACGTAAGCTTTACGACTGATATAAATACTAATCTTGGAATCTCTCCTAGACTACTCTATCAGAATCAAGGTGAGTTTAATGAACTGACTGTAGGGACTAATTTAATATTCAAAATAAATCAAGAAGTTGGTTCTGCCTTACATGTAGGGAGCTGGGCAAGAGTTGTAAATAATGTCAATGGATTCGGGATGGAGTCTATCATTTTTATGGTCGGTTTAGAACGAAAAAATCTACTTCTAGGGTTTAGTTATGACCATAATCTTCCTGATTTATTCGGAGCTAGAGTGGGACTAAATGCTTTTGAATTATCACTTACCTATATCGGAGAGCACGATAATAATTTTGACATCTGTCCTAAATTTTAAGCTATTCCTTGTTTGTCTAAAATATCAATGAGTGGCTGTGTAGCTTCTTGCCAGCTGTAATTACTGGATACAAAGTTTAGAGCATTGGACTGCAGTCTGTTATAGAGTTCTTTATCAGAGAGAAGTTTATTTATCTGAGTTGCAAAGGCTTCGGGAGATTCTGCAATAAGGATTTCTTTTTCAGAAGTGGCTCCGATGGCATTGTTTACCTGCTGAGTCGTTACTACAGGAATACCCATAGCCATGGCTTCTAGAATCTTATTCTGCTGTCCGATTCCTTTAAATAAGGGAGCTACAAAAACCCTAATAGAAGCATAGGCATCTCGTATGTCTTCTACCCAACCAGCAACATGGATATTATCATTTGCTAGATTTACAACTCTAGAACTCGGTCTGGCTCCTGCCAAAATAATTTTTATTTTCTTATCTAACAAAGGCAATATTTTTTCTGCCATATACACAGAACCGTATACATTAGAATAGTACCCAAGGTTTCCTATAAATCCGATGTCATATTTCTTAGTAGCTTCTTGTGGTTTAAAAAAGTCTAGGTCGATGCCATTTCCTAGAAGCTTTACTTTCTGAGTCTCTGCCAAAGGAAGGACTTTTCTATCCTGGTCTGAGATAATAAAATGATTATCAAAAGACTTATAAATTTCTCGTTCGTAACGAAGGGTGAGCTTCTGTTCCTTGTTATAGAACCATGCTTTAGCTCCTTTACTAGTAGATTTTCTTTTTTCCGCTCCTGCGGAGAAGCAGTCCATATAGTCCAGTGTCTTTGGCAGAGTGGAGTCTTTTATGTAATCTGCCATTCTTATCAGATGACAATAGATGTGCTCTGGTTTTTCTGTTGCTATGATTTTATCGATTTCTGACTTTACTCGCTTATTGTAGAAATAGGCGTTTCTAAATGGCTTCTTCTTTAAATAACCACTGATGACTGAGGTAAACCTTTTAAACTGTGAGAGGTAGAATACGTGGCTTTTATAGACTATAGATTCTATCTCTGCTAGATGAGAAGCGGAAGGTTGTTTTTCTGCAAGGCTAACCAGTATTACCTGATGATGCTGGCTTAATATCTTTAGCTGATTATAGATTCTGAGTTTATCTCCTTTTTCTAGAGGATACGGAAACCGTGATGTGAGGACCAGTATTTTCAAATCTATCTTTGGTCGCTTTTTGGTTGGACAGAAGCGTACTTATCTGAGGCAAGTAAGGACTTGTATTTATCTAGTAGTTTTTTGGCTAGAGCCAAATTATCATAACCGCTAGTTACAAAGTCATAGGCATTATTTCCTAAATCCTCTCGAGCTTCTTTATCATTCAATAAGTGTAATATCGCATCCGCAAAAGCCTGAGGTTCGTTTTTTATCAGTACGTGCTTCTCATTTGTCGCTTCGATTCCTTCTATGCCTATGGAAGTAGAAACGATTGCCTTTTTCATTGCCATGGCTTCTAGGATTTTTACTCTAGTTCCACTTCCAGAAAACAAGGGAACCATCATAAGTTTACATTGGCTCATGAAGGCACTTGCACTCTCTACCTCTCCATGTACTATAACTCTATCACTACTCCACTCTTTTAGAAATCTTCCACTACTTCTTCCTGCGATATGCAATTTTGCTTCTTTGTTTTCCTTCTGTATGAGTGGAAAAACTTTTTGGATAAACCATTCTACTCCTTCTTCATTTGGTCGCCAGTCCATGGTTCCTATAAAGCCGATGTCGTACTCATCTGTTTTGGCCTCAGCCGCATAAGACTTAAGATTTAGTCCTATCGGAGAAGACATGGCTCCGTTTTTATAACCTAGTTTTTTAAACTGAGCGAGATCTCTATCAGATACTGTAACTAGGTAGTCATAGTCGTTAAGATGCTGCAGTTCGTAGTTTTTTAGCTTCTTAGTAAGATGCTCAAGGTATATTTTCTTAGGTAGAAATTCTGTGTTTTCTGTGATGCGTTCCCATATCTCAGACTCGATATTATGAGCTCTCATGACTACGATTGCCTTGCTATATTTCTTTATCGTATCGAGGTAAGGAGTCAGATATAGTGTTTCTAATTGTATTATATCGTAGTTGTCTTTTTGCAGGATATCGATAAGTTCTTGCTTATAAGTCTCCGAGACAAATCGAGAAATATGAAAAGAATCTGTCGAAAATATATTTTTTAAAGCTGGCCATGCTCGGACCTGATTATCTACTTCTACGGCTCTTATCTCTTTAAAAAAACTAAAGTCCTCTGGCAGTTTCTCTAAATCAGTGTGGTGCTTGGTGGTATTCATAGCAAGTAAGGATACCTCGCATCCTAGCTCTGATAAGGCTTTACTCATAGAGCTGACCGCAATGGACTCGCCATCTCTCAAGGGAAAAGGAAACTTTTTACAGAGCTGTAATATTTTCATACTTCTTATCTAAGCACAAATTAGAAGTTTTAGGAGTTCAATACTGCCAAAACTGTCATTATCAGGTAAAATAAACTCCTATAATAAATACAGTAATTGAGCCAATTATCTAGTTTTGGGCTATGTTAAAAGCGACAAACATCTATAAATCCTACGAAGACGTAAAAGTTCTAAGCGGAGTCAATCTAGAAATAGAGAAAGCAGAGTTTACCTGCATCGTAGGAAAGTCCGGTAGTGGCAAGAGTACGCTTCTACATATTCTGGGATCTATCGATAAACCGACCAAGGGAGAAGTCTTTATAAATGGCACTAACCTCTTCGAGATGAGTGAGGCAGAATTGTCCAATTTTAGAAATAGAAACATCGGATTTGTATTCCAGTTCCATCATCTACTCAAAGAATTTACCGCCTTAGAAAATGTAATGATTCCAGGTCAGATACGTAAAACAGATCTTGGTAAATTAGAATCAAAGGCAAAAGAACTCTTGGATTATCTCGGGCTCGCTGATAGGCTGACTCATAAACCAGCGGAGCTTTCTGGTGGAGAACAGCAGAGAGTGGCCATAGCTCGAGCACTCATAAATGACCCTCTTGTAGTCTTTGCAGATGAGCCGACTGGTAATCTGGATATGAGCACTTCTGAGGAATTACATAATCTATTCTTTAAGCTGCGTAAAGACTTGAATAAGAGTTTTGTAATTGTGACACATAATGAAGAGCTGGCAAGAATCAGTGACCGTAGACTCGAGATGGTCGATGGAGTCCTGATAAACTAAGGCTTCTCTTGCAGATTCTTATCAAGCTTTATATTTTCTATTCTTCTTTTTATCATGTTTAATGTGCCCTCGTATAGGACTCCATCCTCGACTGCTTTTTCTAAAAGTGGAAGGTATTTATATCTATCTTCCAGAGAGTTACTATGATGTATGACTAAAGCTGGAGTAAAATTTCCATCCTTCCCCACTAGCTCACGACTCGGGTATCCATGCTCCTTGAAAATTTTATCAATCTTGAGAAGATTTATAGAATCTATCCTTTGCATTTCTATTCGTAGCTCTGCTGCTTGTTCTTTGGTAGTGGTTTTGGCTGACAAGCGATTTCTTACATCTTGGTCATCCTTCTCTATTTGTTTTAGTTTTTCTACAAGAGCAATATTAAAACCAGAGCTATCCTCAACCACTTTGTTCTTTTGAAATTCCTCTGCTTCTGCACGTTTAACAGCTAGATACTGAGCATAGGTCGACTTAGTGTATAACTCATCGCAAAGTGTGACGGACTCTTTAAATAGAGTGGTATCTAGTTTGAGTATGTTGGTTCGAAAATTATTTTCATCGTATAGCCAGTACCATTCATAGATTCTATCGCAATTGTTGGGGTCGTTTCTGATTCCCTCATTTAAAGTGTTATAGGTTCGTTTCTTATCTACCTTGAGATTAGAATATTGTATAGCTGCTTGAAACTTATCATTATCAGCATAGGCTTCTTTTAAAAGGCCGAGGTACTTTTCATATTTTCCTTGTGAGAAATCAGCTGATTTTTCTGGTATAAAATCACCTTCTGGTTTACACCCAATGCAAAGAAGGACAATTACAAGAATTGATAAAAAGTTGGAAATTGTTCTTGGTTCTTTCATATTGTTCAGCACTAAGCTACTATTATTTATTCTCTTCTTCTGTCTTCATCTTAGCATTGTATGCTTTTACAGATTTATTTATTTCTACATGATACTTAGGGTCCCATTTAAATTCCCAATTGTCTGCATAACTCTGTATAGGCCCTAAACCTACAGTAGCTCTAATACTATCTATTTTTTCAGGATTCTGAATCGGAGAAAAATAAAACTCTTCTGTTTCTGGATGCCTACTTACCTGGCTGCCATATATCTGTGGTCGTTCGTTTCTCATCTCTACCCTATCTACGAGTAAGGCAACTGACCTCCATGGCACTTCCTCTTTATCCGCCGCTGCAGAGATTAGAGGTAGATATTTTTCTTGGATTTCTAAATCGGCATGTTGTATTACTAGGAAGGCTGTAGATGCCTGCCCTCCTCCTACGACCGACTTTCCCGGATAACCCATCTCATCCATAAGCTGAGTGATGCGAGCTGTATTTTTCTTATCTGCGGCATTTTGTAATACCCAGAGCGAATCCATCTGCGGGGATTTCCACCCATACTTTTTCTCTACATCATTCATCTCTCTTCTGTATCTCTGGTCTTCATAACCGATGGTTTTAAACTCTTCCATGAGTTCTAGATTTACTCCAGAAGCTTTGGCATACGCCAAATATTTTTCTTCCATGATTTTTTCAAGTTCAGAACCTTTTAAATATTTAAACTCTGGATAGTTATCAAAAATATTTTTTGCTTGACCCCAGTTTAAATCAAAGGCAATCTTCAATTGCTCGTCTCTATATTTAAAATCCTCTCCACTGTGTGCACAGGCACAGTTACGTACCGTGCTCAGTACACTGGTTTGCCTTATAGTAAAGGCTTCCTTGAACTTTATCATGCATGAGTCGTACTTCATCGCATTTAGATTATCGAGAGCTCCCATTACGAGTGGCTTGTATCTTGGGTCGTCGGTGGCGAAGGAGCTTTGGGCAGAACCTATTGTACTTAAAACGAATATTAGAAGTAGTGATATTGTAATTCTCATAAGATGGGTTTAAAAGGTGATTTATGGTTTTAAAAATAAGGTTTAGAAGTTAGATATTTAGTTAAAACGATTTACTTATTCCGAGCATTGCAATACTAAGTAAGATGTTTTGGTTAGCCTTATTATTTCCAGTCAATTGGATGGTTCCCTTAATACAATTCTTTTCTGTTTTGGATAGCTGAATTTTATAATCGGAAATAAAGGTCTCACTCGTTTCTATAAGTTTTACGTCTCTTGTGATTCCTCCATAATTCCACCAGTCAGTATTTAAGGTCGGTACACCTTCTTTTACTCGTTTGTTATCTACTTTGATGACGAGATGATTTTCTGTTTCTGTGAGATGTTGAGTTACCTCAAACTGGAATGGAGTAAAACCACCTATATGCTTTCCTAGTTTTTTACCATTTAGGTATACATCAGATTCATAGTTGGCCGCTCCGATATGCAGAAATACGCGATTATCATTTTCACTCTTCTTGTACTCAAAAGATTTTTTATACCATACTGTCCCTTCATAATAAAAGAGTTTTTCCTTTTGAGTATTCCAGTCTCCCGGCACCAGTAGACTATCCATTTTGTCGAAGTCATATTCTATTAGATCAGCCTTATTCTGCCTCTTGGCATTTTTAAAAAAAGCGGATCGCTGTGGATTGGTTTGATTTTCAAAGGGTTCGTATCTATAGTTGTAAAACCCATTTTCGTAAGGGTCGACTATGTATTTCCAGTATCCGTTAAGAGAGGTTGCTGGCCTATTGTAAGCATTGATTAATAACTGCTCTTGAGAAAATAAAGAGCTACTGCAATAAATAAATAAGAATATTATAACAATACTTTTACCCATAGAAAGACTACTTAGGACTAGATGCTTTTATAAAATAATTATAACCTTCTAGTTCGTCTTCGGATACTTTTTCTATCGCTACTAACTCGGCATTAGAGTTTAAGAATCCTTCTCTGGCCATCGGAGCATGGCCGATCATCATACTGAGATTTTTAGAATTTAATTTAGTAGGCTTGGTATCGAACTTATCTGTATACATTCTGACATGGACTACTTTTTTCTCTAATGCCAGTATCTTAGTTACTCCATATTCCCCATTTTTATTTTTGGAAACATAGAGTCCTCCTACCTTGAGATCTGCATTTCCGGTTGCTACTGACTCAAAATTACTGCGACCATCTGAGGCCTTATTACCGCAGCTATATGCAAAAAATAGTAGACACGAAAATGCTAATGCGACTAGTGATTTCATGAGAATTAAGTTACGCAATTATTTGTTCTTATAGATATGGAGAATTAAGTATCTTGGATAACAATAACCCTAAAATTAACTCCATGGAATCATTAAGCATTTTCGATATATTCAAAATAGGCGTAGGACCTTCTAGCTCACATACACTCGGACCATGGAGAGCAGCTCTACAATTTGTCGATAGATTAGACACCGCAGAACTAGACCGCATACAGATACAACTATACGGATCTCTATCTAAAACAGGAATCGGTCATGCTACAAATAAGGCGGTGCTTTTAGGATTATTGGGCTATGACCCAAAGAAAATAAACACGGATAGAATTGCCTCGTATATAAAATCAACTCAGGATTCTCAGAAGGTGAAAATTAAATCTAAGACCATCTCTTTTGATTATGAGAAGGATATCATTTTTGGATCCACCACTCACCCACTCCATCCCAATACTTTAAAGTTCACGGCTTTTTCTACTACTGAGGTTATTAAGGAAGAACTCTTTGCATCAGTCGGTGGAGGGTTTATAGAATCTTCAAATAGGACTAAAGACTCAAGCAAGGAGCGGAAACTACCTTTCCAGATTTTTAAAGGAGAAGACATTTTGGCTTACACCAAAGAGCACTCCTGTTCCATCTCAGACATCGTTTATAAAAATGAATGTTCCATAAGAAGCAAGCATGAAATAGATGTAAAAATCGAAGCCATTCTAGATACCTTTCTCGAAGCTACACATGCAGGACTTACTACTGGTGGAATTTTACCGGGTGGATTAAAAGTAGTACGACGAGCCAAGAACCTATGTGACCAACTCCTAAAAGGAAAATCTATCGAGACAACCAAGGACTGGCTAGACCTTATAAAAGGAGTCCCAAAAGATTTCAATTCTATCAATAAATGGATAAGCTGTTTTGCCCTCGCCGTAAACGAACAAAACGCAGCCATGGGACGAATAGTTACCTCTCCTACCAATGGTGCAGCCGGTGTTATCCCAGCAGTAATATTATATTATTTTTTATTCTGCGATTATAAAGGAAAGGAGTCAGTAAAGCGATTTTTATTTACAGCAGGACAGGTCGGCTGTCTCTTTAAACATGGAGCAACAATCTCCGCAGCCGTTGGAGGTTGTCAGGCTGAGATAGGTGTATCCTCTGCGATGGCTGCTGCAGGACTTACTGAGGTATTTGGAGGAACACCTGCACAATGTCTAGAAGCGGCAGAGATTGCAATAGAACATCATCTAGGACTTACCTGCGACCCTGTGATGGGTCTAGTACAGATTCCATGTATTGAGAGAAATGCTATGGGTGCTATGAAGGCCATCACTGCTGCTAACCTAGCTCTAGAAGGCAAACCTTGTGAGGCAAAAATATCTCTCGACGCTGCCATAAAAACCATGTGGCAGGTATCTATGGATATGAATGATAAGTATAAAGAAACTTCAGAAGGAGGACTGGCGATAAATCTGCCTGTTATAAATCCTAGTTGTTAGTACGGTGAAATTTTTCTGTTTTTGATTTGTAATGACAGGCTAGAAATTAGCTTGTAAATTGCATTTTCCTAATGAGAGCCTTAAAATAGTCTGGACTCCAAATGTCTAATACTTCATCGTTTCTAATAAACCTTCTGATATCATCCTTAATACTGCTAAATGAAACTAAGTCTATTTTCTCTTCCAACAACTTAAGAACCTGCTCGGTAGAAATCTTATCTTCTTGCCAGTCATTTGTATCTATTGCTCTAGTTAGGAAATGACTTTTATCTAAAGGAATGCCTTTTTTTATATACCATTCTAAGTCATACCAATCTCTTCCCTTTACCCTGTTTTTCCACTTTCTAAATAATAAGGCATGCATTTTACCTGCAAATAGACTTGGCTGAGTAAAGCATTTCACATAAAAGGAAAATGGACGGATTAGAAGCTTTTGTTCTGTTTGGAAATTTACTGGAGGTTCTCGATCTATTTCTATTTTAATTCTCAAAGTTCTATTCGAGCTTTTTATTCCAGCCTCTTTAATGACGTCTTGCAGTATGATCTCTTGCCATATTGTTTCAGCCTTTAGAAAAGCAGAATCTATTGCCGAATGCTTGGTCTTTTTTTTCTCTTTTATAGTTACAGTAAGCCCTAATGATTTAAATTCATCCAGTATGGCTTTAAAATATGGCTCTATTGAAAAATTAGAATCTGGACTTAGCAATGAAAAATCCAAGTCTTCAGAATATCTATCTAAGGCATAAAAGATTCTTAAAGCAGTACCACCATAAAAAGCTGCTCTCTCAAAAAAATCAGTTCTTGATAATGCTGCCAGGGTAATTTCCTGCATTATTTCTCGCAGTGCTGATATTATTTCTTCTTCATTTTGAGGATCATATTCCTCCATCCATTCTTTAATCATAACTGCCGCAATGTTTTAATTAGCATTTCCAAACTTCTTTTTTTAGGAGCACTACTAATCCATGATTCTATAATAATGGTATCTAAGTTGTCTAATATCTCTTCATTCATTCTTAGATCTTCTAAGAGAAATTCCTCTGTTTGATTTATACTTCTAAGATTTATTTTAGGAGTCAGTACTATTTTATCACAAAGTGCTTTTTCAGGAGAAGCAATTAATACTGTTTGCTTAGTTGAAAATTTTACATTTTTTATTCCGTACGAATAATAAGGACACTTTAAACTTCGATAACTAAATCTACCAGCTGGTGTTTTATATCGCTTTGAAGTCTTTAAACAAACTGAACTAATTTCAAACGCTCTTTCAGGAATCATATTCCAATATGATAAGGCTGATTCTAAGGACACATAACTAGGTCCTCTAAGGTGATTAGCAATTAGAAATAGCTCAGGTCGTGCTAAGTCCATTTTGGGCCCTACAGAATACAATCCTCTTTTAATAGAAATAAGCTCTTTGCTTTTGAGTAACTCACTAATCTTATCATTTGGACGCTTATAGTCTCGTAGTAAGTCTAAAATTAAATGCCTAGATAAAGGTGCCTCAGTATAATCTTTTACGATAGATCTAAAATCCATATTGTCATTATTACATACAATAATCGGTTATTTTCCGATTAAATGCATGAATATTGACATTATTTTGCTTCAATAGCTACAGATAATCGGAAATTTTCCGTTTATCTGTTGAAATAATTACATAATTGTAATGAATTAAGTTATTACGTTCAGCGTAAGTTGTACTTGCGTCGGATGTAATGTCAAGTTTTCATCTTGAGCCAATTATAAATTGGCAATTACACATGTGGAAGTGCAACTTCCGCTTAACTGATAATCTAGATACGTAAGAAATAAGAAAGCTGTTTAAGCTACACTAACTTAAAATCAATAGTAACAGTACCACACTGCTTGTCAGAATTACTAGATGAGAATTTATACTTCTTAGCAGCGGCTTCTGCGATTTCTACTAGGGTACGATCTGTGGTTGTGGAACCGAGCTGAGTAAACTTAGCATCGATGACATTGCCATCTCTGTCTACGCAGATTCTGATAACGACCTTACCTGCTTTTTGAGAGTTGTCGGCAATTTCTGGCTCGTAGGCCAATCCTCGGTCAGATAAGCCTCCACCGATTTTTCCTTTTCCAGTACTGATGCCTTCTAGTGCTTCTCCATCAGGATCCCCGAGCGGATCTCCTGTGTTTCCTCCTCCAGCATCATTTCCTTCACCCTTACCGAAGAGGTCTCCATATTGCTTTTTCTTATCTGCCAGTTCTTTGGCTTTACGATCTGCTTCTGCTTTTTTTCTAGCTGCTTCTTCCGCTTTGGCTTTAGCCGCTGCATCTGCCTTTGCTTTGGCCTCAGCCGCTTCTTTTGCTTTAGCATCTGCTGCAGCCTTCTCATTTGCCTCAGCCTCCGACTTCTTACGAGCTGCTTCTTTTTTTGCCTCCTCTGCTTTTTCTCTTTCTTCTTGCTTTTTCTTCTCTACCGCAATCAGTTCGGAATCATCAACCTTGGTTTCATTTTCCACTATAGCACTCTCCACTACTTTTTCAAAAACAGCTTCTTCCTCCTCTGGAATTTCTTCTACTTCTTCTTTCTCTTCAACTGGTTCTTGTATTTCCTCCTGTTCCTGAATTTGCTCTTGCTCTTCGACTTGTTCCTCTTCTTCCTCTTCTACTTCATCAAAACTCCGAGCAGCCGAACTTTCCTCTTCTTCTAAACCAGCAACATCATTACCACCTTCATCTGGATTTCCAAAAACCACAAGTACACCCTGAAACTCTTCAGAGGGTTCAACTTTTTTCTGATATGGAATCAGAAAAAAAAGTAAGAGTAGAATATGTAAAGAAATGCTGACTAGCCAGCCACGTTTCTTGTGCTGATCATCATCATATTCATTTCTATCGAACGAAAATTCCATCATTACAAAAATAGTCTAAAAGTCTGTTAATCAATGGATATTACATTACGTTTTTATGTAATGTAAAAAGTGGGCTTTCTGGTTTGAATTGATTAGGGTCAGCGAGGGTCTGTGAGTTTTATCTTAACTCCATGCCTATACGCTGAATCTAAGACCTTTACTACATACTGATTAGGAGTAGTCTTACTAGGAGTCAATACTACGATAGCCTTCTTATTACTCTTCAGGCCTTTTATTTTTTTATCTATATTTTTAAAAGAAGAAGAGCTTCCATTTACTCTATATTTTCCTTTTCTATCGATGGTAATCTGAGTCGGACTCGTTTTAGACGGTGCCGTGGTACTAGATTTTTTTCCCGGTAATTGAAGGTTGAGTGCATTAGGCACAACCAGCGACGAGGTCAACATAAAAAATATCAACAATAGAAAAATTATGTCTGTCAGTGACGACATATTAAACTCAGCACTTACTTTGGAATTCTTTTTTAGTCCCATATTATTCTCGTGGTTGAGTGGCGATTACTGCCTTTATTTTTAATTCTGCTGCTACTTTCATTACCTCACTTACTTTTTCCCATGGAACTCCTAATTCAGAAACAATCAATAGTGTTGCATTGTCTTTATTTCCTCGTTTCCGCACTTCGATCGCTAGACGTTTATCCAATTTGCCTATAGTTGCTGCAGCACCATTTAATGTAACCTTTCCGTTTTTCTTAATAATCACCGCTAGGTCCTGAGGAGCAGTGGTCTTAGAATCAGAGGTAGGTAACTTTACATCTACCTTTACCAGTTGTGAGGTCAGCATAAAGAATATCAACAACAGAAATATAATATCTGTCAGTGAAGACATGCTGAACTCCGGGTTTACCTTATTTCTTTTTGAGAATCCCATTTATAGAATTACGCTGAAGGTTCTTGTAGTAAATCCATAAATTCCATCGTGGTTCTTTCCATCTTAAAGACTACTTTTTCTACACTCGCTACTAGTAAGTTATATCCCACAAAGGCGATAATCCCTACAAAAAGTCCGAAGGCTGTTGTAAGTAGTGCCTGATAAATACCACCTGCAAGTGCTGTCGGAGATACATTATCTTCTGCACTCATTGTATAAAATGCCTGAATCATACCCGTCACTGTTCCGAAGAATCCAATCATCGGAGCTGCTCCTGCTATACTCGCTAGTGTAGATAGGTTTTTTTCTAGTTTAAAGATTTCTAGGTTACCTACGTTTTCTATGGCAGCATCGATATCCTTTAGAGGTTTTCCGATACGCATAATTCCTTTTTCTACCATTCTAGAGGTCGGAGTATTGGTTGTAGCACAGAGAGCTTTAGCACCTTCTATATTACCGGCTTGTACAGATGATCTGATGTTATTTATAAACTGATCGTCTACCCTTCCTGCTTTTTTAATGGTTAGCCATCTTTCGAAGAATATATAAGTTGCTATTATAGATAAGATTATGAGCATCGTAAAAATGACCATACCCATCAAACCTGAGTTCTTAATTATATCTAGTAGACCCTCGCGTTCCTCGGTCTCAGCTGCTTTTTGAAAAAAGAAAAATAAATTATGCATCGAAAAGATTTGTTTTGACTGTATAAAGTGAGTTAGAAACGATACCATCCAGTGGATAAGTATCTAAAAGCAACAAATTTAATCAATATCACAAATATTAAAGAAAATGAAATGTGTAGTTCCATTATATTTACAGTATGCAAGGAATAGAAAAATTTAAACTACAACTCGATATTCATGTTAGATGGGGAGATATGGATGCTTTACAACATGTAAATAACACTGTTTTTCTAAAATGGAATGAAGATGCTCGGATACATTTCTTCTATAAAGTCTTAGATAAACTTGAAAATAATGACATTGCTCCTATTCTTGCTAGGCAGGATTGTAAATACATCTACCCTGTTGCATTTCCTGATACTGTAAAAGTAGGTGTAAGAGCGAGTGAGATTCTAGCAGACAGGGTAATCCTAGAAACCAAGATGTGGTCTCATAATAATGATCGACTAGTGGCTCTGGTGCACAGTACCATAATGCCATACAATGTAGCCAAAAGGAAAAAGGCTGATATGCCACAGCAGTGGAAAGATGCTTTTAAGAGTTAAGATATTCATTGCCCTGCCATTAAACAAGGGAAGGGAATGAATTCGCCTTGGCGAAGAAAGGGATGGGTAAAAATTCCTACAAGCCCAACACCTTACTACCCTGCTGAAAAATAATATCAACAGGAATTCCCTTTTCAGCCAATAAGTCGAGATCAGATTGTAATTCGGCTCCTATCTTTCCTTTATTATAAACTAGCTGACCCACTCCGATGTAATCTCCATCTCCCTGTAGAGTCAGTATCTTTTCTGACAAGGCTGTCATCGCTGCTTCAAATTTTTCAAAGTTTACAGTATATCTACCAGTCTGCTTATCCTTAGAAAAAGCTCCCATCTCATCGAAGAAATTGAACCGTATCATATTGGCCTTACCATGTGCTGAGGAAGCTCCGAATCTTACCGATCTAAATATCCCTGCCATAAAGGTGACATAATAATCATGTAGATCGCCTTCTATCTCTCCTCGCTCGTGCAGTTGCTTAATCATATAAAGCCCGAGCATGTCTGCCTTTCCTTCTTCTAGTGCAGAAGCATTTTCTTTAAGTGCTCTTCGTACTGGACCTTTTCCATTTATTGTATTTTTTATTCCTAGACCATGAGCGACCTCATGGAACATCGTATTAGAAAAGAAGGCATCGAAGGTGATGTGTTTTCTCTGACTTGGGTCAATGAGGACATCTGCTATCGGCTCTAGTATCTTATCGAATTTTGCCTGCATCGCATTTTTTAGTTGCAATCTCCTAGTTCCTTTGGCAAGTTGTACCTCTTCGTCATTGGGTAGATTTATGGCGATGGTTTTAGACCCTGAGTTACAGTCTCCTGCATAATAGATTACATCATAGGCATTTAGCTCTGTATCGCTTCCTGGTGTCTCTGCTTTATATGCTGCTGGTACAGGAAGTCCTTTCTGTAAGTCAGGTAAAAAAGCTGCATACTTTTCTAGTCGCTTACTCCACTCCATATCTTTTACAAGTACGTAAGCTTCATGAGCGGCTTTATAGCCAAAAAGCTGATCCTCATAAGTTTCTATCGGTCCTACTACAAAGTCGATGCGATTAGATTTCATATCTAGCCATGCCATATCGCTCGGCTGATAATCGTCATTTAGAAGAGCTGCTGCTCGTAGTTCTAGGTATTTTTTTAGGCCTGCATCTTCGGCTAGAGCAGCTGCTTCTGTCAGTAATTCTGAGGCTCTTGTGTGTTCTTTTTTAAAGGCTACATGATATGGAACCGTGATTAGTTTTCCTGCATCATCTCTTCTGACCAGAGTATATAAATCATCCTTTCCTGGAAGATCTGCAGCTTCAAATTCATCTTTGGTCATATCAGCTGGGTAATAATTAGCTCCTTCAGATTTTGCTCCTGCTCCTTCTAACCATGGTTCGTTATTTCCTAATCTATCCCAAGGGCCGTAGTTTATCATACCGAAAGTCGTCTCATCACCGGAAGCCAGTCCCTTAAGAAATGCGGCCTTATCTCCGTAGGCTTCTTGCCAGAATACATCATCCATCTCCTTAGCAGCTTGTATAAGTAGTGGTATCATCTGCTTTTCATTGTCACTTAGAAGAGAGAGATCAGTGGTTAGGTCAAAGGAGGTATACTTTTGAACGAGTTTACCGAGATCTGAAGATTCTGTGGCGGTATTATTTTGAGCAGTTTCTTTTCCATTGTCTTTACAAGCGGTGATGGAAAAAGATACAAGAAGGACAAAGTAGATTAGTTTTTTCATTTTTATTTTCTGTGTAGTTTCTAAAAATATAACTTTCAAGTTAATTTAAAAAATCACTCATGTCAAAGAAGACCTTAGTTCTCGGAGCCTCATTAAAAGAAAGGCGATATTCTAATAAAGCCATAAAGGCACTTCGTAAATATGAGCATGAGGTCATTGCTCTAGGACTGAGAGAAGGCATGGTCGAGGATGTAGAAATCAATCGAGAAAAATATCGCTACAAGCACATCGATACTGTAACCATGTATTTAAATGAGAATAACCAGGAAGAATATGAGGAGTATATTTTGGGCTTAAAGCCAAAGAGAATAATCTTCAATCCAGGAGCTGAGAATCCAGAATTTGCTCATAAAGCAGCCAAAGCAGGAATCGAAGTAATCAATGCCTGCACACTAGTGATGCTCAGTACTAGCCAGTTCTAGTCTCTACTAAAATCCCATCATAAAGGAATTAAGATTTACATCGGAAGTAAGAGCTAGTTTTTTACGCAGTCTGTATCTGCTGATCTCTACCCCACGAGTGGATATATTTAGGAGCGGTGCTATTTCTTTAGTACTGAGATTAAGTCTTAGATAGGCACAGAGCTTTAGGTCATTACCAGTCAGTTTTGGATAATTATCACTCATCCGTTTGAGAAAATCATGATGTACTTTATCGAAGTGATAAGAGAAATTATTCCAGTCTTCTTCTAGTCTGTTATCGCTGTTGAGCAAGCTGACTACCTTTCGGATTTCTTTTTTTGCGACTGGGTCTTTAATTTTCTTTCTTACGTTTTCTACTTCTGTTTTTATCTGCTTTAAGGTCTCTGACTTTTGCAGTAAGTGCATCGTCAGATTAGCAAGTTCTCTATTTTGGAATTTTATTTCCTTTTGGAGATTTTCGTTTTCTAGATTTTCTACGATGGCTTCAGTTTCCTTTTGTTGGATTTCTATAATTTCTTTTTCTTTTTTGATTTTTCTATTGGGAAGTAATACCAGCATATATAATCCTACGAGTCCGATTATAACGTAAAACAATTTCATAATCCATGTAGAATACCATGGGTGCAATACTTCAAAAGAAAACTCTGTTTCTGGAGCTGACGGATTTTCGTAAGTGCTACATTTTACTTTAAAAATATATTCGCCTGCTGGCAAATTTGTAAACTCTTTATAACGTAGTCCAGACCACTCTGACCAGTGATCATTAAAACCTTCGAGCTTGAAAGCATATCGCATATTTACATCATCCGTTTCCATCAGATCAGACACAAAATCAAAACGGATATCATGATAATTAAAATCGATTTTAAAATCCTCTGGAGCCTTTGTAAACCCTTGATTCACAGTACTATCCTGAGACCCTTTAAAGATTGTGATTCCATTTATCCGTACTTCTGGATGCCTTATAGCCTCATTGTCAAATACACTGTGTTGGACTCCTTTATCTGTAGAAATATAAGCCTCTCTATCACTCAACGGATAGAGATGTTCAAACCCTCCTACAAAGGGTACCTCACCTTGTAAATATGCCTTTTTTTCCAACTTAGTATTGAGCCCTGATAAGTTTTTTAGCATTATTCCAGTCTCCATATCCGTTACATACCATAAGCCTCTATCCGTATCAAAAAATCGCTTAAATTTCTGACCTTTAAAAAAGGTATTCATTTCCTCAGATAGTAGAAATTTCTCTTCTTTGTAGTCATACATGTACAGTTCTGCATCTACACTGACGAGAGGCACACCATCCACCTCATGTACGTAACAATCCCTCAAATCAGACAAACCATATCTAGCATCTATAGTATCTAATTCCATGGTTTTAAAATCCTCAGAAAACCGCATCCTATATAAACCTTTATATGGATGACTCACCCACAAATCACCTTTGATATCTTTAAACATAATCCTCGCCGATTCATAGAATCCTTCTAATTTTTGCTTGTGAGTCCAGCTACCATTTTCAAGTTTAAATAATTCTAAACCGAAGTAAGTACCGATAAACATAGTAGACTCATCCATCTGTACAAACTTCCAAGTACCTACATTGTCTATTAATGCTTGTGCTTCTCCATCTTTAGAAATCTTAAAGGCTCCGGAGGTATGCCCTAAAAGCAGGTCGTCTCCTATCAGAGATAAACCCCATGTCTGTCCATCAGTGTTCTTAATTTTTTCAAACATATTTTGCTCCATAGGATTGTAATAGGACTTCTTTTGCGTTTTAAACAATCCATTAGAGGTGGCAAAATAATACGAATCGTTCCATGCCTTGATATCATATACAGCTCCTTCTAACTCTCCGTCAGGATAAGCGTAAGTGGATCGACTCGATAAATCTATCTTGTCAATTCCATTATAAGTACCTACCCAGAGGTTTCCAGTAGCATCAGAGGTAATCGCAGAAACGGTATTATTCTGTAAACCTACTTTTTTGTTTATTATGAACTGAGCTGCTCCTTCTTTATCAAGAGATATAACCCCTCCTGCTTCGGTTCCCAAAATAATTTTTCCGCTATTCACCATTATGTGACCAGAGATCACATTATATTTTTTGATATACTCTGATGCATTGGTTTTGAAGGGTTTAATTATATCATCCTTTAAGGTGTACAATCCCCGATCTAGAGTTACTATAAGAATAGTACCATCATCTATTGCTAAGGTCTCTGTTATGGAAACTCCCTTAAAAATAGGGTCATCCGTCAATTCTTTTACCTCACCATCTATAAACTCTATAATACCGAGGTCTCCATCATTGGAAAAAACTCTACCATTGGTTTCTGATAAAAAAGAGGAAAACCAGGTGGAATAATACACTGATACCTCTTCGTTATATATTCTAAATATCTTATTGCGAGATCTAAAATAGACCTCATCCTTTTCTGTAGATATTATGTCCCAGACATCTTCTAGAGCCTTATGCTCGTCAGGGATGAGGTACTTTTGATCAAAATATTGGAATTGGCCATCGATTAACTTAAAATATCCGATTTCATCTTGGCCTCCGAGCCAAAATCTAGTGTTATCATGCGATACTTCTAGCGATCGAGTTACTGTCCGTTTTGGACTAGTTAGTAAGTCCCATTTATTTCCATCAAAAATGAGTAAGCCATCATTGTTTGCAAAGAGTATTTTACCTGATTCTAGATAATATCCCTCCCAGTTTTGAGTACCTCCATTATAGACATCTTTGGAATAATTGAAAACTTTAGGCACTCCTAGATTATTTTGTTGAGATAGTCCATTTATAGTACCTGAGCATAAAGCAATCATGATAAACACGAGCCTTAAAGTGCTATATATCAATGTTTTATATGTAATTTTTATTATTATCAATTGGATCTATTCGGCCTATAAATTTAGCGATGATGTAGTAATGTTGAGTGCAAATAAAACTAATGTTACGTAAAAATTACTGATATTGAGAGTGTTCAGCAAAAAATCTGAATGCTTTTTGTTTTAAACTATTATTGAGAAACTATTTAATACAACCTATGAAAAGAGTAATACTTTTATCGCTTTTATGCTTTCCTTTTCTTTTAATGTCTCAGAACGTAATATTGGATTTTGAGACTCCAGAAACAAGCACCAACTTCCAAATCTTTGGAGGAAACTTAGAGGGTGTTGTTACAAATAATATCGCTAATCCTGATGCTACAGGAGTTAATACCTCTGCAACAGTTGTAGAAGGTCTTAAAGCCTCTGATGCTCCAGACTGGGGTGGAATGTTTTCTAATCCTAATCCAGAAGGAGGGATTAATGCTACTCAGGGAGGACAGGTATGTTTTGACATTTGGTCAGACAGAGCTGTTCCTGTTCTTTTAAAATTAGAGAACGATGATGTTTCTAACGTATGGGAGACATCATTGAATACCAGCGGAACTTCCTCTTGGGAGACTTTATGCTACGATCTAGCTACTGTGGGTAACGGAGGAGCACCTGCTTCTGGCTTATTCACTCGATTTGTTGTTTTTTATGACTTCGGTACAGTGGGTACTGGTGCAGAGCAGGTATTCTATATGGATAACTTTTCTGTTCCTGCTATTAATAGTACTGCTTGCGACGTAATATTTGATTTTGAGCCTACAGCTCCAGAAAGCTTCTCTACGTTTGGAGCTACAGATACTACAGTGGTAGCTGCTGACTTTACTATCCCTAATCCAGGTCCTGATGGGACTAATGGTTCTGCGATGGTTATGCAATATGTAAAACAAGCCAATGCAGAAGTATGGGCTGGGATGTTTTTTGACTTAGCTCAACCAATAGATGCAAATACTGCCTTCCAGGTATGTATAGATTACTGGTCTCCTAATGGAGGCGACTTACTTTTTAAACTAGAAAACGGACCAGATACATGGGAAACTCTAAGAACCAGTAGTACTGCTGGTGGATGGGAAACCTTATGTTTTGACCTATCAGATGAAGATGCAGGTGGTAACGCATCAGGACCAGCACTAGGAAGAACCTTTACTAGAATGGTGCTTTTTGCTGATTTTGGAACAATGGGAGCGGCTACAGATACCGATTACTATTTTGATAACTTCTTAGTTAAATCTGACTTTACTGTATCTGATCACCAGGTGACCTTTGCAGTCGACATGACTAATCAGCTAGGAAACTTTACCCAGCCCTATGTAAGTGGAACTTTTAATGACTGGTGTGGAGATTGTGATGCGATGGAAGATCCAGATGGTGACAACGTATGGACTGCTACTCTATCAGTTCCACAGGGATCTCATGAGTTTAAGTTTACAGCTGATAACTGGGCTTTACAAGAGCAATTTGGTGCTTCAGGTTTTGATTGTACGATTACAGATGATTCTGGACAGTTTACAAACAGGTCTATCATTGTAGTACAAGAGACTACCTTCGGTCCATTCTGTTTTAACAGTTGCTTTAACTGTGGAGAGGCGGTTATGATTACTGTAAACATGGGACAAGGAAACGTTTTACCAGATGATGCAGGATTCTTTGTAGCTGGAGGAGGAAACTTCGGTATACCAGGAGAAAACCCGATGGATGATAGTGATGGTGATGGAAATCATACGATTACTTTTGAAAGACCAGTAGGTTTTTCTTCATTCTATACATTTACTAATGGTGCCTGTGGAGATTTCAGTTGTAAAGAAAACATAGCAGGTCAGGACTGTTCTGATCCTGATAATTTTGACGATAGATTTATGGCTCCTGTAATGCAGGATACTGTTATAAACACTTGTTTCGGAGTATGTTCTGATGATTTAGAATGTGGGGATGCTGCTTTCCAAGCAATTACATTTAATGTAAACATGAATGGTGTTACTGAGGCATTTACGACAGTATTCCTTTCTGGAACCTTCAATGCATGGTCTGGAAACGCAAATCCTATGGAAGATGCGGATGGAGATGGAATCTGGACAGTTAGTTTAGATCTACTGCCTGGAAGTTATGAGTATAAATTCCAAGCAGATGAGTGGACCTTTGACGAGCAATTTACAGATGGAGATCCGTGTACAATTACTGATGCTTCTGGATCATTTGTAAACAGAGCTCTAGAAGTAACAGAAGATGCAGATTTCTGCTTCAACTTTGCTACCTGTAATGATTGTCTAGTAAGTACAAACGATCTTTCTTACGACAGCAACCTATTCAACATAGTTCCGACTATCGTAAATAACGAAAGAATAAACATCACATTCGGATCAGATTATACTGATGTAAAACAACTAAGTGTATTGAATGGCTTAGGCCAAACTGTATATGCAGAAGTGCTAAATGCCAACCAAATTCAAAATGTAATAAACCTTCCTGCACTAGCAGCTGGATTATACTTTATACATGTGGAGACAGAAGGTAAGCACAAGACAGAAAGAATTTTAGTAACTCATTAATATTGATTAGAAGGAAGCCCTATTGAATCCAGGGTTTCCTTCTATATTTTTCAGTTTTAAATCGTTTTAATAAAAAAAACTAATGCTACGTAAATTTAATTTTCTAATGCTCCTATGTTTGATGCAGTTTACTATTGCTGCACAGACTATAACAGGATCAGTTCTTGACGAGTTTAATGAAGCCCTCATCGGGGTAAACATCCTAGAACAAGGCACTTCCAATGGTACAATCACTGATATCGATGGAAACTTCAGCATCGATGTATCTGACCCCAATGCTACCCTAGAAATCTCTTATCTAGGCTACGAGAAAAAAACAATTCCTGTAAATGGTCAGACTTCTCTTAACGTGACCATGGGAGTAAATGATGCTGAACTTGAAGAGGTGGTAATCATCGGATATGGAGTGCAGAAAAAGGCAGTTGTAACAGGTGCCATTTCTAAGGTAAAAGGCGAAGACTTAGAAAATCAACCTTTATTAAGAATAGAAAATTCAATTCAAGGAAGAACCTCCGGAGTAAGAGTAACCTCTGGTTCTGGTCAGCCTGGAGAAGGTGCTACAGTTAGAATACGTGGTACAACTTCTATAGGATCTAGTGATCCTCTTTATGTAGTAGATGGAATCCCTATAGGTGGAGGTATAGATTACCTTAACCAAGGAGATATCGAATCTATCGAAGTACTTAAAGATGCTGCCTCTGCATCTATCTATGGAGCGAGGTCATCAGCTGGTGTAATCTTAGTAACAACTAAGTCTGGTAAAAAAGACCAATTAGAAGTAAATTATAACGCTTATTACGGTACTCAGGCTCCATCTAGAAAGCTTGCACTGCTAAACGCTACAGAATATGCAACCATCATGAACGAGATGTCAGTTGCATCGGGAGGAAGTATATTATACGATGACCCTCAAAGCTTAGGAGAAGGTACAGACTGGCAAGACGCCATTTTTAGAACAGATGCTCCTATCCTTAATCATGATATAAGCCTCAGAGCTGGATCTGATAGATCTAGTTATTTTGCTTCATTTAGTTTTTTCGATCAAGATGGAATCGTTTCTCAGGACCGATCTAATTACCAAAGATTTACAGCTAGATTTAATTCAACGCATGACATAAACGATCATATAAGATTTGGAAATACATTGGGATATACTCGTGTCAAATCCGTAGGAGTTTCAACTAACTCAGAATTTGGATCCCCATTGAGTAGAGCTATAAACTTAGATCCTATAACTCCGCTCCTAGAAACAGATCCTGACGTTTTAAGCTCTTCTATATTTCAAGATTTTGAGGTAGTAGCTAATGAGGATGGCATTCCTTATGGCATCTCACCTAGAGTTACCTCAGAAATTCTTAATCCAGTGGCAGCACTTGCGATAGAACAAGGTTTTGGTTGGAGTGATAAAATTGTTGCAAACGTTTTTGGAGAAATAAGTCTTTTTGATGGATTTAAGTTTAGATCAAGCATAGGAGCTGATTTGGCTTTTTGGGGCGGAGAAGGATTTTCACCAGTATTTTATCTTAATGCAGCAAATAGAAATGATATAAATAGTTATAACAGGTCGCAAAATAGAGGTCTATTTTACAATTTCCAAAATACAGTCTCCTATAACCGACTATTTGGTTTACATAGTTTAGAACTAACAGCAGGAACTGTTGCAGAAAAAAATCAAGGTCAGGGTTTAGGAGGAACAATAAGAGATATCCCTGTAGATAATATTGATGATGCTTCTTTAGCATTTCCTACTCCTCAAGAAGAACAGTCATTTTTTGGTTTCGAATATTTAAATACCTTACTCTCTTATCTAGGAAGAGTAAATTATAATTATAACGAAAAATATTTGTTCTCAGCTTCGATAAGAGCAGATGGATCATCTCGATTTGGAGCTAATAATAGATTCGGCTATTTCCCATCTGTTTCATTAGGATGGGTTCTTACTGAGGAATCATTCCTTTCTACTAATCCTAATATTAACTTCTTCAAGATTAGAGGGTCATGGGGTGTAAACGGTAGTGATGCAATCGGTGATTTTAGATTTGTATCTACGCTCGGAGGAGCTCGTAACTATACATTCGGATTAGAAGATGATTTGACAAATGGAGTAAGTCCTAATGCAATAGCCAACCCAGATCTTAGATGGGAACAAACAACTCAAACCAATATTGGTTTTGATGCTAAGATTTTCAGAAAGTTAAGTGTAACTTTTGATGCTTTTGACAAAACAACTACTGATATGTTGCTAGGCATAGCCGTCCCAGGGTATATAGGTAACGGAGGACCTATTGGAAACATAGCATCTATGTCGAATAGAGGTTTAGAATTAGAGCTTGGTTATGCGAACAACATAAATGCAGTAGGAATAGATATAAAAGGGAACGTTTCATACGTGGAAAATGAAGTTACTAGTCTAGGAGATGATAGAGAATTCCTTCCCGGACAGGAATTTAGCCCTCAAGGATTAGAAATTACTAGAACAGAAGTAGGTCTGCCAATAGGCTATTTTTACGGATTCTCAACAGATGGAATTTTTCAAAATCAAGCGGAAATAGATGCATATGCAAATGCTGATGGAGCTCCTATACAACCGGATGCTGTACCTGGAGATTTTAGATTTGTCGATTCTAATGGAAATGGCGAGATAGACCCAGATGATAGAGGATTTATCGGTGATCCTACTCCATCATGGACTTACGGAATTACGGCTAACGTAAATTGGAAGAACTTTGATTTATTGGTTTTTGGACAAGGAGTAGCAGGTAATGAGATTTTCAAAGCAACAAGAAGATTTGATTTACAACAGGCAAATCTTACTGGAGATGCCCTTGACAGATGGACAGGAGAAGGAACTACTGATACTTATCCACGATTAACCTTTAATGATACCAATAATAACTTCTCGAGATCTTCAGATTTCTATCTGCAAAATGGAAGTTA
>CAZDWO010000003.1:32023-93554 GCA_964509175.1 uncultured Saprospiraceae bacterium
TATCAGACTGAAGAACAAGTATTTCAAGGGCTTGTAGCAGTTTATGACGTTTTACAATGGGGAGGAACAGATGGCTGGACTATGAAACTTGGATTACTTAATGCTGCATCAGACGACACTTATGCCGGAGGTAGTGATGCTTCCGATCAGCCAACATGGGTGGCTTGGGATAACTTCACTTTAGATCCCTTTCTAGGTCCTCAACAAGGGCTTTGGAATAAAAACTACACTGGTATTTATCGGGCAAATCTTCTATTAGAAAAGATTGCGATTTCAGAAGATTTAGATGAAACTTTTGTTTCTAGAATTACAGCTGAAACTAAATTCTTAAGAGCCTTTTTCTATTTTGATCAAGTTAGATTATTTGGAAGAAGTCCTCTTATTACAACATCACTTGTTGGTGATGAAATTTATACTCAAGTCCAATCCGAGGTTTCAGAAATATATGCATTCATAGAATCTGATTTAAATGATGCTAGAAATACATTCGAATTACCTAGCACAGTCCCTCCTAATGAACTAGGAAGAATTACTCAAGGGGCTGTTTCCGCCTTATTAGGAAAAGCAATCCTTTTCCAGAATGATGAAGCTCGAATGGCTGAAGCGGCACAGCTTTTTGAAGAAGTAATTAATTCGGGTATTTATCAGTTAGAACCTAACTTCGAAGATATTTTTAAAACAGAAAATGAGTTTGGTATAGAATCCGTTTTCGAAATTCAGTTTGCAGAAACATTCGCTGGTGGTTGGGAACATTTTAACAATCAAACAGAAGGCAATTATGATGTTCAGTTTTTTGGCATGCGAGATTATGTAGGACCTAATTTTGCTACTGGATGGAGTTTTTGTCCAATAACTGAAAAACTGGTGGATCTCTTAAGATCAGATCCACGATTTCAACATACAATTATTGATGGCAATTTATTAAGAAATCAGGGAGCCTCATATACTGAAGGATTCCAAAATACAAATTTCTTTATCCGTAAATACGCTGGTATCTCAGAAGAAATTGCTCCAATTGGTGAAGTAGCCTTAAACTGGAGAAATAACGTAAGAGAAATCAGATATGCCGATGTGCTACTTATGGCTGCTGAAACACATGCTAGATCAGGAAATCCTGCGATGGCAAGAACTCATCTAAATGCCGTGAGAAATAGAGTAGGTCTTCAACCGGTAACCTCAGGTTCAGGAGATCAACTCGTAAATTTTATTCTTAGGGAAAGACAATTAGAGCTGGCTACAGAAGGACATAGATTTTTCGATCTTGTAAGATCAGGAAATGCAGCTACAGAACTAGATAACTTTATTGTCGGGAAGAATGAATTACTCCCTATTCCACAGACAGAAATAGACATTACTCTAGGAAGTCTTCAACAAAACCCTGGTTACTAATATTTAAATTAAAAGAAAATCATTTTATGAAAAATAGAATTAATAATATACTCGGATTGTTTATCATGCTTGCCATAGTGAGCTGTGATCCAGCTATAGATGATAAAACTGCCTTGGGAGGTATTCCTAATCCATCTTTTGAAATCGTAGCAGGAGATACTCCTAATAATTTTACACTTGTAAACACCACTCCAGATGTCTTTATTATAAACTGGGTCGTCGATGGTGTAGGTAGCTTTCAAGGAGAGATGGTCGATGTACAGATAGACTTTATTGGGGAGTATGATGTTACACTTACAGTATTTGATCAGGGAGGTTCTGCTTCTCTATCTCAAACTATTAATGTTACTGAAGATAACGCAAATGCATGTTTTGGAAATTTTGAAATCCTCACTGACTGTGGGGAAAAAATATGGAAACTAGCCCCAGAAGCAGGAGCTATGAACATTGGACCTAGTGCCAACGAAACCTGGTGGATGAATTCTGATTCTGATGTTCTTGATAGAGAGTGTCATTTTAATGATGAGTATATATTTAGAGCTGACGGTTCTATGGAATATAGAAACAATGGAGATTTCTGGGCAGATACAGATGGAAATGGAGATATAACTCCTCCTTCATTGGGTTTAAACCCTGGATGTCAACCAGCTGATTTATGGCCGGCAGAGTTTGCCGTTTGGGGATCAGGTACACACTCATTTTCAACGAATGTAAGCGAACTTACCATTTCAGGAGAGGGTGCATGGATGGGTCTTTATAAAGTAGCAACATCTACCGAAGTTACAGAACCACAAACCTCGATAACCTATGAGATAGCAGAACTCTCCTCTGATAGAATGATTATACTGGCTAACCATGGAGCCGGAGTTTGGAGATTTACCTTTGTTTCAGAATAAATGCTTTGTTTCAGAATAAATGCTTTGTTTTAGAATAAATAATAATACATTGAAAAATATAATTTCATTTTTTGCATTATTACTTCTTTTTGCTTCATGTGATGAGGACACAACTGGTGGTGGTGGAGATCAAAATATAGATACTCCTAAGCTCTCTATAAGTAGTGTTACACTATTTGAAGGCAACGCAGATCAGGTATTTACCTTTACAGTAAATGCCAGTAAAACTTCTGATTCACCTATTTCGGTGGATTACAATACGGAAGAAGTATCTGCAGGAATCGATGATGACTTTATCGCTACCTCAGGTACACTGACCATACCAGTAGGAGAAACTAGAGGAACTATAGAGGTTACGATTATTGCAGATGAATGGAGAGAAGGTGATGACCAATTTAAAGTAGTCCTTTCAAATCCAGTAGGTGCAACAATTACAAATGGTGAGGGAATCGGAACTATTAGAAACGATGATGAGATGGTACAGGTAGCTGAGGATGGATACTCTACTCCGCTCTCCTATCCAGGTCTAACACTTACGTGGAATGATGAGTTTGAAGGAAATTCTATCAATACGGATAACTGGTGTCATGAAATGGGAAATCATGGTTGGGGTAATAATGAATTACAGAATTATACCGACAGTGCTCAGAACTCTTTTATAGATGATGGCAAGTTAGTAATAGAAGCTAGAGAGGAAAGTTCAGGTGGATCTAGTTATAGCTCAGCTAGAATGATTACGCTTAATAAGCATGCCTTTGCTCATGGAAGAATAGACATCAGAGCCATCATTCCAGAAGGTCAAGGTGTATGGCCCGCCTTATGGATGCTAGGAGATAATTTTCCAGAAGTAGGATGGCCAAATTGTGGAGAGATTGACATCATGGAACTGGTAGGTCACGAGCCACATAAGGTACATGGTACTGCTCACTGGGGTCCACAGGGACAATCTTTCAGCAACAATCATGGAGGAGATTTCAGTCTTACAGGAAGTGCAAAGTTCAGTGATGAGTTCAATGTATTTTCTATCATCTGGACTCCAGGAAGAATAGAATACTTAGTAAATGACAATAGATACTTTACATTAAATCAGAGTGATGTGAGTATTAATTATCCTTTTGATTTAGAGTTCTTTTTTATTTTCAACGTTGCCGTAGGAGGAAACTGGCCTGGAAGTCCTGATAATACTACTCAGTTTCCACAGAGAATGGTTGTTGATTATATAAGAGTTTTTCAATAAGATTTGACTCTATAGGAGAAATGAAATACGGACTTACCCTTATAGCACTTTTTGTTTGTGGATGCTTGTTCTTTTCTATAGCTTTCACTCTTCCTGTAACTATATCTTCTAAGGTCCATACTGATTTAGTATGGAGTGAAGAGTTTAATTATACTGGGCTGCCTGATAGTAAATCATGGTCATATGATGTCGGTGATGGATGCAACCTAGGATGTGGATGCGGCTGGGGAAACCAAGAGCTACAATCCTATACAGAAAAGAACCTTAATAATCTAAGAGTAGAAAACGGAAATCTAGTAGTCGAACTCAGAAAAGAAGAGGATGGAATCTATTCGTCTGGAAGACTGCATACTAGAGGTAAGCACCATTGGAAAAATGGAACCATCGAAGTAAGAGCCAAAACTGCCAAAGGGCTGGGAACCTGGTCAGCAGTATGGATGCTTCCTACTGATAACGCTTATGGACATTGGCCGAAGAGTGGAGAGATAGATATTATGGAACAGGTCGGTTATCAACCAGATAGCATCTGGTCCGCAGCACATGTAGAAAAGTATAATCATCTAAATGCAACTCATAAAAATGGTGGTTATAAAATCGAAAACATCTCTGATGATTTCCATACTTACAAACTTGTGTGGACTCAAGATCAGTATGAGGTATTTGTAGACGACAATTCCATTTTTACTTTTTTAAACGAAGAGTCTGGACCACAAGCTTGGCCATTTGATCAAGATTTCTATTTGATATTAAATCTTGCTTATGGAGGCAACTGGGGTGGAAAAATGGGTGTAAACCCAGAAGCCCTTCCTGCCAAAATGCTAGTAGATTACATACGTGTCTACCAATAAAACCAACTAACCTAACTAATGAAAGAATCGAGGACGAACGTAAAAGCCGGATATGTGATTTTACTTTGCTTGTTTCTACTTTCTTGTAGTAGCAATAATAAGGCACTGATAGATGAAAAAATAAATTTGCCGAAAGGCGATAGAATTGATCAGCTGATGAGCAAGATGACCCTAAAAGATAAGATAGGTCAGATGACTCAGTTTAATGGATTCTGGGATGTGACTGGACCCACTCCAGTAGGCGACAGTAAATGGAAATACGAATTACTAGAAGCAGGTCAGGTAGGATCAGTACTTAATGTAAGCGGTGCAGAAAATGTACGTAAGATGCAAGAGGTAGCTGTCAATTCTCGCTTGGGAATTCCTATGATGTTCGGGCTAGATGTAATACATGGCCATAAAACACTCGGACCGATTCCGATTGCAGAAGCCTGCAGCTGGAATCTAGATCTTATCGAAAAAGCAGCTAGCAATGCCGCTAAAGAATCAGCAGCCAGAGGAATAAACTGGACCTTTGCTCCGATGGTAGACATCTCCAGAGATGCAAGATGGGGTCGAGTAATGGAAGGAGCTGGAGAAGACACCTATCTAGGCTCTAAGGTAGGAGTTGCAAGAGTCAAAGGTTTTCAAGGAGATGATCTTACTGACCCGTTTACGATTGCAGCCACAGCTAAGCACTTTGCTGGTTATGGATTTGCAGAAGCAGGTCGAGATTATAATACTGCAGATGTCGGTACTTCTACTTTATACAATGTAATCCTTCCTCCATTCCAGGCCTGTGTAGATGCAGATGTAAAAACTGTGATGAACTCCTTTAATGTTCTAAATGGAATAGCTGCAACAGGCGATAAATTTCTGCAAAGAGATGTACTTAAAGAAAAGTGGGGATTCGATGGATTTGTAATTTCTGACTGGGGTTCTGCCAAGGAGATGATTGCTCACGGATTTGCAAAAGACGAAAAACATGCTGCCATTCTAGCTGCTAATGCTGGCTCTGACATGGACATGGAATCTTATGTATTTATTCAGCACTTAGAGGAATGCGTTAATGAAGGAAGCGTAGATATGAAATACATAGATGATGCAGTACGCAGGATTTTAAAAGTAAAAGAAGACCTTGGACTTTTTGATGATCCATATAAGTATTGTGATGCTGCTAGAGAAAAAGAATATGTCTATCATAAGGACTTTGCAAGAGATGCATTGGCTATAGCCAAAGAATCTATCGTTCTTCTAAAAAACGAAGGAAATCTATTACCTCTAAAAAAAGAACAGAAAAAAATCGCTCTTATCGGAGCACTTGCCGATGATAAAACAAGTCCACTGGGAAACTGGAGACTCGGCTCAGATGATGGAACCGCAGTATCCGTAACAGAAGCCTTTAAAGCAATGGACATAAATTTTGATTATGCACAAGGAACTGTTCTGAATACAAACAAACCAGAGTTTGCAATAGAGATAAAAGTAAACGAAACAGACAAAAGCGGTTTTGATAGAGCAATCTCTCTTGCTAAAAATTCTGAGGTAGTCGTAATGGTTGTAGGAGAACATGGCTATCAGTCAGGAGAAGGAAGAAGTCGGTCTAAACTAGATTTACCAGGATTACAACAAGAACTGGTAGAAGCCGTACATGCCGTAAATCCTAATATAGTCCTAGTAGTTATGAGTGGAAGACCACTGGTGCTGGACTGGGCTGATAAAAACATACCTACTATTTTACAAACTTGGCAACTAGGAACGGAGACTGGAAATGCTATAGCCTCTACCCTTTTCGGAGAAAATAATCCTAGTGGAAAATTAGTGATGTCATTTCCTAGATCACTAGGACAGGTTCCACTTTATTACAATCAGTTCAACACTGGTCGTCCTGGTCCCTTAAAAGATGTAGTCTTCTGGTCTCACTATGGAGATGTAGAAAATACTGCTCTCTATCCTTTCGGGTACGGATTGAGTTACAGCAGTTTTGAATATAACGACTTAAACGTAAATAGCCTTAATCCATCAGATATAAAAGTAAGTGCACAGGTTTGTAACACCAGTTCTGTTGCGGGACAAGAAGTAGTACAGTTATATTTACGAGATCATGTAGGAACAGTCGTAAGACCTATTAAAGAATTAAAAGGATTTGAAAAAGTAAGTCTTGCATCTAATGAGTGTAAGACTGTAAATTTCAGCTTGACTGATAAAGAATTAGGCTTCTTTGATAATCAGGGAAAATATATTGTAGAAGATGGAGATTTTGATGTGATGGTCGGAGGAGATTCTAATGCCAGTCTTAAATCTACATTTACATTAAATAAATCTTCTAAAAATGTTGAAGAATAATTACCTTCTATTTTTTGCTCTCTTACTTAGCAGTAGCTTTCTACCTGCTCAGTCCATGGAATTTATAAAAGCAGATGGTAAGGTCATTACCAACGAATCTGGTGATACCATCCTACTCAGAGGAATGGGACTCGGTGGATGGATGGTACAAGAAGGATACATGTTGCAGACCTCAGAGTTTGCTGGACCTCAATGGGAAATAAGAGAAAAAATCGTAGACCTAGTCGGAGAGGAAGAAACAGATATCTTCTATGATTTATGGTTAGAAAATAACGTTCAGAAAATAGACATCGATTCTATGAAAAGATGGGGTTTTAATTCTGTAAGAGTTCCTCTTCATTATAATTTATTTACCCTACCTATAGAAGAAGAACCAGTAGCCGGACAAAACACCTGGCTAGATAAGGGCTTCGAACTTACAGACAGACTGATCTCGTGGTGTAAAGAAAACGAGATGTATGTAATCCTCGATTTACATGCTGCTCCTGGTGGTCAAGGAATGGCACAAGAGATTTCTGATTACAACCCAGCCTATCCTTCCTTATGGGAAAGCCAAGCCAATAGAGATAAAACCGTAGCACTCTGGAAAAGAATAGCAGAAAGATATGCTGATGAACCTGCTGTAGGTGCTTACGATTTATTAAATGAACCCAACTGGAATTTACCAGGAGGTACTCTGCTGAGAGAAATTTATGTAGACATCACAGAAGCCATCCGTGAGGTAGATAACAATCACCTACTTATCATAGAGGGCAATTGGTTTGCAAATGACTTTACAGGTCTAACTAATCCATGGGATGATAATCTAGCCTTCGGACCACATAAATACTGGTCGTTTAATAACCCGAGTGACAACGATTGGTTGATTGCTCTCAGAGACAATAATAATGTTCCGATCTACCTCGGAGAAAGTGGAGAAAACTCTAATGTATGGTACAACGATGCCATCCGACTCCTAGAAAGCGAAGGCTTCAGTTGGGCATGGTGGACAATCAAAAAAGTAGAATCCATCTCTGGTTTATTTTCTATAAATAAATCACAGAACTATCAGACCCTACTTAATTACTGGGCTGGCAATGGACCTAAACCTAGTCAAGAACTGGCAGTACAAGCATTGAGAGGATTAGCAGAAGCAAGTAAATTAGAAAACTGCGTATACAACCATACGGTAGTAGATGCCATGTTCCGTCAGGTACAGACTGATGAAGTTATTCCATTTAGAGACCACAGTGTTCCAGGAATAGTACATGCAACAGATTATGACCTAGGAAGAAATGGTTCTGCTTATTATGATAATCAGACTGCAACCTTCCATGTAACTACAGGAGAGTTTACAGCATGGAATAACGGTTGGGTATATCGTAATGATGGTGTAGACATAGAACCAACTCAGGATATTGTAAATTCTAATGGGTTCAACGTCGGTTGGATAGACTCTGATGAATGGATGCGATACAGTATAAACGTAGAGGAAGATGGATTATATAATGTAATAACCAGAGTAGCTACTCCGAGTACTAGTGGTTCTTTTAGAATAGGAGTAAATGGTGGCGATGTTACCAACGATAGATTTGTGCCAGTATCAGGAGGATATCAGACTTGGCGACCAGTCATCGTAGAAGATGTTATGCTCACTACTGATGATGAATATTTTACCTTTAGAAGTATCGGCGATGATTACAACCTCAGTAGTTTTGAATTTATAAGAGTTGGAGATAGTGATGCGGTGGACGCTGTATATACCTATGCAGAAACCTTAGACAAAAATCATATCAGCGTACATCTATCTAAACCATTGACTACACCACTAGAAGCAAGTGCTTCTGATTTTTCAATCCGTATAAACGGCAACAACGTACCTGTAGCTTCCGCTATCTCAGATCCAGAAAATAATCGAAAGCTTATATTGGAAATAAGCATAGACATGATTTTTACACACGTAGTACACGTTACTTATAGTGGAAATAATATAACTGCAGTAGATGACACACCACTATTAAACTTTACACTAGAACCGGTACAAAATAATCTTCAGTCTTTCCATATCATTCCAGGCTTAATAGAAGCAGAAGATTTTTCTAATCAGTCTGGAGCACAGCTAGAGGACACTACGGATGATGGCTTAGGCCAAAACATAGGATTCCTAGATCCAGGAGATTACTTAGACTATGAGGTAAATATTAGTGAGGCAGGAGTTTATGAGATAGATGTAAGACATGCTTCTGAGGTATCTTCAGGTGCCTTTGTACTAGAACTGATAGACGAAGAAGGTGATTCTCAGACTATACTTAATGCCACTTTCCCATCTACCAACGGATGGCAAAACTGGGAAACGAGATCTTTTAATGCTCAGATTCCCACTGGACGATATACCATGCGTATGCGTATCACTGGTACTCAGTTTAATGTAAACTGGATGGACTTTAAATTAACTACTAGCTCTACGAGTGATGTAAATCTAAGTCCTACTATTCTACTCTACCCTAATCCGACTATGGATCAGGTAAACATAGAAGTACTTAATGGTAATACGCTAGAAGTTAAATTGCTAAGTATGGATGGTAGACAGTTTGTGAAAAAGAACATCAGCGGAAAAGATAATATTGATTTGAGTCTTTTAGGCTCGGGGATTTATATTATCCAGACTACAGATCAGAATGGTTTAGTCCAGTCACACAAGCTGATAAAAATCTAACAGAGTCCGAATAGATATTTAGTGCTATGGATATATCGTTTTCCTGGAATAACTAAGGTAGACGGATAACTTGAATTATTGGGTGAGTCAGGATAGTACTGAGACTCTAAACAAAAAGCCGAGTAATCTTTATATCTTTTTCTCTTCTTTCCTATACAGTCCATTTCATTTGCAGTATACAATTGTACAGCTACTTGATTTGTATATAATGAAAGACATCGACCAGATATCGGTTCTTCCACATAGACTGGTGCTCCGTTGTGAACAGGCTTGTCTAAAATGAGACTATGGTCATAGCCCTTGTTTCTTAAAATTTGAGGATGATTACTTTTTATATCTTGACCTATCTTTTTTAATTCTCTAAAATCAAAAGCAGTTCCACCTACCCTTTCTGGATTTCCTAGCGGTATCATTTCATCATCTACGGGAAGATAAGAATCAGCATTTATTTTTAATCTATGGTTTAGAATAGACTCACTGAGATTTCCTGACAAATTAAAATAAGTGTGATTGCTAATATTTAGTGGAGTGGGTTTAGAGGCATCGGCTATACATATTATATCCAAAGCTCCATTATCTGATATCTCAAAAGTTAGACTAAGTCGTAAGTCGCCAGGAAACCCTTCTTCTCCATCTTTAGACAAATAGCTCATTACACATTTAGTATCTGAGACTTCTTCTACCTTCCACCAGACAGCATGATATCCCTTAAGACCTCCATGCAAAATATTTTCATTCTCATTGGCCGCTAATTTATACTCGATATTATCGATTGAAAATTTAGCCTTGGATATTCTGTTTGCGTACCGACCGATGGTAGCTCCCATATATTTATAGTCATCTAGAAAATAATCTGCCACAGTATCACAACCTAGCACTAGGTCTTCAAACACTCCTTTTCTATCAGCCGTCCATAAAGAGACCACTCTAGCTCCGTAGTTGCTCAGCTGTACACAGATCCTATCATTCTGCAGTGTAATTAGCTTCGATTCCAGATGATTATGATTAAATATTTCTGACTTAATTAAATCCACAATTATGCTTTTTAAACCCTCTTTACAGTCCTTATTCTTCACAAATTACAATTCTGTAGAATATCAAAACTTCTATATTAAACTATCCTCTAAATATTACTACTAAAAGGCTTGAAACCCAATAAATATAAGGGTTTAGATAAGCTCAGTCTGCCAATAAAAATGTAATTTTAAACGACACATTTCGGTGCCAATTGGCACTATTATTTTCTCAAAAACTACTTCTATGGCTATTGCTAGTTTTATTGCTTTTACTGCTCTTGTTGCTATTGCATCCTATTTTTTAACCGGAAAAACGGAAGAAACCTCTGATGGATATTTCTTAGGTGGAAGAAGCCTCACTGCCGGTGTAATCGCAGGTTCTTTATTACTCACAAATTTATCTACGGAGCAACTTGTAGGACTTAACGGTGCCGCATATACTGAAGGAATATTGGTGATGGCTTGGGAAACTCTAGCTGCTATTGCTATGGTTGTAACTGCTTTCTTTTTATTACCTAGATATCTAAAAGGTGGATTGACTACAGTGCCACAATTTTTAGCAGTGCGATTTGATACTTGGACTAAGACTCTAACTTCAGGACTTTTTCTATCTGGCTACATGATTGTATTGTTGCCTATTGTATTATACTCAGGTGCAGTAGCAATAGGTACAATGTTTGATCTCCCAGAAAAAATTGGGCAACCGATTTCCGATATGTTAGGCGGTGGTTTAGACCCAAAAACTGTTTCCATTTGGGTATGTGTATGGAGTATAGGAATTATTGGTTCCATATATGCCGTATTCGGAGGATTAAAAGCAGTAGCTGTTTCTGATACCATTAATGCTGTCGGTTTATTAACAGGAGGATTTACACTTACATACCTTGGTTTACAATTTATAGGAGATGGTTCCGTAACTACTGGACTATCTAATTTATATAATAAAGCTCCAGAACGATTTAATTCTATAGGTAGTTCCTCTTCTTCCATTCCTTTTTCAACCATTTTTACAGGAATGATGCTTGTTCAGCTTTTTTATTGGGGAACAAATCAAGCAATTATCCAAAGAGCTCTTGCTGCTAGAGATCTTAAAGAAGGGCAAAAAGGTTTGATGATCGCAGCGTTTTTCAAAATACTGGGGCCACTTATTTTAGTAATTCCAGGAATGATTGCCTTTCACATATTTGGAGATGGATTATCTTCTCCGGATGAGGCCTATCCCGAACTGGTGAAAAAAGTCTTACCCGTAGCAATGGTCGGATTTTTTGCAGCAGTAATTTTCGGAGCGATTCTGAGTTCCTTCAATAGTGCCCTAAATAGTTCAGTGACTCTGTTTGGGCTCGATATATACAAGCAACATATAAATACGGAAGCTGATGAAAAAACGGTGGTACGTATGGGAAAGAGATTCGGAATTTTACTGGCTCTAGGTGCTATGATTATTGCTCCCTTTATAGCTTATGTAGAAGATGGCCTTTTTAAATATCTTCAAGAAGTAAATGGCTGTTACAGTATACCGATTCTGACCATTATCGTAGTAGGGTATATGACAAAATATGTTCCTGCCATTGCCGCGAAAATAGCATTGGGTCTTGGTGTGGTCTTGTATATTATTTCTCAATTCGTTTTAAAACCTATATTCGGAAGTAATGCTATAGAAGCAGCCAAAACAAATGGAATTAAGGATGAAGCAGCGTTAGATGCAATCGAAGCAGCTGCATACCCACATTTTTTACATGTCATGGCCATCTTATTTGTTCTGAACGTTATTATCATGCTTGTAATCGGTAAATTAAGACCTAGAGAGTCTGAGTTTGTATTACCTTATACAAAAGAAGTGGACATCACTCCATACCGATTCGTTAAACCTGTCGGGCTTGCGATTGTTATAGTTGTGATATTGTCTTATGTTTATTTCTCATAATTGAGCCATATATGTTGAGAGGATTAGTTGGGTTTATTTTATTACTTCAGTGTTCTTTCGGCTACAGCCAAAGCGTAAGAATAAATGAAGTGGTATCTTCTAATTCTGTACATGCAGATGAGGACTCAGATACTCCTGACTGGATAGAACTGTACAATACCACGAGTAGCACTATCGATTTATCTGGATGGACGATCTCAGACAAGTTGGACAATCCTGACAAGTGGACATTTCCAGCGGCACAGATAGGTGTCGATGATTATCTTTTTCTTTGGGCTTCTGGTAAGGACCGTAAAACACTTGCTTTCCCGCATGAGATAATTACTGAAAATGATGAATGGAAATTTATAATTCCTCAGTCCATACTTAGCAATAATTGGAATATTTTGGACTTTGATGATTCCTCATGGGAAACTGGAAGATCAGGAATCGGCTATGGAGATGATGATGATAATACTGTTGTAAATCAGGGTACACTTAATGTCTTTACTAGAAAAACTTTTACAGTAGATGACCTAGAGGCTGTTTCTGAACTTATAATGCATATAGATTATGATGATGGATTTATTGCCTATATAAACGGTACCGAAGTCGCTAGATCCAATGTCCTCACTACCAGTCCCAATTTTAATACCACAGCCATCGTAGATAGAGAAGCAACTGTATATCAGGGATTTCCACTGGAGAGATATTCTATTTCTAATTTTCAATCTTTGTTAAATGAGGGAGAAAACGTATTGGCCATCTCTGTGCATAACATAAGTAATAATTCTTCAGATTTAAGTCTGATTCCATTTCTGTCTCAGATGCAGACTGTAAAATCTAATTCTCCACCAGTTGAAATGTTAGGTCTAAGTGAGCGATTATTACATACAAATTTTAAACTATCGACCTCTGATGATGCTGTTTATTTATTTGACTCGAGTCAAAATCTAATCGACAGTCTAGTCTTCAATCCATTGCCAGCCAATGCATCAAGAGGGATAGACGCATCTGGAAATATAGCTGTTTTTAGTGCTACTACACCTGGAGCAGAAAACGGAGCTGGACTAGAAGGAGTGATAGAAGAAGAAATAAATTTCTCTGTAAAAGGAGGTCCTTGCGTAGGTTGCTCGACCTTTCCACTTATCCTTAATGGAGTTTCTGCAGACAGTGAGATACGTTTCACTCTAGACAATTCAATACCTACACAAAGCGATGCACTGTACGACAATCCGTTAATCATAAATGAAACAACTGTCGTAAGAGCTAGAATCTTTAAAGAAAATTACATTCCCTCTCCTACTCAGTCTGAAGCCTACCTATTTAATGCAGATCATGAGCTTCCTGTTATATCTCTGATAACCGATCCAGGAAACTTCTTTGACCAGGACACAGGCATCTATGTACTTGGAGAAACCTTTCAAAATAACCTTCCTTTTTTTGGAGCAAACTTTTGGGAAGACTGGGAAAGAGATATTCACTTCTCTTTATATGAAGCAGATGGCGTTAATTCTTTAAGCCTAAATGCAGGAACTAAGATATTCGGAGGCTGGTCTCGGGCCAATGAGCAAAAGTCGCTATCTATTTTTGCCAGAGGTAGATATGGCACGTCTTCTATAAATTATCCCATTTTTGAGAGTCGTCCATTTACAGAATATCAGTCACTAGTACTAAGAAATTCTGGGAATGACTTTCTATCCTCGAATATCAGAGATGGTTTCCTCACTGGTATCCTAGACTTTATGAGAATAGAAACCACGGCATTTAAACCTACTGCTACCTACCTCAATGGAGAATACTGGGGAATGATGAATTTAAGAGAAAAGGTCAATGAACATTTTATCGCAAGTAGATATGGAGTAGACCCTGATGCCTTAGACATTCTGGAGCATGAAGGTCTAGCAATACACGGTACGGATGATGATTTTGTTCAACTCAGAAACTTAATCTCCAGCGTAAATCTAGCCAACAATGCCAATTATAATCTGGTAAAAGAACAGGTAGACATCGATAACTTTATTCTTTATAACCTCTTCCAGATATTTGTAGACAATACAGACTGGCCTGGAAATAATGTGAAGTACTGGAAGGCTCATGGTGGAAAATGGAGATGGATATTATTTGATACTGACTTTGGTTTTGGGAGATGGAATCCTAACAATTTTGAATTCAATACACTGGAATTTGCCTTAGAGCCTAATGGACCTAACTGGCCAAATCCACCATGGTCTACCCTGTTTCTAAGAAGATTGATGGTCAATCAGAATTTTAGACATCAGTTTATAAATCAGTTCGCTGATGAGATGAATTCTACCCTTCTACCTTCACGACTATCAGCTACCTTAACGCAGGCTATGAATCACGTATCTAGCGAGATACCTGATCATTTTAATCGTTGGGGAGCAAGTCCGTTTGGGTGGAATAATGTAATAACTGGAATGAGAAATTTTGCACAGCGTCGTCCAGCCTTTGTGAAAAATCACATCCTTTCTGAGTTTAATCTTCCAGCCTTTCATAGAATTGCAATACGTAATACTCAGCTAGATAGAGGATATGTCATCATAAACAGTCTGACAATAGATGAAGAGAGCAACTGGTCAGGAGACTACTTCCAGAGTGTACCGATAAGGCTAACAGCCATTCCTCATCCTGGAAGTTCCTTCTCTCACTGGGAAGGAGATTTTTTTTCTTCTAACCCTGAAATAACTATAGACATGCAAGGAGCGATGACAGTCATTCCGATTTTTGAAGCTGATGATTTTACCGGAACCCCAATAGTTATCAATGAAATTAATTATAACTCCTCGGAAGATTTTGATACTGGAGACTGGATAGAATTGCATAATAATACTGATAATCTTCTTGACCTATCTGGATGGACAATAAGAGATCAAAATGATGACAATGCTTTTACCTTTCCTGAAGGCACTTTCTTTCCAGCTAAAGAATACTTTATCATAGCTCAGGACAACGTTAGGTTTTCAAGCCTACTTCCTGAGGTGGATAATGTATTTTATAATTTAGGATTTGGATTATCTGCTTCAGACGATATGGTCAGACTATATGACCGTAATGAAACACTTATGGATAGCGTCGCTTATACAGATAGTGACCCATGGCCTACCGAGCCAGATGGAAACGGTCCTACCTTGGAATTATTAGAACCTTCTCTCGACAATAGTCTCGCAGAAAACTGGGCAAGACTCCATGACTATGGTAGTCCAGGCTTCTCTAATTTACAAGAATCTAGTACGGAAGAAAATATCGCAGCTCTAGCTATAACGTTCTCTCCTAATCCAGCTAAGAATCAGGTTAGCATCTCCTTACCATCAGATACTCAACTAGAAGTAAAATCTATCAATGTATACGATGTTCATGGCAGATTAATGAAGAGTGTTTCTAAAGAAGCTTTGGGAAGTTCTAAATCCTATCAACTAACTGAGCTTTCGGATTGGACATCGGGTATTTATATGGTTCATATAAATACAGATGCTGGTTCCGTTGTTAAGGAGTTGGTGAAGATTTAACTTTTATCACAATTACGTTCTAAGTATTTCTTGTTCAACCCATCACAACCTTCCTTAAAATGGAAGGTCAAAATTCGTTTATTATCTCAAAATCGTAAACGACCGACTATCCTCTTCTCCTTGAGAACTAACAACAGTCAATGTATGCTCTCCTGGCTCTAGATCCAGTTCTATTTTATGATTAGCCTTTGTTACATTTAGCAGCTCGTTATCTACAAACCAGAATATAGAATCTACACTATTGTCGACCAGCACCTCACTAACCAGCTGTTGCTTAGTCTCATCAAAATCTTGAGGCAAGAGCAATTCGGCTCCTTTGGTTGGATAGAGGATTTGCAATTTTTCTTTTGCTGTAATGCAGTCCTCTGCATATGGCGGCAGACTTAGAGAATGTCCAGTATGCTTATGGTAGTAACGATTTACTTTAGGTTCTAAGACCATCATAGGAGCAGTTATATTGTTAGACTCACAATGCTCATAAACCCTGAATTGACCACTAGTATCCATAGTTATAAACTGATGAAAATCACAAATGGGTATCCGACCTACTTGAGCAGGAACCAATTGTTCAGATGTATTCAGACAGGCAGAGCTGGCTGTATATCCTGATTCTGCACAGATTTTTTTAGAGGTAAAATGAGAGAGTGCAATCTCTGATTCCTTGCCAGCAGGCAATAAATCAAATACCTCAAAAAGAATAGGTCCTGCCTTTACAACACCGGTCAAACCAGGCTTCCCTTCGCCATCAGCATTTCCGACCCATACGAGTACCGTATACTCAGAGGATGAGCCTACCGCCCATGCGTCTCTCATTCCGTAACTGGTTCCTGTTTTCCAACTGATTTCCTTTCCTCCTTCAAAATATTTCCAGCCATCCTGATTAGAGGGTCGATTTACACCCTTAAGCATCTCGCTAACTTGATAACTTGAAGCTATGCTCAATGGGAATTTATTATCAATTTCAATACTCTCTTCATTTAGAAATCTAAGTGAGACAGGATTCTGTTCTTCATTATTTCTTTGTAGGTTAAGATAGGCTGTTGCCAAATCTCGACCTTTTACCTCAGCACCTCCTAAGATTAAAGAAAGACCATAGTGATCTGCTGATTTATTTAAACCCGTAAACTGCAGTTCTTTCAAGTCATTTAAAAACGGACTGACTCCGTAGTCTGACAATAAATCAATAGCTGGAATATTTAAAGATTCTGTCAACGCTCTTTCTGCTTTTACAATACCTCTAAACTTCTTGTCAAAATTTCCAGGGGCATATCCATTGTAAAAAACAGGGATGTCCTTTAGTAAACTCTGAGGAGTAATCATTCCTTCATCTATTGCTAATCCATAAAGAAATGGTTTCAGCGTACTTCCTGGACTACGCATAGAACTTAGAATATCTACATCCGCTCCACAGCTTACTCTACAGCCACTATTCCCTATATAAGCAGCAGTCGATCCGTCCTTTCTTAAAATTATAGCAGCAACATTTTTTATATCATCTATAGAATGATATCTTGCTCGATAATTGTCCAGAATTTTCTTTACATTTTTTTGTAAAGTATAATCTAGAGTCGTGTAATAATTAAACCCATCTGGATTTTCTGCTTTAAATTCCTGAAGCAAATGAGGAGTTATAGATTCAAAATAATGACTCTGCACTGGAAGAGGTTCTAGCTTGGCTAATCGACAAGAAATGGTATCCATCAGTTCTTGAGCCAATAACTTATCTAATAAAAAATTACGTTTTCGGATCAACTCTTCCTGAGCTTTTCCAGGATATATCTGTGATGGAGCATTGGGTAATACAGCCAGTGTAGCTGCCTCACTCCAGCTGAGTTCTGAAGCATCCTTATCGTAATATCTCAGAGAAGCCGCACAAAAGCCAACTGTGTTTCCACCATAGGGTGCATACTGAGCATAAAATTTTAAGATGGATTTTTTAGAATATCTCAGCTCCATCGCTATGGCTAGCATAATTTCTTTAAGTTTCTGCACATAGGTCCTAGACTGATTACCCTCATGGATTCGAGCCACCTGCATGGTAATCGTACTACCTCCTTTTACGATTTCTTTATGTTTTATATTCTGATAGATAGCATCTACTAGAGACACTGGATTTACTCCTAAATGATAATCAAAGTACTGATCCTCAAACAGTTTTAAACAAATCTTTAATTTATCGGGAACCTCTGAGTCACATTTTATTCTCCACTGTTCATCCTCTGACACTTGAGCATTTACGATTTTTCCATCTGCATAAACTACATAGGCAAATCTATTGTCAAACTCGATAGTCGTCATCAAATACAATAGGTAGATGCACATCACTGCTAATAATGCCATCATCCCTATTTTTATATGTCGTTTGAGTTTTCTCATTTTACCGTAGCCCAGAAACCTTTAGACTTCGAACTTATTTTAGAATCGTACATTGCTTCACAGTATGCAGGAGGAGCCCAGTACCTACCCTCGTAAGTGGCATTTACCTTAAATCTAAATGTCTTCTTAGCTCCTTTGTCTATATCAAAGTACAGCATTACTCGATCGTCTCTGACATCCATATAGTCTGCCACATCTCCAGAATTGAAATTTGAGTTTTCCTTGAGTCGCTGATTTAAAATTTCCCAACCGGATGGAAATATTGCAGTGAGTGCCATGTTTTCATAACTAGCTCTAAGACCTGGATGAGTGATTGTATATTCGATTATAAAGTCGCTACCCTTTCCTATCTCATCTGGGCTAATCTTTTTAAATCCATCATCTAGATAGTTTACCTGCATCTTTAGATCACTATCGATTGCTGCAGACTCATCTCTTAATTCCATTCCCGTCAAGGAGATAGAAGTATAGATGTCATCGTTTCCATCATTTTTGATTTTTACATCATAAGCGTCAACCACTTTTGTATCTAGCTCATAAGTATCTACTTCTTTGTCTAGCATAAGGTCCAGTTTCTCAAATTGATTCTTAGCAGTTATAGAATATTTTATGCTATCCTCTGTCTCCTCTAAATTTCCTATGAAATGAGCAAAGGTGATTAAGGACTGTGATCTATCCTGAGTAGAAAGATTCCAACTCTCATCAGCATTGAACTTAGAAACCATTTCATCTATAAGCACCTTGGCTTTTACCTTGTCACCCATATCTATAAGCGTATGTGAGATCAGTGCCTGATCCCTTATCGCACTCCCGAAATTTCCACCTAGCTCTCTATAACTTCCGACCTTGGCATCACTTCCGTCCACAATACTTTTTGCAATATCCTCCTCTCCTAGAATCACAAAACTATGAGCGAGCAACCACTTGGCAGTTGTGTTTAAGGAAGGAACTAATCGAAGACGATTCATGGCTCCATAATTAGGTTTTTTGGCTATAGCCAAAGTATATAAAGCATAGGCCTGATCTATAGAGGCATAACTATAGCCTGCATCATGTGCTCTAAAATTAGACTCTGCTCGCTTATACTGATAGGCTACACATTTCTTTATCATATCCTCTGGAACCTGATAGCCATATTTTTTTGCTTCTAGCAAAAACTGGAGTGCATAAGAAGTCCCCCAATTGTTTGCTTGTCTAGCTCCTGGCCAGTACCCAAATCCTCCTTCGGGCAATTGTAAAAATCTTAGCTTTTGAATTGCAGCCTCAAACTGCTGTCTATATTTAAGCTTATCTGCCTCGTCGAGTAGATTCATTTTATATAGATATACCTGAGGGAAGACTCTACTTACAGTCTGCTCTAGGCAACCATGAGGATATTTAGACAACCACTCCACATGAGGGACAAAAGAAAAATTAAGTCCTTTACTTACTGTTATGTTTCCACTCCTCGTTCCTTCTAAACCGAATGGCTCGTAGATGAGGTCCTTAGTGCTTCCTTTAGGAATGATGGCTTGGTAAGTTTTTGTAAATGCGTCTGCAGATGGTCTGAGATCGATTTCTATTTTTTCTCGATGTGTATGGTTTCCAGACTTAACGACTACTTCTACATCAGAAAAGCCAATATTACTAGCCGTTTCTATTTCAAAGTAAATATCCTTCTCCCCTTCTTTTTCAAAAAATATGTTTTGAGTAGACTCTCCTACTACCTTTATATGATCTCCTACTTTAATGGTAGCAGTAACATTCTTTATGTTCTTATCCATAGAAAATACAGTGACAGGCACTTTTAGCTTCTCATCAGGACCGAGCACTCGAGGTAAAGTAGAATACAACATCAGTGGCTTTTTTACCTCACTGGTTTGCTCATATCTCCCTAAGGCTTGACCATCTGTAGAGACGACCATTGCTCTTACAGATCCTACATAATCCTTAATCGTTAGGCTATGATTCTTCTCTTCATTTGCCTGGAGCGTAAAAGGGCCTAGAAACTTTACTACGGGTTTAAATCGCTTTGCCTTTGCAGATGGAGCGATCGCATTACTTCCATCTCCACCGACCGCGAGCAAGGAAGTGTACTCACCCAGAAACCGCTGAAAGATGTCTCTATACATATCCCAGGTTCGTACATTTAAACTCTCCTTTCCAAAGAAAGCAGACCATGGATCTGGTGTTTTAAACTGAGTAATATCTAGTAAGCCTTCATCGACTATGGCAAGGGAGTAAGACATCCGTTTACCATTCTGCTCTTTTACTTTTACTGTAAACTGCTCATCTGTTTTTAAGACCTCTGGCATTTCAATCCTAGGTTCTAATACCGTCGCAGAATCGTAAACCTTAAGTGGCTTAATCCCGAATAGTCGTAAGGGTCTATCATTCTTATACTCTTCCCAGGCCTGCATGAGATGTACATGCAGATAGACAGTCGGTGCCATACGTGGCGTTATCGCTAGAGATACTTCTATCGGTTGATCAGAAGTCGATCTAGTTTCCTTATGTACTATTCTTCCTCCATTTTCGAGCGTTATGAGGTACTTGCCTTTGGGACCTGGAGGCAATTTAAAACTAGCTACTTCTCCTACCTTATATTCTACCTTTTCTAGATTTAGTGGCAGGACCTCTAACTGACTGACTTCCTCACTATCGTTCCATCTATCTCCATAGTTATAGATAACTCTAGAGATACTGTGACCACTTTTTTTATCCTCTATTTTAAGTAGGAATCTGCCGTAGTTTTTAAAGGAAATAGACTTTCCGTTTTTACCGACTTCCACATCATACTCCTCTTTTAGATTTCCAAGATTATTAGAGATGGCAGCATAGTCTCCCTTATTCCCAAACTGATACCACCAGTTATAATCAATCTCATATAAACTTATATGAACAGTTCTCTGAGCTCGCTTTCCATCCTGATCTAAGGCAGCGAGCATGATTGCTTCGGTATCCTTAATATAGATATCAGTACCACTATTTCCTCCAGGAAACTTAGCTCCGACATAATGTGTGTAGGGTGAGTACTTTATGGATTTCATATCCGAGCTAAATGCTCCACCTTTTTCAAAAGACCTTAAGTCAAAATTAAAGAGCATCATAGACGGATAGGAATTATCCGCAGAAGTCTTAATATCAAAATCCAATTTTCCAGTCTTGTCCGTTTGTCCGGACTTTATCATACCGAGAAAGGTAGAGTACCTTTTCTGGATGTCATTAAAGACATAATTTTTATAATCTGCACTGAAGGGATTTGCAATGCTTTTCTGAAGCATCTCTACTTCTACTTTGAGATCCTTAGCATCTAAACCATGCATCCATTTTACATTTATGTCTGCAGATTTATCATCATCTTTTTTGAGTAATTTTTCTGCTGCAAAATCCATCTGCATCTTGAGACGATTAGGTCTTATGGTTTCTATTCTAATGGGTGTTTTATAGGTAGCTCCACCTACTTTCATTTCTAGTCTCCAGTAACCTGTAGGTGCTTCTGACTCCGATACAAATCGTAGGTCGTAAATACCATCGAGGTTTTTCTTTACGGTCCATTCTTTAACCAGTTTATTGGTCGGATCTAATAATCGAAGTTGTACGGGTAGTGTAGGAGGCAGAACTTTTTCAGGACTAAAAACAATCGAGTGCATGTAAATAGAATCTCCTGGCCTCCATACATCTCTCTCTCCATAGAAAAACACTTTACGATCTCCTTTCCATTTTTTTCCCTCTACCTGGAAGGTTGAGAGAGAAAGAGATTTGGCATCTTGGATAGGCATGTAGGTTTGCTGACCACTATATTTGGCTACAGCCAAAAAAGGTTTACGATCTCCTACTCTTACATCTAGCATGCCTCTAGAATCAGTATATCCGCTTTTTATATTCTGACCTTGAATGTCTTTGAGTGTTACCTGAGCATTAGATATAGGCGAAGCATCACTAATCTTAGAGACGTAGAAGAAATAGGAGTTCTTTTCTGTCTCAGACTTTGCTACTATAGCTACATCGCTACACATGAGTAACCGTGAGTCATGTGTACGTTGTGTAAAATCGTGATTACAGGGATCTTGTCCATTGTAGAGATCACTGCCCTCTCCATAACGCCGACGGCCGATATTGTTATTGTAATATCTGCCATAGTTATAATCGTCTTCGTAGTAATCAGAATTATATCCTAGACTTATCCATGGTCGATCAAAATCAACACGATCATATCTATCTATTCTTTCTTCTCCAGTTTTCTCTTGACACGGAAAGGCATTATGCTCTTCTGGTACGGTGAGTAAAATTTTATACAAGGCACCAGGCTCTCTTCTAACTAATCTATCCAAAGATATGGAGTGAAAACTCTCAGTATATGGTGTGGCTTTCTTAAATGCATAGATAGTGTCCAGTTCTATTCTTCCTATATTTTCTAGTCCAGACTGCCCCTCAAAAGGTGTTGCATTTTCTTGATAGAATCTAGGAATATTGCTCTCATAAACTTTTAAAATTCTGAGTCTAAATCCAGTTGCTGTTATCATAGACACAGGCAATTCCCATCTGTCGCCTGGAGGTAAAATATTTCCCTTTTCGGCAATACTCACTCTAGGTGCTGGTGGTTTAAAAAACACAGGCTTTGTATAGCTATCCTTTAGTGGGTAACCTGCTAGGTTTTTTATACCAGGTAGTATTTCTAAATTATACTCTCCAAACTGTACATTTTCGAAATAGACATTTACTCGATTCTGATAAATTTTTGTTCGGCTGATTTTTCTTCCAGGTATTTTTATGAGGCCAGATAAATCCTGATTAGGCTCCAATGGATCTGTGAAGTAAAGCTCTAAGGACTTATCATCATCTATCAACTTAAAGGCATGAAAAGAAAAATCGGACTTAGATGGAACCACAAGTTGCATTTCTCCTTTATCATCGACATTAAGAGCGTCCATGCTCAGCGTTAGATTTACTTTCCCTGTAATATCCTTACGCTCGACATCATAAATAGTGAAATCCGACTGGCGAGAATTTTTACCGTTATGATCCCATCCAATACGCAACGACTTACCCTCTTGCAAAGCGGTAAGACTTCGTTCTAAGACTAGTTTATCGGGTTCACAGACTCCGTATTTCACAGTACCCTTGTATACAACCTTTTCCATAGAAGTATTGGTCGGAGGAGATACTTCTAAATCCCAAGCCTGTCGCTCTGCCTCCATCGGAAATGAGAAGGTATTCATTCCTGCAGGCATCTCAGTAAGTTTTCCTATGTTGAATTTTACTTGATACTGAGTGTTGTGTTTTATTTGAGCATTTATTATTGAAATTCTTTTACGATTTCTTGATAGCTCATAATTGCCTCCTATCGGTGGACTTATGTCAAAAAGTCCCGCAGGCAAGCTGGTTCCTTCTGCAAGCTCAAAGCCTAAATAAACACTTACATCTCTACATCTACTTACGGGTCTGGTCGGATAATTAGTGATATAACTTTTAAATTTCTCGAAGTCTACTTTACTCTGTTCGATAGGATCTTTCTTACAGGAGATTCCTAGAAGAAAACAAAGAGCCAGAAGTTTTAAAATATTAGTTGGTCTCATAAAGCAGTGATTTAAAAGTGAATAAGTGGATTTACATCTTCCAATGTATGTACATATAGAACCCAGTATGGACTCAATATAGTATTCGTATTTGATTAAAGAGTATTTGTAGCTTACTAATACAGGAGGAAGTAAAACGGGAGGTTTTTATAATATATATTTTTTTTTGTAATATAACGTGACCTACAAAATGTCTCTCCGTCTTAAGTGGGAACAAAGAACTTGGATACACATTTAAACACCTTAAATGTAGAGGATCCAACAAGTCAGCTAATTGATTTTAGTTGACTTTTTTATATTGTGGGGATCTTGATTTTTTGGATTTTTGGATTTCTTGATTGCAAATTAAACATGTACATGTAATACTTTAATCCGATAAATCAAGGTTCGATTGTTAGGATTTCTTGATTTTGGGGAAATATTTATTGTTGTACACTTTCTTAATCTGTAGACTTTCTGCACCAAAATTTAGTAAAAGGCCTATGGGTTTGTCATAGGCAACAACGTAATTTTTTGCTTGAGCGAGGTGTGCATTTTGTAAATCGATCACGGCCTTAAGTTCTACTACAATTAAATCTTCAATTATAAAGTCAGCTCTTCTTTTTCCTACTTCTACTCCGTTATAATAGATTACTTGACTTTGCTCTCTTTGATAATTCAATCCTACTTGTTCTAATTCAATTGCTAGACATCTTTGATAGATTACTTCTTGGAAGCCGTTTCCTAATGTTCGGTGTACTTTCATGGCACAACCATTGACCCTATAGGTTAATTTATCAAAGTCGATGTTTTTATAATTTTCATTCACCTGTAATTCTATAATTAATCATGGAATCCTTAAATCCTGTAAATCAAGGTCAAATCCCCCTCCTCTTCTTCTCCTGTGTTATAAACTTCAGCTCTCTGCCCATTTCTCCAGTTACTGAAGAGTTTTCTTTGGCTCGTCGGATAAGGTATGGGACTACTTCTTTGATGGCACCGTAGGGAACGTATTTAGCTACATTATAACCTCCGTCTGCTAGATTAAAGGTGATGTAATCGCTCATGCCATAGAGCTGACAGAAGTTTATGTGTGGGTGATTAAGTGGAATATTATTTTCTCGGAGAAGTCTAGCTTGGAGCAAATTACTTTCTATGTTATGGGTAGCACAAATAGATCCTAGAGTTTCATAGTTTTCTACACAATAGTGTATTGCCTCGTTATAATCTTTGTCTACAGCAGCTTTGTCATTATGGATAGGTGACTCATAGCTATTATCTGAGGCTCGTTGTCTTTCCTTATCCATGTATGCACCTCTTACAAATTTAGCTCCGAGGACATATCCACTTTCAAGGGCTTTTTTATGGTCGGCTTTTAACTGAGCCAGCTTATCATGTCGGTAGAGCTGATAGGTATTATAGATGATTACTTTTTCCTTATTGTATCTAAGCATCATCTCATCTACGACCTCATCTATGGCTATCTGCATCCAACTCTCTTCGGCATCTATGAGTACTCCTACTTTTAGTTCTTCTGCTCTAGAGCAGATGGCATTTATTCTACTGTATAGTTTATCTTTCTGATCAGATTCTGAGGCAGTGAGCACCGCTCCATCATTCATTTTTTCTAGGATGGCATTATCTACTAGACCGGTGAGTTTAGTACTTATAGAAGGGACTGAATTATTGGCTGCAGCCAATTCTACTGCCTTTATGGTTTCCTTCATTACGGCTTCTAGCTCCTCTTCTGAAGACTTGCCTTCTGCTCCGTAATCTAGGATGGTAAGAGCATCAAATTTATACAACTGATCTATCGCCTTCTGACAATCTAATAGAGACTCTCCTCCTACAAACTGAGCGAATATTGTTTTTCTTACAGCATACTTAGAAAAGGGAAGATTATATTTTACTGCCCATAGCCCTAAAGAGGACATGAGAGATACTAGGCTTCGATTTTTCATAAGGCGGAAAAGGCGATGTGTACTTATCAGCTCCTTATCGCTCTTATTACTAAAGGCAATCTCGGTATTGTTAAAATCTAATTTTGGGTGGTTCTCCGACTTAGGTCGATCCATTATTACGTATGTAGTTCTGTCTTTATCTTATATCACCTAGAGTTCCATATTTTCCATGATTTCTCTGCTTGCAGATGCAGCATTTCTAAACCATTTATTATAGCAGCTCCTTGCTCTTCTCCTCTTGTCAAAAATAAAGTTTTTTGTGGATTATAGACCAAATCGAAAAGTAAATGTCGTGAACTAAGATACTGATAAGGAATCTCAGGTGCGGTATCTTTTTGCGGAAGCGAGCCCAAAGGAGTAGTATTTATTATCAATCGATGCTTTTTCATAAATTCTGCATCTAGGTTTTTGTAACCTCTATATCCTCTTTTCCTAGAAATGATGGTAAAAGGAATATTCTTATTACGCAGCACATAATGAACTGCTTTTGCCGACCCTCCATTACCAAGTACCATAGCTCTGTCTATCTTTTTATTCCCTATAAAATTACCCAATGAAGTATCGAATCCATATACATCTGAGTTATATCCATGTAAGCCATCAGAAGTGACCTTTACAGTATTTACGGCTTGAATCTTTTTGGCTTCTGGACTCAGTTTATCTAAAAAAGGAATAATCGATTTTTTAAAAGGCATCGTAACATTAAAACCTCTTATATCTTTTGGCAACTTCTTCTTAAAATCAGCTACTTTTTCTAATTCGTAATTTTTATAGAAGTGGTTTTTAATTCCTTCCTTTTTAAATTTCTCGGCGAAGTAGCTCGGAGAAAAGCTGTGTTTTAGGGTCTTACCTATGAGTCCGTAATATACCTTCTTACTCATTACTTTCCTTTTCCTTGGACAAGAACAAGCAAAGTATAAAACAATATTTTGAAGTCGAGTGAGAGCGACATATTTTCTATATAGAGCAAATCAAATTTTAATCTTTGCAACATCTGGTCTAGATCTGAAGCATAGCCATACTTTACCTGACCCCAGGACGTGATTCCAGGTCTTACTTTTAACAGCTGCTTATAGTGCGGTTGCTTTTCAGAAATCTGATCTATAAAATACTGCCGTTCTGGTCGAGGACCTACGAGCGACATTTCTCCTTTGAGCACATTCCAGAATTGTGGCAGCTCATCTAAACGCCACTTACGCATAACCCGTCCCCACTTGGTAATACGAGGATCATGATCATCAGATAGCTGCGGACCATCTTTCTCTGCATCGACCCGCATAGATCTGTACTTATAGATATTAAATGGTTTGCCTTTATAGCCTACTCTTTCTTGCTGGAAAAATATAGGGCCTGCAGAATCTAGTTTTACCCTGAGTATGATAAATAGATTTACTGGTATTAGAATCAAAAGAGCCACAGCACTTGCACATACATCGATGAGTCTTTTAATTATCAACTCCCATCTCGGCATGAGCTCTTGTTCTACTTCTATAAGGACAGCTCCGTAGAGATGATTCATCTTTACATTACCTAGAAGTATGTCGTACATATCTGGGATAACTTTTACCAGAAGGTCATCCTTATACTCAAACAGCATATTGAGCAAATCTCTTAGTCGTTTATGCTCTGATGATTCTATAGCCAGAATCACATCCTGTATTTCATTTTCTTCTATAATGGATTTTAGTTCATCGACCTTTCCAAGAAGTGGAAGATGTTTGCTGAGGTGATTACTGCTCTTACCATTAGAATCTATGAAGCCTACAAAATTATGACCTAGACTATATGGTCTGTTTACTACATCCTCATAAAGATCTACTGCATTTTTATCTCCTCCTATGATAAGTGTATTATAGGATACTTTTCCATTTTTTAATTGGTTCTTGGCGATAGTTAGATAGATGATTCGGAAAATTATGGTCAGAAAAAAATGTAGACCTAATAATATAAGAAAGGCTCGTGTATAACTGATGCGATCATAAATCGTATCGTCGATAAGTATTGTGAAAAAGAGAATAAGACAGCCGACTACTGATAAGCTGATGGTTCTCTTAAAAGTCGCCCATCTAGAATATCGATATACATCTTTATATTTATCAAAAACTGAATACAGCAAAAACCAAAATAAAGCAATCACAAACAAACCTAGATAGAGCTTATTGTCCTCTAGGATCTGCTCTATGGGCAGTCCTGGAAACTCTACTCGCTTACGATATATAAAAAATATAAACCACGCGGTAACAGCAGCCAGGATATCTCCTATCTGATATAAAAAGAGTGCAAACTTTGTCCTACTCTTCAACATCTAAATTAAAAGTGCACCAACTTCACATTATCAAGATAGACTTTCTGGTTTTCCAAATCAGTACCATCACTCTGAGCTAGGAAGAATACTCGATAAGCTCCTAATTGTAACTGAGCAACCTCTGGGGTAAAATCGATATAAATCTTATTAAATTCGTCTGTGGGCACTAAAACTATCTTAGGAATAAGAACAGAATTCTCACCCTGCACAGCTACTAGACCTACTACAAATTCTATATCAGTCATATAGTCCAGTTCTAGATATACAGCTCTACCATCCATGGGAATATCCGTAAAATCTAAAGAGGTAGATACACTTATAACTGGAACTTCTTCATGAGGATTTAGAACTCCTACACTGTTTCCATTGATGTTTTCTACTTGAAGTACAGAATTTTCGTCTTCTTCCTCGTTCTGGGTAAAAAGATGAGCTCCTTCAAAATCCTCAACAAAAGAAAACACAGTCTCATCTGTATATACAAAGTCCAAAGTCATCGTATCTGTGGCCTGAGGCACAAAGCTTTTATTGAGCTCTTTAATATCGTAGAATGGATAAATCACTGCATTGTCCTGAATCCCATTATTTTTTATTCCCGCAAATATGAATAGTAGAGCGGGATCGTTTTCTGGTAGAAAGGGCACTGTCCGATCTGTAGGCCATACACCAAGATCATCTCCATCTATTTCCATCCATAGGTCCGTGATTTTATGAGTATTAGCTCCTTGCTCTACAAGTGCAGTAACTGTAGGTTCCTCAAAATGTATAAAGCTTTCTTCTAGCTCAGTCCCATCCAATAGTGCACAAGATTGTAAGAAAAAGAAGCCGAATATTAGTAAATACTTTAGGTTCACTGTATTGCTTTTTTATGGTTTTCAAAAATACTATCTTGAATCATTTCTGCCATCTTTAATGACTTCAGACCGTCCTCGATGGAGACCTTAGTCGGCAGGTCGTTTATAATAGAATAATAGAAATCGTTTAGTTCGTCTTTTATGGCATTGTTTTCTGTCATTTCAGGACTCTCCATAGTTAGGTACTTTTTACCTTTCTTGGATTCTAAGGTCATTGCATTTTCTACAGGCTCATCAGAGAGGCTGATTATCTGTGCTTCCTTATTTAAAAGATCTAGACTGAGGTATTTATCATTTTGAAAAATTCTGAACTTCCTCATTTGCTTTAAGCTGATACGACTAGCCGTTAGGTTTGCCACTACTCCATTTTTAAACTGTAGTCTTGCGTTACAGATGTCGGGAGTATCCTCGATGACATTTACGCCATTGGCAGCGACCTCTTCTATATCACTATCTACGATGTAGCAGAGTAGATCTAGATCATGCATCATGAGATCCATAACGACAGATACATCATTTCCTCTAGGATTAAAACTAGCGAGTCTATGTGCTTCTATAAATTTTGGCTTTAAGCCCAAGTTTTTAATTTTTTGAATCACAGGATTATAACGTTCTACATGACCCAGCTGTACCTTGCAATTTTTGGCTACAGCCAAAGAATTTAAAATCTGTCCTTCTGCACTAGTCTTTACAAAGGGCTTCTCGATAAACAGATGTTTCCCATGTTCTAATACCTTATGTGCAATCTCATAATGACTGCTCGTCGTACTCACTATATCAATGGCATCACACTCCTCTATTAAGGCTTCCAAATTATCAAAGGCCGGAATTCCATACTGCTGAGAAATGGTTTCTAATCGCTCAGGGCGAATGTCATACATCCCAACGACCTCAAACTCCGTAGCCTGAAGACAAGCCAAATGAATGTTCCCTAAATGACCCAAACCTACAACTCCTATTCTTAAACTCACTTATCGAAATTTCATGATTAAAGCAACGATTACCAATAGAACGATTAAACCAAAGGCAACCCGTGCTGCTTTCCGGATTTTACTGGAAAAAGCTCTAATATAGTCGGCATGAGCACTGTATCGAGGAATTATCTCTTTTTCCATCTTTTCTGTACTAAAAATATGCCCTGCTCCGAACTCTACTTTGTTCTGTATCAGGTACTTATAGTCCTTAAGTATGTTATACCGGAAGTATACGTTAAAGATTAGTAACAGCACGACAATTCCAATCAATAAAATGGTAAAAAAGATATCCATTAATTGCTTACTTTGAGAGGTCTAAAATAGTGGTTTTATGAGCTTACAGTCGATTCTTTATTCATGTAAATGTCATTATATAATATGCCTGCTGCTTTTCAGTTTATCGATATCGGCACAGTCTAAGCCTATTACCTATTATTTGCCGGATATAAGCTATGATCAGAGCATTCCTACACCGGAGGAATTTCTGGGTTTTCAGATCGGAGACTGGCACATCTCGCATGATCAGCTATGGGCTTATTGTAAGGAGCTTTCCAGCAAAAGTGATCGATTTATCCTCAAAGAATATGCTCGATCTCATGAAAATAGACCGCTGATAAATATGATTTTTAGCTCGGCAGAAAACCTGCAAAATCTAGAGAGCATACGTAAAGAACATCTAAAACTCACAGACCCAAAAGTATCTGATGAGGTGAATATAAAAAAGCAACCACTCGTCTTATATCAGGGCTATAGCATACATGGAAATGAAGCCAGTGGATCTAATGCGGCGATGCTGGTCGCTTACTACCTAGCTGCTGGAAATAGCAAAACCGTATCTAAGCTTTTAAAAAATACAGTCGTAATTATCGATCCTTCTTATAATCCAGATGGATTACAACGATTCTCTAGCTGGGTAAATATGCATAGAAGTAAAAATCTAAATCCTGATCCTAATGATAGAGAGTTCTCCGAAGAGTGGCCAGGAGGAAGGACAAATCATTACTGGTTTGATCTAAACAGAGACTGGTTATTACTCGTCCATCCAGAGTCCCAAGGAAGGATAAAAAACTTCCATGCATGGAAACCCAATATCCTAACCGATCATCACGAGATGGGTTCTAACTCGACTTTCTTTTTCCAACCGGGTGTACCCGAAAGAACAAATCCCAACACTCCACAACTCAACCAAAAACTTACAGAGGACATCGCTCAGTATCACATGAGAGCCTTGGACAAAATCGGCTCTGAGTACTTTATGAAGAAGCGATTTGATGATTTCTATTATGGTAAAGGATCTACCTATCCGGATGCCAATGGTGCCATCGGAATCCTATTCGAGCAGGCAAGTACACGAGGACATTATAAGCTGACAGATAATGGAAGTATAAACTTTCCATTTGCAATTAGGAATCAGGTGACCACTAGCCTATCTACTCAGCAGGCCGCTATAGAAATGAAAAATGAGCTCATGGAGTATCAACGTAATTTCTATAAAGACCAAAAAGAAGCTGCTGCAAAAAATCCTATCGCTGGCTATAAATTTAATGATGAGGATGCAGCGAAAATCGCCTCGTTCTGCTCCATATTAGATCAGCATCAGATAAAATACAGCAATACTAAGGATGGAAATTTCTTTGTCGCTCTAGATCAGAAAGAATATATATTGACCAAAACCCTCTTTGAGAAAGTGTCGGATTTTAATGATTCTATATTCTACGATGTCTCTTCATGGACGATGCCACTGGCCTACGATATAGAATATACCGAAGTGAAAAAATCGGAAATAGATCCTACAGAAACAAGACTCAGTTCTAAAGTAACTTACTCTGGCACCAATAAATTTACTGATGAGTATAAGGCCCGAATGGACACCTTACATGCTGATCATAATAGATTTCCTAAGGTCGCTATGATCGTAGGTGATGGTGTAAATAGCTATATGGCCGGTCATATCTGGCATACCATGGATGTTCGCCATGAGTTGCCGATTACGAAAATCGACATCCATCAATTTAAAAACTCACGTCGTCTCAAAAAATACAATACCCTTATAATGGCAGAAGGAAGATATGGCGAACTGGATTCTACCTCGGTAGCCAATATCACCGAATGGATCCAAAATGGAGGTAAACTCATAGGCATAGGAAACGCTCTGAGATGGGCTGTAAAAAATGATTTACTAGACGTAGATTTCAAAAAACGTAAATCGAAAGATGCCAAAACAGGAGAAGAAAAAATGGTCTCGACAGAGATCAGTAGAAAAGGAAATGTAATCGGTGGAGCCATCTTTAAAAATGAAATGAATATTAGCCATCCTCTTGCAGAAGGCTATACTGACTCTAGTTATCACAGTCTGAAAAAGGGAGTTCATTTTCTAACGGAACCGACTAGTGGTGCTGTAGAGGTTGTAATGCGATATACAGAGGACGCTAGAGCTAGTGGATATATCTCTCCATCTAATGAGGCTTTGCTTAATGGCTCGCCTTCTTTAGTTGTGCAGAAGTATGGTAAGGGTCAGGTCATCGGGTTTATGGATAATCCGGTTTTTAGGGGTTACTGGTATGGTGGATTTAGATTGTTTATGAATGCGGTGTTTTTGTAGGAGGTTTTTCACTACGGATTATGTAGTGGGCTCACCACGGATTGCACAGATTTACACAGATTTTAGGGTATTTGTGAGCATCACGGATTAGATGGATTTATGGATTACGCTGATTTTTATTCTCTTGGTTTAGACAACTAAATATCAAAGCTAATAGATAAATTACCACCTAATCCTTGAGCAATTTTCTGTAAGGTAGAAATTCTTACATCGGTTTCTGCTCTTTCTATTCTCGATATGTGAGGTCTTTTTAATTGGACTTTCTGGGCCAATTCTTCTTGTGTCAATTTAGCTTTTTTGCGAGCATCTTTAACTAATTCAGCAACCATATAAGCTTGAGCTTTATGTGTAAAGTCACTTCTACTAGCGGTCCCTTTTTCTCCATATTTACTATCCAGATACTCGTTAATTGTCTTAGGATTCTTCTTTGTCATCGTAATACATTTTTCTTAGTTTCTTTGCTTTTAAGATTTGTTGCTTCGGTAATTTTTGGGTTTTCTTTTGAAAGCCGTGTAACAAAATCACTAATTTACCATCATCAAAAAAGCTAAATATCCGATAGATATTCCCATCTCGCTCCACTCTAATTTCATAGATTCCATCATCTACATGCTTAAAGAATTTCTTAGGTATTCTATCTACAGATATAATGATTTCAAGTACATATTCTATCTTTATCCTTTACCTCTCTCGGTAGCTCGTTGAAGAACTCCCAAAAGTATTCTTTATATACCTCAAGTACTCTAATCATAAAACACAAATGTAACTTATAAGTTCCATAGATTCAATGAGTGAGAAAATTAGTTCGGTACAGATTTAACTCTTCATAATAGTTTTAAACTCCTTGCAATTCAATCTCCAATATTTTCCCCACAAATCCTTCAGAAATCATCCCATAAAGAACATCCAGATTTTCTAAATCGGCAGAACCACAGTCTAAATATACTCTTGTCTTTTCAATATCCTCCGTGACTTCCAGATTATGAATTAATCCTGATGCTCCTTCGAGAACTCCCTCATTCCAGTCATTTACAAATTTTGAAAGGAGCTCTTGAAGAATAGATTCATCAACTTTTGCGTTAAATTCTAAATATCCTTCATGAGGTATATAGTTAAAAAATCCAAAGACTTCTAGATTATCATTTTTGAAAAATTGAAATCTTTGCTCAGGCCCATCTTTTAGTGTATATACTTCTATGTTATCATATGGGTCGTTAAATGTATTTATTGAAATTTCTAGTTCTTCAGTTATATTTTGACGTTTATCTCGATCCATATATGAAAATAATAACACTGGTCTCGAAGAGTTTACATATAACACCTTTATCTGTGTTTTAATACTATACCCACGGCAATCGAGTGAACAGTTTATCAAACAGACATTGGTTTTTTCCTCATATATCAAATAATCAAAAGGATCAACCAATAATTCTATTCTTTTCCAATTCAATTTGGCTTTGGCAATACTTTCAAATTGAGAAACGAGCTGCCTGTCCATTTCTTTTAAAAAATAACTGCCTGGCTCGAAGTCTGCCTCGAAATATTTTAACCACTTCATATAGAGAGATTTAATTCTCAAGATACAATCAAGATTTTATATCAAATGGGGTTTACTAGTTCTATAACAGATAAAAAAAGTAGTATGCCTCATCTTCCATCTAAACCTTTTACCTTCATTCTCATTTATTAAATAGCTATGAAATTAATTTTTACATTACTTCTAATCTCTCTTACCATGTCCAGTAATACTGATCCTCGTCCTAAACTTATTTATGTTGGTGATCCTATGTGTAGCTGGTGTTACGGTATCGGACAGAACTTAGAAGATGTGATGGAAAAATATAGTGACAAGCTGGATTACGAACTTGTCATGGGTGGATTGCGACCTTATAATACGCAGAGCATGTCGGAGTTAAAATCATTCCTTACTCATCACTGGGAAGATGTAAATAAGGCTTCAGGGCAAGTGTTTACTTATGGAATCCTAGATGATACTCAGATAACTTACGATACCGAGCCACCATGTAGAGCTACGGTCATCGCAAGAGATATGGCTCCTCTTCAAGCCTTTAAATTTTTCAAATGTACTCAGGAGGCTTTTTATCAAGACAATAAAAACATGCATCTCGTAGAGTCTTACCACTCGATTCTAGATGAGCTAAAAATGGATAAGGAGGAGTTTACAAAACGATTTCACTCAGCTGAAATGAAAGAAAAAGTGAAGCTGGATTTTGCTAAATCGTCAAGTATGGGTGTTTCTAGTTTTCCTACTATAATACTGGAGTATAAGGGTCAGTATCATTTGATTGCTAAAGGATTTGCGACGGTGGATCAGATGAGTGAGCGGATAGAGGTTGTGGTCAAATAATATACCTTAGGAAACTTTCTAAGTAGTCTGTTTTCATTTTTTCCTTAGACTAGTTCGGCGTAAGTTGCACTTTCGTCGAATGTAACATCAAGATTTCATCTTGAGCAAATTGGAAATTTGCAATGACACAAGCGGAAGTGCAACTTCCGCTTAACCGACCAAACGAAGTTTGGGTCGGATGAATATCCTCACCTAGTCCAAATCAACTCCGGAATCTCCTGCTCCTCTGGAACAATTCCTGCAACCTTAAGATTATAAATTACACTATCTACCATCTTATTACTTACCCAGCCATGTATGGCCCATTCTGTGGAGTGGAACCATCTTTCTACATCCTTGAGTTTCTGATTGTATCGCTTGCTTACTAGGTGTATGGCTTCTGGATCTTGCATGAACTGGTCGCAGCTGTCATGTATAACTCGGAGCATACGTGTTATGTTATCAGGATCGCTTTCTAGCATCTCATCTCTTACTGCTATTACAAAACATGGCCATGGAGTGAGGTACTCTCCTACTCTTCTTAGCTGACCGCTATCGACATAAGGTTTAGTGGTAAATTTTTCCCAGTAGAAAACATCGGAGGTTTCTGCAGTGAGAGACTCTAGGGCTCCATCTAGGTTTTTTATAATTACGAACTGGTCTTCTTCTATTCTCTGCCCTTTACTATTTGCATCTACGACAGCCATGAGATTAGATCCAGATCCGAATCGGCTGATGGCATACTTCTTAGAAAAGATGTCCTTATAGTTATCTAATTTATTCTGAGCACCCGTATGAACTCCCCAAACAAGAGGAGTGTTTACATAAATACTAACAATCTTAGCAGCATTGCCTTTTATGATGTCTTTTATGATTCCCTCAGTGAGCAGAATACAGGCATCTACTTCTCCAGCTCGGAGTGCTTTGGTCATCTGACCTGTACCACCGTCATAGGTTATCCAATCTAGCTCAATGCCCTTTTTCTCAAAGTCTCCTCGCTCTTTTGCTAAATGTATGGGTAGGTTAAAGTGCTCTGGTACTCCTCCTAATCTGATTTTCTTACTCATTTTACCTTCTGACGATTGATGTTAATTTAAATGGGGTTCCTGCCAGTCTTACTCCTTTAGGAGCTTCTTTTATAAATCCACTAAAGGTTACTTGCTGCCCTTCCTCATATCCGTCTGGAAGATTACATGGATGGACTCGGCGAGACCCATCAAAGCTTATCATCGATTGGTTTACGACGATTACTATTTCTCCATCTTTATTTAATAACTGCTCTAGGTCCGCATATTCTTGTAGGCAGTCCGACATATTCATGGCAGTTTCTATTTCTGCAATCTCATAAGTTTTTTTCATCTCTTTTACGGGCTCTGGAGCTGAGATAGCTTCTGCTTTTTTCTTTCCACAGGATACTGCAAAAAACAAACAGGAGACAATTATAGATATCCTCATTTTGTGTTTCTCTTAGGTTAGTAAGCTAGGTAATTTAGAAATGGCTGCATCTAGTCCAGCTGGATTAGAACCTCCTGCTGTCGCAAAAAAGGCCTGTCCACCACCACCACCATTTATCTCTTTGGAGAGAACACGGATAAAAGTACCTGCGTTCCAGCTTTTTGACTCAGTTAGATCCTTAGTAATAAGTAACATAAGCTGTGCCTTACCACCATCCTCAAGACCTAATAAAACCACACCTGAGGATATTTCAGTTGCGATGTTATGTGCTAGTGTCTTGGCTGCTTTACTATCTAGCGATACCTTAGAGGCGATCACTTTTACACCTGCATGTTCTGTCGCGGCAGAGATTAAATCTCCTTTTAAATTACCTGCTTTGAGAACCATGAGTTTTTCCATCTCCTTTTTGAGGGCTTTATTTTCCTCTTGTAAAGCGAGTACAGATTTACTGACGCTTTGCTGAGATTTAAATAAGGACTCTACAGAGGCTAGTTCGGTTAGTTTATTATTTACGTACTCTTCTGCACTGTCTGCTGTTATCGCTTCTATTCTTCTTACACCTGCTGCTATACCTGACTCGCTGGTAATCTTGAGCAAACCTATCTGTCCTGTATGGTTTACATGACAGCCTCCACAGAGCTCTCTAGAATAATTACTATCGAAAGTTATCATCCGTACATGGTCACTGTACTTCTCTCCGAATAGCATCATGGCTCCAGCGTCTTTGGCTTCGTTTATAGGGATGCTTCTGTGTTCTTCTAAGGCTATGTTTTCTCTAATCTTTTGGTTTACGATTTTCTCTACCTGTGCCACTTCTTCTTCAGTCATTTTCTGAAAATGAGAAAAATCAAATCTCAACTGATCTTCTCTTACTAATGATCCTTTCTGTTGTACATGCGTTCCGAGAACCTGTCTCAGAGCAGAGTGTAAGAGATGGGTCGCACTATGATTATTTTCTATGAGTTTTCTTCTTGCACCATCTACACTAGCCTCTATATCTCCATTTAGATCAGCGGGAAGTTTTTCTAAAAAGTGGATGATGAGATCATTTTCTTTTTTGGTATCTAGGACTTTTATGTTTTCTCCTCCGATTTTTAAGGTTCCTCTATCTCCTACCTGTCCTCCTCCTTCTGCATAGAATGGAGTCTTATCTAGAACCGCTTGGAAAATGTTTTTACCCTTCTCAGCGACTGTTCTATATTTTAGAATCTTTGACTTATTGGATTGTAAATGGTCATAGCCTATAAATTCTACCTCACTGCTTTTGTCTACGATCATCCAGTCTCCTGTCTCTCTTTGGGCATCAGCTCGACCTCTAGCTTTCTGAGCTTCTAATGCTTTCGCGAAAGCGTCCTCGTCTATCGACCAGCCTTTTTCTGAAGCAATCAGCCTCGTCAAATCTATTGGAAAACCATAAGTGTCATATAGTTCAAAAGCTACCTCTCCTGCCAGCACCTTATTCTGTATCTCTACATTTTCTAGTCTCTTAAGACCTCCTGCTAGGGTACGCAGAAAGGATTTTTCTTCTTCTTTAATTACATTGGCTACGAAGCCATGTTGCTTTTCTAATTCTGGAAAAACCTCTTTAAAAAATTCTCCCAGTGGCTCCACTAGTGTGTGTACAAAAGGTTCTTTTATATTTAAGAAAGAGTAATAATATCTGATGGCTCTCCTTAATATACGTCTTATCACATATCCAGCACCGGTATTACTCGGAAGCTCACCATCTGCAATCGTAAAACTCACCGCTCTGACGTGATCAGCAATTACTCTCATGGCTATGTCAGTCTTAGCATCTAGCTCATAGCTACCTGTATATTTTATACCTGAGGCTTTTTCTATCAGTGTGATAGACTCAGAAAATACATCGGTATCGTAATTAGATTTTTTGGCCTGAATCGCCATGGCCAATCTCTCAAAACCCATTCCTGTATCTACATGCTTAGCAGGAAGATCTTCTAGACTGCCATCTGCTTTTCTGTTAAACTGAATAAATACAAGATTCCATATTTCTACGACTAGTGGATCATCCTCGTTTACTAGATCCTTACCAGGAGTCTTAGCTCTATCTTCATCTGATCTGAGATCTATGTGTATCTCAGAACAAGGACCACACGGACCAGTATCTCCCATCTCCCAGAAATTATCCTTCTTACCACAGTATAGAATCCGATCTCTATCTACGTGAGCAGACCATAAATCAGCTGCTTCTTCATCTTTCCCTAGACCTTCGTTTACATCTCCTCCAAATACAGAAACATAGATGCGATCTTTATCCAGCTTATATACGTCAACCAGCAATTCCCAAGCCCAGTCGATGGCTTCTTTTTTAAAATAATCACCAAAAGACCAGTTTCCGAGCATCTCAAACATGGTATGATGATAGGAATCTATCCCTACTTCCTCTAGATCATTATGCTTTCCACTTACTCTTAAACACTTCTGAGTATCTGCCACTCTGGGATTATTTCTAGTTTTATTCCCTAGAAAGTAGTCCTTAAACTGGTTCATCCCAGCATTATTAAACATCAGCGTAGGATCATTTTTTACAACGATAGGTGCTGATGGAACAATGTCATGTCCTTTTTTTTCGAAAAAATCTAAGAATGTTTTTCTGATTTGATTAGCCTTCATTCACTAAGTCAGTTGATTACGTATTACAATAATTGTTAATATAATTTTTACTCATGATTGTGGTACAAGTTTTAGAATATCAGCGATTTACTTATGGCTTTTTTTCCTATATGTTTTTTTAACATTTGTTCTGAGAATATTTTGTTATTCAGAAGTAGGAAGCTATTTTTGCCGCCGTTCGATCCCACGATCATACGTATTTAGAATCTGTGCAAAAGTACTAATTCTTAAAAAACAGTAACCATGAGTAATAAGAAATACGTATTCAATCCTCAGACCTTACGCTATGAAAAGGTCACGCTGAAAAGCAAGGAAAGCATAAAGCGGTACAGTGGAATATTTTCTGCTGTAATTTTTACGTCTATCACTGTCGCTGCTGTTTTTTACATCTTCTTTCCTTCTCCAAAGGAAAAATCTCTCGAACGCCACGTTACTCAATTACAATATAGCTACTCCTCATTAAGTGATGATTTACAGAAAATTTCTAATCAATTAGACAATCTACAGTCTAAGGATGCAGAGGTGCATCGTATGATTTTTGGGCTAGACCCAATCGATGAAAATATATGGGATGGTGGAACTGGAGGAACCAATAGATTTAAAGAGTTAGAGAGTTTTGGAAGTTCTGGAAACCTGATAAAGGCTTCTGAGGAAAAAATAGAAAAGCTTAGGTACAAACTAGAGCTCCAGAAAAAATCTCTAGATACCATCTATACTATGGCTTTAGATAGAAAAGAGAAATTATCTTCTATCCCTTCTATAAAACCTGTACAAGAGGATAAACTAAAAAGGAAAATAAGGTATATGTCTGGCTATGGCTGGAGAATACACCCGATACATAAGGTTAAAAAATTACATAAAGGAATAGACTTTACTGCTCCAGAAGGAACTCCTATCCAGGCTACAGGTGATGGTAAAGTATCTAAAATATCTAAGAAAAAACGTAGTGGCTATGGATATAGTGTTACCATCGACCATGGTTATGGTTATGAGACACTTTATGCACACATGAAGGACATCATGGTGAAAAAAGGGCAGAAGGTTAAAAAGGGACAACAAATAGGTACAGTAGGTAATACTGGCTTATCAACTGCACCCCACTGTCACTACGAAGTACGCAAAAATGGAAAGTCGGTTAACCCGATAGATTATGTTATGGATGGTTTATCTCCGGAAGAATATAAAGCTCTGGTCGAAAGATCAAAAGTAGAGAATCAATCTTTCCATTAAGGAGAACTCAACTTTATCACTTGCGAAAACCCACGAACTTAAAAAGGGCTTCTACTTTACGTAGAAGCCCTTTATTAATGTCAACTAGGGTTTAACTCTTCTTATTCAACTACAATCATTTTCATAATCTGACTTCCTAGTTTAGAATCCAACTGGTAGTATAATACTCCGGTCGGAAGATCTCTTGCACTTATCGTTAACTCATTATATCCTTTAGTTCCTTCTATATTTTTACTCATAAGCAATCTACCCTGTAAATCATATATCCCTAGATTAAGCTCCATCGCTTCTCCTATTTCAAAGGAAATCTGTGTAGAACTTGCAAATGGATTAGGGCTATTCTGATGAAGCTGCATGGTGGTATTTACTTCATCTCTTCTCGTTTCTAACTCTATAGACAGTATATCTAAATTCTCGTTATAGAGTTCTGGTACGATATTATCAGTGAGACTTAGTTCTACTTCATTTCTGGTTACTACTGAAAATAAAGGACCGTCAACTTCATAATCTTCTAGTCCATGCCAAGACACTGCTAAATAATCATTATGCATAGCAAAGTTCTCTAGAGTCATCCCATCAACATGAGGAATGATTTCTTCTATCTCCTCATTCTCTAAACCGATACTCATCTGGAAACCAACGATATGTTTGATTTCTATAGAACTGAATTCTGTTACATACTCATTACCTTGCTCATAGCTCTGTACAGTCAAACTAGTAGTTTCTGAAGATCTCGTATCAGAAGTATTTCTAGCATTTATAGGATCTACATCTCCATTTACATCTCCTATTTTTACCGCTACAAAGTCTTCTTGATTATACGCCTGATCTATTCCAAATATATTTATTACTTCTATAAATGGAAATGGATCCGTAGGATCAGGAATAACTTGATCTTCTTTTACAAATCTCCATTCTTTCTGATCATTAGGAAATTCTACAAAGATTCCTAAAATCATTTTTCTCAAATGGATTAAATCTATCGCCGACACTATTCCATTACCATCGATATCAGAGGCGATAATTTTATACGGACTATCATGCTCTGCTATACGTAGAAGATGTCGCTGTATAAGTGCCATATCTAAGGTAGAAACTCCATTGAGCGGATCATCACTTTTCTCTACAGATATCGAGTAGGACTCATTTTGGATTAGATCAGTAAATTCATAACTTCCATTAGAAGCTTCATTAACGATTGTTTGTGGAAATCCATCTGCATCGCTATCCATGGTAACCATGGCATTATTTACAGGATCATTATACTCAGTCTTTATAACCCCTCTAGCAGCTAGAATGGCTCCAGAAGCGTCTGTACATTTAATAATTTGTTCCCATTCCCAAAAGCCTACACCTGTGCTTTGGTCATATTGACACCAGTCTATAACTGACCATTTTCTAAGTATTTTAATACCTCCATTTCCAAAAGGAAAAACCTGATCTATATGAGTAGAAGCTACCATATCACATACATCACTGGCACTTAAATCTGGTTCATCAAAGGTATCTGGCAGATTATCTGGTTCTAAACCATTGGGATTACATCCTGTTACATCATAATCAAAGGGCCATACAATATCATTGTCCATAAAAGGACTATTGTTCTGCACAAATATGTTTTGCACACAAACATCTTTAAAGCCTTGCTCATCGAAAACTGTCCACGTTTTAGTTACTATACCCTCTCCGCAATTGTCTAAATCTATATTTAGCTCAGGGGCTTCTAATGGTAAAGTAGAACAGTTGTCTATACCGATTGGTATTCCGGTAAAGTCATCATCTAAAAATGCATCCGATCCACAAGCAATCGTTATATCATCAGGACAGAAGGTGAAATGTGGAGGCAATAAATCTTGCACAGAAACCTCTACGATACAAGTACTGCTGTTATTGGATATATCCCATACTCTTAGTTCTACTTGTACACTAGTGTTTACTTCATCACAACAGAATCTCACAGAAGGGCCAAAAGAAGTATTATTAGAACAGATATCCACTAGCTTACGTACCTCAAAATGAGATATACCACAGTTATCAGAACTACCATCATCAAAGGATTCGGCTAAAGCCAAAGAACTTCCTAATCCTTGAATAGAAACTACAGTAAACTCATCGCATACTGGAAAAGGTTCTATCTGATCTGAGACATCTACTGCAGATACACACTCCGCTCTATTTCCACAATCATCGACTACCTGATATCTTACCCAGGTTCTTCCTAGCGGTAAATCCGAAATGGTAAATCCAGAATTCATATTTCCAGATACTCCGATCACAGAAAATGGACCACTCATATTAGGAGACTGAGCAACTGTCCAGGTAAAAATTTCTGAACAGGTAAAACTTAGACTAGGAGCTACCACATTATACTCTGCATTGCAAGAGTATGGATGTGTAGAGATACTCTGGGTTGCTGGACAATTTATTATTGGATTTGTGTCATTTTCTACAAGGATTGTTTGTTCATATTCTAGATCGTTTCCGCTACACCAGTCTATCGCTGTCCATGTACGGATAAGTTTATAACTCTTCTCACATTTATCAAAAACTGCATCTTCTGGATCGAGGAACTCTATATTAGAACATAGATAACCAGATGGTACACCGGTTACAGAAACTGGAGGAATTGTTTCTCCATATACTGCACAACTCAGTGCCGGTGCAGAAATATTATCAAGGTTTACTGGCCAAACAATATCCTCTAAGCCAGTTCGATATATAAAAATCGTCTGCTCACATCCACCAACATTACCACTCTCATCTACACCAGTCCACGTACGTGTTATTATCTGCTCATAATCAGAACTACAGCCTGGGGACTGCACACTATCCGTAAACTGAATAGTCGTCTCACTACAAGCATCCAATCCTGCAGGTACGGTATATGTGTCATTTCCAATAAAAGTCGCTGTAAGCCCTGCAGGTATAGGAAATGGAATAGCTCCTCCTACCTGATTTATTAAAAATGATACTTCGTTTAAGGTACCCACGGTAAGATCTGTAGATCCATTGCCCTGATTATCTATAATCATTACATTCCATGTACCATTAGGATTTTCACCTGTAAAGTCTGTAAAGTTTTGTCCTGCAAAGTCTGTAAAAGGAACGCTTGTGCCTTGCGGCGAAATAAGATTTATAGTCAACTCTGATAAATCAGGATGCGTAATATCTAGAGATACGTGTATTCCTTCAGCAGAAATAAGAGATCCTACCAGATTACTTACTGGTGTAGCTCCCATCTGTATTTGTAGACTAGATATATCAGCACTCAGAGGAATATTTACATAAATCTCACTAGAAAGGCTCGCACCCGGACTGATGTCTGCTACACAAGAGGTAACTACATCTTGACACTGAAAAACTGGCCCGAATTTATCATCAACGGCTATCTGTCCCCAACAAATATTATTATTAGGCCCTATAACTTGAACGTTAAGTGTCTGACCGATATGATTATGATCTACCATATTACCGAGGTCGTTACCATTTTGGTCTACAACATTTACTGTATATAAATCCCAGCAAGCATAATTACCGCCTTCTAAAATCTGATCAGGATGTATGATGTTTTGGCAGTCATTATCTAAGGTTATATTAACTAGTGAATTACATGTCACTGAGCTAACCGGATTAGCACTTACAAAACTTAGAGCAAAATTATAGGTATCTGATGATCCATCTACTCCACTTACAGTTGCCGTAATATTTACTACTCCTACATTATTGATAGCAGAAAGATCAACCACAAATGCATGTAGCATATTTTGAGCATAAGAACCATTATAGTCTACAGTCTGAGCACCTACATTATTTCCGCCTACTGGATTAGAAAAACTTATTCCTACTGCAGTAGTACTGAGCGTTACGGAATTTGCATCTACTCCTGTAAATTGCAGATTAAAGGAATATGTTACGTTAGAGGAAGCTTCCACATAACATTCTGAAGACGAGTCTCCTGAAACTACATCGATTTGACCAATTAAGGATAATGGGTTAAATATTGCTCCTAAAGCAAGTAAGTAAATAAACCCTATTTTTTTTAAGTACATCATGATCACGTTCTATTAATCAGTTATTGATTATTTCAAGCTCTTGTGTAAGCTAACGTGTCACTAAATTGTAAGTTACTTAATATCAGTTAAGTACATATATATAATTTTAAATATATCATTTCTTATATATATGAAACATACCAGTCCAAAATCTGTACCATATTTTACATTTTGAAAGATTTAAAAAACTGTATAGAAGCAAATTCTTTAGAATAAGAAAATGCAACGCAACTCTAGTTTGAGAGAAGATTTCAAAAGAGGAGACTTTTTAAACAGAATTTCCATTATCAGAATACATACTAAATCTATCAATCCAGCCTCCTTCAATAATTGGTTCGGCCTTGAGCATTTCACTAATCTGAACCAGGTCAACTCTCTTTCCCTCTGCTTCATAGATTAACTTGAATTCTCTATTTTCTTCAAATATTTTAAGAAAATCGAATAAAATTCCAGACAACATTTCCTTAGACAATTTTTCCAATTCTGTTTTTTGAACCTGAGTCATTTCGGAAAACAGGTTTTTATACCTATCCGTTTGTTTTAAATCTTTAAGGTCTGATTTCAGAAATCTAGCAGATTTATCATAGGTTTTAGAGATAAGTATTTTACCAAAAAGCTCGAGTATTTGTTCATTATCCATTCTTAAATTTAAATAAAGCTTGAAAACTACTTCAGTTAAAAATGACATAAATAGCTCCACCTAGCCTTAACAGTTGATTCTGCAAATATTATCGGTTTATTGAATATCTTTAAGGGTATTTGTAAATGCTATGCAAGTCAACAAAGAACTAACTAAGCTTTATTATTCTATCGGGGAAGTCGCAGAAATGTTTGACGTGTCCACCTCACTTATCCGTTACTGGGAGACAGAATTTAAAAACCTTAAACCACAGAAGAACAGAAACGGAGACCGCAAGTTTACTGTAAAGGATATAAAAGAGCTAGAAAAAATATATACCCTTGTTAAAGAAAAAGGCTACACCCTCATAGGTGCTCAGAGAGAATTACGTACCAACAAAACCTTTGTCTATAAATCTAAAGCGATTCTCAAATTAGAAAAGATTAAGTCTAAAATGCTGAAGCTAAAAAAGCGTCTAGATTAAGATTGGATATCTTGAATATTAAAGACCGTATCGCATAGAGCAAAGTCTCTCTTATCATTAGAAGCAATTAGAATCATTTTATTTTCTCGATGCTTAGAGAGCAAATCAATAAACCACTCTACCCCAGCCTCATCTAAAAAACTAGAGGGCTCATCTAGAATCAAAACCTCAGATTTAGACAATATACTTAAAGCAAGTTTCACTCTGTTTTTCATTCCAGAGGAGTAATTACGTATAAACTTATCCGTTTTTATGATGTCATAGTCTAGTAAAGACCTAAACTCCTTTTGATTAGAAGTACTCATAGTTTTAAAGGACTTATGGTAATCATACATCTCTCGTAAATTAAAATCCTCCACCAAGTCTATATAAGGAGCAGAAAAGCATAGATATTTAAAAACCTCTGCCCTTTCTATTTCGTTATCTCCGAGTCGATAATTTACAGTTCCATATGAGTGAGAAAGATAACCACTGATTATTTTAAGTAAGGTAGATTTTCCAGAACCATTAGACCCTCTAATTCCATAAATTTTCTGAGACTGAAAATGGTAATTACATTTTTTAAGAACCATGTTTCTTTCAAATCGCTTAGACAGGTCTGTTAAAATGATATCCATACTACATCGCCCTGAATCCTTTAATAATACCTCTATCAGACCTCGTCACAAAGTCCAGAATCATCTCTCTCTCCGGAGTAGCCTGAATAGTAGTCTCTATTATGGTAATCGCCTTAGTTCTAGGATAACCTCTTACAAATAGAATCTTATAGATATCCAGTATATGGTTTATCTGCTTGTTAGAAAAGCCTCTTCTTCTAAGTCCGATGGAATTTACTCCTACATAACAGATAGGCTCTCGAGCTGCTTTTATAAATGGTGGTACATCCTTACGTACCAGTGAGCCACCACCTACCATAGAATAGTCTCCGATTTTCACAAACTGATGTATAGCGGTCAATCCACCCAATATTACATTCTTCCCGATTTCTATATGTCCTGCGAGGTTTACACTATTTGCTAGGATGGCATTATCTCCGATTATACAATCATGAGCGACATGTACGTAAGCCATGAGCAGGCAGTTGTTTCCTATCTGAGTTTTATAGTTTGCCTTAGTACCTCTGTTTAATGTACAGTATTCTCGGATGATTACATTGTTTCCGATTTCTAGTAAGGACTCCTCTCCTTCAAATTTTAAGTCTTGTGGAATAGAGCCTACGATTGCTCCTGAGAAGACCTGACAATTAGTACCCATACGAGTACCGTTAAGGATTACAGCATTAGGTCCGATGACAGTTCCTTCTCCGATTTCTACATCTTCTTCAATCGTTACAAAAGCACCGATGGAAACATTGGCTCCTATTTTAGCATTGGGATGGATATTATTCACTATCTGGCTTTAACGATTTGTGCAACTAATTCTCCCTCTGACACTATTGTATCACCCACATATACGGTTCCCTGCATGTGGCAGAGTCCTCTTCTTATCGGAGAGATTAATTCCATCTTGAGAATCATCGTATCTCCAGGCACTACTTTGCTTTTAAACTTTACCCCATCCATTTTAAGGAAGTAGGTGTCATACTTATCTGGTTCCTCTACTGTAGACAAGGCTAGAATTCCGCCTGTTTGAGCGAGAGCTTCCATTTGTAGCACCCCAGGAAATATCGGATTACCTGGAAAATGTCCATTAAAAAACTCTTCATTAAAGGTTACATTCTTAATGCCTACAACCTTTGTATCTGAGAGTTCTATGATTTTATCGACAAGTAAAAATGGATATCTGTGTGGAAGCATGGCTTTGATATCTTCTACTGTATGCGTAGGAGCAATGCTCGGGTCGTAAATCGGTCTACCCTTAAGTTTCTTTTGTTTCTTTAGTTCGGTTTTGAGCATTTTGGCAAGAGCCACATTTCCAGTGTGTCCTGGTTTATCTGCTATTATTTTTCCTCTTACTCTTGCTCCTAGTAACTTTAAATCACCCATCAGGTCGAGCAACTTATGTCGAGCTGCCTCATTATGATAACTGAGTTCTACATTATTCAGAATGCCTTGAGAATTTACTTTTAAGCCTTGCTTGCCCATTTTAGAGCTTAGCTCTTCTATCTCGGCTGCACTTAGCGTCTCATCAGAATATATGATGGCATTGGAGATGTCTCCTCCTTTTATTAGATTTTGTGATAGCAGTTGAGTGAGGTCTTTTGCAAAAACAAAGGTTTTGGCTGGAGCCAATTCTTCTTCAAAACTCTGGTCTTCAGAAAACTGAGCATACTGTTTCTGTAATACAGAAGAATTAAAATCTACCATTACCATGTACTCAGTCTTATCACTAGGTAGTATCGTATAGTGAGCACCACTCTGCTCATCCTTAAATTCTATAGGCTTTTCTATAATCAGAACCTCTTGTTCTTTTTCTAACTCCTCTATACCAGCATCTTTTAGTCCTTTAGAAAAAGCTATTGCACTACCATCCATAATTGGAATCTCAGGTCCATCTAATTCTATAAGTACATTGTCTATTTTCTCTCCTTCTAGGGCGGCCATGAGATGCTCTACCGTAGCAACTCCTTGTTCTCCAGATTTCAGGAAGGTCCCTCGATTTGTAGAGTCTACATAGTTTACGTCGGCTTTAAAAACTTTGGCCTCAGCCAAATCTGTACGCAGAAATTTAATTCCGTGATTTTCCTCAGCAGGTTTTATGTTAAGCTTTACACTGGCACCTGTATGAAGTCCTATTCCCTCAAAAGAAACCTCTCTCTTGATTGTTCTTTGGCTAGTCATCTTTCCCTTGTTTTAATACTCGGATTTCTTTTTCTAATGCCCGCAATTTTTTTGCCATATCTGGCAAAGTCTTCATCGTGGCGAAGGCTCTAAGGTACGTATTGTAATCTATAGCGGGATAACCATATAGCTTTGCATTTTCTTCTTTAACAGAACCTGCTATTCCGCTTTGTGCCTGTATCTGAGCTCCATCTGCCACTTTTAAGTGTCCTACAAAACCTACCTGACCACCGACCATGCAGTTTTTACCGATTTTAGTACTCCCAGCAACTCCTACCTGTGCAGCCATTACCGTATCATCTCCGATTTCTACATTATGAGCAACCTGTATAAGATTATCGAGTTTTACTCCTTTATGTATAACTGTAGAACCTAGTGAGGCTCTATCTATGACAGTGTTTGCTCCGATTTCGACATCGTCCATAATTACCACATTACCGAGCTGATGCATCTTTATATACTTACCTGCTTCGTCTTTAGAAAACCCAAAACCATCTGAACCGATCACTGCATTTGCATGAATTATTACGTTATTACCGATTTTACAATTGTGATAGATTTTTACACCTGGATAGATTTTTACATTATCTCCGATCTCACAATCATTACCGATATACACTTGACTGGCAAGCTGTACATTTTTGCCGATATTGGCTTTTCCTACGTAGCTAAAAGCTCCTATTCCGATATCTCCCTTTACAGTTGCCTCCTTGTCTAGAAAGGACAAGGGAGATATCTCAACAGGCAGGATAGAATTATCTCCTCCCATCGCATTCATTAATATGGTGAGTGAGCCATATACGTCATCTACCGCAATTAAGGTAGCGGCTGTTTCTGTTTTGGGTTTAAAGTCTTTGTGTGTGAGGACTGCAGTAGCTTTGGTGGTATAGAATAGAGACTCATATTTATCATTGGCTAGAAAGCTCAGGCTGCCTTCTGTTGCCTCTTCTAGCTTACTCAATGTTGTAAGCTTAAGGTTCTCATCTCCTATTACGCTTCCCTTCAATAGCGAAGCCACTTCTGCTGTAGTAAATTCCATACTTATTAAAGCACTAAAGTACTTAGTTTTCAGGTCTAAACGTCTGCGTATCCAATTCTATCATATAGCATCCATATTATCCACTTATCTTTACACTTCTATGAAAAAGAAGATAAAAGTAGGGTATCAGAAGGATTATTTTAGTCATTCTCAACTAGAGCACTTAGATGAGGAATTACTTGATGTGGAGTTAGAAGAATTTATGGAAGAGGCAGATTTATGGAAGGCACTAGAGGAGGAAAGGATTTTGGCTGTAGCCAAAAATATGAGCGACCTTCCATTTTATAAAAAAGGCGAAAAATATATTATCGGAGCACTCATAGGACGACTGATAGAAGGTAATATTAGTCTAAGAGAGGAAATTCCATCCACCAGTACTGGGATTATCGGACTGGTTACTCTCAGCTCACAGATAGAAAATCGAAGAACACTCGCTGAGCTCAATGAGGATGATACCATGTACTGCAGCAATGTCGAACGAAGGCTAAAGCAGCATTTTCCCTCTGCCAAAATATGCTGTCACCTAGATAGAGCCAATAGATATAATTTGGGCCTAGAGCTGAATATTAATGGAGAGAGCAAGCAATTTTTCTTAACACAAAGTACATTTGTCGGATTAGTAGATAAAATGGTAACTCAAATAATGGAAGGATGAAACATATGATTTTTGACGCTTCTGGAGCAGGTAAGCCCAAAAGCTATAAAGCCCCAGTTACAGACACCTTTGTATGGCCTCGACTCGTACATCTATCATGGATTATACTCGATACAGATTTAAAGCCGATTAAGGATTTTGATTTTATAGTAAATCCAGAAGGCTACAGCTTTGATGAGGATAAGATAAAAAACTGCCACATCGATGAGGAGGACATTAAAAAGAAGGGACAGAAGCTAGAGGATATTCTAAAAGCCTTCAGTGAATCTCTAGAGGAAACCGACTTTCTCTGGGCTCATAATCTCAATATGAATGAGATGATAGTCGGAGCAGAATTTATCAGAGCCGGAATCCGTCATAATCTACATAATGCTGCCAGCTACTGCCTGATGCAAGAGAGTACCTTCTACTGTAAACTCCCTGGAAAACGAGGTGGAGGTTATAAATGGCCTACTCTGAGCGAACTGCATGCTATCTTATTTAAGAAACGATTTGCACCTGCTGGAAATGCAAGAGCAGATGTTATCGCTGCTACCAGATGCTTCAAGATGCTAATGATGGCTGGTCAGCTGGAAGATTGCTTTGGGTAATGGTTTTCATATTTCTTATATTTATATATAGATTTTCTATATATGTCTAAGAAAAAAACCAGAAAAGAAAAAATTGCCGAACAAAAGCTGCAAGGAATTGCAAACAAAAAGCTTAAAAAGAAATCTGTAGAAGCGAGTCCTCAAAAAACTAAATCCAAGCTACTTCCAACTCTTGCGATAATCGGCGTATTGATTTTTACTGGTATTATATTTTCTTCTGCTCTGGACAATGGTTTTGTAAACTGGGATGACGATAAGAACTTCTATGAGAATTCTAACATCACTTCTCTTACAGATGGAAATTTCTGGGCCAATACAAAACAGATTTTTACCGACCCAGTTATCGGAAATTATAATCCATTAAGTACATGGACTTTTTTAGTTGAGAATAAGGCCTTCGGATTAGACCAGCCTTTCTACTGGCATCTCGATAATCTCATCTTGCATCTGCTCTGTGTTTTAATGGTTTTTCTACTCTGCTTACAGCTGAAGCTAGGAACTGGAGGAGCCATAATGGTAGCTTTATTATTCGGAATACATCCTATGAGGGTGGAATCTGTAGCCTGGGTTACAGAGCGGAAAGATGTGTTGTATGGAGTTTTTTATTTGACCGCTTTATTCTTTTACGCCAAGTCGATAAACAAAAATAAGAGCTACCTCATCCCTATCCTACTATGTTTTATCCTCTCTTTATTTTCTAAGGTCCAGGCAGTTGTGCTTCCGATGTCTATGATAGCTATAGATTACTTGCTCAAGCAAAAAATCACTTGGAAAGATGTTTATAGTAAGTGGTTCTATTTTGCTCTTTCCTTAGGAGCAGGAATCCTAGCCATCTTCGTTTTAAAGGACCAAGGCTCTCTAGAGAGCAATGCTTCTTACCCTATATGGCAACGGTTATTTATAGGCTCCTACTCATATATCGTCTATCTGGTCAAAGCAGTAGTTCCATATCGTATGTCTCCGCTTTATCCTTATCCGACTACATTTCCTGTTTGGTTCTATCCTACGATATTGATAGCACCAGTACTGGTCGGTGGATTATGGTATGGATTTAAAAAGAAATTTAAAGCTGTTGTTTTCGGACTATTGTTTTTTACGTTTAATATTTTCTTCTTGTTGCAGATTCTGGGAGCTGGTCAGGGATTCCTGGCAGACCGATTTACCTATATCGCTTACTTCGGATTGTTTTTTATCATGGGTTATTATTTTGATAAACTCATACAGTCTAAGAAGTTTAAAATTCCAGCCTATGCGGTATATGGAGCAGGAGTTCTGGGTTTTGCTTTTATGAGTTTCAACCAAAATAAAATCTGGAAAAATTCTGGGACACTTTGGACCCATGTTCTTAAGTATTATACAAACACTACTTTACCTTATGGCAATCGAGCCAACTATTATAGAGATGCAGGTCAGATAGACCTTGCTCTTGCGGATTACAGTGCTCGCATTCGGCTTAAGCCAAATGAAGCTGCTCCTTATAATTCTAGAGGTAGATTGTATTTTAATTCGACCAATCAGCAGGACTGGTTTAAGGCACTGGCAGATTATAATAAGGCGATAGAAATACAAAAATCTACAGAACAAGCATCAAAGTCTTCCAATACCAAATATGAGAAATGGAAGAAAAATACTGGCGAGTATCACTCTAATAGAGGTGCCATAAATGCCAAGATGAATAAGCTAGAAGCCGCCATCCAAGACTTCAATATGGGTATACAACTCAACCCAAATCATGCCGTCGGTTATCTAAATCGCTCCATCATGAATAATATGAGAGGTGACATACCAGCTGCACTGGCTGATATCGAAGCCTACCTAAAGATAAATCCTTATAATGCAGACCTGTGGTATGAGGCTGGCATCTGCAAGCGTAAGCTGCGAAGAGAGGCTGATGCACTTCCAGACTTCAACAAAGCCATACAGTATAATAACAGTAAGGGAATCTACTATCATGAACGATGTAAGACCCTTCTTACACTAGGTCGTAAACAGGAAGCTAGGAATGATTATAACCGAGCAATACAGTTGGGTTTCAGTGCAGACCCTTCAATACTTCCATTACTTAATTAATTAAAGCCATATATGGCCTATTAAATCAGAGTACTGAGTAATTTTGCCGCCACATGCTGACCAAGCTATATATACAGAATTATGCGATAATCGAGAAGCTAGACCTCAATCTCGATAAGGGACTGACCATCATCACTGGTGAGACAGGAGCCGGTAAATCCATACTCCTCGGAGCACTCGGTCTTATTATGGGAAAACGAGCAGACTCCAAGGTCCTCTTTGACCAGTCTAGTAAATGTGTGGTAGAAGCAGACTTTGAGATAAAGAACTATCAGCTACAGAAATTCTTTGAGGAAAACGACCTCGATTATGAGGATACACTTATTATAAGAAGAGAGATAGCCAGCTCAGGAAAGTCTCGAGCCTTTATAAATGATACGCCGAGCACATTGACTATAGTCAAAGAACTAACTAGTCATCTCATAGACATGCATCAGCAGTTCGATACGCTGGGTCTACAACAGAAATCTTATCAGATTACTCTTCTAGACGCCATTGCAAAAAATCAAAATCATGTTTCTCTCTATCAGGAGCAGTATAAAAAATATCAAAGCGATAAACGTAAACTCTCTGCCCTACTAGAGCAAGAAAAATCTTCTAACCAAGAACATGAGTTTATCCTCTTTCAGCTTAAGGAGTTTGATGAAGTCGCACTGATAGATGGAGAAGAAAAGGAGCTTACTCAGAATCTAGCACTGATGGAAAGTGCAGAAACGATAAAAGCTCTCGCTAGCAAGCTAGACTTCCTAGTATCACAATCTGACACCTCTATCACTCAGCAACTAACAGAAATCACAAACGGTCTCTCCCAACTGGACTCAACAGATGAGACGCTTAAAAAAATCTATGAGCGACTCTTATCAAATAAAGAAGAGCTGCAAGACATTACCACTGAGTTAGAAGGATTTAGTACTCGTATAGATTTTGACCCAAATGAAATACATCAGCTGCGGGAGAGACAAGACAGTATAAACAAGCTACTCAGCAAGCATCGAGTAAAAGATGTAGAAACTCTGATTTCCATCAAAGATGATTTACAGACTAGAGCAGATGCAGTCTCTGACCTCAGTGGTACGATTAAAAAACTGACCGCTCAGCTATCTGCTACAGAAAAAGAACTTTTGGCTAAAGCCAAAAAAATATCAGAGAAAAGGAAAAAAGCGATTCCTTCCTTTGAGAAAAAAGTACATAAGTTACTCAGCCTTCTATCCATGGGATCTGCTCAGCTAAAAATAAAATTAGAAAGCGATCAACCGATCAATGCAACAGGAAGCGACGAGGTAGAATTTACCTTTGCCTCTAATGTCGGCAGTACTTTCCAGTCTATAAAAGATGTGGCATCTGGAGGAGAAATGTCTCGACTCAGCCTCTGTATAAAATCTATAGTGGCCGATGCTGTTTCTCTACCCTGTATGATTTTCGATGAGATAGATACTGGAGTATCAGGAGAGGTATCCTTAAAAATGGGGGAAATCCTCAAGAGTATTTCCAAAGACCATCAGGTCATTTCAATCACCCACTCACCTCCTATAGCCTCTAGAGCAGATAAGCACTTCTTTATCTATAAGGAGCATGGAAAAGACCGTACATATACCCATGTAAAAGAAATCGATGGCAAAGATAAAGTCCACGAAATCGCCAAGATGATGTCCGGCGGCGACCCTCCAACAGACAGAGCCATGGCCAATGCAGAAGAACTCCTTGCCTCGGCAGAATAATTTTTTATTTTTGCGGTCAAATAAGAACTCATGGCCAACGGGATACTAAAAGGTAAAAAAGGAATCATATTCGGAGCACTCGACGAAAAATCAATCGCCTCCAAGGTTGCAGAAAAATGTGTAGCAGAAGGAGCAGAGATTGTACTGACTAATGCACCAGTCGCTCTAAGATTCGGAGGAATCCAAAAAATAGCAGAAAAACTAAACTGTGAGGTAATTGCAGCAGATGCTACTAGCCTAGAAGACCTAGAAAATCTTGTGAGCAAGTCTATGGAAATCCTAGGAGGACCGATGGACTTTATCCTACACTCTATCGGTATGTCGTTAAACGTCCGTAAGAAAAAAGCTTATACCGATATAAATTATGACTTTATGCATAAGACCTTTGACATATCAGCGATGTCATTCCATAGGGTTATGCAGACTGCCTATAAGCTCGATGCGATGAATGAGTGGGGTTCAATCCTCGGTCTCTCTTACATCGCAGCTCAGCGTATATTCCCAGATTATAGTGAGATGGCAGAGTCGAAGGCCTTATTAGAGTCCTTTGCAAGAAGCTTCGGCTATCACTATGCGATGAAGAAAAAAGTAAGAGTAAATACCATCTCTCAGTCTCCTACCATGACGACTGCTGGTAGTGGCGTAAAAGGTTTTGACCAGTTCTTTAGTTATGCAGATAAAATGTCTCCTCTCGGTAATGCTTCGGCAGATGCCTGTGCTGATTACTGCGTAAGTCTATTCTCTGATTATACCAGATATGTAACCATGCAGAACCTCTTCCATGATGGAGGTTTTAGCAGCATGGGTATGAATCCTGCTGTGCTGGGGATAGAGCCTGAGGCATAAAACTATCTTTTTCTAGTATTTATTTCTAATTACCAATTATCCGTCGAATAATTAGGTCATCTCGTAGATAAGTAGGAACTTATCAGATGTATTAGAGATTGATTACATTGAACAAACAAAACAAGTTACTATGCCATTACTATTTCCGTCTTTATTAGCAGCAGGAGTATTTTTTATTCCATTAATATTTCTTGCATTTATCACTATAGCTCTCGGTCTATTTATCGTAAGACAGCAGACCTGTGTCATCGTTGAGAGACTAGGAAGATTTCAGAGCATCAGAGAATCTGGACTTAACTTAAAAATTCCATTTATCGATTCTGTAGCGGGTAGAGTAAATCTCAAAATCCAACAGCTAGACGTAATCGTAGAGACTAAGACCTTCGATGATGTATTTGTAAAACTAAAGGTATCTGTACAGTACCGTATTCTGCCAGACAAGGTTTATGATGCTTTCTATAAGTTAGAAAATCCACATGACCAGATTACTTCTTATGTATTCGATACAGTAAGAGCTGAGGTTCCTAAGCTGAAGCTGGATGATGTCTTTGTAAGAAAAGATGACATCGCCGTTGCCATAAAAAATGAAATCTCAGAAGCGATGAACACCTACGGTTATGAAATCGTAAAAGCTCTGGTAACAGACATCGACCCTGACCAAGCCGTAAAAAATGCAATGAATCGTATCAATGCATCAGAAAGAGAAAAAACCGCTGCAGAGTACGAGGGGGAAGCGGAAAGAATTAAGATAGTAGCAAAGGCTACGGCTGAGGCCGAAAGTAAGCGTCTACAAGGTCGAGGTATCGCTGACCAAAGAAGAGAAATCGCCAAAGGAATCGAGGAGTCTGTAGAGGTACTCAACCAGGTAGGCATAAACTCACAAGAGGCCTCCGCACTGATTGTAGTAACTCAGCATTATGATACGCTACAGTCCATGGGAGAAAATGTAAACAGTAATCTAATACTGCTTCCTAACTCTCCTTCTCAAGCATCAGACATGTTGTCTAATATGGTAACCTCATTTGCTGCCTCACAAAGAATGGGAGAAGCAATGAAGAAACAGAATAAGCCTAAGAAATAGGAGTAACTTATACATGGGTCTAGCCCAAAGTTTTAAAAGAGCCATTGCAGATTTGTGATGGCTTTTTAATTTTAATAACAATGATTGTTAATACTATTCATGCGAAATTGGCAATCCAAATGGATTAAAATTATGACGCATATATCGCTGAACACTTTCTTCTTACAAAAACTTAATTCGTGAATAATCATTTTTGTGGCTTATTGTACTTATCTTAAGTAGCGATATATCACATATCAAAACCGTTATTTAGAATACAATAAAGCAACAAATGAACTCACTCAATTACATCAAATCAATATTCATCCTAACAATACTTATAATTGTTACTAGTTGTTCTGAACCGTGTGACGAAATCTCATGCCTAAACGATGGAATTTGTGTTGAAGGTATATGTGAATGCCCAGATGGATTTACTGGTGAAAACTGTGAAATTCAAATATTACGATTGAAAAAAAGAACTCAAATTAATGGACGTTCATATGAAGTAATGTATAATGCGGATGGCTACATCTCAAATGATAAAATTTTTGAAAATGGCACCGACCTTTTACAAGAATCATCTTATGTCTACTCTTTAGATACATTATTCCAAACAATCGATATCCCGCCCACAAGTCCAAGCATACTTCATAAAATTTATAGACAATCCTCTAATGAATTAATAAATGAAAGGTATCAAAGAAATGGTTCGATATGGGATTTGCAAGAACGTAAAACAACTACATATAATTCAAACTGTGGGCCGACAGAAGCAACTTCACTTTTCCCAAATGGATTAATAGCTTATTCGCAAACTTGGGAATACAATGAGGAAAACTGCAGCATGAATACTACGACCTTAACACCTGATAATACTTTAGTCGGTAAAGCAGAGGCAAGCAAAGCTGATGGGAACAACCCATATCATTATGGGTTTGATTACTTTATTGAGTTCCCCAATAGTAATTACAAATCAGTAACGAACTATAGTGTATTCCTAGATCCTACAGGAGAAACGATTACAAACTCTTCATCCTTTACTTCAGAATTTCAATTCAATGACGATAATTATCCAATATCAGAAACGAGAACTTATTTAAATGGAAATATTGAAGAGTTTACTTTTGAATATTATTAAATAAAAATCCTTTCACTATTTGCAGGACTCTAAGCCACACCATTCATAACATAATATCATCTCCTATTTTTCCTTCGAAGGACAGCTAAAATATGAAATCAAAGTTCTTAAAAACACTTTTCTTATCCCTCGTAATATTAGCCAGTTGCAAAACCAACAAGAATACAGTTACAAATGAATACGTGAATTTATTCCCAATAGGCAAAAATGGAAAATGGGGATATGCAAATGAAGATGGGAATCAGGTAATCGATTATAAATTTGAAAAAGTTAGCTTTTATAGAGGAGGTAGAGCTGCTGCAAAGCTCAATGGGAAATTTGGATTTATAAATATGGATGGTGCTTTTATAGAAAAGCCAAAATATGATAGCATCGGATACTTTACCGCTCATGAGGCTAGTGTAGTCAAGAAAGGAAAAGTAATTGCCATCGACAGAAACGGAAAGAAACTAAAAGAAGGATTCATAATAGCCACTGAGGGAAACGCAATGGAAAATGCAGAGCCCTTAGATTATTTCGACTTACAAGGTGGTCGCTACGTACTTAACAAAAAAGATTTTAAAAATGAACAAAGATTAGATCCTAAGGCCGAGCTTGACATGTGGGATTTTACTTTTGATAAAGTGCTTCCCTTTTCTTGGAATAGTTTTATTGTAAGAAAAGACAAAAGCTATGACATCTATTTACTCAACTCAGGAGGTTTAAAAGATCTTCAGTTAGATAATATAAAACCTATAAGATATCAATGGAATAATGCCATCTCTTCTCAATACGCCAAATTTGAAATCGATGGAAAATGGGGAATAATCTCCAGTACTGGGAACATTTTAATAGATCCAGAATTTTACTCTATCGAAAATGCTTCTGGACAATATTACCTAGTCGAGTACAAGCCCGACCGCTGGGGCTATATTAGTCAAGCTAAAAGGATGTTTAAGGACTAAATTTCATCACTATTCCATCTTTTCCTTTGTATTTTAAATCGCCAACATTGGCACTCTGATTTGACTCAAACAAAATTTTTTATTCGTATGAAAAGCTCCAACTATTCAACATCCATTTTTTCTATTGCTACCCTATTGTCACTACTCTTTTCAGTAACTGTAATTTCCCAAACGACCTATACCATTTCTGACCCTGAGGATTTACAGAATGAGACCTACGTGGCTGGAGATGTAATAATATTGTCCAATGGGGTTTACGACACTGATGAGCGGATAGATTTTATAGGTAATGGAGAATCAGGCAATCCGATTACTTTCAGAGCAGAAAGTCCAGGAGGAGTAAAGTTTACAGGAGGTATGCAAATGAATATAGGAGGAGACTATGTGGTGGTAGATGGTTTTCATTGGGAAGGCGGTTTTGGGGCGAGCAATTTTATACAATTTAGAGATGGAACTGATTATGCACATCATAGTACGATTCAGAACTGTGTCCTCGATGGATTAGCGATAGATCCTGAAGACGTTATAGAAGACATGGAAAACAACTCGATTACAAAACATCGATGGGTTGTATTATACGGAACTTTTAACTCTGTGATCAACTGTTCTTTTATGAATAAGGAAAGTGCAGGAGCCTTGGTCTTAGCCGAGTATCAATTTAATGCAGAAGACGACCCATGTGCAACGGTAGGTCATACCATCAGTAATAATTACTTCTATAAATATGCAAAGGTCGATCCTACACTCAGTAATGCAAACGATAGTGAAACCATAAGAATAGGTACTAGTGAGTATCAAAATGTAAATAGTAATGCAACGGTTACCAACAACTACTTTGTAGAAGCCGACGGAGAAAATGAAATCATCTCTAATAAGAGCAAAGGAAATATATATACAAATAACACCTTCAGAAGATGCCGTGGATCCTTAGTATTACGTCATGGCTCTGAAGCTACTGTAGATGGAAACTATTTTCTAGGAGAGGACGTAGATGGAACTGGTGGAATAAGAATCACAGATGCCAATCATAATATTACAAATAACTACATTCAAGATTGCATTACCGTAATGGAACAAGCCATATGGAATAACGGCATTACCTTTTTAGGTGGAGGTGTAGACCCAGCAGTTCCTTGTACTGCAAACAATTTATCAAACGATTATCAAGAATCTGAAAATATCAATGTTTCTAACAACTCTATAGTAAATACAAATTCCCCTTTATTCTACAACGCTGATAAAGGAACTACAGATCCCACTGGAACAGTTTCAGACAACTTGATTTATTATACTGCCGGTGACCCGAATGTTTCAGATGTTATCTCTGGTGATATGCCTGATTCGTACGGAGACTTAGGAACCTCATTGAACTACAATGGAAATGTTTTTAGTGGAACTAGCATTGGAGAAAGCAACGGAGGCTTTGCAGAAACAGGAATTACAGCTACTTCCGATGGAGAAATATTTACTTTTTCAGGATCTGGCTCAGAGGGTAAAGGAGCTGATTTAGGAACCTATAGACCTACTACTGATGAAATGGTCGGTTATGGAATCGGAGCTTGCTTTTTAAATAATTTGGGCGAAAGCATAACAGATGGAGTTTGTACAATTGTACCTGGGGAGTTTCTAACACTGGGTAGTTTACCTACATTGCCAGCTACTGCCTCTGACAACGATGTTATGATTAATGCCAATGTAAGTTGGACTGCCGAATCTAGCGATTCTTGGATAAGCGTTACTCCTGATTCAGGTACTGGAAGTACGACGGTTACAATTTCTGTTACAGAAAACCCAGAGGTTACTATACGAATGGGCACAGTAAGATTTACTCAAGATCCAGGTGGAGATGATATAGTAAGAACCTTATCCGTTACTCAAGATGGAATAAATCTAACAGACCTCTATGACCTCATTAATGTAGGAACCGGAGGACCTGATGATCAAGTCCAATTACATTCCTTCTCTAGGGAAGAAGTAAATGGAGTGGATAAATTCAATTACGCCATGAATACTTTAGATAAGGACAATGAGACAGTATGGGCTGCTGATGATGGCGACATAGTAGCAGGAGATTACCGAGGAGATGGAGAATATATCATTTATGATATGGGAGGTTTGGCTCAGATAGAACTCCTACAGTTTACTACAACTAATAAGTCCGATGCTTTCGGATTTCAGATTTGGGCATCATCTACTGGAACTGAAGAATCAGACTTTACAAGGTATTTACCTACTACGGGAGACATGATTTTTACAGCTACAAATACAACAGACTTTAATCAATATGAAATCAGCATTCCTGATGTACGCTATCTAAAAATAATGGGCTACGGAAGATATAATGAAACTGGTGATACCAGAGTAAGTATATGGAGTGCAGTCGGAGAAATAGAATTCTATGGCAGCTCGACAGTATCTAATAATGATAATGAAATTGTAATTAATCCTAAAATATTTCCAGTTCCCACCAAGGACATTTTACACATACAGGGCATAAGTGGTGTAGAACTACTAACTGTCTACTCTATCGATGGCAAAAAAATGATGGGTAAACATATCGATACTTTTCAATCAGAAGTCGACCTAGATGTTTCTTCGCTTTCTAATGGTTCGTATGTTTTAAGTTTTAAGGGAGACAAGGTAAATCAGCAGAAAATGTTTATTGTTGCTAAGGAGTAATCAGAAACATAATCTATTATAGAATGCTAAAAATTAAAATATAATGAGCCTGTTCAAAAAACTCTTTAGAACAAAAGAAAAAAAGGATGCCGTAAAACCTGCTGAAAATCATTCAGAAAAGGTAAAACCTCAACTAGACAAACCGATTGAAGAAATCAAAAAAGAAAGAGAAGGTTATGTCTCTTTGGGTAGAAGTATATTCCCAGTTGTGAAAAGCGAAAATGATCCAAGAATTAAACTCACTCAAAATAGTCCTGGAAATAAAATAATTACATCTCCTATAGCTGAAGGAATCGTAAAATGCTATGTTTTAGATATTGGAGATAAATTTGAAATGATTTCAGAGTCGCATCTTAAAGAATTTGGCTTAGATGAAGAAATTGTCGACAACACAGCTATGCGAAACTTAGCAGATAAGTTTAATGAAAAGAACAGTGTAAGTGTTCAAGATTTCTCCCATATGAATCCCCAATCGCAACCGTTTTATAAACTTGAAATGGATGCGAACTATCCACCTTCTATGATGCTAATCGATGAATATTGGGAGCAGACAGCTCAAGAGATTGTGAAGTCAGATAGGATTGCGGTATCGATACCTGCTAAAAATCTATTATTCTTTTCTGATTATAGACTAATGGAAAGTTTCAGAACTATGAGACCAGTATCTCAACAAATGTAACGATGCATCAACTTAAGTACTATGCACTGAAAGTGCATAGGTTAGTGAAACATGAATGAAATTC
>CAZDWO010000004.1:0-35741 GCA_964509175.1 uncultured Saprospiraceae bacterium
TCCATAGATATGAATATCCTCCAGATCCGCCTGTTGCTGATCCTTCTAATACTGCATCTGAAATTTCGTCTAAACATATCAAGATATCTCCACCTGCATCTGCAACTGGAACTCCTCCTTGATTTATTACGACAAATCCTAGTTCAACTGGACAGTCTTCATTACCCCATCTTACCCATAGATCATAGCCTCCAGCTGCAAGATTGTCAATACTGAAAGTTCCTACATCATCAGCGGTATTAAATGGATAAGTAATTCCTCCATCTATACTGAACTCTATATTCGTTCTATTTGGAGCATCTGGGAAAGTCAAGCTGATTTGTCCATTATCCTCATTACATATAGCATCTACTGCTACAAATGAAGCAACTGGCAAGTCTAATTCCTCTACTGTAAACGATTCTTCATCTGCACAGCCATCAGAATTTATAACTGTAACTGTATACGTTCCAGGTCCAACTGTCACAGCAGCAGGGTCATTTGTTCCACCTACGTGTGCCCAGTCGTAAAAAGAACCACCGCTTGCTGTAAGGATAGTTACCTCTCCTGGACATACCTCTAGCTCTCCAGTAATTGCTGCACTAGGGTTACCATCTATTGAAACTGTAATATCATCTTCTCCAGAACATCCGTCTGAATTTGCTACAGTCACTGTATATGTTGTTGTTACTGAAGGGTTTACTGTTATACTACTACCTGAATCTCCATTACTCCAAGCATAACTCGTTCCTCCTGATGCAGTAAGTATAACTGAATTTCCACTACAAATACTTACGTCTGGTCCAGCATCAACAGGAATCTCAGAAATTACAGTTACTTGAACATCATCAGTTGCTGTACAACCATTATTATCTGTAACTGTTACTGTATACGTAGTAGTACTCGTCGGAGAAACAGTAATGATCGATGAAGAAGTTCCTACTTCTGTTAATCTTATTCTATCAATATCAACACCTGTATTTTGTATTGTTATGAACTTAAATGTATTTGTTCCTGAATTAAGATTGAAATTTCCTACTTGTTGCCATTCCCAACTTGAACCAGATCCAGTTCCTATAAAGTCATAATTTCCTTGATTAGTACCATTTAAATTAAATTGCATTGAGACTATATCCGTAGCATCATAGGCATATCTAACCTCTAAAGAATAGATTGCATTTGTAGCTCCAGATACAGGAATAGAAACATATTCTCCGTTAGCACCATAAAATTCAATATATCCAGTCCCTGAATAACCAGACTGATAGTTTTCAATCGCAGCTCCTCCTCCGACAGTTCCATTCTCTGCTTCTTCATTAAGTACTGTTCCATTGCTACTACCTTGACCCCAATCATAGGAATAAGGTGATGCTCCAGAACTTGCCGAAGCTTGCAATGTTGCAGAATTACCTATACAGATTGATTGATTAGAACCTGCATTTGCAGTTACATTACAATTTACCTGACATTTATATTCAACCATGTCTTGGTAATAACTGTTGTTTGATTTAAAAAACACCATGTTATTTTGAGACCCATCGGGACTAGATATTGCACTAATCGCTGCATTAGAAATAGAGTTTGCACTTCCACCCGTATTAGTTAAATACCAGATTGCAGAAGCAACTCCTGATTCATTGTATGAATAATTACAAATTATGTAGTTAATTCTAGAAGCCGTAAGAGCAGTTATACCTACTCCAGAATAATTTGTTTCAGAATATACATTCCATTGAGGTGGTGATGCTAAGTTTCCATCCACACAATGCCATCTTTCATGATTGATAGATTGACATGAATTATTCACTTCAAAACCACAGGGCCGATAACTCGCACTTGTATTGTAATTACTACCAGTTTGAAGCCCATTTATAGAAAAACTACTTCCAGAACAATCTGTTCCACTAATAGTAGAACAGGTTACAAGAGTAGGCAAGTTGCTATAAACATACTTTGCTGCTTTTATTTCAAAAGCTTTGTTATAAGTAAAAACTTTTCCTTCAACAGTAAGGGTTAAATTAAAATATTTGCCATTAGGCATATTTGTTAATTTAACAAAACCTCCCTTTCCAATAATGGTCGGTTTTATTTGAGGATTATCCTCAACATGTAATCCAAAAGAAACAATTGCTTCCTTTTTGGCATAAGCCTTATCAACATTGAATTCCACCCAACCATCAATAACATCAGTGTTACTTTGATTGCTTATTTTGAAATTTTTAATCTCAGTGTTAATAAAGTTTGTTTCTTTTTCATTAGAGACTACACTAGAATGGCTGGTTGCATTATTGCTCTCAGCTAATCCCAGGTGGATAAAAGAAAAAGAAAATAGAACTAAAAGTGCCATCATGACACTCAATTTCATGGGTTTAATATTTTTCATTCTCAAAAAATTTAATTTCTATTATTAAAAAATCGACGGAAGTTTCTCTGATTAAGGAATGCTTAAAACGGGCATCCAATAAGAAAGACAGAGAATTGAACCTATTCCCCTATTTAAATTTTAGTGTCAGAACTTTAAATGATGCAATACAGATAGATTTCTTTAATTCCATTTTGTCTTTATTTGATCGATTTTTGAGGTTTTTTTAAGGATTTGGGCTGTTTTTTTAAAAAGTTAGAGGATAATTACTAAAAACAGTACAAAAACCGATCTCATGGATAATGAGAAATGGTAAAAGATTTTTTATTCTTAAATTAAAATTTGTAAAGGGAAGACAATTAACAAAGGGTAGAATTGGGCTATAGACTCAATTATACAGTTGAAATAAGGATGGATAGCCATGAAGATCAATTAAGTTGAAGCAACTTGATTAAAATATGAGTTGATAGAATCTAGATTCCGATTAGATTCAAAAAGAAAAACCCTATCTGGTATTACCAGACAGGGTTTCTTTTAAGAATGATATTTTAAAACTTAATTTATTTTATTACTGAAAGTTTCTTAACAAAAGCTTGTTGACCAACCTGAATTCTTAGTATATAAGATCCTACTGGTACTCCATCAAGATTAACAGTCAGTTCGTTTACTCCACTTTCAAGTCTTGTACTCGCTAGTGATGGTACTACTACTTTTCCAGCTACATTGTACATCGTTACTTTCAGATCTGCAATATCAGATGAGTTAATCTCAAAGTTAACCATGTCCCTTGCAGGATTAGGGTAAACATTAACTGATGTTTTCACTTTTCTATCAACTCTGATTCCTATAGGACCTTCGATACTTTCCGTACCATCGTAGTCTACCTGTCTCAGTCTATAGATATAGAGTCCTGACTCTGCAATACTATTATCATCAAAGTTATACGTAAGCTCTCTGTTACTGTTTCCGTTTCCTTCTACAGTTCCTATCTCTACAAAATCACTATCACTATTAAATGATCTCTCTACAATAAATCTCTCATTGTTGATCTCATTTGCTGTAATCCACGTTAGCTCATTTACATCTCTGTTTGCATTATGTCTACCAGAGAAATCTGCTAGCTCAATAGCTACTACTGAATTTGCAGTAAGTCCACCATCTATAGTACTATTTCTCTCTCCTGAACTTAAGCTAATAACATCTGAACATCCACATGATGGATCTACATTACTGTTATCATCCATCAATGAGGTAGAACTGAATACAGGGATAAACGTTAAGGCATTTCCAGGTACGTTTGTAGCTGTAGCCTGATCGAAGCCTACTATGTAGTCTACTCCAGGTGCTAAGCCATTAAACTCATACTCTCCAAATGCATCTGTCATCATCGTCTGTATCGGTGCTGCTTCTTCTGCAGGATCTAAGATGCCATTTCCATTTGTATCTATAAATAGACTAATGGTTGCTCCTTCTACTAGCGTCTCCCCAACATCATACATGTTGTTCCCTACACCATTTGCATCATCTTCTAACCACACTATGTTTCCTAAGTGAGCTGGTATGTAGAACCCAAAATCAATTGTGTTATCTCCATTCGAATCGATTGCGTTTGTAGACTCTATATCTCCAAACTCTACTGCACTCAATGGCTCTGTTCCTGCTGCCAATGTGATCGTTCCTGAACTTATCGGACTATCCTTTATCCCATCTCCATCTGTATCTAACTGTAATCCGTTGTCATCATTATCTGTCTGATCGTCAGCTAGATTTGCTCCATCTGAAGATAGCATAGATACTACCTGGCCATCTGCTTTTGGTGATAACGGAGCAGTTCCTATGATTACTACATAGTCACCTGCTGGTAACTGATCGATGTAATACGTTCCTAGTGGCTCGATTACTCCATCCATGTTATTATCATCTGCTAGTCCATCTCCATCTGTATCTACTTCTGATCCTGTAACATCACTTCCTACTGCATCTGCTGCTGTAATAACTCCGTCTCCATTGATATCATCTGGTAATCCGTTACCATCTGCATCTTCAAATACGCTAACTAGTACATTCGCAATTCCATCTTCTGTTGGATCTTTTACTCCATCATTATCAACATCATTCCATACTAAAGATCCGATAGATAGGTTAACTTCTTCTACGAAGTTGTTATCCTCGTCATTTTCTCCAGGTGTGAGAACTACCGGGATAGAATCATCCATATCAAACATACCATCTGTTGCATCTCCATCTGGAGTCTCATCTCCATCTTGTACATCCATATATCCAACTAATGCTGAATCATTCTGTACAACTGTATATGTTCCTGCTGGTAGATTACTGAAATAGTATGATCCAACTGACTCTAGTACTCCATCTCCATTAAGATCTGTAGGTACTGAAATAGTAGCCATAGTTGCTATTGTAGCTCCGGTAGTTTTATCTATCAGGCTTACTGTAGTTCCACCTAGTGGTGCATCTCCTATATCATCATTATCTGTATCCTCTGTAACATCTCCTGAGATAGAGCCTAATTCTTGTGCTTCAATGAAATCATTGGCAGTATCATCTTCTCCTGCAGCAAGTACTACTGGAATAGAATCGTCTGTATTAAACACTCCATCTGTAGGATCTCCATCATTTGTCTCATCTCCATCTTGTACATCCATATATCCTGCAGGTAATGCAGCATCATTCTGTACTACTGTATAAGGTCCTGCTGGTAAACCACCGAAGTAGTATGATCCAACTGGCTCTAATACTCCGTCTCCATCTAAATCTGTAGGTACTGCTATCGTAGGCATAGTTGCTACTACAAGACCTGTCAATTTATCAATAAGTGATACTGTAGTTCCAGCTAGTGGTGTATCACCTGCTCCATCACTAGTAGTATCTTCTGTTACATCTCCTGAGATAGATCCTAAAATCTCCTCTATAAAGTCGTTTGCAGTATCATCTTCTCCAGGTCCTAAAACAACTGGGATAGAATCATCCTGATCAAACATACCATCTGTAGCATCTCCATCCGGAGTCTCATCTCCATCTTGTACATCTGTATATCCTGCAGGTAATGCAGAATCATTCTGTACTACTATATATGTTCCTGCTGGTAAACCACCGAAGTAGTATGATCCAATAGGTTCTAATACTCCGTCTCCATCTAAATCTGTAGGAGTAGCATTAGTAAGCATAGTAGCTACTGTAGCTCCTGTAGTTTTATCTATCAGAGTTACTGTAGTACCACCTAGTGGTGCATCTCCTATATCATCATTATCTGTATCTTCTGTTACATCTCCTGAGATAGATCCTAACTGCTCTTCGATAAAATCGTTTGCAGTATCATCTTCTCCAGGTGTTAAGATAACTGGAATAGAATCATCTTGATTCATTACACCATCCGTAGGATCACCATCTAGTGTTTCATCTCCATCCATTACATCTGTAAACTCAGCTGGTAACGCTAAGTCATTCTGTACTATTGTATACGTTCCTGCTGGTAATCCACCGAAGTAATATGATCCAACTGGTTCTAATACTCCGTCTCCATTTAGATCTGTAGGTACCGTAATAGTCGCCATTGTCGCTACTGTAGCTCCTGTAGTTTTATCTACTAGGCTCACTGTAGTTCCATCTAATGGTGCATCTCCTATATCATCATTATCTGTATCTTCTGTTACATCTCCTGAGATAGATCCTAACTGCTCTTCGATAAAATCATTTGAATCATCATCTTCTCCAGGTCCTAAAACAACTGGAATAGAATCATCCTGATCAAACATACCATCTGTAGCATCTCCATCATTAGACTCATCTCCATCTTGTACATCTGTAAATTCTGCTGGAAGAGCTGAATCATTCTGTACTACTGTATACGTTCCTGCTGGTAAACCACCGAAGTAGTAAGCTCCAATAGGTTCAAGTACTCCATCTCCATCTAGGTCTGTAGGTACTGCATTTGTCACAACTGTCGCTACTGTCGCTCCTGTAGTTTTATCTACTAGGCTTACTGTAGTTCCTGCTAATGGTGCATCTCCTAAATCATCGTTATCTGTATCTTCTGTTACATCTCCTGAGATAGATCCTAACTCTTCTTCTACAAAATCGTTTGTCTCATCAGTTTCACCTGATTCTATTACTACTTCGATTCTATCATTTACTGGATCATTTGCGTTTCCATCTGTAGGGTCTCCATCATTTGATCCATCTTCATCTGATACTGATAGATAATCAGCAGGCTGTGTTTCTACTACTGCATAAATAGAGGGTATTAGTTCTCCGAAATAATATGAGCCTACTGGATCTACTATTCCGTCTCCATCTACATCTGTGGTTCCATCTGATGTTACTACTGGTCCTACTACATCTCCATTTACATCTGTAACCGCTCCGCCTGCATTCCCTGCTTTCTTTGATACTAATGTCAATGTTACTCCTGCTATTCCTTCGTCAGATACTCCGTCTCCGTCTGTATCTGATCCTACTGTTCCTCTTATTGCTCCTGGCTCATATAAACCAAAATCTATTGTCATATCTCCACTGTCATCTCTACTATCATCTTGGTTTAATCCTGTACCTGATTCTAAACCATTTGTAGGTTCTGTTCCAGCTGTAAGGTTTATTACATCTGATATTATGAACGATCCATCGCCTCCTGCTTGTATTCCGTTATCATCATCATCTGTCTGATTATCTCCTTCATTGCCTGTAGAACTCAATGATAAACTTGCAGGAGGAGTAAATCCTACAGCATAGTTCCCTTCATTAAGATCACCAAAGAAATATGTCCCATCTGCATTTAATGGCGTTGATGCTATCGCTGTCGTTTCTGATCCTGATATTTCTCCATCATTATTTGAATCCTCAAATAATTCCATTAAAATCATTCCATTCTTTGATGCATCTACAAGTTTTGTTTCGTCTGCATCTAGTGTTCCACTGTTATCTCTATCTACAAATACCATAGATCCGATAGATACCAATTGCTCTTCTATGAAATCATTGTCTGAATCATTCTCTCCTGATGTAAGCGTTACTTCAACTCTATCATTTACTGGATCACTTCCGTTTCCATCTGTTGCATCTCCGTCATCTGACCCATCTTCATCTGATACTGATGTATATTCTGAAGGCTGTGTTTCTACTACTGCATAAATAGAGGGCATTAGTTCTCCGAAATAATATGAGCCTACTGGATCTACTATTCCGTCTCCATCTACATCTGTGGTTCCATCTGATGTTACTACTGGATCTACTACATCTCCGTTTACATCTGTAACCGCTCCGCCTGCATTCCCTGATTTCTTTGATACTAATGTCAATGTTACTCCTGCTATTCCTGCATCAGATACTCCGTCTCCGTCTGTATCTTCTCCTACTGTTCCTCTTATAGATGCTGGCTTAATTAATCCTGCATCTACATCATTTATATCATCGTTAGATCCTACTGTTATTTTTGATGTAATATTTGTTCCATTATTATTATCAAAAAAGTCATTATCTATTGCATCATTACCGCCTGCATTTAATGCCGTATTTGTAAATCCTCCTGGCTTATTCATTATTACTATGTAACTCCCTGGTGTTATATCCGTAAAGTTGTAATATCCTAATGCATCTATTATTCCGTCTCCATCTACATCCTGGGTCCCATCTGATGACAATACTGTCTGTGTAACTGCTGTTGAGCCATCTGTCTTTGTTCCTGTTAACGTAAAGGATACACCACCTAGTCCTGATTCATTTGAATCTTGTATTCCATCTCCATCTAAATCTTCAAATACGTAGTCTCCTATCTCTGAACAGCCTTCTTCTTCTACTGTAGCCGTCGCACTGTCTGTACATCCGTTACTGTCTATTACTGTTACTGTGTAACTTCCTGATCCTACATTTACTGTACTCGTAGTTGCTGTTGTACTCCAGATATATGACTGTCCGCCTGTCGCCGTTAATTCAGCTGTCTCATTTGAACATATCGATATCCCGCCTCCTGTTATCGTTGCCGTTGGATTATTATTTATTATTACTCTTACTTCGTCTGTTGCTGTACATCCGTTTGAATCAGATACTTCTACTGTATATGTTCTTGTCGTTGCTGGTGATACTGATATACTAGATCCTGTTGATCCATTACTCCATACATAACTTGCACCTCCTGATGCCGTTAGTATTACTGAACTTCCTGAACAGATACTTACATCTGGGCCTGCATTTGCTGTTGGGTTTGAACTTACTGTTACTGTTACATTATCTGTCGCTGTACATCCGTTACTGTCTGTTACTGTTACTTCGTAACTTGTTGTAGATGAAGGAGAAACTGTTATAGAAGAAGAAGATGATGAATTACCTACTTCTACTAGTCTGATCATATCAACATCAACTCCATTATTTATAACTGAACTTAGTCGTACTGTATTGTTCCCTGAATTAAGAGTAAATGTTCCTATCTGTTGCCATTCCCAGTTATCTCCTGATCCTGTACCGATAAAATCATAATTCCCTTCATCGCTTCCATTTATTCTTACATTCATAGGAATCGTAGATGAATTAGAATATGCATATCTAACTTCCAATACATATGATACGTTTGACGCTCCGTTAACTGTCATCTGAACATACTCGCCTATATTACTATTGAATTCTATATAGCCTGTTCCAGAGTAATTAGCTTGAACGTTATCAACATGTGCTCCTCCTCCGACTATACCATTCTCTGCTTCTTCTGTAAGCGTAGATCCGCCACCATTATTTCCTCCCCAGTTATATGTGTAAGGTGATGAGCCTGAATTTGCTGATCCATTAAGTTCTACTGATTCTCCTGAACAAATCGTCTCATTAGATCCTGCGTTTGCTACAATATTACATGTCGATCGACACTCATATTCTACCATATCTTGGTATGAACTATTATTAGATTTATAGAAAATCATACTATTCTCAGATCCGTCTGCACTTGTAACTGCGTTTTGAGCAGCTATTGTTATACTATTTGATGATCCTCCTGTGTTGGTTAAATACCAAATTGCTACTGCAACTTCTGATGCATTGTAATCGTAATTACAAATAATCCAGTTAAGTCTACTTGCTGTAAGAGCGGAAATTCCTACTCCTTGATAGTTTGTCTCAGTATATAGATTCCATTGCGGAGGTGATGATAAATTCCCATCAATACAGTGCCAGTATTCATGATTTACGGCTTGACAAGAATTGTTAACATCAAAACCACAAGGTCTAAAACTACCTACAGTATTATAAGAACTTCCTGTTTCTAAACCATTTCTTGTATAATAATTGCCGGCACAATCATTTCCTGATATAGTAGAACAAGTAGTTAAAGTAGGTTGGCTGCTAAAGGTATACTTAGCAGCTGTAACTTGAAAAGATTCGTTCTGAACAAAGTTATTTCCATCTATCGATAAAGACAAATTAAAATATTCACCGTTAGGCATATTTTTCAAAACTACATTTCCGCTTTGTCCCACTCTTACTTCTCTACTTTGGGTATTACCCACAACATGTAGATCAAATGAAACAAGAGCTTTTGACATAGCGAATGCTGCATCAATATTAAATTCAACCCGTCCATCTATATCGCTTGGGGTTGTCTGGTTAAAAACTCGTAGGTCTTTAATTCCATTGTTTGTTAGTTGCGAGGATTCGCTCTCTTCTATTCTCTCGCCTACCTTTCCTTCGCTTATACTTGCGAACGTAGCAGAAACTGATAAAATAGAAAATAGAAAAATTAGCACTATTTGTGTGCCATTCTTCACATTCTTAAAATAATTCATTCTCAAAATTTTTTTTTAATAAAAGTTAATTAGATCAATTAAAGACTTCAACTTTGAAGATGAATCATCATATTGAAGAGTCTAATAAAGGGTGTAGGGTTCTAATTGTAACGTATATCCATAAGTATAGGCACTAGAACTATTAGATACCCCTATGGTTGAGAATGTTTCACGTAGAAAATATCAATGTTTGCATAAAAAAGGACACTCATTAAGGATAACATATTATGATTTTTTAATATATGTGTATTATTGGACAAAGAATATACCACCTTTGAATGGTAGGGTAATCGCTTAGTTTCTGTAGGGTATATTTTATAAGTAGAGTGGATAAAAAAATGAGGCCTTCATTTTCCATGAAGGCCTCCGTAATCAAAAAACATTTTATCTTATAACAATTTAAACTTTAGAAAGCTCTCCTTTAAGATAATTTATAACATCTATCTCAACTGCGTCCACTCCTCTAAGCTGTGATAAGTACCAGCTGACCCAATCACCAAGGTTAATAAAATATATAGACCTTTCGACTAATGAGTTTCCTTTAGAAAAGACCTCCATAATATTAGGAGTATAGTTTGCAATGATCTTCTTATTAATATCAATGCGTATGGCGTTTCTTTTAAAGTCATCGTCATTTCTAAAATAGAGCACTGCAAAATTATCATCCTTCGCACCCCAGCCCAAAACTTCATTATGGTTCATTTCTGGAATTATATGATGCCAGCATAGCATTTTGGCATTTTCGTTTATCTGCTGCCTCAAACGAAGTGCTACTGCAGACATCCTATCCGTAGTGTAAATTATAGGCATTTTATTTACTAAAAAATCTGCTATTTTTTTGGCCTCAGCCATAATCTCGTCCTGATTAAAACTTATAAGATCGATGCTTTTCCGTACCTGATCTATGGTTTTATTAGATATAAGATTTAACTTATTAAGCACAAATAGCTGCTGAGTCATGGAAAATCCTAAGCAGGCTCTAGGGGAAGGCCAGTCATCTGGAAGTTTTATATGATCATATCCTTTCTCTTCTGCAATTTCTATAAGCTTTCCTCCAGAAGCCACACATACTATTTTGGAGCCGGTTTTTTGAATTTGCTTAAAAGCAGAGAGTGTTTCCTCTGTATTACCAGAATAAGAAGAGATTATTGTTAGGGTATTTTTATCTATCCATGCAGGAATATCATAGCCTTTGCCTACTGTAAAAGGAACCTTGCACTCCTTTCTAATAAACCCTTGTGTAAAGTTTCCACCTATTCCTGAGCCTCCTAGACCAGCAACATATACATTATTTATAGTTTCTGTGTGAGCATTTATAGTTGCACTAATTCCGATTTCTAGAGCTTCCTTTAATTGAGCTGGAAACCGCTCGATCAATGTATCCATCATAATATTATAATTTATATATGTAAAACTACTGACTTGTAGATTAATAGAGAGTGAATGTTCGATAAATAGACGATTGAGCAAGAATTTATGTAGATTCTGCACTGATTTTGGAATAACACTTCAGCTTCTCAGCCCAAAGAATTAGATGACATTATTCAGGCGTAGCTGTTTAATTATCCTCGCTATATACAAAGGCTGTAGCCAAAATATTTAGTGCTCAATTCTACCTCTTGCAGATAAAATAAAATTTTACTTTTGCAGCTTAGAAACCAGCCATGTCGCAGATAAAAATAAAGTCCGCTCTTATCTCTGTTTATAATAAAGAGGGATTAGAAAACATCATCGATCTACTCCATAGTTTAAACGTAAAAATATACTCCACCGGAGGCACTCAGAAGTTTATAGAAGGTCGTAATGTACCTGTAAATCGAGTGGAAGACCTTACAAGCTATCCGTCGATACTAGATGGTCGTGTAAAAACCTTGCATCCTAAGATTTTCGGAGGAATACTTGCCCGAAGAGAAGCAGATCACCAGGCTCAACTCGGTGAATATGATATCCCAGAAATAGACCTAGTGATTGTCGATCTGTATCCTTTTGAGGATACGGTAAAGAGTACTGATGACGAAAAAGCCATTATCGAAAAAATCGACATCGGCGGAATAGCACTCATAAGAGCTGCCGCTAAGAACTATCAAGATGTAGTAATCGTCTCTTCTAAAAACGAATATTCGTATCTAGAGGACCTACTAAAAAATAATGGAGCGTCCTCTTTAGCAGAACGTAAATACCTCGCTACCAAGGCTTTTGCCACTTCTTCTCATTATGATACTGCGATATATTCTTACTTTAATAGAGATCTCACAGATAGGAGTTTTAAGCGTAGTTATCCTCAAAGTATTGCTCTGAGATATGGAGAAAATCCTCATCAGTCGGCACACTTCCATGGAGAGCTCACAGATATGTTTGATAAATTAAGCGGAAAAGATCTGTCTTTTAATAATCTAGTAGATGTGGACGCTGCTGTCTCTCTGATGGCAGAATTTAAAGATGATAGACCGACTTTTGCAATTCTGAAACATACAAATGCCTGTGGAATAGCGAGTAGAAATACAATCAGTGAGGCATGGGATGCTGCTCTTGCAGGAGATCCAGTATCTGCTTTTGGAGGCATCCTTATTAGTAATTCAGAGATAGATTTGGCTACAGCCGAAAAAATAAATGAGATCTTTTATGAGGTGGTAATCGCTCCTTCTTTTAGTGCTGAGGCAAAGGAGTTATTAACCAAGAAGAAAAAAAGAGTGTTGCTTAAAATAAAGCACTTCGGTGTACAGAAAAAGTCATACAAAAGTCTTCTAAATGGAGTCATCACTCAGGACTATGATCAGGCTCAGGAGACTGTAGAAAGCTTCGAATCTAAAACTGAAAAAAGTCCTTCTGAGAGCCAGTTAAAAGACCTCGTATTTGCCAATAAATGTGTCAAACATCTAAAGAGTAATACCATCGTTCTGGTAAAAGATGATCAGCTTCTAGGCATGGGTTGTGGACAGACTTCTAGGGTAGATGCATGTAAGCAAGCTATTCTAAAAGCCAAGCATTTTGGGTTTGAACTAGAGGGTTCTGTAATGGCCTCTGATGCATTTTTTCCCTTTCCAGATTGTGTAGAAATCGCTCATAAAGAAGGGATAAAAGCAGTCGTACAGCCTGGTGGATCTATTAAGGATCAGTTATCTATAGACTACTGCAATTCTAACGAAGTAGCCATGGTATTTACTGGGACTAGACACTTTAAACATTGATTTGAATCTCTGTATAGACATAGGAAATACTGCTAGTAAGGTTGCTGTTTTTGATAAAAATAAAATGGTGTTTTATAAGCGATTTAATCGGTTACCGTTTAGTAGTTTACAGAAGTTAATCAAAGAATACGGTTGTAAAAATGGCATAATTTCGAGTACACGAAAAAAAAATGATAGCCTACTCAAAAAATTAAGAAAAGAACTGCATTTAGTTGATTTAGATCATGAAACTAAGCTCCCTTTTAAGAATACCTATCATACACCTGAAACGCTCGGTAAAGACAGATTAGCAGCAGTGGCAGGAGCAGTAAAAATGCATCCTAAAAAGGCCTGTTTAATTGCAGATTTAGGAACCTGCAATACTTATGATTATGTAACAGCGGATAAGGAATATCTAGGCGGCAATATCGCTCCGGGTATGCAGATGAGATTAGAAGCGATGCATGACTATACCGATAAACTTCCTAGAGCCGAAGCTGTTTTAAATGATAATCTTATGGGACTGAGTACTACTGAGGCCTTACAAAATGGAGCTATAAAGGGTATAATTCTTGAAATAGAAGGATATATAAGATCGTCGAAGGCCAAAAACAGTCTGATTAACGTTATTTTAACGGGAGGAGACGCGATATTTTTTGCAAAACATTTCAAAAAAAGGATATTTGTGGAGCCAAATTTGGTCTTGATAGGACTAAATCACATTCTGAAATATAATTACTAAACCATCTGGGATTTTTAACAATATGAACAAACTCTTAAGCTTTGTTTTTCTTTGCTTTATTTATACATCGGCAATAGCTCAAGGTGGAGGAGAAAACTCTCCTTTTTCTAGATTCGGTATCGGAGATTTAGTAGATGAAGAATTTATGCATTCTCGCCATATGGGTGGACTAGGTGCTTCTTACCAAGATGTGTATAATATAAATCTCGCTAATCCAGCCTCTTATGCTAGTCTCAAAAGCACTGCATTTGATGTAGGCTTATTTACTAGATATTCTCAGCTTAGTGATACAGATGGAAATAACTCTACTCAGTGGTCAGGAAACATAGAATACATATCACTGGCATTTCCATTGAGCAATCCTTTAAATGATTTACTAGAAAGAGAAGAAAGAGATTTTAATCTAGCCATGTCATTTACGCTTATTCCACACTCTGTGGTGGGCTATAACATTAGTACACAGGATACCCTTATTGATGGAAATGGTATTATCAGAAATTTTACTGGTAATGGCGGTACTAATAAATTCTACTGGGGCAATGCATTTAAATACAAGGATTTTTCATTTGGTGTAAACCTCGGTTACCTATTTGGAAACCTAGAGTATCAACGTAATATTCTTTTTACGGATGCTGTCTTACCTTTCAATACTGAATTTACTAATGATTACAGTGTTGCTGGATTTATATACAATATAGGTGCACAGTATACACTATATCTAAACCAAACAGAAGAGACTAAAAAATCTGGAATTTCTGGAAATAGAATAACCTTCGGGGTATTTGGAAGATCAAATACAGGCTTTAATACTACCGCTAATGTACTCGAACAAGGTATACAGAGCACTAATGGTGTTCCGCTAGATGTAGATACCTTAAACTTTGTAATCGGAGAAGAAGGATCAGGTACATTACCAGGAACCTTCGGTATAGGAGCGACCTATCATAAGGGTGCTAGATGGGCTTGGGGTGTAAATTATACCTGGAGTCCATGGAGTAATTATAATAATGATGCAAATCCTGAGGAGCTTAACAATACCCAAAGAATTTCTGTCGGAGGACATATCCGACCTAACTATAAATCATATAATAGCTTCTTAAAACGTGCCTTTTACCGTTATGGTGCGTATTATAATACGGACCCTCGTGAGATTGATAACAAAGCCTTAACAAGTTACGGTGTTACCTTCGGATTAGGACTCCCGTTTGTATATCAGAGAAAAGTCTCTCATGCAAACATCGGAGTGAATCTAGGAAGAAGAGGACAAGGAACCCCGATCAGTGAAAGCTTTGCAAGATTTACCCTGTCATTTACCTTTAATGATGACGAGTGGTTTATTAAAAGAAAATATGAATAAAGGAAAAACAAAACACGGAATGATGAGAATATATGCAAGACTAACAATGCTGATACCAGCTATGCTACTACTGAGCTCACTCGGAATGACTCAGTGTGAATCATGGGTAGGTAAATCCAACGAAACAGAACTCTCTGATGCACATGTAATCTATAGAGGATTAATAAAGCAGAAGAATTATACGGAGGCTTTTGAGAGCTGGAAGATCGCTTATGAAGGAGCTCCTGCTGCTGATGGACAGAGAACCTCACACTATCTAGATGGTATAGAAATCTATAAGGACTTCATAAAAAATGAAACTGATGAGGCTAAGAAAAAAGAGTATAAAGAGAAGGTAAATAGTCTATATGATGAGGCTATCGCTTGTGTGAAAAGTGGAGGAGTTACATTAAAATGTGGCGACGGAGAAAAATGTATCAATGATAAGATAGGTCAGTTACTAGGTAGAAAGGGATACGATATGTATTACCACCTTAATAGTCCTTACAGCAAAAATCTAGCTGTACTAGAAGAATCTGTATCTCTACTAGGAGAAGACTCGGAGTACTCTGTACTTATGCCATATGCAGCCATCGCAGTATACCAGTTTAAAGAAGACAAACTAGACCAGGCAAAGACTAGAGGAGTTTATGACATCATTCAGAAAATAGGTGAAAAAGGAAAGTCTGATGCTAGACTAGGAAGCTATTATGAAGATGGACTTAAAAATGCAAACGTGTCTTTTAAATCTATCGAAAGAGACATATTTGACTGTGCATATTTCCAAGCCAAATGGGAGCCTGGTTACAGAGCAGACCCGTCTCCACAGACTGCAAAGAATTTATATAATCAACTAAAGAAGCAAGGATGTAGTGAGTCTGACCCTTTAATGTCAGAGCTTAAATCTACCTATGAGAAATGGGCTTCTAGTGAAAATGCAAATAGAAAAGCAGAGTTTGAAGCAAGTAATCCGGCAATGATGGCAAACAAAGCCTACAAGACTGGAGACTTCCAAGGAGCAATCTCTAAATACAGAGAAGCAATAAATGAAGAAACAGATCCTTCTAGAAAAGCAGGATACCATAACTCTATCGCCTCTATCCTATTCAGAAAAATGAAGAAATATGGAGATGCTAGAAAAGAAGCAAGAACTGCATTATCTCTAAGACCAGGATGGGGTAAGCCTCTGATGATGATCGGAGATATGTATGCTACTGGAGCGAGAAAATGTGGAGATGCATGGAATCAGAGACTAGCAGTACTAGCGGCTATAGACAAGTATAGGGAAGCAAAGCAGGATCCAGAATTTGCATCAGAAGCAGCTAGCAAAATTTCTAAATACAACTCTTCCCTTCCTGATAAGTCAGAAGGACATATGAGAAGCGTAAAAGAAGGACAGTCGCAGACTGTAGGATGCTGGATAGGAGAAAGAGTAAAGGTTAGATTTCAATAGGCTGTAAAAAGCTTTGATAAAAAAATGTAAAAGCCATTCTGATACGTCAGGATGGCTTTTTTTTTGTGATCTCCGCCAAGGAATAGATAGCATACTTTTAAGTTTCAAAACTTGATTTTGAGACTCCTATTTACTCATTCCCGTTTCTCTAAAGCTAGAGAAAAGCAAATGGTCAAAATCAAGTTTTGAAAAAGGGCTACTTAATTAAAAAATTAAATCGCCCCCAGTCCACGTCAACCTAGCTTTTTTTATCATCTACTGTTTAATACTTTTGCATTTTTCTGCGTCTATATAGAACACACTCATGGACTTAAAAAACTATACAATGTCAGTCTCTAAATACTTCTTTCTTTTTCTAGCGTTAGTTCTATTTTCTTGTACGCCCAAGGTGACAGAAGAGATTGTAGAAGAACCTGTTAAAGTGGTCGAACCCATAAAAGATACCTCTAATCCCTGTGTGACCTTTGCAGATCTAGAACCGGCGATTAAGGACGAAGCAGAGACCGCTTATGTATTGTATAAAGATTTTTATGATCTAAAGGAATATGATGAGGCAATGCCGCTATGGAGGAAAGCTTATAAGCTAGCACCTGCTGCAAATGGTCGAGTAAAATATCAGTTCGATCATGGAATAAAGATGTATCATAATCTTTATCTAAATGTCTCTGACGAAGGTCTAAAGAAGCGATATGTAGATACTATCATGACGCTCTATGATAAACGAGTGGAGTGTTTTCAGAATGAGGCATATATCAGCGGTCGTAAAGCCTATGACCTTTATTACAACTACCCGACGGTTATGCCTGAGATGGATATGTATAAGATGTTTAAGAAGTCGCTAGATGGGAAGGGTAATAAGGCAGATTACTTTATCATAAACCCTATGGTAAAGCTACTTTATGACAATTTTACAAATGGAGAAATTCCGCTCGAGGAAGCCCGACAGTATGCTCTTAAGCTATCCTCAGCTATAGATTACGGGACTAAGAACTGTACTACAGACTGCGAAGCATGGAAGGTGATAAATAACTATGCTCCTAATAGACTGGAGGCCTTTGAAGCCACTAAGGGATTCTATGACTGTGGTTATTATAAAGAAAAATACTTTCCTCAGTTTGAGGCAAACAAGACAGACTGTGAGACGATACAGTTGGTCTCTAGGAGATTATTCTACGGAGGCTGTGACAAGGAAGATCCTAATATACAAGCCTTAAAAACTGCCTATAACACACACTGTTACTCTCCTCCTCCACCTCCAGGACCCTGTAGCGTAGCCAATAAATTGTACAATGAAGGAAAGTATCAGGAGGCTGTGGCCAAATTTGAAGAATGCCTAGCTACTGCTGATAACGAGAAGAAAGCAAAGTACAAGTTGCTTATCGCAAAAATCTATTATCGTGATCTTAAAGACTTTTCTAAGTCTAGAAAATATGCTCTCGAAGCGGCTGCTTTAAAAGCCAACTGGGGAGAACCTTATATGCTCATCGGAAAGCTATATGCCTCTAGTGGACCTATCTGTGGCCCTGGTACTGGATGGGATAGTCAGATCGTAACCTGGCCTGCTATAGACATGTGGGAAAAGGCAAAAAAATTAGACCCAGCTGTTGCGGCTGAGGCCAATAAACTTATCAGTCAATACAAGCAATATATGCCTACTAAGGAGGACGTATTTATCAGAAGTCTTAAACCTGGACAGTCTTATAAGGTTCCTTGTTGGATTAGGGAAAGTACCACTATACGCACGGCTAATTAGGGGACGAGGTTTTTAAGGCTCTAAGGTTTTGAGGTATTCAGGCTATAAGATGACGAGGTATTCAGGGACTGTGGTATTAAGCTATCGAGTCATTAAGACCCTTCTTCTAGGCTCAAGTTGGTTCTCATAATTGATTTTGAAATCTAAATCAAAGGCTCATTGAGTTAATAGTTTTCTATTCCCTATTTTTATACAAAACATAAACCAATGGACTTTAAAGCCGAGTGGAGCAGTCTCCTTCTTATCGCATTAATGGTCGTAGTCGCCTACTTTTTACACCCTGGTTTTGGCGAAAGCCCAGAACTTATGAAGGTGATTTTACAAATGGTCGTATTCCCTATCGTTGTTATCGCACTAGCCAGTATACCTGTTATTATTGTCTGTTACTTTATAAAAGTCATACCAGACATCGATTATAGCATTAGAGTCGGTTTTCTATATATGGTATTTTTACTGGTATGGCAGTTTATGGCTTAGAAGGAAACCTATTTAAAAAATCTCAGGTTATGACTATAGCCTAAATAAAGAAATAAAATATGTTTGGTAGAAGACAACAACAAGGTAGATATTACGGAGGTACAGGAGATCCATATAGCCGTCAGGGACGAGGAAGTGGAACTGGTAGATTTAAGCTATTCCTTATTATCGGACTAGCCATGGCTGCTTTTCAAGCCTTTAAATATTTTACAAATACTCAGGTAAATCCTGTTACAGGCGAACAACAAAAAGTAGCCTATACCACTGATGAGGAAATCCAGCTCGGACTACAATCTGCTCCACAGATGGCACGGCAGCACGGAGGATTACATGCAGATCAGCGAGCACAGGACTTAGTAGATCAGGTCGGACAAAGACTAGCAAATACACCTACAGCTAAAAAATCTTTATATCCATACGACTTCCATCTTCTTGCAGATGAGCGAGCTGTAAATGCTTTTGCACTACCAGGTGGACAGTGTTTTATAACTGCGGCACTATTTAGTAGATTAGGAAATGAGGATCAGCTGGCTGGAGTAATGGGTCATGAGATCGGTCATGTAATCGAACGTCATGGTGGCGAACGAACTGCTAAGAGTAGTTTTATACAAGGTCTAGTACAAAGTGTAATGATCGGAGCAGGTGGAGATTACACTATGGCAAATATAGCCCAGACTGTAGGCCAGTACGCCAGCATGAGTTATGGTCGTGAGCAAGAACTAGAATCTGATGAGTGGGGTGTAAGACTGATGCTAGAGGCTGGTTATAATCCCGAAGAGCTCATAACGGTTATGGATATCCTAGAAGAAGCCAGTGGTGGTTCTGATGTCCCAGAATTCCAAAGCTCACATCCTAATCCAGGAAATCGTCGAGAAACAATAAGAAAGGCGATAGAAAAGTATAGCAAATAAGGAATACTCTTATTAAAGGATGTCTGTTACCTAGAGTTGTATGAAGTCATTTATCCTAAGTATGGCCATTATAATAATTGCTGCTGTCAGTTGCAATACCCCTAAGGATATAGCTTTAAGCAAGCCAAGAGATGAAAATTTACAATTGGAATCAATTTTAGACAAAAGGAATTATCTAGAATCCATATTTAAAGACGATCAAAAAGTCAGAAGCGAAAAGGGTTCTGAAATTATGATTGAACATGGAAAAGATTCGGAAGAATTTAGAGCGTACATAAATACACAAATAAAACAAGACGAGCAGAATCTAAACAAGATAGAGGCCTATCTCAAAAATTATGGCCACCCAGTACGAAGCGAAGTAGGAGAAATAGCCGCCATCACTCCATGGTCCGTTATCCATCATTCACAAGGTTATGAACCGAAAAAAAGGAATTTTGAAGCATTGTATAAAGCATATAAAAACAATGATATAGATGATGGTCAAATTTCGATGCTACTAGGTAGAATGTATCTGATAAAAAATGGGGAAAGGTCTAGAAAAGGAAGTCCACTTAAATCAGCAGATGAAATCAAGCAGCTGATCGAAGAATTGGGACTTGATAACAAATAACACCTTGCGGTACAAAGATCTCTTAATTTTAAGTCTATCTGTCTAGCTCTTCTTGTCTGCTGTAAAACAAAGAAGGCCCTAAACTGGAATGCTGAAATAAACACCATAGAAGACAGTCAATATCTTCTCAAAGACCAAATGACTGACTCCTTATATCAGACAATAGATGGTAGACGTGTAAAAAGAAAGGATAGAAGTATCAAAACTAAGAAAGAGGGATTGTCCAAAAGAAAACAAGTCTTAGGGAAAGAATTTGGAGAGGAATATTTTGTCGATGACAGACGCTTTTTAGTACATCATGTAAATGGCTACTGGATTGTTAAAGCCATGTTGCCTAAAGGCTTCTCTGGTGGTACATTAGTTACCATAATAGACTCAGAAAGTGGAATTACTTATAAAAGCTTAGTCTGGAAATAACAATAGCTCGACATACCTTGTCGTCTTATTCCCTACGTTAAACATTAAAATGATGTTAATAAGCGAACAAAATTGCCATTCAGGGCGTTTTGAATTAGATTTACGATAGCATTAAAATTTACAATCACCAATTTTTAAAACTATCGTTATGAAAAAGTTCTTTTCCTTACTCTTACTTATAAGTGCCAGTACATGGGCAGTTGCACAATCTGTAGACTTAGATAAATTTACTGAAGTCTCAGCCTCAGCCGGACATGAAATAACACTTATAAAAGCTGATGATAATTATGCAGAAGTAGAAATGATAAAGGGCAAAAGAGAAAACTTTGAACTTTATGTAAAAGGAAATACGCTTTATGCAAAAACCAAAAGTGGTTTATGGAATTCTGCCAAGGCAAAGGCAGTTGTAAAAGTATATTACACAGAATCTATTACAGACATAGATGTAAGTTCTGCTGCTCGTGTAGAAAGTGTAGATGTTCTCTATACTGAAAGACTCAATATAGAGGTTTCTTCTGCTGGCAGATGCACTTTAGAAGTAGAGAGTGATGAGCTAGATGTAGACATCTCGTCTGGAGGTAGAGTATCGGTAACTGGAGTAACTGGGTCACAAACTGTCGATGTATCATCAGGTGCTCGTTTTGACGGGAAGGATATGCAGAGTGATTATACTGTGGCAGAAGCTTCTTCAGGAGCTAAGGCAGAAGTGCATACTAATAAAAAATTAAAAGCCGATTGCTCATCTGGTGGATCCATTGTATATCATGGAAACCCTAAAGATGTAGATGCAGAATCTGGAAAATGGTCCGGAGGAAGTATTAAGGCTGCAAGAAAATAGTATTTTAGATTTAACTGATCAAGTGCTAGGTCCTGCTTTACGTGGCAGGGCCTTTTTTATTCCCCCTTATTAGTTATAGGTATTGTCTGATTCCCAGCCGCCTAGTCTTCTTCTCTGTTGCAGTTCTCGGAGTTGTTGTTCTCTAAGCATTGCTTCTTGCTGTTTCTGAACTTTTGTTTTATCAAAAACATCTCGAGGAAAATAAAAAGACTTGATCTCTACCTCATCAGCATAGATGTCTTTTTCTATCTCGTCGGGTTCTAATACATCCTTAAAAATATACGCGACCAATATTCCTACAAGACCTCCGAGTAGATGACTCTCCCAGGAGATTCCTGGTTGATCAGGAAGAATACCCGCTATATATCCACTGTACATTACGATGATAATAAGAGACAGAACGATAGACCTAGTATTCCTTCTAAAAATTCCTATCCAGAATACAAAGGCTACTAATCCATAGACCACCCCACTCGCTCCGATATGATACGCTTCATTTCCAAAAATCCAAACCAGTAGACCTGCTAAAAGATAAATCAGCACAAAACTAGCAACTGCCACTCGTCGATAAAACATAGTCATAATGGTTGTCAAAACAAGCATCGGAGCCGAGTTAGATATCAGGTGATGATAACCGCTATGTAGAAAAGGAGCAGCAAGTACACCTACCAGTCCATCTATCTCTCTAGGATAAATACCCCAGGAGTTATAAATATTCCCTACAGACTCATTATAGATATGTGCAATCCACATCAAGCATATAAGCAAAATGGGGATTTTGATATGTGTGAGAAACTGCCAAAACTCTTTCTCGAGTGTTGCCATCTAGTTAGCTATAACGTCTTCTGACTAACTTAATAAAAGTAGTCGCTTTCTTTAATTTCTTATCAGAAGCCCATTCATATTTTTCTGCTACCGAACCGATGAGGACATTCTTAGCTTCGTCAAAAGATCCTAGACCATCTAAGGCAGTCATCATATTATCAAATTCGGCTTGATCTCCGCCGAAAAGCTCTTTTACTGTAAATATCTTTTCGTTTATACCCATTGCCTTGGATAGTTTTTTTACTGGTCGAGAGGCTAGTTTATCAGATAAGTCAGTACCACCTTCTTCTTCAAATAGTGCTGCAAGTGCTGGATCTACTTGAGGCAATACTACAACAGGTTCTGGAGCTGGAGCTGGAGCAGGTTCAGGAGCAGGTTCTGGAATTTCTTCTACCACAGGCTCTGGAACTTCCACTTCCTCTACAATCGGTTCTGGCTCTACTACTGGAGCAACTACTATAGGAGCAGCAACTTCCTCTTTTACAGGAATCGCTAGAACCTCAGGTACATGTTCACTTAGCTTAGCAGAACTCACCTCATCATATAGCTTCTTTATATAGTTAAGCATATGCTCCCATTCCATGGAAGAGAATTCCTCGTCTTCTTTTATCGACTGGTTGAGATTTGATATTTTCTTTAGAAGTTTATTTATTCGCTTGTGATCCATAGTATTAAGACAGTTTTTTAGCCTTTTTCATTCACTAAAAGGGAAAATCTGCTTAAAAATACGACCCAGCTTCTTAAAAACTCACATTCGCATCGATGAATACTGGCTTAGGCCAAAATTAGTTTTAGTAGATCAAGAGCTATCGTAATTTATAGCTTTATTAGTTTTAAGAATCTGTCATTTACTTTAATAATTAAGATTCCATTATAATCTGATAGTGGCTCTATCATTAAATTATCTACAGACTTTATCTGTATTCTTAAGGGGATTTCTTGCCCCGTAATCGTATAGACTTTTATCTGATCCGATCCCAGTTCTGCATTTCTAATCTCAAATGATTGATGAAAAGGATTAGGAAATAGTTCTATCTCTTTAGTATCAGTTCTACTTAATGATACGATCTCAGAATAATCATAGGTGCCATCATTATTTTCTAATTTTAATCTATAATATGAATCATTATCTGGGTTATAATCATTAAAAGAATAATTAGACTCACCATGGTAGGGTATCTCTCCTATTTTTTCAAAATCTGAGAACTCTTCAGATGATTTTTGGATCTGAAAGTGAGAAAAATTTATGCTTTCTGCGACTTCCCACTTAAGGAGATTATACCTATCCTTAAGCACTCCCTTAAAGTTTTTGAGTGTAATCGGAACGACTGTAAGCACATTTACCGTAATAGAGGCTACCTCATCACATATACCATCGGTAACGGTTACTAAGTAGGTCGTGGTAGTAGTGGGGCTCACTAGCAGAGAGGAAGAGGTCGATCCATCACTCCACATATACTCACTACCTCCAGAAGCAGTTATTATTATTTGCTCTCCACTGGAAATCGTAAGCTCAGATAAAACATTGGGTTGAATATTACACTCGATTAATTCTACTGTATAATCCTCCACCTCTCCAAAATAATCACCACATGGATCATGAGGTGGATTATCTCCATATCTAGACCTCACTCTCATTACAACATCTCGTTCTGCTATAGATTCTGGTACGTTTACAGTCCCCGTACTGATATGATTACTATTAATCTGTGACATTATAATTTCCTCATCAGGGGCAAACACATTATCCCCATTAAAGTCTATCCATGCATATATTACATCCAGATTAAATGAAAAATTTAATTCAACCTGGAGGGTATAACTTTGTCCTATTTCTAAATCCGTAGATATATAGGTAAAATCTGAATAAAAAGTCTGGGTACTGGAGTGATCTATTTGTTCTAACATGACATTAGAAATCCAATCTCCTCCTGTACCTACCGTCCCCTGAGCAGAACATATATCTTCTAGTTCTGCAGCACATAAACAATCGATGGTATAGGTCTCACCCGTAGTACTCGGGTCACCGTCATCACAGGGAGTACCTATTAAAGCATTATCTAATTCTGGACAATCATCGCAGACATCTGGGATCCTATCCATATCCATATCACCAGTAACATCGAATGTCAATGCCTCTAAAGAAGCTTCAAACATACCTCTTCCATGAGTACCTATCCGTATCAGGTTTGAGTTTTTCTGAAACTCTATATCCGTTACACTGGTGTGGATCATGTTTCCATACTCTGTCCAGTCACCGGTCGATTCATCATAAAAGTAAACCCCATTATCAGTCCCTATAAATATTTTTTCATCACAGTCTATTTCTCCAAGTTCTAGTGCCAAAACTGGAACATTTTCTAAAGAACCAGAGATATTAGTCCAGCTATTTCCAGAATCTGATGATCTATAGACTTTTTGCCCATCGACATATCCTGATACGGTAGCATAGACTATGTTTTCATCAAATAGATCTACTTCTATATCTGATATGGCCGTACTTACTCCAGGGATACTGTGTGTCGTCCATGAGCTGGTATTACCTATCCTAGTATAGATATTATTAAACCATACTGCATATATTTTATCAGGATTAGTCGGTGCTATGGCTATCTCGTCTAAATTATTGCCGCCTGCTAGGGCAGCACTTATAGTCGACCAGCTGCTCCCTTGATTAAGAGACTCATAGACCATGTCATACCCGATTACCAATCTATCTGGATTAGACGGATCTAATTTAAAGGGGGTTTCCCAGGCTCCACTTCCGGCTTTTCCAGTAGGAGCTATATTTGTATTACTGCCATTGGTCCATCTGAGTATATCTCCATGCTGGTATTCCCAGTATCTCACATTTTCGTTTCGAGGATCGATATCTTGGTTCATCCCATCACCAGTCGGAGCGTAGTCATCCCATAATCCATTGGTTCCTCTAAAGATGTTTCCATTATCTTGTGATCCACCTCCTAGAACAGTTGCATTACTTTGAGCTACAGCGATATCATAATATTGTGTAATAAGTAATCCTGCACTGAGGTCTTCAAATGTATCAGCAGTAACATCGTATCTAAAAACTCCTCCATCATTGGTCAAATAAAGGAAATTTTCATGCATCGGATGAGAGAAAATATTTCTTTGGTCTACGTGTATCAGAGGGAGACCGAAGCCCAGCCAGTTAGTTATCGCATTAAAGGTGTCACCATCGTTATTACTTCTATGGGTTTCAAAATTACCAGCTATCAGTATGTTATCATTTAAGGGTGCAAAAGCCAAAACAGTATTATTTTCTGGGAGTCCACAACTAATAAAACTGTTGCCCTGATTTTGAGATTTATATAAGGTAGTATTAGCTCTGAAGTATATTTTATTTGCATTAGTAGGAGCTACTGCTATTTTTACTGGCCCTAGGTTAGTAGATATAATAGGACTAAAAGACTGTCCACCATCTACAGACTTATATAAGCTTCCATCAGATGTGCCGAGGTAAATGATCTGGCTCTGGAAGGGCATAAACTTAATATCAGTAACGTTTAGATTATTAAGCATACTTACTGTCTGCATGCCATTACTACTTTTATATAGACCCTTACTGGTGGCTATAAAAATGTTTTGAGAATTATTAGGATCTGCTTCCATCCATAGTATCTGAGTATTATCAGTAAAATTAAATTGTAAAGCCGTAGGATTCCAAGATGCTCCTCCGTCTGTGGTTTTATAGACTCCTATCGATGGAGGGCCATAAAAGACATGATCGCCAGTGGCAGCATACATCACACTGGGATTAGACTGATCTAGTAATATGCTACTTACTGCTAGAAATGGTAGATTATCCCCTATAGGTGTATAACTTATTCCACCATCTGTAGTTTTCCAGATTCCTCCTATAGCGGCACTTACATAAAACTCTAGAGGATTAGTAGGATGGAAAGCCATACTGGTCGTCCTACCCATTCCGATCTGTCCGGTTATATGCTGAGTATGATGCAGATTAGTCCAACTGACCGTATCCAAATCTATATTTTTTTTAAAGGAAGGCTTACTCGGTTTAAAATTAATTCTGGAATTTTTATCTAATCTGTATCTCCAGTAATTTTTCCATCTTTGAAACTTTACATATTTTCCATCTCGATGTACTCCACTTGTGAGTTGTTTAGAAGTCTTATTAGGATATGTTTTTGCAAAGATGGCATCCATTTTTTCTACCTTTTCATAAAAAGTATTGTCTGATGGAGCCATTTCTACCTCTAGCTGTGATTTTATAGATCTATGCTGTGCGGTAATATGGAAAGCAGGAAAAATAAGCAAAACTAAGATGAACAATCTCATAGTCTGGTGTAGTCTCTTCATAAGGATAAATACATATCTAGGACACAACACATAATCGCAACCCCTATAGAGGATGTAATGAAATTAAATTGTTTACTTACACTAATAGTTTTCAGAGGGATAAGTAATCGAGTATCACTATGACATTCTACCATTATTATTCATAACTTCAATTTCTATTTAGCTATTTACACATCTTAAAATAATGTTTTTAGAACCAAATTTTAGAGGACAGCGTAGTGGATGGATCGAGGTAATCTGTGGTTCTATGTTTTCTGGTAAGACAGAGGAACTCATACGTAGACTGCGTCGAGCCAAAATAGCCAACCAAAAAGTCGAAATCTTTAAACCCGCTGCGGACACTCGATATGATGAGACCAATGTTGTGTCTCATGACGAAAATTACATTACCTCCATACCTGTAAAAAGCAGTAAAGAAATATTGGGCTTAAGCCAAGGGAATAACGTTATAGGAATAGACGAGGCTCAGTTTTTTGATAGTGAGCTTACAGCTGTGGCTCAAAAATTAGCCCTAAGAGGAATACGTGTTATCGTTGCTGGTTTAGATATGGATTATAAAGGAAATCCATTCGGCCCTATACCTCATCTTTTGGCTGTTGCCGAATACATTACAAAGGTACATGCCATCTGTCCACACTGTGGAAGTCTGGCTACTCACTCCTATCGTCTTTCTGATGAATCTGCTCAGGTCGTTCTAGGGGAGAAGGATAAGTATGAGCCTAGATGTCGAATCTGTAATGAGATGGGGAATATATTGGATTTGAAGTAGCGTACCCTCAACGATAAATTCTATCCCTCACTTACTCTGATCATCACATCTTCTACGTGATGTACTAGCTCAGTATATCGTGGATTACGTTTTACCTGGCGGTTTCTTTCCAGAGGTAGGTCGACTTTTATATGTTCTACAAACTTAGATGGAGCATACTTCATGATGTAGATGTCCTCGGCTAGATAGACAGCTTCAGAGATGTCGTGGGTTACGAAGATGATGGTAGAATTAAACTTATGCCAGATGTCAGAAAGTAAATCTTGCATCTTGAGTCTAGTCTTTATGTCTAAGGCTCCGAATGGCTCATCCATCAATAGTATTTCTGGATTAGCGAGAAGACTCCTGGCGATGGCTACTCTTTGTAACTGACCTCCAGAGAGTGTCGGGTACTGAGCATATTTATTTTCATGTCCTGCTAGTCCTACTAGCTCTAGCATTTCTCTGGCCTTATCGTTTCTTTCTTTTTTAGAAACTCCCTGATATCTGAGAGCGAGTGCAACGTTATCTAGTACCGTCATCCATGGTAGTGAAGAGTATTGCTGGAAAACCATACTGGCTCTTACATCCTTACTCACCTCTTTTCCGTTAAGCAATACCTTACCTTCTGATGGTTTCTGTAAGCCTGCTATAAATCTAAGCAAGGTAGACTTTCCACAACCTGACATACCTAGTATGGCTACAAACTGACCTTGGTCGGGCTTATTTTCTATGAGGAAATCTAAATCTTTTATTATCCAGTTTTGACCGCCATCATATGACTGGCCGATGCCTCTCATCTCTATGATATTTTCTCGATTAGAGAAATCTTTGAAATCAACCATTAGCTACTACTGATTTAGAGGTGATTTTATTATAAACTCGTGAACCCTTATAAGCCACTATAGATAAAAATGTAAGATGTATAACCCATAGTGTACCTCCAAAGAAATGAGACAAGGGAGAAAACCCACCTCCTAAACCAGTATATTCCATCACGACTAGCAATAAATAAAGAGCTAAAAGTATCCACACAAAGGCATTAAATCCAAAGTCAAAAATATTATCCATCAGAGATGGTTCTTGCAAATCCGCACTGTGTTTGTTCTTTATCTGATATTTATGCGGGAAAAATTCCTTGTCTAGATATTTAAAAATTTGATCTTGAATCACACCTATCAGAATGATTAAAATTATCAGAGCAAAGAGCTCATCCATCCGAGCAAATCTTCGAGCATTATATATCAAGGTTCCTATTCCTCCCGAGTTTGCATTTATGGTTTCTACTACGATTATGTAAGTCCATGAGATCGCCGTAAGAATTCTAATATCATCGAAGAGTCTAGACATAACAGATGGAAAGTATACGGTACGTATCGTCCACAGGTCTGAGGCTCCTAAAGTATACACAGTTTTTAGGTAGACATCTTTTACCTCGTCTATTCTTTGTACGATTACAGGGAGTAAATAAATGATAATACCGAAGGCCAAAAAAGCCACCTTCATGGATGTGTTTACTCCATACCATTTTATAAAAAGTCCAGTCATCGCTGCCAGTGGAATAAATCTAATGGCATCGATGTGGTTTCTAAATAGACCTCTAAAAAGAGGATATAGACCTACCACAAATCCAATCAAAACAGAAAAGAAAATCGCCTTTACATAACCAGCCATATTAAGACCGATAGAAAAGAAGGTATTCTTAAATAAATCACTAGAATCAATAAGCTTAGGATAGGCAGCAAAAACTTTTCCTGGTGAAGGAAGAATCGCTGGAGGTAAGAATGGATTTTCTCCAAGGGTTAAAAGGAACCAGATGGCGAGAAAAATAAGAACACCTATAATCGCCAATACAACCGATTGGTTCTTAGATAAATCTCCTCTTAATTTAAACATCCAGTTCATCAGCGGTGGTTGGTTCTTAACGGTTTATTAGTGGAATAGTATATTAGTTAATTAGCAATCTCTACTCTGTTACAAGAATTCTGATTTACTAATTAACTAATAACTATTTACTAAAATTTATGCAGCTATTAGCTGAAATTCTGTTCTTCTGTTTTTGGCTTTACAAGCATCATCTTGGTTCTGCTCGCATCCTTTTACAGGCTTGCTCGGTCCGTTACCTACGATTACTAGCCTATTAGGATTCATTCCATAGGCATCTTGTAAATAGTTAGCTACTGCTTTTGCTCTTCTTTGTGACAGCTGTTTGTTCATTGCTTGTGAACCTACATTATCTGTATTTCCTTCTACTCTTATTTTCATATTACCAAAGGTCTTAGCTTCCTGAGCAAACTGTAAATCGATAATGGTCTTAGCATTGTCAGACAACTTATACTGACCCGTTGCAAACTGAATACTTACTGGCTTAGACGAGATAGCAGCTGCCGTTGCATCTTTGGCAGAAGGGGTAAATACCTTTGCTTTTTCTGCACCATAAGTTGCTCCATTTAGAGAAGCAGCAGAGATGGCACTGGTATTTATTACCGATCTCCAGTTAGGAGCTACATTAGGTAGATCACCTGTTTCTACAAATTTTCTACTCATCTTACCATATAGGTCTTGCCCTTTCTGCCCATTGTATCCACTTGCTAAGCCAAAGAAATTTCTATTATCCTCATGCGTAGTCAGATATACATTGTCTATCATAAACTGAGCATCACCTGCTGGCAACTGATTGAACTCTCCTAGATACTTAGCAGCCTTATCCATGTTAGACTTGGTCTTCAATTCGGCAACAGCCTTCATCCAACCTTCGTAGAATCCGTTTATTTGTTTTTGTTTCTTAGCGATTATGTTTGCTTTGGCAAAAAAGATATCTGCAATTATATGAGACTGCTCTTTGGTAGTCAATAAGATTTTAGATCCTGGAACGTCCGCAATTGCTGTCTGATCATCTGGACTCCATACTACAGCAGCATCGATGTCTCCACTTCTAAAAAGCTCCGCAGCCTTAAAGTTATCAGAGGTCTTTACGATTTCTACATCATCAAAATCCAGTCCTGCAGCATTAAGAGAAGAGATCAAAAGTGTCTGAGATGGCGATGGTACTACCACTGCTACCCTCTTTCCTTTCAGATCATTTACAGTATTTATTCCTCTCTTTACAACGATCGCATCTCCACCTCTAGACCAGTCACATTGCATAAATGCCTGTGGTTTAAAAACATTTATATCTGCTGGTGCAGTGTATAATGGAAATGCATCTGCCGTCTGTACGATTACATCGTACTCATCTGCGATCCATGCATTCATTGCATTTATAAGATCGTTTTCTAGAGAGAACTCCACTTTTACTCCGTAGTCTTTATAGAATCTACTCTTAGTACTAGCAAGATGTCCCTCGTTAAAATAGAGACCTGGAGCATATCCACCCCATGATACTAACTGCACTCTCAGTACATCATCATCAGTTGCTCTTTTTCCTGAGGTATTTTTAGAATTGAAAAGTCCTCCGTCTTGGCTAGAAGGGCTACTAGACTCACTAGAACTTCCAGAATCAGAAGTCGAGTTTCCTGAGTCAGAAGAAGTATCGCTACCACGTTCTCGCTCCTGTTGTTCTGTCTTCTCTTGTATTTTATCCATCATTCCAGTGGATTCTAAGAGATATTTCCCTCCGAAAATAATTAAAGCTAGAATCAACAATGTGATGATTAGCTTAGAAAAGGAAGTCAATTGTTTTGCCATGTTTATTTAATATTTATTTAGTCAAAAAAAGTGTCATATTGATTATCTCGTCCTGCTCTCTCAGGTTCCGCAATCGGCTCACTGAGGTCGAGGACGTCATCATCTTCGTTGGCGAGTTCTAGGATTTCTTCTTTGGCATCACCTAGTAAAAGTGAGTCGCTTTCAGCTTCCCATTTTTCTAGCATCTTCAGTCCTTCGTCTTCAAAGATTCCGTTTTGTAGATCTACAGATTGCATAAAGGATTCTGAAACCTCCATAAATCGCTCCATCTCTCCTACCTTATTACTTACATCATCGGCTACTGCTTCTAGAGCCATGTCGAACATTTCCTTCTTGTCCTTATCTCCTTTTATTATGTTCATCGCAGACTTCATTGCTGAGTGTCCAGCCATAAGAGCTTTACGTTCTTGATCTTTAAGTTTTACTTGATCTTCTATATCCTCTGTCAAGATGTAGGAATTATCATACATTTTCCTCAATACTCGATAGATGACTTCCATTTTTCGATGTAGGTCTTCTAGCTTAACATTGGAGTCTTTTAATCTGCCTGCTTTTCTGCTTTTGAGAATTACGGCATTTTTATTTTGTTGGGTCTGAGCTTCTTTGGCTAGAGTCAGGTTAGATTTTATATCCTTCTTATTATTAAGAATCATCTCCTGTAGGATGTGCATCTGCTGTCGGAGTCGATTTATCTGAGTGTTCATTTTTCTCAGATTCTTACGGAGGTCATCTACGTAGGATTTCAAGACACTGATGGGATCTATTTTTATAAAGAGACCAGTTATCCATCTCATCGCACTCTTATACATATAGCTTACCAGCGTACGACTCTTAGAATCGATGCCCATAAAAATAGCAATACCTAGCACCCCGATTAAAACAGGTAAGCCGGCAGTCATCAACCATCCTAAAAAATTAAATGCAAGAAAACCTGCTCCTGCAAGTATAGCTACTAGAAAAAGAGCACCTGTAAAACCTTCTGGCTTTCGCCAAAATGACTTTGGCTTAAATTCTTGAGACATTTATATATGTAATAAAAGTTGTATGTAAAGATAACCTATATTAAAAAATAGGCCTTATAAAACCAACTGATTATGAACCTCAAGAGTTCCTAGAATAGCCTACAAAATGGGCTATTTGAGGAATTTTTCCATGTTTTGGATATCTGACAATATCTGACCTTTTACAGAATTGTAAGCTACCATAAACTTATCTGTGGTCAGCTGGACTTTAGCTGCAGCATTATTTATGGTTGATTTGGTTTTTTCTAACTGGACTTTGTGGTTTTCTATCTCTTTTTGGAGCTTGACGATTTGTGCTTCTTTTTCTTTGATGGCTTTTTCGTGGGCCTTTATCTCGTCCTGTTTTCCAGTTACTTGTTTTTGTCTCTGGTTATTGGATGCTTGCTTAAATTTTGCTCCTTCGGCATCGACTACTTTGATGTATCTTTTTGCACTGCTGATTAAAGAAGCTGGACTGGCTCCCATGGTTTTGGCCATAGCCAAGGCACTCTGATATCGGGTTGCCTCATCCATGTCTACATTTCCTAGATTCTGTAGAGACTGCTTATACTCTAGGTAATCAAATCCCTCTTGATTATTACTGTCAATTGCCTTGAGTAGAACGTTTACAAATTTTGCATCAGGCTTTGAGCTGACCTCTGCTCTCGGGACACTGGCCTGAGAACTACTCGCTGAGCTAGTGGAACTGGCAGTAGAACTTGAAGTACTGGTACTAGAAGTCGTTTTCATAGATTGCTCTAGTTCTTCTATGGTAGGTTCTTTTTCATTGGCGGAAGCCGGTGGAGTCTTACTCGGTTTACCATCATCTACTACAAATATTCCTTTTAACTTTTTAAGCATCGACATAGTCCGTTATTTTTAAATCCCTTCGATATATATGTGTATTCAAAAATACCTAAAATTTCACCACACATTACACGTATTGGTATGGATTAGAAGATGTACTGTTTATTTCACCACAGATAACACGGATTTCCACAGATTTTTAATATAAAGACATGCTCCGCAACTTATCTTCATGGAATGTACAGCAGCACTTTTAAAAAGAGGGTTCGATATGGAGAAACCGATAAGATGGGTTATCTCTACTATGGGCATTATCCACAATTATATGAGATAGGACGGGTCGAAATGCTTAGAGAACTGGGACTGCCTTATATAAAACTGGAAGACGAGATGAAGGTCATGCTCCCTGTACTCTCTGTAGAAGCAAAGTATCTGAGACCTGCATATTATGATGATCTACTGACCATAAAATCTATCCTCAAGGAGATGCCGACTAAGATGATAAGCATCCATGCAGAAATCTATAATGAGCAGGAAGTGCTATTACACAAGGCACTAGTCAAGCTGTTTTTTATAGATATGGAATCTGGAAAGCGGATTTCTGCTCCTGTGGAACTTACCACGAAACTGGAGTCCTACTTTAAAGAAGCTTAATCATAATACAATTCAGGGCATAAAAAAAGCACCGTTCATTTCAAACGATGCTTCATAGTTTTTTCATTCAGTTTCAAAAGCTACTACTTAGTGTTACTCTGGGGCTCCATCGTTTATCCAAGCGGTAATCATATCTATAGTACAATCTTCTAGTTTTTCTCCTCCTCGCGGCATAGGAGAAAATCCGGCATCTTGATTTATTGCTCCGATAATTCTTCCAAATCCTACTGCAGCCGTGATAGTTGCAAAATCATGCATCTCAAAGGTAGTAGAAGAATTCATCTCGTGACATCCAGATAGAGCACAAGTAGAATTTATAATAGAAGCTATATCATCTGTATATGTCAGTCCCGCAGTCTCACACTCCATACCCATCGGCATCTCCTCGTCATCACATGCGACAAAAATCAAACCTAACATAATCAAGAAAAAAATCGTGTTCAATTTCATATTCGTTAATTTTATCCCGAATATATGCCTTTTGTCATAGAAATGTCACCGAGTTTTTTAAAAATATGAGCTTTCTTAAAAGAATTGAGAATTTTCCACTTTTGGGGACACTTATATCGATTTCTAAAAGGGTCTCTTTCCCTGGTTTTAGAGGAGTACCTATATATAATGTACTATCGTTTATATATCGAGAAATCATAAAAGATGATATTATAACTCGGGCAAATTCTATTGCGTATAGCCTGTTTTTATCTCTGTTTCCTTCTCTGATCTTTCTATTTACGATACTGCCACTGATTCCATCTACGCAGGATCTTCTACCGATGATAGATAAGTCACTGGATCAGTTTCTACCCAAGCAGGCACATGAGTACCTCTTTGATATCATATATAATATACTGGCGATAAAAAGGCAGGGACTACTTTCCGTAGGTTTTTTACTGGCCTTATACTTCGGGTCGAGCGGGATGAAGACGCTGATGAAGGGTTTTGACAAGGCATATGATAGCACTTTTAGAACTCGTAGTTGGCTCAACTTTGAACTTACAGCTGTGGCTCTGACGATAGTCCTAGCCCTGATGCTTATAATATCAGTAGTACTTATCGTCCTCGGTAAGCAGGTCCTAGGAGCAGCTTTTAATTTTCTGGAACTGAGTGAGTATGCATCGCAGGTTATTAAGTATGCTAGCTACATCGTTGTAGGTTTTCTTTTCTACCTGATGATATCGATAATCTATAAGTACGGTCCTTCTATGAAAAAAAGGACTAGCATCTTTAACCCAGGAGCCTATCTGGCTACGCTAGTCATGTTTCTGATTTCTGTTCTATTTTCTTATTTCGTCGATAACTTTGGGAAGTATAATGAACTGTATGGTTCTATCGGAGCACTGATCGTACTTATGATCTGGCTACAGATAAATGCCGTAATCCTACTTATCGGATTTGAGCTCAATACCAGTATCGCTGTAAATAAAGACCTAAGTGTCCTTCCAGAAAATCAAGAGGAAAATCCTAAGGAGAAACCCTAGTCACAGTTGAGCCTAGTAATGGTAGAGGCCTCTACTCCATTACAGAAATACTCAAAAACTTCTCCTTCTCTGAGATACAGCTCTTCTAGCTCCTCATTGCAATAGGTATCTGTGAACTCCACAAAAACTCGATATCCATATGGATAATCAGAATTCATGCCTAGACACTCTAGTTCGGCAGCGAGGAAATTATCTTCTATGGTTACTGTGCAGGTCTGACAGTCTCTCTCGCAGGAGAATAAAAATAGGATTGAGATAAAAAGTAAACTTCTAAACATCGTCATATAATTTGGTGGACTTCTAAGGTAAAGGCTTATGTCGAGTCAGTACGTTATGGAAAATCTAAAGTCTCTGAAGGAAAAGTTATGGTT
>CAZDWO010000004.1:35841-89651 GCA_964509175.1 uncultured Saprospiraceae bacterium
GTCATCGTAAAAGAAAGCCCTAATCCAGATGTTTTCTCTATCGCTTTTCCGAAGAGATCAAAATTTAAATTAAAAACTATAAGATACTCTGGTTTCATTTCTATAGAAATTCCAGGACTGAAAGTTAGTTTTCTTTGACTGCCATCAATAAGTGAACTCTCCTGATACAAGAAAGAGCCTAACAGAAAGACACTTTTTACATAATGACCATAATCTATGGACACGAAATAGTCGGTAGTAGGATTATCTAAATGTGCTCTAAAATATTCCTGAAACTGAATATTTATATCTAAAGAAGATTTATCGGAAAGATTATAAGAAGCTATACCACCTAGTCCATAGGTAGAAATCTGGTCTGCAGATCTATTAGTTCTATCTATTTCTGCAAAGCCAAAGGGATGGTTAGTTCCTCCCATAATACCTAGCCCGAGTTTCTCATTACTCCATATGGCATACTTGAAAGAAAAATTACTGTAATCTACTCCTAGGTTACATCCTACTTCTAATCTATCGGTAAAGGTATATGCCATCCTGAGATTAAGTGAGCCATCGATAAGAAGACTATCACTTGTAGAATATAAGGACTGTATGTCACCATTATCATCCCATCTCTGATCCGCTATCGTAAGATTATATGTAGGTTCAAACTCTGCTAATCCTACAGGAATGGGTTCAAAATTTACACTATTAATTTTACTACCAGTTATCCCTCCGATTTGGGCACTTATTGATATTACAAAGCTTTGTGAAATAATTAAGCTTAATAAAGCTAGACGCATAAACAAGTATCCTTTTTTTTAAACGGTTACAAAAGTACATTTCCTTTGATAAAAGGCTGCGGAATCACAGTCCTCTTTAGATAGAGTGGATGTTTAGGAGATTTGTCCTTAGCCAGTTCTAGGTAGTGAAGATTATCAAAATTATCAATGATTCTATCTGGCCAGCCTTGTCCATTTCCCCAGGCACAGATAATTTTAGATACCTTGGCAGATAAGTCCTCTAGGTGCTTTTGATTATCAGGACCGATTGGGTCTTCTGCAGTTTGCAATAAGAGTGGATCTGTAGCTCTGTAGGCAAAAAGATTTCCTACATAAAAGCCGCCATAACCCCAGGTAGCTGCCATTTTTTTAATTCGACGGATAGTCGGATCGTCTACTGAACCATCAGCTGTACTGGGATTAAGCATTATAAACAGGACCATGGGTTTGTCTAGATCCCATTTTCGCCATAAGGCGTACCTATACCTCTTACACTCAGAAATTACTGCCCCTGATAGGTTAAATAAGTCCATTAGGTATTTTCATTTAAGCTCATCCATCTCGATTCTATACGAGTATAATATAGGACAATCTGTACGATTGATCGGGTCAGCATAAAGACAATCATTCCTGCCCATATGGAAATCAAAGGATATCGAGTGTCCACTATATAAAAGACGATAATAAATGTCAATACCGATAAAATCATCGAATCTCTCATTTCGACATTTGCAGTACCACCACTATAAACTCCATCCCAAATAAATGCCAAGGCACCTGAAACAGCAACTATAGACAACCAGATAAAGTAGGGCTTAGCTCCATCTATAAGTAATCGATTATCAGTAAATATTGCAATAATCTCTGCTCCGAAAAAGCTATACGCCAGTGTAAATAAAAACCCAAACCCCAGACCATAAATCAGACACTGACGGATTACAAGTTTTACCTTATCCATTCTACGCATACCCAGATACTTGCCTACCAGACTCTCAGAGGCATAGGCAAATCCATCTACTGCGTAGGACATAAAATAGAACAGCTGGAGCAGAATTTGGCTTATAGCCAAATAGTCATTGCTAACGGTAGAGGCATGATTTGTAAAAAATGTAAAAACAAAAATGAGACCGATGTTGCGTATAAACATGTCTCTGTTTACCTGAAAAAAACGATGCATCTCACTGAGCTTAAAAATGCTTCTACCGATATATTCCTTTATAAGTGCTCGATGTTTGTAAACAATAATCGCTAAGGCTACAAAAAAAGTGAGGTACTGAGCAATCACAGTTCCTAGTGCTACGCCCTGTACTGACATGCCTTTTATCATTACGAGATACCAGCTGCAGATGATGTTTGTGACATTGGCGATGATGGTCAGAATCATCGGACTGATGGCATCCTGCACTCCAAAGAGCCATCCTCTCATCGCAAATACTGCTATAACCACAGGAGCTCCCCAGATGCGAATAGAGAAATATTGATAAGCCAGATTCTCCACCTCCGCTCCACCACTCAATAATTTAAAACACGACTTCCCTATCGGCACATGAAAAAAGAGAAGTATAAATCCGATAGAAATCCCTACTAGAAAAGACCTAAAAAGAAGCATCGCAGTTTCTCTCTTATCATCTCGACCCAGAGCCTGAGCAGTCAGACCGGTCGTACCAGGTCGCAGGAATCCGAATCCCCAATAAAGTATATTGAATATAATCCCTCCCAAAGCAATCGCTCCGATATAGGCAGAATCTTCCATACGACCCATCAGTGCAGTATCCACGATTCCGAGTAGAGGAATGGAGATATTGGCAATTATATTAGGAATCGCTATGCGGAAAATTTCTTTATTGATGCTCAAGTTTTTACATTGGGATTTGACATCAAAAGTAAACCTACGATTATTAAGCTATGGACAATTTATTTGAAAAAAACGGACTAGAAAAAACGCTAGCAAGAATAGAAAACCTCTCTCCCACTACCGAAGCCCAATGGGGAAAAATGAAAGTGGATCAGATGCTCGCTCATGTAAATGTGGCCTACGATATGTTTTACAATAAGGATAACTACCCAGCCAATGGATTCTTTAAAAAATTACTCCTTAAAACTTTTGTAAAGCCTCCCGTCGTCGGACTTAAACCTTATCCAAAAAATGGAAGGACCGCTCCGGTATTTATCATCAAGGATCGGAAGGATTTTGTTGCAGAGAAACAGCGACTAGTTGATCATCTCAATAAAACAGCTGAGCATGGAGCTCATTATTTTGAAGGGAAGGAGTCTCACTCTTTTGGGAAGATGAGTAGTGAGGAATGGAATGTGCTATTTGCTAAGCATATTGATCATCATTTGAGGCAGTTTGGGGTGTAAAACGAGGTTTTAAGGTATTGAGGTTTAAAGGTCTAAAGGTCTAAAGGTCTAATACTGGGCTCGGGCAAGGTTTAGATGAATAAACATTTATAGATTATCGACAGAAGTTATTAGTTATCCGACGTAGGTGATTGCTAGGAACTGTGGTTTGTTAGAAGCTTGTTTATATAGAAACAACACTTCTATTATGAGTGGTACACAAGGCATGATAAATAGTATAAAGCAGAATAGGGCTTTACTATCTAGTAGAAAATCATTTAAGTCTCGTAAGAATCAGATCTTGCAGAGTACTAATTCTGTCAGAACTTATAGTGAGGAAGAAATCAAAGAAGGGAGAGAAAGACTGGATGAAAAAATTAAACAGAATCGACGATTTAAAATTGTGATGCTTGTTTTAATATTGGGAGTAACTGGGTTTTTGATTTATTCTTTTTGGAATATTTAAGGTTTCCTAGCAGTAATGATGTACTGGAAATCTAGTGTGGTATCATCTACATGAATGTCTGTAAAACCTAGGTCATAGAGTAGCTCTTCTACTACGTCTGGGTATACTCTATTTTCTTTGGCTGTTTCTAGGTTTTCTGGGAGTCGTTTCATTTTAAAATCGACTATATTTATCTGGCCTCCTGATTTTAATCCATCTTTTAGTTTGGATAGGTATGCTTTTCTGTAATCATCGCCATCTAGATATTCAAGCATATTTACAAAGAGGACATGATCTACCTCCGCAGATTTTAGATCTGGGTTTTCTGGTTTTACTAGGCGGTATGATATGTTTTCCTTGAATGCTGGATTGCTCTCGTTTTCTGCTACTTTTTGTATAAAATCTAGCTTTCCCGGATCTATATCTACAGCGATTACCTGGGCATCTTTATAGGCAAGCAGAAAAGTAAAGTAGCCATAATAGGCTCCGATATCTGCCACAGATTTTCCTTCCAGATTACCCATCTTATTAAGAATGAGCATAGGCTTCTGCCAGCTATCTCTACCCTTTTCTACAGATCCTGTAATCTGTTCTGGACTTAGCGAATTATTAGTATTACTAGATCTGCTAGTTACTGGTGGAGTTACATCTGTTACTTTACCTGGCTCGCAAGAGAGGATGAATAAAGCAAAAATTACTAGATATGTTAGACGATAATTGCTCATTCTATTTTACTGAGTTGTACATCGTTCTTACTTGTTCTTCGTCGAAAATACCCATCAGACCAGTAGAGAAAATATACTCTTTATCTCCCTGAACTTTTACATAGACAAAATCGTAATCGATGGTCTTTTCATCGATTTGCTTTTTATAAATCATTCCCGTTTCATCCTCTTGGATAATTTCTGAGAAAGAAGAACCTGCAGTTACTTCGGCTTTTTTCTGCTGGAAGATTTTATTTGCATCTAGCGTAATCGCATCCGATCCAAAAATCTGAATAAAGTAATCCTCTCCATGCTTTACGGTTACATCCTGCATAACAACCAGATCATCTGCAACTACTACCGAGCCTTCAGGTGCATTTACGGAAATAGGTAATCCATACTTGAGCAAATCCATCTTGTTCTGCGGAACACTTTCCTTACAAGAGATAAGACCGATTACTAAAAACAAGGATATCAATATTCTCATATTTCTTTTTCTATATCTAACTGATTAAATGCAATAAGACTGTCGTAAATAAAAAAACCTGACATAAAGATATCTATGTCAGGTTTATGGAGGTAACGAAACGTCGCTAATTATTTTTTACACTTAACGCTGCATCCTATTGCCTTAGTCACAGAGGGATTAGGCTCCTTACCTGCTTCTAATGATGCAATAGCATCTAGAACGTAATTAGTTGTAACAGCTTCAGGGTTTCTAGCATTATCATCTATCGCTCCGATATATCTTACTTTCTTATCGCTATCTAGCAAAAACACATGAGGGGTCTTAGTAGCTCCGAACTTAGGATATACCTTCTGTCCCTCATCAAAGAGGTATGCAAACGGGAATCCTTTTTCCTTATGTCTTTTTTGCATCATAGGAAAACTATCATCAGGATTTACTTCTGGGTCGTTAGGGTTTATCGCAACTACTGGATATCCCATTTCTGCAGTCTTGTTGTGTAGCTCGATTAAACGATCTTCATACATTACAGAATATGGACAGTGATTACAAGTAAAAACTACGATGTAACCTGATAACTTGCCATAATCTTTCAGAGAAAGCATATGACCACTTACATTAGGAAGGTTAAAATCTTCAGCAACATCACCTACTTGGTAACCACCTTTAGCAGTAGCTGAGGGTTGACAATAGGCTGTAGCCGAAATCAGAAAGGATAGGGAAAATAGGACTAAGAATTTTTTCATTTTCAATTAGTTATAAACTTTATTTACAAAATCATTTAATTCAGAATATGAGTGAAAGTCATCTTCTATGAACAATCGCTTTTTCTTATTATATACCAATGTTACGGGAATAGCACCAGACCAGCTCTCATCTACCTTATCTATCCACTCTGCCTCTTTGCCATCTAGTAATAGAACTACCTCAGAGCGTATTTTGTTTTTCACCAGAAAGGGAATAAACTTTTTTTCTATTTGTCTTTTAAAATCTAGACTTACGAGTACAACTTTTAAAGGTTTCCCTTCATAATTTCTAGTCATCTCTTCAAAATACGGCAACTCCTTTACACAGGGTCCACACCAGGTTGCCCAGAAATTTACCACATAGGTTGTGTCATTTTCTATATGAAGCAGATGTTCGAAATCTTCAAAACTATCGTAACGCTGATAATCTTGTGCATTTACATTGGCTGTAGCCAAAAAACAGCTCAAGACTACAGAAATCTTTAAATAAGAGACTAGTCGTTTTTTAACTTGCATAATAGTTCTGTTTGCACATATAGAATACGTAAAGAAGACTAATTAAGTTTATAATTAAGTCCAATCTCTTTTATCAATCTGATAAAATCCCCGTTGGCATTTACTTTTTTGTTGTGTGAGATCAGCGGAAGTTTTATTAATTGGTCCGGATTTTTAAAATCTTCTACTATTATTTTGAGCGTATGCTCGCCACTTGCCTGATCACAAAATCCTAGTAATTTATGGACCAGTTCTGAGGAAACCTTCTGTATAGGAAGGTTTATGGTTATAGACTTAGTCAGTTGTTTTCCTATGGTTTCTAGGAGTTTTACATCTTTAAGAGTGAAGTAATAGTTTTCGCTATTTCCCCAGCCCTGCTTCATCATCCCTTCTATGTATAACACTTCACCGAGTTTTAAGAGGTGTGCATATTTATTATAATCCTCTCTATAACATCCTAAGTCCATGCTGCCTGTATAATCTTGCAAGGTTGCTCTCACAAATTTATTTCCCTTTTGGTTTTGACCCTCTCGAGAGGCAACTACTAGTCCGGCAAACTTTACCATCTTATTACGTGTACTCTCGACCTTATCTATCGGACAATCGATATAGTTTTCAAACTCCACTCTGTAATCATCTAGCGGATGACCACTGATGTAAATACCTGCAACGTCCTTTTCTTTATTGAGCTTTTCTAATTTATTCCATTCTGGAATCGGTCTTATCGTAGGCACTTCTATTCCGTTATCCTCTACCTCTCCGAACAAGGAACTCTGATTACTCGCCAGATTACTCTGATATAAGTTCCCAAATCTCAAGGCCTGCTCTATCAGTGTATTGAACTTCTCTGTAGGAGCAAAATAAGTCGCCCTAGAAACATCACCGAATGAATCAAAGGCTCCTCCATAAGCAAGACTCTCTAGGCATTTTTTATTTACCGAGCGTAAATCTACTCTCATGGTAAGGTCAAAAATATCTGTAACCTTCCCATTTTCTTTTATCTCCGACTTAAGTGCCTGAACAGGTCCTTCTCCTACTCCTTTTAAGGCAGATAGTCCGAAGCGAATTTCGTTCTTATCGTTTACGTTGAATTTTATCTGGCTCTCGTTTACATCTGGACCGAGTACAGTAATCCCCATTCTCTTACATTCTCTTAGGAAGAAATTGAGCTTATCAGTATTGCTCTTGTTGTGATTTAAAACAGCTGCCATGTACTCATGAGGATAATGAGCCTTTAGATATGCAGTCTGGAAAGCTATGAGTGCATAACAGGTCGAGTGAGACTTATTAAAGGCATAGGATGCAAATTTTTCCCAGTCACCCCAGATTTTTGCAATTGTTTCTTCGTCATGACCATTGGCTATAGCCCCTTCTAGAAACTCAGGATACATCTCATCGATGAGCTTACGTTTTTTCTTACCCATCGCCTTACGGAGTACATCTGCCTTACCCTTACTAAATCCTCCTAGCTTCTGAGACAAAAGCATTACCTGCTCCTGATAGACTGTAATTCCATAGGTCTCTTCTAGATATTCCTGCATATCTGGCAGGTCATAGGTTATCTTCTCTCTTCCATGCTTACGCTTGACAAAATTGGGTATGTACTGCATCGGGCCGGGACGATAGAGTGCATTCATGGCGATGAGATCCTCAAAGGCATCCGGTTGCAGATCTTTTAAATGCTTTTGCATTCCAGGAGACTCATACTGAAAAATCCCTATGGTCTCTCCTCTCTGAAAGAGCTCATAAGTTTTCTCATCCTCTAGCGGAAATTCATCTGGGTCTAGATCTACATCATGCCTTTCCTTTACCAGAGTTATAGCATCACGGATTATCGTAAGTGTCTTGAGTCCTAGGAAATCCATTTTTAGAAGACCAGCATCTTCCACTACGTTATTATCAAACTGGCTGACTTGTAAGTCTGAGTCCTTAGCGGTAGATACTGGGACATACTTAGTCATTTCATCGGGAGTGATTATTACTCCACAGGCATGTATTCCAGTATTTCTGACCGAGCCTTCTAGCTTCTTAGCACTTCGGATCATCTCACCGATGTCATTCTTTCCTTCTGCTAGTTTTCTAAATTTATAAGCTTTTTCTACATCGTCAGCGTTTAGCTCGCTTTTTAGTTTTTTATCGATGTCTTTTTCTGCGAGGACTGCCTTAAGCGTTGCTCCTAGATGTGTAGGAAAGGTTTTGGTAACATTTATTACTTCTCCTAGCGGAACATTCATGGCTCGACCTACATCTTTGATAGAAGACTTAGCAGCCATGGTACCGTATGTAATAATCTGTGCTACCTGATCTTTTCCGTACTTATTTATTACATAATCGATGACCTTAGACCTTCCCTCATCATCAAAGTCGATATCGATATCTGGCATCGATACCCTTTCTGGATTTAAGAATCTCTCAAAAAGTAAATCATACTTTATAGGATCTATATTGGTTATCTGCAGACAATAGGCAACTACTGATCCTGCTGCCGACCCTCGACCAGGTCCTACACTTACTCCTTGCTTACGAGCCTCTGCAATGAAGTCTTGAACGATGAGGAAGTAGCCTGGATATCCAGATTTCTTAATGGTTTCTAACTCAAAGTCTATACGACCAGTGAGTAGTTCATTTAGTTCGCCATATCTCTTTTTTGCACCAGCGTAGGTAAGTGCTCTGAGATAATGATCCTGATCAGTGTATCCTTGAGGTAGGTCAAACCTAGGAAGAACAACCTCTCTCGCAAGATCTAACTCAGTAATCTTACCTACGATATCCATCGTATTATCTATCGCCTCTGGTATGTCCTTAAATAGCTGTGACATTTCTTTCTGAGTCTTAAAGAAATAGTCATTGCTAGAAAATTTAAATCTATTCTCATCTTCGAGATGTGATCCCGTATTTACACATAAGAGTATATCGTGCTCTGGCGAATCATCTCTATCTAGGTAATGAGCATCGTTAGTTGCTATGACCTTGATGTTATATTTTTTTGCGAAAACAAGGAGCTGCTGATTTATATCTTCCTGACTCATGCCAGTATTGTCTATATTTTCGAGTCCTTTATGACGTTGTAATTCGATATAAAAATCCTCTCCGAATAGGTCGAGCCACCACTTAAGTCTTTCTTCGGCTCGAGCCAAATTTCCATGTAAGATGGCTTGAGGTATTTCTGCTCCTAGACAACAGCTTGTGGCTATTAGACCTTCATGATATTTCTCTATAAGACTTTTGTCAATACGTGGCCATTTACTATATAATCCCTCAGTATATCCTAGCGAACAAAGCTTAGAAAGATTCTGGTAACCGACTTCATCCTTGGCAAGCATGAGTTGATGATATCTCTTATCCTTAGTACCTGCAGATTTAGAAAAGGCTTTTATATGTCTATCGTCTACTAGATAGAACTCACAGCCGACTATAGGTAATACTCCGTTTTTTTTTGCCTCGTTTACAAATTTAAATGCTCCGAACATGTTTCCATGATCGGTAAGAGCTACCGCTTTTTGGCCATCTTCTTTTGCTTTGACCATCATTTTACTGATGTCCGTAGCTCCATCGAGTAATGAATACTGCGTATGACAGTGGAGATGACTAAACTGAGGCATATTATCTAGGTTCTATGAGTAAAAAATGAAAGAGAATAAAAATATATAATTAATCCTATATGACTCAATCACCAATAGAATATAAATAGGAGCACGGATTTAAAAATGCCGATTCAGTAATTTATAATGAATCGGCAACCAAAAGTCGTGTCTATCAAAGATTAGAATTCTTCTACCCGAATAATAACTACATTAATCACGTAGTTTTAGCAAAAGGTTATAATCCCACAAGGAACCCTATGGTCCAATATTAATATCTCCAATAAAAAAACGTATCGTAATTAAAATGAGAACAAACAGGACATAGAGGTAGTTTCTGTCCAAGAACAGCAGTATCTTTTTCATGATTGGAAGTTTAATGATATATTGAATATAGTAATCAAAAATTATTCTTCCAAAAGACTCTGTATAGAATTTTTAAACGGTAATGTATATCTCTTTAACGGTCAAAATATAAAGACTTCTGGCATATTTAATAGATATGGATTTTCAATTTGAAAGCAAAAGAATAGGGAATCTCTAAAAGACAAACTTTAATAAGAACGCATTTAGCATAATGAATGGTGGCTTCACTTTTTTGGTTAATCTTAATGGTCCCATTAAAACTGCAAATAGATAAAAATGAAAAGATTGAATGAAAGAATGGCGAAAAATTAAGATTCGCAGTCTTCAGAAAAAGTGCCCGAGGAGGGAGTCGAACCCTCACGCTCATACGAACACATGGCCCTCAACCATGCCTGTCTACCAATTCCAGCACCCGGGCTAATGAATGCGAGTGCGAAACTATTAAAAATTCAGATTATGATAACCGCTATAAGCTAATAAATCAAGTGATAAAAATTCATCAACTTTAACACATTGAAAATTAATCGATTATATAATTTTTTAATTTATATTAAAATTATTTATATATTTGTACTAACGTAAATTGAAGATTTACATCTGGGAAATAGCTCACGAGATAATTAGAACCTTTCTCCACACGATTTCTCCCTTATACTATCTTTAAATAGTTCGCAATAGCGACAAACGATATAAAAGACGTAGTTTTCTTATTTTGAGACCTTAGTCGAAAGAGCCCGAGTTTTCCAGCTTGGGCTTATTTTTTTCCCGTTACTTATCTATTCTTATCAGTCCTAAGTATAGTAACCCCAAGTGCTTTGTAAAAACCCCAAGTTTACAAATAAACCAACATTATGTTAAGAGGAGTAGCACTCACTATTTTATTTCTATTCTCAATCGGCCTAAGTCTCCATGCTCAAATAAAGGCAACTACAACCATGGGTATCGACGTACATCTCTATGAAGACGGAACATGGAAATATGCAGATAAGAATATGGCTACAAAACCAGTAGTCCCAAAGAAAAAAGGGATAAATCGAGCCTGTGCTTTTAAGAATACCATCCCGATTAAGGAAGAGGCATATCCAGATCTTACACTTGATTTTTCCTACGCAAAGGACAATCCTATTTCTATCTTGAGCATTAAATCAAATGATTTGGCTAAGCCACTGGACATCAGTCAGGGATTGAAATTTGTTTTTACAGATGGTAAGGTTCTTACCCTTAATAATGAATCAAAATTTGTAGATTCCTCTTATCTCATCTATTATGGAGAAGGATATAGAAACATCGGAGAACTAGATTATTTTAAAACGAAAAAAATAAAGTCGGTCATTTTTAAATGTAAAGGAATGCCGCAAAAGGAAGCGATGTTTTCTACTACTCAGTCTGAAGCGTTTTATAAGAAGTTTAATTGCGGTTAATTTAAGCCAATTTCAATTTAGCTTATTCCTAAGGCTCTATTTTTCAATCTCTTAAGGAATGGAGAGGCAAATATAAAATCTTGCAAGGTCTGGTTAGGACTCTCTAATACTTCTGATTTATTTCCTTGCCAAGCTAGTTTTCCTTGATGTAATAAACAGATGTTTTCTCCGATTTCCATTACAGAGTTCATATCGTGAGTATTTATTACTGTTGTAATGTTATTATCCTTGGTAATCTCACTTATCAGAGCATCTATGGTTATTGCCGTCTTAGGATCTAGTCCAGAGTTAGGCTCATCACAGAAGAGATACTTTGGGTTTAGAACAATGGCTCTTGCTATACCTACCCTTTTCTGCATCCCTCCACTTATCTCACTCGGGAATTTTGCATTAATTCCAGCTAGACTTACTCTTTCTAGACATTCGTCTACTTTAGCTCTTTTTTCCTTTAAGGTCATTTTAGAAAACATGTCTAATGGAAAGCGGATATTTTCTTCGACAGTCAGAGAATCAAAAAGAGCATTTCCTTGAAACAGCATTCCGATATCATTACGGATCTCTCTCATCTCATCTTTGGGCAGACAACAGACATCTAGAGTGTCATAATAAACGTGTCCTGCAGTAGGCTTGAATAGACCGACAAGCAACTTGAGTAGAACAGTTTTACCAGCACCAGAACGACCTATAATAAGATTGGTCTTTCCAGCCTCAAAGGTAAAATCGATTCCTTTTAGAACCTCCACATCGTCAAATGACTTCTTTATGTTTTCTACTCTTATCATCCTGTAAGTAGTACCGCAATTATATAATCAGCAATAAGTATTAAAATGGAGCTATAAACTACCGCTTGAGTACTGGCTTTTCCCAGTTCCACACTTCCACCAGTAACATGATATCCCTGATAACAAGAAACAGAGGTTATCAGGTAAGCAAATACAAAAGACTTAACATACATCATCGTCACATGCGATGGAATAAAAAAGGATCGCAATCCTCTTATATACTCTCCAGAAGTAAATAATCCAGAAGGTACACTGGCTAGATATCCACCAGCGTTACTAACCAGTGCAGAAACACTTACTAGAATAGGAATAATTATTATCGAAGCCAGAAGTTTTGGTTGGACCAAATAGGCGGCAGTATTTACTCCCATGATTTCCATGGCATCTATATGTTCCTTCTGTCTCATACCACCTATCTCCGAGGCCATATTAGACCCTACTTTTCCAGCCAATACCAAGCAGGTAAAGGTAGGTGCAAGCTCGATAATGGTCATATCTCTTACGATATAGCCAATGTAATACGGAGGTATCATCGTTCCATCCATCTGATAGAAAAACTGAACAGCAGTTACTGCCCCGATGAATATGGATATAATCAGCACTATCGATAGTGACCCAACACCGATATCATATAATTGTCTAATGGTTTCCTTGTAATACATTTTTAGATTTTCAGGTCTGCTGAAAATCTGTCCATGCCAAGAAACAAAACGACCAAGATGAAAGAAAACTCCCACTAAATTTATTTGGTTAGAAGCTATCTGATAGCCTCAATATTAGATTAAAATTTGGTCAAAAATAGTTTAATTTCGGTTACTTATTGAAATGTATGAATGCTATAATAACAGGTGCAACAAAAGGTATAGGATTGGCTATTGCCAAAACATTTACTAGTCATCAAATAAACCTTGTTTTAAACTCTAGATCACAGTCAGATTTAGATAATCTTAAGGAAGAAATTACTAAAAATCATCCTGGAATAGAGGTTCATACTTATGAAGCAGACCTAAGTATAAAAGAGCAGACCAAGGCTTTAGGAGACTTCTGCTTAGAAAAACTGGATTCTATAGATATCCTAATAAATAATGCTGGAGTTTTTATCCCCGGAGAAACGCATAAAGAAGAGGAAGGTAGTCTAGAAAAAATGATAGAAACAAATCTATACAGTGCCTACTATCTATCCCAAAAGGTTATTCCAAAAATGATCGAGCAGAAGTCTGGTCATATTTTCAATATGTGCTCTATTGCGAGTAAGATTGCTTATCCTAATGGAGGGTCTTATAGTATTTCAAAATTTGCCTTATTGGGTTTTTCTAAGGTCCTCAGAGAAGAACTTAAGGATTATGGAATAAAGGTTACCTCGATTCTTCCAGGTGCAACCTGGTCAAACTCATGGGCTGGTGTAGAACTGCCAGAATCCAGACTTATGCAAGCAAACGATATTGCATTAGCAGTATATAGTGCTGTGCAGATGAGTCCATCGGCGGTAGTAGAAGAGATAGTACTCAGACCACAGCTAGGTGATCTTTAGACTATTATCTTAAACTATTGCTCGATGTTACATTTTCTAATCTGACGTCTCCGAGATGAGCAATCGTTCCGGATTTTTTCTTTCCATTCTGCACTTCTATTCCACCCCAGAGGTCTCCACATGAATTATGAATGCGACAGTTATTGAGCTCGAGATATCCACCGGGCTCTACTATGATTTTGGCAGAAGCCGCCATAGATAATCTACATTTTATAATAAGTCGACCACCATCTTTTATGACTAGGTCTTTATTGAGATCCTTTTCTCCATTAAAGAAAACCTCTCTTTTTATTTCTAATTTATTTCTAGAATCATACTCACACCAGTTTGGAATAACCAAGTTTCTTTGCCTTGAGGACTCCATAGTCATAACTTTATGGGCTCGTCCTAGCTGACATGGAGTAAAGGCCATCTGACTGGCATTATAATCCATTACATTATTGGTTGTGACTCCATCGCTGAAGCTTTTAGCAGATTTCCAGTTACGTTTATGAGAAGGAGTATCATCACATCCATCATTTCTTATCCATGCATGCCTGAGGCTGAGTACATGCCCTATCTCATGGTTTAGTAGAGTAGCATATTTCCAATGTCTTTCTCTCTCAGCACCCCAGATACATCCCAGTTTTACATCGGTACCGAGTGCTATTCCAGAATTAAATTCTTTATACTTTTTAGAAGCAACACTATCTGGATGATGTGGGATAAGAAAAATATTGAGTACCTCACCTGAGTTAACGGCATACTTCTCGATTACCTTTTTACTGTAATTATTCTTTTTACGACCCTCGTTTAGAAAATAGTAATGTTCATCATCATAATGATAATAGATTCCATCATCTCCAGCTCCATCTCCTACCAGTACGTACTGATATCTCGGTATGAGTTGTGGTGTGTTATTGCCAGCAGGCATATTCATTTTAAAATTCTCCCTAAGTCTAAAGTTTGCATTTTCTAAAAGCTTGGGCAGATAAGATTCTGCCTCGCCAGTTCCTTCTTTAAAATTTTGATCCTTCTGAGAACGATCCATGATATGGAAATTTACTCGGATATATTTAGTATCAAAAAACATAGAATCCTCATCATATGGAACATAAAACTCAGAATCCGTACAGTTATGAAATTCTGGCTTATCTTTTTTAGGAGAGGTCCAGGAGTCTAAATCTTTATGCGACCCTCTTACTTCTTCTACTTTTTCTATTTGTTCCACATTACTAATATGGATAGTGTATAAATCAGACTTACGAGAGCAGGCTATCGTTCCGATAATTATAAGAAGGATGATGAGTCGTTGCATTTTTAGGTATTTAAAGCTCCACATACACTTAAGACTTGTCCAGAAACATAAGTGGACATGTCAGAGGCTAAAAATATACAAGCATTTGCTACATCAGCTCCTGTGCCTAATCTTTTAAGCGGAATATTAGAAATGTATGAATCGATTACTTTTTCATCTAACTCATCGGTCATATCGGTCTGTATAAATCCAGGTGCTATGGCATTACATCTGATTCCTCTGGAACCGATTTCTTTGGCGATGGATTTAGAGAAGCCTATTATTCCTGCCTTAGAAGCTGCATAGTTTGCCTGACCAGCATTACCAAAAACACCTACTACAGAACTCATATTGATAATAGACCCTGATCTATTTTTAAGCATTGGTTTAATGACATTCTTAGTGAGATTAAACACAGATTTAAGATTTACTTCCATAACCTTGTCCCAGTGCTCCTCTGTCATACGTAGCATGAGTGTATCTGCAGTAATCCCTGCATTATTTATCAGAACATCTATTTTTCCAAAATCAGCAAGAAAGTCAGTAACTAGTTTTGCTGAATCTTCAAAAGAACTGGCATCCGATTTATAGGCTTTTATTTTGGCTGGAGCCAATTTTTTAACAATTGCTTCTGCACTTTCTGACGATGATCGATAGGTAAATCCTACCTCAGCACCTTGTTCTATAAAACTTTCTACTATCGAGGCTCCTATTCCTCTAGATCCTCCTGTAATAAGAACTGATTTATCTTTGAGTAACTTCATGTTAATATTTCATATTTAATGATGTAAAACTAATCCATTAGGGATTTTAAACGTTAATAAACTATAAATAAACTAATCAGTTCTTATGACTAAAAATAGAGATTTCTCTCCAGGTATTCTGAGCATGCTTCCGCTCTTCTATGTAGGCTGGTCGGACAGTGTTCTGAGTCCCTCTGAGGTAAAGATTATACATGATAAGATGGACCAGTTTAAATTTCTAACTGCTGAGGATAAAAAATATCTTACTCAGTATACGAATCCGGCAAATCCACCTTCTAGAGAAATTTTTAAGTCATGGGTACAAACTATAAAAAGTGGTGCTGAGAATCTGGAAGAAAGCCAAAAAACATCTCTGGCAGAAATTGGATTACAGATAGCCATGTCATCGACCTCGTATAAAAGCGACTCATTATTTAAAGCTCCGGAAACTGCAGCAGCTCTACGTGATATAGAATCTGCTCTAGGAGTAGAAGGGAGTACCAGTAGAAATCTCTTACTCGATAAATTAGATACTGATTCTGAAGAAGAAGATTCTTTAAGCTTCGATGTATCTGCTCTTCAAGATGTTTTAGATGGAGACCAGAAAGAAGTAAAGGATAGAATCCGAAAACTTATAAGAGATCCGTTCTTTAAGTTTAGACATATCGCAGATAAGCAGGAATATCGACTTACTACCCTTGCCCAACTAAAAGAACTGGCAAATCAAGGACTAGGTTCTTATGCTTTCCCATCTGAATATGGCGGTAAGGATATGGTCAGAGAATCTGTTTCTGTTTTTGAAACACTGGCCTATAATGACAATAGTCTTACGATTAAATATGGAGTTCAATTTGGACTATTCGGAGGAGCAGTATATGGATTAGGAACAGAAAGACATCATAAAAAGTATGTCAAGGACATGACTGAGGCCAAATTACTAGGCTGTTTTGCAATGACGGAAACCAATCATGGCTCTAATGTAAAAGGTCTCAAAACTACAGCTACTTATAACAGAGAGGACAACACCATAACGATAAATACTCCTACTCGTCAGGACGGAAAAGAATACATCGGAAATGCTCTACATAGTAGTATGGCTGCCGTATTTGCTCAACTTATGGTAAATGGAGATAGCCAAGGCGTACACTGCATACTCGTACCCGTAAGAGATGAATCTAATAATCTTATGCCTGGTGTGGAGATAGAAGACAATGGATATAAGCTCGGACTAAATGGTGTGGACAACGGTCGTCTGTGGTTTAATAATGTAAAAGTACCTGCCGCTAATCTGCTCAATAAATATGGAGACATAGATGGAGATGGAAATTATACAAGTAGTATTCCTAATCCCAATAAGAGATTCTTTACAATGCTCGGTGCTCTAGTAGCTGGAAGAGTATCAGTGGGAATGGCAGGAATCAGTTGTAGTAAAACGGCATTGGCCATAGCCGTAAAATATGCACTGAAGAGAAAACAGTTTAATGGAAACGACCCTGATAGCGAGGTAACTATAATGGATTACCCTACTCATCAGAAAAGACTAATTCCACTTATTGCAAAGGCTTATGGTTATCATTTTGCCATTTCTAAACTAGCCGACAGATATGCCACAGCTGATGAAAGTGAGGTAAGAAAAATCGAAACCGACGCTGCTGGATTAAAGGCCATGGCAACATGGTTTAACACCTCTACCATCCAAGAATGCCGAGAGGCCTGTGGCGGAAAAGGATATCTAGCAGAAAACAGATTTGCTAATCTAAAGGCAGACTCCGACATCTTTACCACCTTTGAAGGAGACAATACAGTCCTAATGCAGCTGGTTGCAAAAGGAGCTCTTACAGAGTTCAAACAGAGCTTTCACAACGATGGAGCTAAGGCCATTTTTAAATACATAGGAGATCGAGTAAGCAATACCATTGCAGAATTTAATCCAGTTTCTACTCGATATACTTCCTACGAGCATCTTACCGACAGAGACTTCCACAGAGAAGCATTTAGATATCGATACAGAAAATTACTGCTTACACTGAGTGGACGTATGAGCGACTACCTAAAAAAACGTATCAAGCCCTTCGATGCATTTCTAAAGTGTCAGGTCCATATGATGGAACTCGCTAAGGCCTATACAGACCGTTATGTTCTTTATGAATTTAGAAAGGCTATAGAAGCTACGGAGGATAAAAAATCTAAGCGTATCCTCAATAAATTATGCGATTTATATGCTCTTACAATACTAGAAGAAAACAAAGGATGGTTCCTAGAAAACGACTACATGGAAGGGTCCAAAACTAAGGCTATCAGAAGAGTGCATAACAAAATCTGTCAGCAACTAAGACCTGAAATAGAAGGACTAGTAGATGCTTGGGGTATTCCAGATGAGGTAATCGCTGCTCCGATAGCACTGGAATGAAAACCTGGCTCATAGGTGTACTGGGATTTTTTCTAGCTGGAAGCATCGCTGGTCAGAGTACGCATTTACGTTTTGCTTTTACAGCGGATATAGGTTCGCAGTTTAGAAAAGGAGGGCTGCTTTTTCAAGCAAATTATGTAAGAAATAACCGTGTAGAAGTCTTTTCTGCTGTTCAGTTAAAGTTTGTACTTCAAGGAATGGGTCCTCAGAAAAATTCTTCTGAACTTTCTCTGCATTCAGGAATATCAGGTGGACTGGGAAGCCCATTTTTTGAAAACCGTCCTATAACTGCTTTTGCTCCATTTACGCTAATCACTAATCAAGGTAGAAATGTAAGAATTGCCTATACTTACAATCACTATTTTGATAAACATGAAACCAGCCAAGGCACCGGAACGATTACTTTAAAATTTGGAGACTTATACGTTATCTCGGAAAATGACCTATTCGGTAATCTTAAAGGATTGGATCGATACAGAACTGGAGCACTAGGGGTATATCTAAGAAGAGGTGATTATTATGGTGGTCTGAAAACGATGCTATGGACGGGACAGACAAAATGCAAAGGCATGGCTAGGATACGGAATGCTGATTTTCCTAGTCGATTTGGGTATAAGGATATAGAGCAATGTAAGTATTCTCATCTCTCTCATGGTATACTTAGTGGAGAGTTTGGGTACATTAGAAACAATATGATTATGCCGAGTATATCGATAGGAAAAGATGACGAGCGGATACGTAATATGGTTCAGAATCAGATTATCCACGATATGCATTTTATGCCTAAAAAATGGAACAGTGCAGAAAATCCTCACATTCCGATGATAGATAAAGAAGGAAAAGCTTATCTCTATAAAAAGGACCAAGAATTAAAAAAAGGAAAATGGTTTGTCCAGGCTGCTCTAAACCATGGCTGGTTTTACTAGTTCTTGGATTGAAGGAAATTACCCCATACCCAGCCTTCTAGATCAGCATATTTTATTTTACACCACTGACCTTGTTTTCCATTAAGAATCAGTTTCTCAGTATCATAGTATTGGACTTCGACTGCAGCACCATTGGGTATTTTAAAAACGATTCCACTTATAAGAGAAGGTTTAGACCTCATATTAAGTGTAGGACTGTCTACATCGACGATGGCTATGCCATAGGCACTGGTTTCTAGTTCGTCGATTTTATCGTTTAGAGATAGTATAATGGAATCCTTCTGAGCGATAAGAAATTTATAATCTTCGACACCCATATATCTATTTATGGTATCTCCTTGTAAAGTAGCGAGTCCAGACTTGAGTAAGGTAGAAGGGTCTTTTTGCTTAATGATAGATAGAAATAGCCACAATGCCATACCTCCTACACCTCCATATACAAGGTACTTCAGAATAGGAACTTCTCCACGTCTTCTTCTACGGCGATTCATTTGGGCTAGACTTTTTTTAAGGATGGTGAAAATAATGAATGAGCTTCTTAAATGCAAGTTCAGAGTGAATTGAAGTGCATGTGCAATTCATTTACCCATAAGTCAGTCGAATCTTTAAAAAATGAAGTCAAATCCGTTATTATTTAATCATTTTATCGTCAAAATGTAAAAGGAAAACTTTTGGGCGACTAATACTTCTTACTTGGCTTAAAAAACTATTCTATCTTGCAATTGTTTTATCAGGGTTACATATTAAATCCCAACTTGAGAAATGAGAGGACTACTATTAATCTTATCTACTATGTTATTGGCTCCAGCAATTTATGCTCAGGACTGTTGTGACAGGGATACCAAACTGGTTATCTGCTATACCTCTATGACTGATCACTGTAATCCTGCAGTATGTCAGTATACCTATGACGGAGTAAATATGCCAGGTATCCGTAATAAGCTTACTAATGCAGCTAATTTCGGCCTTTCAGGTATCTCTACCTGCGAGGTAGAACCTAAGAGATTGGGATTAATAAACTCCTCAACGGAGATAGAAGATTTGGAGTGTGACATTGTATTTATAGGAGCTTTCTATACAAATCTTGCAGATATAACCACTACGACTATGTCTTCTGAGTTTCTAGGACATATAAGAGAGTGGTCTACCTTATGTGAGGAGAATTTAACTATTCTGACTCAAGGCGAAAGTACTGCTTGGGGCTATACTATTGCTAACCAAAATCAAAACCCCAATACACAAGGAGCTAGCAATGAGCCCAACATTTTTGATGGGCCATTTGGAGTTGTAAATTCTTTTAACCAGGGAGGAACATTTCAAGCAAATTTTAGTCAAATACCTAATACTGGTGCTCTTACGCTCGCTGAAGATAATCTGGGGAGACCTACCGTAGTTCTAGATAATGCCACCAATGATATCCTTCTGGCTGATGTAGGTATACTATGCAGTAATGGAGCTGGAGAGGTTACAACCTCAGGAGTAATCGAAAACAGCAATGATATACTGGCCTGTAATATTTTTGCACTTGGGTGCGAAATTGCCGGTTTTTCAAGTATGACTGAAGTGGATACTACCATCTGCCTAAATACAGAAATAGAACTTCCAGATGGGATAATGGTAAATGCGGCAGGAAGCTATACGAGTAATCTTTTGAGTTCACTAGATTGTGATTCTATAGTAGTGACTAATGTTTTTATATCTGACCCTGTAATAGGAAGAGAAAGTTATATCGGCTGTGATCAGGATGGATATTCTATCATGGTAGGCGATGAGCTTTTTGACCAAAATAATAGAGAAGGTTTAGTGACATTGACTAATGCTTTTGGATGTGATTCTCTTGTGGAAGTGGAACTAATTTATAATTTACATACTGATGGATTCTTAGATACCCTGCTTTGCGATGATGATTCTTTTATAATCGATGGAATCGTTTTCGATAGTGCTATAGATACTTTCATTACACTGACTAATGCTCAAAATTGTGACTCTGTGGTCAATGTAGTTGTAGAAGCATTTAGATTTGATGATATAGAAATAGACGAACAGGTAAGTTTACATAATGCTACTCCGTTTACGTTTAACAACAGTTTTCCGGCAAATTTCTCAGTGCAATGGATACCTGCAACTGACCTCTCGTGTAGTGACTGTATAAATCCTACACTGCGTCTAGGAGAAATGATTCCTACCTATACCCTCGAGGCTACCTCAGATATAGGATGCGTAAAAGAATATACTATCAACATAGATTATATATGTACTCCATATATTCCTAATGTCTTTGCAATAAATTCTATAAGTGGCAATAATATGTTCGGTGCAGAAACTCCTTGCAGACTGACTGACTATGAGATGACCATTTACGATAGATGGGGTTCTATAGTTTTTGAAACTGATGATCAGGACTTTAGATGGGATGGCAGAATATCACAGGTAGATGAAGTCGTTCCTGGAGTCTACGTATATCAGATGCGTTACTCTAATCTAGGAGAGGCTGTCATAGAAACTGGAACCATTACTTGTCTCCAGTAAATCTTAAATTTCTATTATAATCTAGTATTAAAACTTAAAGGCCTGGACGGCACTATTATTATTTCCTACTAGGACTAAGCCATCTAGTACTTCTATATTTCTAACATCTCCATCTGCTGTAAATCCACAGTCACTGGCTTTTATGGCTTGGAAATTTCCTTTTCCATCTCCTTTATAAAAATATCCCTTTCCAGCGTCTGCCCTTCCTGTTTCTACCTCTGCAGTGTATAAATTACCTCCGAGTATAAAATCTAGCTTCCCGTCTTTGTCAAAATCCTCAACCGCTATTCCATAAACAGGAGACATCTGGGCCTCATTAGAAAGTGGAGTCAGCTCGTATTTTCCACTCCCGTTCCTTGTAAGCATAGATGATCTAAAATCACTGATTCTATAGTGGAGACTACTGTCTAGTTTCTCTCCATAGACGTCTTTTAATGACGCTTTGGCGAAAGCATCATAATTTTCAAAATCGTCTGCTATACTAGGTATCTGCTCAGAACTACATTGCCTTCCTCTCAGTGGAAATGTACCCTCGTCGTTTATATAACTAAGGACGATGTCATACTTTCCGTTTTGATCAAAATCATTTCCGTATATCAAAAATGGTTTCTCCTTAGAAGCCTTATACTTATAGTTAAGACCCAAATTTCCCAGAATAAACTCTGCTTCTCCATCACCGTTAAAATCCCCAGACTTAATAGTATTCCACCAGCCATTAGAATCTTCTAGTCCATACTGAGCAGTCTGATTAGAGAATCCATCTGAGCTCTGTTTCATAATTGTTACTGGCATCCACTCTCCTACTACGATGAGATCTTTAAGTCCATCCTTATCGATATCATACCAGAGAGCATCAGTAGCCATCCCTAACTCATTAAAAACTTCGGCCCCTTTATCTAAGATGCTAAAAGTCCCTCCATTATTATTTAGTATATAACTAGTTGCAGGTCTAGGATACTGTCCTGGAACGTGTCTACCTCCTACAAAAAGATCCTGATCTCCATCATTATCATAATCCGTAGCTCGGACTACAGAACCACTCGTAAAGAATTCTGGCAGCTTACCTTTTGTAAAAGTTCCGTTACCATCATTAAGGTATATTCTGTCCTGATAGAATTTGCTCTGAGTCGTATATTCATTTCCTCCACTCACTACATATAGATCGAGATCATTATCATTGTCTATATCTACGAAAACTGAACCATAATCTTCACTCTTAGTATCTGCTGCAAAAGCAGGATTAGGTAATGTTGTAAATGGACCAGCACTAGATCCTAAAAGAATCTGGCCAGACTGCCCCACTGCTCCTCCTATAAATACATCACTTACACCATCACCGTTTACATCTCCCTTAGATATATGCGGCCCGAATGTTGACATCTTATGCGGCAACAAAACTTGAATCTCGTAATCATCAAATTCATTTTCCTTGTGCATGTAATTTATAAAGTCTGCATTCCCTTTTTCAAAAACGGCAATGCTAGATGAGTTTTTAGAAACTGCCGCATCAGCAGCAGAAGCTTTAATATTTAATAGTTGGTCTACTTTAGGATTTGTAATAATGGTCTGCTTTCCATTTATCCAGTCTACCACTATTCTATCCACCTTTGTATCATTACCTAGTCCAAAATTTAAAACTTGATCGACAGAAGATTGATACCCTCTAACCGGAACAAATTCTTGTACCTGTATTCCATTTTTTGTTTCTAAAGTAACCTTAGTACCTATTGTAGTAACCACTCCACCACCATCGAGTTTAACCTTTAGATAATGAAATCCAATTCGCTCTGCCTCATTTTGATATACAAAAGCACGGTCATTTATATTGTTTACTACAATGTCTAGGTCTCCATCATTGTCTAGGTCCCCATATGCAGCACCGTTAGAAAAGCCATTGAAGTTTAACCCTGATTCTGAGGAGACATTAGAAAAGGTTAAATCTCCATTGTTGCGATAGCAATAATTTGTCAGCTTTGTACTGGTTAAACTGAGTGTAAAGTCTAAGAAAACCTCTTGAGGATTTTTTCTCTGCTTCCTTGCTTTTTCAACATCCTTAGTAAGCCTTTTGTTAGAGTCCTTATCCATAATATCTAGGAGATATCCATTGGTAATAAATAAATCTTTATACCCATTATTATTAAAATCTGCAAACAAGGGAGACCAACTCCAATCAGTTTTATCCAACCCAGATAGCTGTCCGATCTCAGAAAATGAACCATCACCCATATTTAACTGTAGCTGATTCCTCATGTAGGCAAAATGATATCCTCTGTCCACATTTTCCCAGAATAATTCAGGATTCATATCTCCCATTTGGGCTTTATTTCTGTAGTTATTATCTGATAACATATCAACACAATATAAATCGACTAAACCATCATTATTTATATCAGCTGCATCCGTACCCATGCTACTAAAAGGGATATGTTTAAATGTTTCATTTATTACATTAGTGAAAGTCCCATCTCCATTGTTCTGATACAATATATCTGGCTCGGTATGATCTACTGCGGTATATAAATCTAACCATCCATCATTATTATAATCAGAAACACTTAGACTTAGAGTAAATCCATAATTTAATACTCCTGCTTCTACAGAAACATCCGTAAAAGTACCATCGCCATTATTTCTAAATAGCCCATCAGAAAATTCTACAGACGGATTTTTCCACTTATTATAAAATCTATCATTATCTCCTAGTCTATTTAATCCATGGTTTCCTACATAAAGATCTAAATCATTATCCTTATCATAATCAAAAAACACAGCCTCTATGCTATATCGATTATCGTTTATCCCATATGACTTAGCACTTTCTGTAAAGGTCTGGTCACCATTATTTATGTAAAGTAAATTTTCTCGTTTTGATGCATCGTCTATGTAACTGAGACAAACATAGATATCTAAAAACCCATCTCCATTTACATCAGCCATAGTTACACCTGTTCCCCATCTTCCTTTGGCAGATACTCCTGCGGACTTAGTTATGTCCTCAAATTCCATATTCCCTTTATTAAGGTATAGCTTATTGCTCATAGAATTCCCAGTGAAGTAGATGTCAGACAATCCATCATTATTTATATCACCTATGGCAACACCTCCACCATTATAAGAATTTATATATTCTAATATGGTCTTTACTTTATAGACATCTATCTTGTTATTAAAGTCAATACCTGTCTTTTCCGAACTTAGGTTTTTAAACAGAATAGGTTTTTCTGTTACTTTAGAATTACTCTCTGAAGCAGTACTTTGTGTAGAATTTCCATCGGAACCATCTGGGTTACAAGCAGAAAAGAAAAAAACAAAAGCAATAGATATTGCAACGAGGTTCCAAGAAATTTGAGTGTTCATAATTCTATTTTGCGTAAAACAGTTGTAAACGATCATTATTATTAGCTACTAAAAAAGCACTACGTTGTCCGATTTTGATTTTTTCCATATCCCTTAAATCCTTATCCAGCATTAAACCAGATTTACTTAGTAAGTACTCAGATTTAAAATTAAAGTTTCCATCTCCTTTTAGAAGCAATCCTTTCCCAGCATCATAGCTGGCTGTTTCAGGTTCTGTATTTGCTATATTCCCTCCTAGGACTAAATCTATGTTTCCATCTTTATCATAGTCATCTGCTATCATAGACTTAATCGGGAACCATTGTGCCTCAGAAGGAAGGTCTAGTATATCAAAACTAAAATTTCCATTATTTCTAAGTATTATAGATTTGAAGGTTTTTGATTCAAATCTAGTGGCACTATTTACCTGCTCGATTCCTAGTATTTCATTAATGTTAGAAGTTGCAAACTTGCTATACTCAGGAAACTTACCTTCTATAAATGGCATCTGATCAGTAGAACATTCTTTACCTCTTACTGGTACTTCTTGTCCTTTATATTGTTTTGTTAAAACTATATCATGGGTTCCAGTCTGATCAAAATCAGATGCCAAAACTCCCAATGGTTTATCTCCCCATTTATTATTTTCTCCTAGATTTCCTAAGACAAAATCTAAGTCTCCATCATTATCTATATCTACAGAATTTACACTTTGCCACCATCCAGAATAATCTGTAAAGGCAGAAATAGATTGTTTCTCAAATCCTTCAACTGTATTTTTTAAAACAATCGGACTAGACCACTCTCCTACCGCTACGATATCCTTTCTATTATCTCCATTTAAATCGACTATGGATAATCCAGTAATCATTCCCTTTAAATGCTCTAAGCCTTCAATCTTTTTATTGGTAAATTTTCCTTTGTTATTTTCTAATAGATAGGATTCAGATTCTAAAGGATAATAGCCTGGCTTATTCCTTGCAGCTACTAGTATATCTAAGTCTCCATCTCCATCATAATCAAAGGCTTCTATTTCTTGAGTACTAGAAGCGACTTTAGGCAAAGACTGTTTAGTAAACTTACCTGACCCATCATTAAAGTACAATCTATCTTGAGTCAAAGAAGGATTATCTAAGATATCTCCTCCTCCTCCGCTTGCGACATATAAATCCTGATCTCCATCTCCATCTGCATCGAAAAAATAAGATCCCAAATCTTCAAATCCCTTATCCTTACTTAGAGCTGGATTATCCTGAAGTTCAAATACCTGATTAGATTGTAAATAAATTCGTGAAGCCTCTCCTATGGATGCTCCCATAAAAAAATCATCAGTGCCATCTCCATTTAAATCTCCTACAGAAATCGTAGGACCCAGGTCAGAATATTTATGAGGAAGCAGAACCTCATCTATAAAATCATCGAAATAGTTTTCTTGATGGACGATATCAAAATTGGGCAACTGTTCTGTAATCTCAGCAAATACAGAAATAACTCTTTCTTTACGATTAGGTTCTTTCTGTAATTGAGATTTATCTAAGGTTAATTTTTTATTTACTTTGACATCAGTTTTTACTGACTGAGTTCCATCTAGCCATTTTACTACAAGCTTATCTACCTTAGAAATATTCCCAAGCCCAAAATGAGCAACAGGCTCCATGGAAGACTGATACCCTCTCTCAAAGAAATAATCTACTCTTTGGATTTCTCCATTATAGTGTAATTCTAGTTTTGCATGCTTTACGGCTGCAGGATTTTTAGAATCTTTGAGCTCTACTCGGAGCCAGTTGTTACTAGTAGACAAGTTTTCTAATACAAATGCCTCTAACATTAAATTATTTACTACCAGGTCTAAATCACCATCATTATCCAAGTCCGCATATGCAGCACCGTTACTAAAGCCAGGCTCAGAATCTGACCACTCTGTAGATTTATCTTCAAAACGTTTTCCATCTATGTTAGAATAGAAATTATTTTTTATCGGAATAGATTTACAATCCTGTATTAAACCGAAAAGGGTTTGATCCCAATTTTCTTTGTTTCTACCTTCATGCTCCTGAACTTTAATCCTAAAGTCATTATCCTTTGTCTCTCTTAAAAATCCATTGGCAACATAATAGTCCTTATAACCATCATTGTCAAAATCTGCTAGCAACACTGCCCAACTCCATTCTGTCTTAGCCAGACCCATGTACTGACTTATCTCACTGTATTTACCTTTACCTAAACCCATCTGCAAGGAATTAAACATAAACTGTTTGGTAAATTTCAAGTCTTCATTTAAGAACTTAAACTTGGCTGTGTTCATAGATGCCATAAGTGTTTTATTTCTTATGTGATCTGATGGTGTCATATCCACAGTCGCAATGTCCAAGATGTTATCATTATTAATATCGGCTACATCCACTCCCATACTGAAGTACGAGGTATGATCTACTCTGCTTTTTATTACATCTTTAAATTTACCCTGCCCATTGTTTTGATATAAATTATCTGGAATAAAGAAATCATTACTTACATAGACATCCAGTGCATTATCGTCATTAAGGTCTACCGCTATGGTTCCTAGTGCAAAGGTTGCATTAAAGACATTGGCTTCAAAAGTGACATCTACAAATTTTCCTCCATCGTTTCTGAGGAGATAATTACCCATATGTCTTATTTCTTCTGGACCATCTTTAATCAGGTCTTTGTACCAGTCATGAAGATTAGACTTATCGGTGGGCAGAGCATGATTCCCTATCCAACAATCTAAATCTCCGTCCTTATCAAAATCAAAAAACACGGATTGTACTGCTCGAGAATATATGTCTAACCCATATTCTTTCGACTTTTCAGTAAACGTGAGATCGCCATTATTTATGTAGAGTAAATTTTTTAGGGCTTCAGGATTTTTTGATGGACCGGATACGCAGACATATATATCCAGAAACCCATCCTTATTTATGTCTACCATATTACTACCTGTACACCATCTAGAATCTTGTTTTAAAGCAGTGGCGGTAATATCTTCAAATTTTAGATTGCCTTTATTGAGATAAATTCTATTGGGCACATCATTCCCTGCAAAAAATATATCAGATAGCCCGTCATTATTTACATCTCCTATAGAAAGGCCTGCACCATTATAGAAATAATCGTAATAATTAATGTTCCGACCTACGCTTTCTGCTACTTTGTTTTGAAAATCTATACCTGTATCTGCAGAACTCAATGACTTAAATAATAATCCACTGTGACGAGTATTGTCTGACTGAGAATTACCTGAAGTACTTTCTTGAGTTGAGGAATCTGAGTTGCAGGATATGGTTAATGCTAGACACAGAAACATTATATATCCATAAAGTACTAAATATAACTTGGGCTTTTTGATTGAGAAATAGTCCATAGATATTATTATTGTTCGTTTCTAAAAAACAGTTGCATTCCACTGTTATTATTGGCCACTAGAATTCCTTTCTGAGAAGTTCCTAGTTTTACAAAATCCATATTCCTAACTCCTCTATTTAAAAGTATTCCTGTTTTATCTACTCTGAAATTTGGCTTAAAGCCAAACTCTCCATCTCCAAACAAAATGACTCCTTTTCCTGCATCATAACTCATCGTCTCCGGTTCTGTATTATTTATAGAGCCTGCGATTATTAAATCAAGATTACCATCTTTATTGATATCATCAGCGAGACAGTTAGTAATCGGAGCCCACTGTGCTGGTGTAGGTAATTCTATCTTTTCAAAAGTAAAGTTGCCATTGTTTTTGAGGATTATACTTTTGAAAAAATTGGCTTCAAAACGAGTGGCCTCCTCGATTTCTGCTTCTCCTAATATATCTGTGATATTAGAAGTAGCAAATTCGTGATAAGTTTTAAACTTTTCATTCAAAAATGGCATTTGCTCGCTAGAGCATTCCTTTCCACGAACTAGAACTTCTTCTCCTTTATATTTTTTAGTTAAAACGATATCATGTGTCCCAGTTAAATCAAAATCGGATGCCAATACTCCTAATGGCTTCTCAGCAGTCGGATGGAATTTATTGTTTTCTCCAAGGTTTCCTAGTACAAAATCCATATCTCCATCTTTATCGATATCGATGGCGGTACAACTTTGCCACCAGCCAGATAAATCATTTACTGCAGATATTTCCTTACGTACCATTCCATCAGTAGTGTTCTTAAAGAACACCGGCTTATCCCACTCTCCTACGATAACTAAATCCTTTCTACCATCATTATCTAGGTCTATCGCTTCTGCTCCAGTAACCATACCTGGCACTTCTTTAAGCCAGTTTTCATTGAGCTCATTAAAATATCCTTTGTCATTTTCTAATAAATAAGAGCGAGAGGGCAGAGGGTATAAACCGGGATTATTCCTAGCCCCTACAAATAGGTCCAAATCACCATCTAAATCATAATCAAAAGGAACAATGGTCTTAGTACTAGATTCCATATAAGGCAATCTCTGGTCATCTTTTTCAAAAAGGCCATTGCCTTGATTTAAATATATACGGTCCTGTCTAAGAGAGGCATCTAATTCAACATCTCCTCCACCTCCACTGGCTACATAAAGATCTAAATCTCCATCTCTATCCAAATCAAAAAACTCAGCACCTATATCCTCAAAAGATGCATCGTTGTTAAACTCTGGAAGTAATACAGGTTTAAATTCATTTTGAGATTGGATAAACATCTGACCTGGCTGCCCTTTAGAACCCCCTAAATAAAAATCATCGAAGCCATCTCCATTTATATCGGCAACTGCGAGAGCAGGTCCTAAATCAGAATATTTGTGCGGTAAGAGTACTTCTTTCTGAAAGTCATCATACTCGTTTTCTACATGATTTATTACTACAAATCCTGGAGTCCTATATGTTATATCTATAAATAAATCGGGTTCTGGTGCTGGAGCAAAATCAACTCCACCAGAAATGGATCGTTCTATCTCCAGAACTTGATTAGGCTCGACGTTTTCTAATATCGTCTTCTTGCTATCTGCCCATACTATTACTAAACTATCCAGTTGCTCCGTTTTACCCAATCCTAAATGAGCTATCGGCTCCATACTAGATTGATATCCTCTCATAAAAGAATAGTCTACCCGACGCACTTCTCCATTGCTAAAAGCCTTTATTTTTGCAAAATCTACAGAGGAAGGATTACGAGGATCTGTTAATTTAACTCTTAGCCAGTTATTTGCTTTGGATTGGTTTTCCATGATAAAGGCCTCACTCATTAAATTATTAATGACTAGATCCAAGTCTCCATCATTGTCTAAGTCCCCATATGCGGCACCGTTGCTAAAAGATGGTTTATCTTCAAACCATTCCGATGTTTTGTCTACAAACTTCTCTCCTTTGCTATTAGAAAAAATATTATTCTGTATCGGAACAGAAGCTAGCTCCGCCACAAATTTATCAAACACTTCTTCACTATACTGTACGCCGGTGCTGTCGTAATATGCCTGAACTCTATTTTTAAAATCGTTATCCTTAGTTTCTCGATAAAAACCATTACTTACAAAATAATCCTTGAAGCCATCATTATCAAAGTCTGCAAGTAGGACTGCCCATGACCACTCAGTCTGAGCAACACCCATAAATTGTGAAACCTCATTAAAACCTCCAAAGCCGACACCTAGCTGAACAGTATTAAACATAAATTGCTTGACAAAGCCCAGTCTTTCTTCCATAAACTTAAATCGCTGGGCATCCATGGATTCCATCAGTGTCTTATTACGCACATGATCTCCTGGGGTCATATCCACTACTGCAAGATCTAGAATATCGTCATTATTTATATCAGCAGCATCTACTCCCATACTGTAAAAAGACGTATGATCCGCGTACCGGTTTATCTCATCTTTATATCTACCCTTCCCATCATTTATATAGAACATGTCAGGGACAAAATAATCATTTGCGATATACATATCTACGTCACCATCATCGTCATAATCCGCTGGAGCTATACCCAGTCCGAAGGTCATAAAAAAGGCAAAAGAGGCTGCGGTGTTATCCACAAAATACCCATCCACGTTTTTCCCTACGTAGGTTCCGATATGTCTAACTTTATCCACTCCTCTTGACAATAAAGAAGCCGACCAAGCCATCATATCTGGATTATCTAAGATTCCATGATTACTAAGCCATAAATCTAAATCTCCATCTCCATCTTGATCAAAAAAGGAAGATTGCACTGCTCGAGAATAGACATCTAGTCCAAAGGCCTTTGCCTCTTCTTTAAAAGTAAGATCACCCTGATTGAGATATAAAATATTTCTCAATTTCAAACTATCACCGTCTTTGACTGGTCCAGAAGTACAGACATAGATATCTAATAGATTGTCATTATTAACATCTATCATGTTTACGCCAGTACACCATCGATCTATTGGGGGCAGTGCGGTATCCGTTATATCCTCAAACTGCATATTGCCCTTATTGAGGTATAATCGATTAGGACTATCATTACCAGAAAAGAATATATCTGATAAGCCATCATTATTTATATCTCCTATTCCTACTCCACCACCGTTGTAGAAATAATCAAAAAGCATTGTATTACGTTGCCAGGATTCCTCTATCTCATTTACAAAAGTTACCCCAGTTTGAGAGGAATCTAATGACTTAAATAGTAAACCACTATGACTATTGGAATCTTTATCAGAAGTAGAATCATTCTGACAGGAATATAATCCTAAGGATAAGAACAGACAGGTACATAGAAAGCTGTAACTTCTTTTTTTCATAGTTTTATTATCATGAGATCGGGGTACAAAAATAAAGTTTTCTCTTTAAGAAAAAATTAATTCTACCTCTAGTTTTACTTAGTAAGAACCGGCAATTTTTCTTTGGGAAGGACAATATTTTGTGCAAATGATAGCACTTCTTTAAAGACCACGTCTGTATTCGGGTTAAATAGCTTGCTACCGATTACATGCGAGGTGCATTCTGGACAATCTATAAATCTTTTCTTGTCTGATGGAGTAGTGATTTGTCCATAAAACTCTCTCATTCTCTTTACAGAAACGACCTTATCTTGCTCTTCTTCATTTTTATAGTAGGTCATTATAAAAGTAGGTTGAGTAATTTTAGAAAAATGCTCTTTTTTCATCGTCATATCTATGAGATACTTTAAGGCTACTATTCCATCATTATGATATTGCTTGTTCCAGTAAAGTTTTTGTGCATCTGTATAATGATCTAATACGTTATACTCCCCTTCTTGCATAAAATCGAGAAACTCTGCACCCCAGGGTTTTAGAATCAGATTAGTTCTGGTATCATAGAGATCTATATTAGGCGAAAGCATAACTAAACCTGCAATGTCTTTATCATAACCAGCTAGATAAGCACTATAGGTTCCTCCCGTAGAACAAGAAACAAGAATGATTTTATCTCCTAATAATTTGGCTACAGCCAAAGCCTCTTTAGCAGAATCCAGCATTTTTTTAGGAGTGAGTTCTTTATATGAATCTATAGATTGTCTTCCACTATCCTCTAATCTAGGGACATACAAGTTAGCTCCGATAGCCTGTGCAAGAGGTCGATGTACATCTGAACCTTCCTCAGCACTTGCAGAGAATCCATGCAAATAAAGTACAACATACTCTGTCTTAGACTTAGAGCTCGGGTCAGCCCATTGCACAAAGGCTTCATTGCCAGGTTTAAGATCTGTAACTAATCCATCTTTCTCCTGTATATAAGATTCTATCTGATCGATGGTAAGGTCTATACTTGCAGGATTGGGATTTACATCCTCAAAATCTGGTCTCGGACCTAGTAAAAAGATAAGCAGCATCAACATTATTGCTACACCCAATGCATATAACAGTCTTCTCATAAGTTAACATTGATTTAACGATGTAAATATCGCTTTATATACCTATCTAAGTCGTCATTATAAAAGTATTTACGACCTTTGGTCTTCTTTAATAATAAACACATTTTGATGAAAAAAGTCCTTGCCAATGATGGCATACACATTACCGGCCAGAAGATGCTGGAGGCTGCTGGATATACAGTAGACACTGAGAAAATATCACAAGAGGAACTTCCTTCTCGATTAAACGATTATGATGCGATCTGTGTAAGAAGTGCAACTAAGGTCAGACAAGATCTTATCGATCAGTGCCCTAATCTTAAGGTCATCGCTAGAGGTGGTGTCGGTATGGATAATATAGATGTAGACTACGCTAAGTCTAAAGGTCTAGCTGTATATAATACACCTGCTGCCTCGTCTAGATCTGTGGCAGAATTGGCTTTTGGACATTTATTCTCTCTAGCGAGGTTTGTATATAAGAGTAATAGGAATATGCCAGCTGATGGTGATTCTGAGTTTAAAACTCTAAAAAAATCATTTTCTAAAGGAATAGAACTTAAGGGTAAGAAAATAGGAATTATAGGGTTTGGACGTATAGGTCAAGAAACGGCTAAGATTGCTCTAGGTCTAGGTATGGAAGTACTGCCTGTGGATCCGTATGTGGAAAACACGACTGTACAGCTAGACATCAATAAGAGCAAGGTGGATGTAAATCTTTCTACTGTGAGCATGGATACTATGCTTGCAGGTGCAGATATGATTAGTCTACATATTCCTTTTACAGGAAGTCCTGTTCTAGCAAAGGAACAGTTTGATAAAATGAAAGATGGTATGATTATCGTCAACTGTGCTCGTGGAGGTACTATAGATGAGGATGCACTGTTAGAAGCCTTAGATTCTGGAAAGGTAGCTTCTGCTGGTCTTGATGTATTTGTAGCTGAACCTACTCCTCGTAAAGATGTACTGGAGCATCCAAAAATTTCTCTTACTCCTCATATCGGAGCGAGTACTGCAGAGGCTCAGGAAAACATAGGTATCGAACTGGCAGAACAAATCATCGCTTATTTTCAGACCGCTTAACAAGCAGATCTACATATAACAAAATAAAAAAGCCCTATTTGACTTTTCAATAGGGCTTTTTTCACTAAAGTGCGTTTTAATGTATTGCTACTAATTAGTCGCAGGCACTTTAAAATTGTTATCACTTACGATTAGATTATTCTTTAAAATCGGGAAAAAATTAGAAATAAAGGCAAATAAAAAAGCCCTCATAGAAACTACGAGGGCTTTGTGGGAATATATTGCATTAAGTCTTTTACAGATTATTGACCATAGTCATCAAGCTGCTCTTTAAGTTTCCAGCTTTATTTTTATGCCACGTATTTCGCTTAGCGAGTCTATCTATCATACTGATTACCTTAGGTAGGTATTCTTTTGCCTCCTTAGAATCTTCCATTTCTCTAAGTTTTGCAATAGCTGTACGAGTAGATTTCTTATAGTATCTATTACGGGTACGTTTTACTGCATCCTGTCTGATTCTCTTCTGTGCTGATTTATGATGTGCCATAAAGCTTTATTAAAATTTGGAGTGCAAAAGTAATGGTATTTATTCAATGAATAAAGCCTTTTGGACAAATCTTTAGAAAAACATGAGATTATCAAAATTTTTATGGTCGCAAGACCCTGTTTTTATCACAATTATTGGAATTTAGCTCTTAGTTATAGGTCTACCTACATTCTAGGGACCGTAAAAGAGGAAATAATGAAGGATTATAGTTACGTTTTTAATGCAGATCCCAGTTTTATAGATGGTATGTACGCCAAATATGTAGACAATCCAGGCCAAGTAGAAGATGGTTGGAGAAGCTTTTTTGAAGGCTTTGAGTTCGGAAAAGATGCTCCATCAGGAGGAACTAACGGAGGAGCGGTCGCTGCAGGTGGAGCGATGTCGGAAAAAGAATTTGCGGTAAATGCAATTATCCATGGATTCAGAAGCAGAGGACACCTACTCTCTACTACTAATCCTATAAGAGATAGACGAGACCATAAGCCATACTTAAATCTTGCTGACTATAAACTAAGCGATGCAGACCTAAACAAAAAGTTTATGGCTGGAGCCGAAATAGGTCTTCCTAATGCAACTCTAAAAGAAATTATAGCCAAGCTTAATGTGCTTTATTCAGGCAACATCGGTTTTGAGTATGCACATATAGAAAATAGAGAGAAGAGAATGTGGCTGAGAGATAAGATAGAAAACAGGTCTCTAAGTCCTGGCTATGGACTGAGTCTAGATAGAAAAAAGAGAATCTTAGAAAAACTCAATGGCTCCGTAATCTTTGAAAAATTCTTACATACAAAGTATATCGGTCAGAAGAGATTCTCGCTAGAAGGTGGTGAGTCTATCATAGCAGCTCTAGATGCTATTCTAAATACTGCGGCAGATGATAAGGTAGAAGAGGTATTAATAGGAATGGCTCACAGAGGTCGTCTAAATGTGCTGGCCAATATCATGGGCAAAACCTACGAACAAATCTTTAACGAGTTTGAAGGAACAGCAGTACCGGATCTGAGTCAAGGAGATGGTGATGTAAAGTATCACCTCGGATTTTCTAGTCAGGTAAAAACCTTGGGTGGTAAAACCATAAATCTTAAATTAGCTCCTAATCCATCACACCTAGAATCTGTAAATACAGTTTTAGAAGGATTGGCTAGAGCCAAAGCAGATATTTTATACGATAGCGACTTCGATAAAATACTTCCTATACTTATACATGGTGATGCTGCTCTAGCAGGACAAGGAATCGTTTATGAGACTGTCCAGATGAGTCAGCTAGATGGTTATACAACTGGTGGAACTATACATATCGCTATAAATAATCAAATCGGTTTTACGACAGACTATGATGATGCAAGGTCATCTACTTACTGTACTTCCGTAGCAAGTCTAATCCAAGCTCCGGTTTTCCATATAAATGGAGATGATCCAGAAGCTCTAGTATGGGCCGTACAGGTAGCCACTGAGTATAGACAGAAGTTTAACAATGATGTCTTTATAGATATGGTCTGCTATAGACGACATGGTCATAACGAAGGTGATGATCCTAAGTTTACGCAGCCAGAAATGTATAAGTTTATCGATTCTCATAAGGATCCGAGAGAGCAATACATAGAGCAGCTTACAACTAGAGGAGATTTAGAAGCGGCTCTTGCCGAAAATCTAGAAAAGGAATTCTGGGATGACCTACAAAACAGACTAGATAGTGTAAAACAAAAACCACTACCCTATACCTACCAAGAACCAGAAAAGGCTTGGCAAAAATTAAGAAGAGCTGAGGCAAAAGATTTCGATGCTTCTCCAGATACTGGAATTCCAGCAACTACTATAAATAAGGTTATCGATCATCTGATGACCATTCCAGAAGGATTTACTCCTATCTCTAAAGTCAACAGACTACAGAAAGGAAAACAAAAACTTCTCGATAAGAAGAAATTGGACTGGGCTCTAGCAGAGCTTCTAGCCTACGGATCTATACTACTAGAAAATAAAAATGTACGGATCACAGGTCAGGACGTAAAAAGAGGAACCTTCTCACATCGTCATGCAGTGTTTAATGATTCTAAAACCTTTGAGGAGCTAAATAGATTCGATAATCTAGATAAGAAACAAGGGAAGTTTATGATACATAACTCCTTCTTATCAGAGTTCGGAGTAATGGGATTTGAGTATGGATACTCACTTGCTTCACCAGACAACTTAGTAATATGGGAAGCACAGTTTGGAGATTTTTATAATGGTGCTCAGACGATTGTAGATCAGTATATCTCTGCTGCAGAAAGTAAATGGCAGCGTATGAGTGGATTGATATTATTACTGCCTCATGGTTATGCAGGTCAGGGACCAGAGCACTCGAGTGCTCGTATGGAAAGATTTTTACAGTCCTGTGCAGAGCTGAATATGACAGTGACTAATCTTACTAGTCCTGCAAATCTTTTCCATGCTATGCGTAGACAGCTTAAGAGAGATTTCAGAAAGCCACTAATAAACATGTCTCCTAAATCTCTGCTTAGACATCCATTATGTGTGTCTGATATTGATGATTTTAAGACGGGAAATAAATTCCAAGAAGTAATCGATGACCCAAAGGCTTCTGCTTCTAAGGTGAAAAGAGTGCTTTACTGTTCTGGGAAGGTCTACTATGATTTATTAGCTAGACAGACTGAGGACAAGAGAGATGATGTAGCTATTGTAAGAATAGAGCAGTTATATCCGTTTCCACAAAAGCAGTTCGATGCAGTGGTAAAAAAATACAAGGGTGCAGAATCTCTATGGATTCAAGAAGAACCACTAAACATGGGTGCATGGGATTTTATGCTTAGATATGTAAGAAAAATGGATATCGAGCCTGTTGCTCGTAAGGCCAGTGCTTCTCCATCTACTGGATTTAAAAAGGTCCATGAGAAGCAGCAGAAAGAGATTGTGGATAAGGCTTTTGGGTAGGGAGAGATTAAAAATATCTAGTTATGTCACTCCTCTGGAGCTGTCGACATAGCTAGAATAGAATTCTATAGATATAAGGCCACTCTGTGGCCTTTTTCTTTTACTGTAAAAACAGTTTACCTAAAGACAATGAAGTATGCAGGCTCCAGCGGAGCCTAATAACTATAGTTCTAAATTAGGAAGAATCATAGCTCCAGAGGAGTGACATCTAAACTAGTTTGTTAGAAGTATAAGTGGCCAAAGTTGCCTAAATACACCTATGTTTGGCCATTTATAATCCTAATTCCACCACACCGCATAACCTTCTTTTCTAAGACTATTGGCTAGACGTTCTTCCATAACTTTGGCATCAGCCAGAGTGAGTGGGTTGTATTGCTCAAAAAGGCTGGGTCGTAGATAAAGTCCATATTTTTCAACGTACTTAGAAGAGATTTTATATCCTTTTTTGCTCTTAGCACCGGTCTTATGTTTTTTAAATCGTTCTGATGGAGCGAGACTAGTCATGCCTACATAGAGGCATTCCATAGCACCCATGTAATGTGGATTAGCAGCTCGGAATTTATGATCCGCCGTCCATACGGATTTACTAAGCTCGACGACATAGACGTTATGTGATTTCTTACCCTTTCTAGGCATAGGATTTATTCTACCCTTAAGGTCCGTAAAATCTTATGCATTTTTTTCTGCTCCTTATAGAAATATCGGATATCTGCAGAAAAGGTAACTAGAAACTGTTCTCCATCTATAGGATAAACCAGCTGATAATGACGAGTAGTCTCGTTTAAAAAAGTCGTCGTCGTATACTCATGATGGAAGGCTCTCTTATTTCCATAATCAATCAGTCCAGAGTGTTTATGGATGTAATTCCACTGGTAGCTGGCTCCTTCTACCATTCCCCGTCCTGCTTCTTCTAAATCCATACCTCCTGCATCAAAAGCCTTTATGAGCATATTAAAACGTTGAGATCCATTGCTCTTAGCAGAGTTATAGATATTAATTGCATCTTTTATATCATCTGAATCCTTTGCAGTCATCTCATCAGGATGCAGTAGTGTAATATTAAAATAGTCGCTCTGGAATTCTCGCCATTCTCTTTTTTCTTCGGGATTGAGATTATACTTAGAGAGGTCTTTATAGTTAGGGGTGCAAGAAGAAATAACAAAAACGAGAAGAAAAATGAAAGACTTATTCATACCTATGGATTACTGTATTAAGACTAGAAAGAATCTTGTTGTCACAGAAAATCGAGGTGCACTCAGTTTTTTGAAAAAAGTAATTTGAAGGTGGTGCCTCTATCAGAGGTCTCCTTGATTTCAATACTACCCTTATGCTTTTCCATTACTTTACTTACTATGGACAGACCGAGCCCTGTTCCCTCATACTCCTTATCATTATGGAATCTTTTAAAGGGAAGAAAGATTTTATCCCTGAATTCTTCTTTTATTCCTATACCATTATCACTGATCGTAATACCCTGATGACCATCAGTCTGGCATCTCTTTATTGAGACCATAGGAACATGTTCCTCATTATCCTTGGGTTGGTATTTTATAGAATTGCTGATTAGGTTTCGCAATAAGGAGTTTACTAAATCTTGATTTCCATTTATGCTCGCTAAGTTTTCAACTTCAAATTTTATTTTACCTTCAGAAACTTCTCGCTGATACTTAGAAGTTATCTCTTCCACTACTTCTGTAAGATTTACTCTGGCAAACTCTAGCTCATCGTAATTGTCCACCTTAGCATAAATCAAGAGGTCATTTATTAGACCACTCATATTTTTAGCAGATTTAGAAATATATCCGAGATACTCAGTTTGCTTTTCTTGAGGAAGGTCATTCCTTTTCAATATAAGCTCAGAAAAAGCGGAAATAGAATTGAGCGGAGCTTTTAAATCATGGGTCATGATGTAAGTAAACGTCTTTAAATCATCGTTTTTTTCTATCAGCGTCTTATTCAACTTTTCTTGTTGCTCACTAGCAAGATTTAAATCATTAATTGCCCTAGTTACTTTTTTATTTTGATTTATTAGGTAGGTAGCAAAATATGAAAAGGCAAAATAAGTAGCTGTGATTATTAAGAGAAATGGAAGGGCATCAATAATGTCTTTGTTATAATTGAAAAATGTAAAAGAGGCTAGTATAAAATAAATAACAAAGTAAATAAAGCGTTCTAGAAATGTCTTAAGTATTAATAGATAGACACCTAGAAATAAAATGATAGGTGGAAGTAAACCTTCGAGATTAATCAATTTGAAATAGCTCACTATAAATAAAAAACCAGCACATATCATGTAAGCCATCCTTATAGCAAGATTTAACCTTCCTACCTTACAGAAATAAAGTACACTCGTGCCAACCAGAGACATGGCTAATTCAACAAAAGCCAAGGTATGCTCTCCTCTTGCAAATCTCGTAATCGCCAACAGAATCATGAAAAGGATGAATATGCTTATAAATATATTTACCCCTCTCAATCGTAAGAGATCTAAAGGCTCGCTATAATGCTGAGCACCTATCCGGGAAATCGTCTTATAAATATTCTTAAAATACGGAGACATTGAAAAATTCTAATCCAATATTAAATTACATATAATTTTATGTAATAAGTTAATTGCAATTGTATATCCTCAAATATACGAGCATTAGATTCAGTTAAGATGTGAGATACATTAATTGTCAACTAGTAGCAAATTTGCGTTTCCCAATTAAAAAGACAGCCTCTGAAGCAAAGCATCAGCCTTCTGAAGTAAGAGAGAATTTCACCTTAGGATGAGTCTCCTGAGCCATTTTTAGAGACCAGGCTGACTCTGCCATCATGACTAGTTTTCCATCTTTGTCTAGGGCTAGATCTCTTTTACGTTTGTCTCGGAATTCTTTTAGAGCAGCTGCATCGTCGCATTCTATCCATACTGCCTTATGCAGACCTACTGGCTCATAGCTACAAGAAGCTCCATACTCGTTTTTTAGACGATACTGGATTACCTCAAACTGTAGTGCTCCTACCGTTCCGATTATCTTACGGTTGTTTATTTCTTTAGTAAAAACCTGAGCAACACCCTCGTCCATAAGCTGGTCTATTCCTTTAGCAAGTTGTTTAGATTTTAGAGGGTCTGCATTGTTTACATATCTAAACTGCTCTGGAGAGAAGGCTGGTATTCCTTTAAAGTGGAGCTTTTCTCCCTCAGTCATGGTATCTCCGATCTTGAAGTTTTTAGAATCGTATAGCCCTACTATATCTCCTGGATAGGCATCATCGATGACCTCCTTTCTAGCGGCCATAAACGAAGTAGGATTAGAAAACTTCATCTTCTTGTCCTGGCGTACGTGATAGTAGTTTGTGTTTCTTTTAAAGGTTCCTGAGCAGATTCTTAAGAAGGCAATCCTGTCTCTATGTTTGGGATCTATGTTTGCATGGATTTTAAAAACGAAGCCAGTAAACTTGTCTTCAAATGGGTCGATTTCTCTCTCCTCTGTAAATCTAGGCAATGGATTAGGAGCTATTTCTACAAAGCAGTCTAGCATCTCTTTTACTCCAAAATTATTTATCGCACTTCCGACGAATACTGGAGACTGTTCTCCTTTGAGATATTTCTCTTGGTCAAAACTCGGATAGACCTCTGTTATCATTTCTACTTCTGAGCGTAACTCATTGGCAGCAGCCTCTCCTACCTTCTCATCTAATACAGCATCAGAAAGATCATTTATTATCAATACTGCCTCTTCTTCCTGCTTTCCATGTGGATTAAAAAGGACCAACTCCTTCTTATATATATTATACACACCTTGGAATCGCTGACCCATTCCTATCGGCCAACTCAGCGGACATACTTTAAGTCCTAGCTTTCCTTCTATCTCGTCTAGCAGGTCGAAGCCATCCTTTCCCTCACGATCCATCTTATTTATAAAGACAATCATCGGCGTATCTCTCATCCTACAGACACCGACCAGTTTTTCTGTCTGAGCCTCTACCCCTTTGGCTACATCGATTACGACTATGGCACTATCGACTGCTGTCAAAGTCCTATAGGTATCTTCTGCAAAATCCTTGTGACCAGGTGTATCTAGAATATTTATTTTCTTATCTCGATACTCAAAAGCCATCACAGAGGTCGCTACAGAAATCCCTCTCTGCTTCTCTATTTCCATAAAATCTGAGGTCGCATGCTTCTTTATCTTATTGGACTTTACGGCACCTGCAGATTGTATCGCTCCACCGAACAGAAGTAATTTCTCTGTAAGTGTGGTCTTACCAGCATCTGGGTGAGATACGATTCCGAAAGTTTTCCTCTTTTTTATTTCCTCTATTCTAGACATGCGATTCTAAATAAGAGTGCAAAAGTAAGCAAGTATGTAAGATTATGTATGCTTTCTACAAATCCAGAGTCTAAAAGCTAGAATACTTTAATTTGAATTTGCCTTCAAAGATTAAGATATTTGGAATCAGAAAAACTAAACTCATAAATGGTAGAATTAGCTAGTATAATCATCTTGGGAATCTTTGCTCAGTGGCTCGCTTGGAGATTTAAGGTTCCTGCCATTTTACCACTCCTTCTTATCGGGCTGGCTGTAGGGCCGTTTGCACCATACTGGATGTCCGAGCAGTTTCTCGCTGAGGGACAAGAAAAGTGGCTTAATCCATTGCATAATGGGACTACAGGGCTGTTTCCTGGTGATAATCTATTCTTCTTTGTAGAGCTTGCAATAGGTATAATATTATTTGAAGGAGGACTTACGCTTAAGCGAAATGAAATAGCCTCCATCGGATCCATAGTAGGTAAACTGATATCAGTCGGCTCTTTTGTAACTTTTGCCCTTTCCACACTAGCTGCTCACTTTATCATCGACCTAAGCTGGTCATTGTCCTTTTTGTTTGCAGCTCTTATTATCGTAACCGGACCGACCGTAATCGCTCCGATTCTAAGAAATATACCGCTCAAAAAAGATGTTGCCAATATTCTCAAGTGGGAAGGAATTCTTATCGATCCCATAGGAGCACTAGCAGCCGTACTAGTTTACGAGTTTCTAGCGAGCACAGTCACTGGACATGGAGGTCATGGTGGGCATAGTGGTGGATCTTTCAGTGTGGATGCTTTAAAACACTTTATTACGCTTACTCTTGAAGGTTTCTCTTTAGGAACTTTGGCCGCTTTTGCTCTGAAGAAAATAATACAGAAACACTGGGTACCTCATTATTTAATGAATGTTTTTACCCTAGCATTTGTACTTTTTGTTTTTGTAAGTTCCGGCTTATTGGTTGCGGATTCAGGGCTACTAACCGTAGTAGTTATGGGTACTGTAATTGCAAACATAGATATGCCCAGATTAGATGAGATTCTATATTTTAAAGAATCGCTAGCAGTATTGCTGGTATCGATGTTGTTTATCCTACTTTCTGCTAACATAAGTATGGAGGATCTCCGATTAATAATGAACTTAAAAGCCGGCTTACTTTTCTTAGCTGTGATCCTAATCGTAAGACCGCTGGGAGTATTTTTAAGCTCCATAAAAAGTTCTTTAAATTTAAATGAGAAACTCTTTATATCATGGGTCGGACCTAGAGGAATTGTAGCTGCTGGTATTGCTTCACTATTCGGAACTAAGCTGATGAATTTAAATACTGAGGCCTTATCTGAGGGCCTAGCTGCACCATTTCCAGGAGCTGAACTCATCACTCCACTAGTGTTTATGATAGTTCTGGGTACTGTCTTACTTAATGCTACTACAGCTGGATTTATTGCAGGCCTATTGGGTGTAAAGATTACTAAAAGCAATGGTACACTTATAATCGGTGCTAGTAAAGCAGCAAGGCTTATCGCCAGTTATATAAAGTCTCAAAACCAATCAGTAGCTATGATCGACAATAATCCGTCCAATGTAGCTAAAGCCATAGAAGAAGGTATACCTGCCTTCCAAGGAAATATATTTGCAGATGAAATCAGAGATAATATCGAGTTAAATAACATGGGTTATCTAATGGCTCTTACTGGCTCGAAGGATGTTAATGATTTTGCAATAAATAACCTTAAAGCATCATTCGGAGAAAAAGGTGCGTATAGAATCGTTACCACTGATGAGAAAAATGATACAGAAAACAACCCAGAAGAAGGACTATTTTCTCATACTGACGATTATATAAATTTTGCAGAAGTAGCTAGAGATTATCCTCAATTCCATGAAGTAACCCTAAAAGGACAATCAGATTTTACTGATCTGCTAAATAAGATACAATCAGAAGAATCAAGTATTCCAGTATTTATCAAAAACAGTGATGATCAGCTTAAGATTCTCGACTCTCATGCTAAGACAACCATGAAAGTAAACGAGGGAGAAACATTAGTATATATGGGTAAAAAGTTAAAAGGAGAGCCACAAATGGAAGTAGAAGGGAATGCTTAATCTAAAAAATAAGCAAGCAGAATCCTGTATGTATCTATAGCCAACTCAACTTCACAAAGTACTGATCTACATTCTATGAATATTATCATTCATTGATTTCAGTTTTTAGAGCAATTTTAAGTGAAGAATACCTAAAATCATGTTACTTATATGAAAAATTGTTAGGGATTAGTCTTTGATAGTTGTCTAATTGATAACTACCTTACAATTAGAACAAATGACTTACAAGATTTGGACACAGATAATCCTATTTTTCTTATTGTATTCTACAACGATAAGGTCCTTTGCTCAGTTGGAAGAACACACTTGGTTTTTCGGTGGTGGAAATGAAAACGCTCAACCTGGAATTCGATTTGATTTTGCAACAAATCAACCTTATCCTTTTAATGAGGTTAGAAACCCTATCAATTTAATAGAAAATAATATTATCATCTCTAACCCATCAAACGGAGAAATTAGATTTTATTCGGACGGGAAAACGATTATCGACGCATCTCATATCGCAATGCCTAATGGCAATGAACTAAACGGAAGTAACTCATCAATGTATGGAACGGCTGTTGTATTAGATCCATCCAGATGTAACGGATATTATGTTATCTCCGTACAAGGTGAAGATGATGCAATCCCTCGAAAAATATTCTACTCTGCAGTCGATATGAATAGTCCCGGAAATGGAACATTAAATGATCCTCTCGGAGATGTAGACAGCTCAATAAAAAATATAGACATTACACCTGCTGGTGTAGATTGTACAGAAGGTATTTTTTCTGTTTCTAAATCTGGAGCTACCAAAGACTCTTGGTTATTCTTTGGCGATCGAAGAAATTCAATTTTATATCTATACCAGGTTACTTCTTCAGGAATAATATTTTTCAATCAATTTGACCTGAAGTCGATGATGCCTAGTCTGCCATCTGAAGAACTCTTTAGTATCAAAATGGATTTTAGTCCTTTATCAGAGACTAGAGGAATTTTGGTCGTAGCACCATCCAGAAATATAGACAATCCGACCTATCCGATAGGTAGTTTTATTTTCAATAATGAAACCGGGGAAATAGAATCTAATTCTTATCAATTAATAGATGCAGAAACTTATTGGACCTATGGAACATCATTTTCTTCTGATGGCACAAAACTGTATACCAGCGATTACATTGGAAAAACCCTAAAGCAGTTTGACTTTACAACTGGCATACTTACCACGATAGCTACTTCTCCACATATAGGAAGGACAGGTGGATTAGAGACAGGACCTGATGGAAGAATTTACTGGTCTAACACTTTCGGAGTACAGAGTGAGCCTGAAGTTTCTAATTTATCGGTGGTCAATTTTCCAAATCTACCCAGAGACAATTGTGATCTCGTCTTTAACCAGTGGTCCATAGATGCAGTCGTTAATCCTCAAAGAATCGGAGTTCTTCCTACCTTCGGAGTATTTCCGGATCCCCCGAGTGTTCAATCGATTATGGCCGATAAATGTTCTTTGGGAAATGGATCAGCAGAAATTGATCCAGGAGAAAGTCTGCCTCCACTAGAGTATCGATGGGACAATGGAGAAACCACAGCCACTGCGACAAATCTAGACGCTGGATTACATCAGATAAGCATAACGGACGGATTAGGATGCACAGAGATATTAGAAATATTTATAGAAGAAGAGAATGAAACATTGACTCCGGTAATTGCTGGAGATTTAATCATTTGTGAGGAAGGAAAGGAGACAACTTTACTAACTGGAGAAAATGGATTTGACTCTTATCTTTGGTCCAATGGAGAGATAAGTCCATCGACTCAAATTACACAACCTGGGACCTATACCTTAAGTGTCACTAAAGGACTTTCTTGCTCTGGAGAAACAAGTGTCGAAGTCTTAGAAAGAGTATTAGAGGTAAACATAATAGGAGACTCTATTCTATGTCTTGGAAACTATGATTCTCTGATACTAGAGTTAGACAACAGCTTTGAAGAATACTTATGGTCAAACCAAAGCACGGAATCAACTATATCAGTTAATCAATCTGGAGAATATGCTGTTTCAGTAATTAGTTCTGAAGGTTGCATTGCCGGTGATTCTATTTCGATTTTTGCCACGATGGCTCCTCAGATATCAGATATTCCTGAATTTATTGAAGTAGAATACGCAGAAACGGTTGAATTAAATCCAACCATTATCTCAGAAGGAGCTGTCTTAATAGAATGGACTCCTAGTGACAATCTTAGCTGTGATAGTTGTCAGTTTCCTACTTTTTTAGGTTCGCTGGAGAATCAAAATTATCAAATACATGTAGCGGATAATTTTGGGTGTCAGGATTCTTCCAGCGTTTTTATTACTATAGTGTTTGACAAAAGTGTTTTTGCACCCAATGCATTTTCTCCTAATGGAGACGGATCAAATGACAAATTTACCTTGTATGGCACCTCTGCCCTGAAAGAGATTAAAAGTTTACAAATTTTTGATAGATGGGGAGAACTTATATTTAACAATGAGAATTTTCCGTCTAACAATGAGAACTATGGATGGTCGGGTGATTTTAAAGGAGAGAAATTACAACCGTCAGTATTCATTTGGCAGGCAGAAATAGAATTTCATGACGGTTCTACTGTGACATTTAATGGAGACATTCTGCTTACTCTGTAACTAGGTTTAGAATACCATTATGGTTACCCTCATCTCTTTGCAAGCTTTATTTTTAATATTGTCGCGGTAGCAGCAACAAAAGTTAATTATACGTTATATCTATGCCTTTACACGATTGTGTCGTATTTTAAGTCTTAAATTTCATCTATGGATTTTACGATTAATTTTAATCTCGAAGAATCTAGCTTCGTTGCAGCCTGTGTCAAAAATGAACGCTGGGCTCAACAAAAGCTATATGAAGTTTTCTACCCATCCGTAATGCCACTATGCATGCGGTACTCTAATAACTCTGATGATGCCATGGATATCATGCATGAAGGATTTATTAAAGTATTTAAAAACATCAGTAAGTATAAAGTAGGAACCTCTCTTAACTCATGGGTCAAAAGAATCATGATAAATACGGCAATAGACCATTACCGTAAGATGTCAAGAAGACGTACAGAAAACCTAGATACGGTTTATTCTGTCTCTACCAACGATCCTGGAGTAGTCAGTCAGATGACTGTAAAAGAGATACTCAGCTGCCTACATCAGCTCACTCCTGCTTACCGTAATGTTTTCAATCTCTATGTAATCGAGGGATTCTCTCACAGAGAGATTGCAACACAAATGGGAATTACTGAAAGTACCTCTCGTTCCAATCTAGTAAAGGCAAGAAAAAAATTAAAAGCACTACTACAAGCCAAGGGAACGGTCTATGGAGGATAAGGATTTTGACAAACACTTAAAAGATTTAATGCAGGATGGCAAGATGGACTATGATCCGTCGAGCTGGGAGGCACTTAATGATAAACTGGATACCGAGCTAGGTATTACAGAAGACGCCGCACTGGAGCAGACTGATTCTGCCTTTGATCAAGAGATTAAGGACAAATTAGAAAATGCTCAGCAGCCCTATGATGCAGATAGCTGGGATGTACTCTCTGATAAGCTGGATAAAGATGAAGACTTACGTCATCGCATACTCAGAATCGGCTTTATGCAGATTATTGCAGTATTACTACTTATACTCAGTCTATGGAACTGGAAAGGAGCAGAAATGGTCCAACAGAAAAAACAACAGGCGGAAGAAAAGACGGAAATACTATTTGCTTTTTTACAACTACACGAGGATTTCTACAAGCAGTTTAGCTCAGAGCTAGATCAGCCCAGAAGTCTAGTAGAAATGAATCAATCTATATTTCCTCTTAATAAGGTGCAGAGCAGAACTAAATATTCTGAGTCAATCGTAAGTACGGGTAATGTTTCTAGTATTGAGACATTCACGATGGCACTCTTAGGAGAAAGTAGTGGTGCAACAGAAAGTACCATAGACGAAAGTCTTCTGATTAAAACAAATTCCTCAGAAGCTAGTAGCGGGCTTACGCCAATTGCAAAGAAGCAAGAAAAATCGGCACCTATAGCAGCACTAGAATTAGATCAGAAATTATTGCCTGAGATTCCTCGAGAAGCTGAGCCCAATGAGCAATTACTCCTAGATTTTAAACTGGAAGAAGATTCCAGAATAGAAAGAAGCATAACAGGTGTATTTTCTCCTGACCTATATCTCATAAGATCAGCAGACGACCCGATCTATCCACTTCCTTCCTACTTTACAGATTCATACGGACTCTCTGGAGGTGCCTTATTTAATATAAAAAAGAACGACTTAGAAGTAGAGACAGGTGTTCTGTACTCTTCTGTCTCTTATACTCCTAGACACATATCAGAGCGATATAGCTCTAGAGGTGAATTTTTTGAAACCTCGTTAAATACTATATTCTTTAATACCATTTCTATTCCCCTTAGATTTAAATATCACTGGGATGTAGGACAGAGTAGTACTTTCTATACTATATTAGGTAGCTCGTTTAATGCAGTTATAAATTCTAATTTCGATATACAGAATACAATTATAGCCGCACCACTTAACGAACTGGCACAGCTTACTCCTAACAGACCTCGTCTGGAACAAAAAGATTTTGATCCTGGAATTTTTGAAGGTGGAGATATTTTTGACAATGCCTTTTTTACGGCTGATGTCGGTATTGGATTTGAGCAGAGAGTAGCTAATAGACTGTCGCTATATGTACAGCCTGTACTATCTACACAGTTTTCTGCAGGTATCGGACCTAACGATGATAAGCTACATAGAGCCTCTATTTTCTTAGGAGCTAAGTATCATTTGAACTAGGGAAGTCCAACTTTATTCCAACTTTCTTCAGATCGCACTCTAGTCTATAGTAAATACTTCAAAATCTGTATACTCCTTCCATCGATTTGTCCATTCTTCAAATAGTTCAGAAGTATTAGTTTCCATGAGTTGAAAGCAAATCATTTTATCCTTATTTACCCATGAATTTAAATAATAGAGTCCTTCAGGAAGCATTCTACCTTTTCTATTCCATAACTCATTGTTCTTTTCAAAGCAGTTAGGTTTGAATTTTTCTACAACCATAAATTTTTTAGAGCTTCTCTTTTTTTAACTAAGGATGTATACCGATTGAGTTATGGTAAATCAAATTGTATCCGAGAGGAATAACCAAAGGTTACCTCCCGGATCGATTAAAATTCTATACGTTTTTAAAAAATATTTATCACTATTATCTACTTCCAGAGAGGATATCCAAATTATTAAATCCTTCAATCGTAAGTTCTACATGAACACTATCTGGTGTAAAAAATCCAGCACCACTAACATTTAGACCAACAGTTACTTGAGGCTGAGAAGCAGAAATATTAGCCCTATTTTCATCTACCCTATCGATAATAAGGCGAAAAGTGCTAGACGAGTGAGCTGCAATATCTGGAACAACCATACGGCCTGCACCGTTTAATGAATCGACAATTGTCAGGGATTTTAAATCCGGTTCATTATTAAGGGTAACGAGATAAATAAAAGTTTCAGGTTCTGAGCTCTCGGGTTCGACAGTACAGGAGCTAATCAGGCAAGCGGCAAAGAGTATGGCCAAAAGTGAAAGAGATTTAAACTTCATTAATTGAAGTGATTTGATAACTAGTGATGTGTTCATAATTTTTGATTTTTTCGTTCAATAATTATCTAAAGGTGCTATAGTATTCTGATAAAAAAAAGTCTCTTAATAAGAGTTTAACAGAATTAAGAAATCTTTAATAGGTACTTATATTTACAAACGTCTTTAATTCCGACATTCTAAATTGATAATTGATTCCTCAAAAAAGCCTAAATTTTTTCTAGAAGACAAAGGCATTAAATAAGACCAAAATGTCATCTTTAATTTCTTCTCCACCGAAACATTAGGAGCCATAAAGTAGTTTACCTATGGTGTTTTCTAAGGAGCCAGCCTAAATGCTGAGTCTACTTTAAAATCTACAATCAAAAAACGATGCATAAATTAATTCTGATTTTTATTTCTCTTTTCAGTTTTACAGCCATTGGCCTCAGCCAAAATCCATGGGTAAATAAAAAGGGAAGTCTTTATGCACAGCTGTCAGCGACCTTTATTCCTGAGTATACATTCGCATTCCAAGATGATGGAGGAGTTGAAGAACTACCCTTCGCTTCTACCGATAGAACCTTTAGTTTATACGGTTCCTATAGCCTCACTGATAGACTAGAGGTGACCTTAAATACTCAACAGAAATCCGTTAGTTCTGATGGAAACAGTCTAAGTAATTTGGGAGATCCTGATTTACAGTTAAAATATCAGATTTCAGAGAATACTCCTCTGGCCATTTACGGAAGTTATACTGCACCACTAAGTGAACGAGAAGGTATATTAAGAACAGGATATAATGTAAATGCTGCAGAACTGGGTCTAAGTATAGGAAAGTCTAAAGGTAATGCTTATGCCTATGCCAGTACCGGCTTTAGATATAGAGATATTATTCCAAACCAAATCAGTATTGAAGCTGAAGTGGGAACCATACTAGACCTCGGTAAAAATGCCTTGTTATTGGCTTTTCATATTGATGGATTTATAAATACTAGTGAGGTAACAGATCCTTTAGGAGATCAATCTGTTTTGTACCATAATAATGGATCGTTCATCAGTCCAGGCTTAAAAGCCTCATTGAAAATCTCTAAAAACTGGTGGATCAACGTCAGCGGATTTGGTGCCATTATAGCTGCTAATCAAGCTGCTTCTCCGGCCTTGTCAATAGGTATAGCTTATAAGACGAGCCCTGTAGAAGAGGAATAGGTTTTGGAACAAAAAAAAACTAATTGCAATACTCTATTCTATCCGGCTCCCAATTACCTCACAACCATCGGCAATCTTATTTGTGATGGATGCTCAGAAGAATGATGTATTGTATTTCTTGCGACGACACCCTCTTTCTCATCATAGTTATTACCTCCTGTATTCATGTTTCTTGCAAAGCGAGGGAAATTACTACTTGAAACTTCTATACGTATGCGATGTCCTTTTTCAAAATAATTACTCGTTGACATAGGCGTCAAATCAACCTTGTAAACTTGGTCTTTTTCCATGAATACTTCCTTTTCATACCCTTCACGATATCTCACTCGCTGAATCGTTTCATCCAAATTGTAAGCTTTTCCATCAGGGTAGACATCAATTAACTTAATCGTGAAGTCCGTGTCTTTTGCATCAGAGGAAACATATAAAGTGGACTCAATAAAACCAGAAATCTCCACCCCTTCTTTTAGAATGTCTGTAGTGTAAACCAAAATATCATTTCTGGTTTCCATGTGTTGCTGATCAAATGAACCGCCTTCAACAGCATTGCCTGTACAACATACATTTCCACCATATGACTTTACAGGATTCATCGGGTCGTAATTAAAACTGTCTGGCTTGTCAGAATTAGGTTTAGAAGTATCAAGCATTCCATCCCCAAACAAGCTATTGGCATTACCATCGCTGTTCAAGTAGTAAGTAGTCAATTTTGTATTTTCTGGTGGCCACGTATCTGAAGATTGCCATTTGTTACTGCCCATGGTATAATACTGTACTCTCGGCGTATTTTCTTTAAAATTATTTTTAGTTCCTTTCAGCCACATATCGAACCAAGCATAAATTTGCTCATCGTAATTTAATCTGGCATCACCGACACTGCGTTCTCCTACTATCGTATTTTCTGTAGCTCTAGTATATCGACAATGCAGCGTAGGAGCTATGACTAAGTATTGATTATCTGCGATTGATTTATCTTTTGTGGTGTTTCTTACATGATTAAATAAAGCAAGATTAGGTGTTATCGACACATCATACCAAGATGCAAACCAAAAACTGGGTACGCCTAATTCCATATCATCATGATACAGTCCTCCTTTGTACCAATCTTTATCATTGACTTTTCGACGGATCATTTTATCAAAAATCTCGTGCTTACCATTTACGTTTTTTAGAATGTCCTGAATGGGTAAATGACTTAAGGCTTCTGCCATATCTATAGGTGGATTTTCTGGAGCTAGGTCATAAAACCTGGAGATTCTAATAAGGTCTTCTTGAGTTGCACCCTTAGGAATACGTGGTTTAAATTTATCATGCTCTACGCCATACAGCCAGGCGAAGAATAGCATTTGTTCAGCTCCACCTCTATACCAATTTCCTTGTTCGTTGATATCACCTACTCTTCCGATACCAGCACCATATCCTTGTGGTACCATGGCAGCATGAGAAGGATGATCTAAGGCTGCAACAGCCATCTGCCACTCAGCGGTGGAGGAACAACCTAGCGTACCTATTTTTCCATTGCACCAAGATTGATCTTTCATCCAACTAAATGCATCATAGCCATCGGTCAAGGGTACACCTAAGATGTCCCACTCTCCTTCTGAATAATATCGACCTCTTTCATTTTGGACTACATAGGCATAACCTCTTTTGACAGCTGCTAATGCTCTTTCGGCAGTACGTGTTCTTTGTTTACCATCACCCCAAGAATTAAAATTGTAAGGTGTACGAGAAAAAATAACTGGTACTCTTTTATCTGTTTTAGGTCGGTAGATATCTGTGGCCAAACGGATACCATCTCGCATAGGCATCATGACCTTTTGATCTACAATGGCTAGTTCTTCTAGTTCTTGCAGTGCATTGTCCTGCCCTTGAATGGAAAAAGCATTTATAAGGATAAAAGTAAATAGTGAAAGTATAGAATAGTATTTTCTCATTTTGTTGGTCTTGTTATTTCAATAGTAAATTCTCATCTTCTATGCATAAGATAGGAAAAAATGTTTGAAGTAATTCATTGCTTTGGTTTTGTTTTCAGGTAAGGGATTGATGATGTTGATTGCGTCACCTAGGAACAAAGAGAAATAATTTGATATCTGATGTTATCTCTCGTGCTCTATTTCTTTAATAGTAATTTCACCAGTTATAAAATTTTTATTCTTTCTTAAATATTTCTTCTTTTGGGCTTCAAATGTTTGATGTTCTACTTCAATTAATTTAAGTGAATCAGTTTCATATCTATAACGATTTAGAACATATCCTCTGCCTGCTTTATCCGAGTAGAAAATAGAGGAATATGTATTCGTAGTTGAATCATACTCTAAGTTTCTAATACTCAGCTCTTCAGAATACTTGAAAGTGCCATTTGTTCTTAAGAATACATCGTATAATATGTTGTTATACTTGCTAATTTGAAGGTTGTACATATCGATATCGAATTTACCATCATTATTAATGTCTCTTATTCTTACAAACTTTCCGATATCATAACTTTCTACAGTATCTACATCAAAGGCATTTTGCTTAAGAGGACTTACGATTGTTGCATTAATTGGTTCTACTACCTCGACTGAATCTATGAATATTGTCCTAGTTTTTCTTTTTGACTTAACATCAGTTTTGAATTTATTGAAGTGAGTATATGCTACAACTTTATAGTTTTCATAGATTAAAGTATCAGGTTTGCTTCGAATTACTTGCCAGCTGGCTGCTCCTGAATGATATATTGTTGAATCTTGAAATGGTTCGCCTGCTTCCAAAGAGTTCTTGTTTTTTGCTTCATTCTCACTTTGATTAACACTTTCTATAGTTGATGATGTATTAGTGACTGGATTGTCGCATCCTACGAACGCAATTAAAATTATGATTAAAACCTGTAGTCTATTCATCATTCATTTTATTTGTAGGAGAGATTACGGATTTCTCTTCTCGTTTTTTCTCACTTATTAAATATCAGGTTTCTTATAATTTGATATTAATATGTTTTAACTAGAGACCTAGTTTTCCGATTGTTTATATACTATAAATTTATGTTGGCTATCAATTAGGAGCAATCTGTTTTCTATGCTTTTAAGAATCATTTTTCTTGGTTCAAAATAAAGTTCCCTGATTTGAGTATCTGTCAACGAATCTTTGCACACATAAAAGTGTTCATTCTTCACTCCGAAACTATTGTACGATACAATTTGAGGAGTATTATTAACAGTATTATAGTTGTAGCACATTTTAATTCTTGGTTCAAGAATAATCTCATTTCCTTTTTTGGAATAACTTCCTTCTTCTACTTTGAAATTTAATATTTCACCTTATTGGACCACTGAAGATTGAGCTAATAAAACATAGTTGGATTTTGTAAACTCATAGGTATAGCAAGTTCCATGCATTTCTGTAAAGTATATTTTGCAATCATAAAATTGACTATCACTTATTGATTGGATGGTGGATAGG
>CAZDWO010000005.1:0-83215 GCA_964509175.1 uncultured Saprospiraceae bacterium
TCGAGCCACCTGTCCTACGAGATTCTGCAACGAGGACTGCATCAGAGAGTCCAGCTATTATCCGATTACGCATCGGAAAATGTTCTCTATCAGGTCCTTTATCATAAAATAGCTCTGTAACAAGACCTCCATCTGTTATCATTTTTTGGGCTAGACCTTTATTTGCACTAGGATAGATGGTATTAAAACCAGTACCTAGAATTCCATATGTAGGAATATTATTTTTAAGAGATTCTCGATGAGCATGTGTATCTATTCCATAAGCGAGACCACTGATAATAGTTACATCGTATGCTTTTAAGTCTTCTACTATTTTAGATAATGCATTTTTTCCATGCTCTGAGGGTTTCCGAGTTCCGACGATGGCCATGGTCCGAGCAGCATGTAGATGTTCTATACTTCCTTTATAAAACAGAAGCACGGGTGCATCATCAAGGTGTTTTAAGCGAGCTGGATAATCATCGTCTAGGTAGGAGCATACTTTTATTCCTTGTCGAGTACAATGTTTTAGTTCATACTCGATATCATTCTTTATGTCGAAGTCTACAATTTTTTGGGCAAGGGACTGACCGATGGAGGGAATATCCATTAGTTTCTTTTTGCTCAGTTCTAGCACCTCACTGGTCCCACCTGCATAGGCAACGAGCTGTTTTGCAAGTACAGACCCCACAAAGGGAATCTTACTTATATGGATAAGATCTTTTATATGTTGAGGATAATCCATCTAGCGGAGTCTTTGTCTAAACTGAGCGGCTTGAGTCTGATCTCCTCTCATTTCATATCCCTTAACGATTCCCTGTATTATACTTTGATTATTTTCATCTAGCTGGAATCCGTAGGTCAGAAAGTGCATCGCCCAGTCTATTTTATTCTGCGGAAGGAGAATATTATTTCCTACATCCTGGTAGAAATCTATCAGTAATGCTTTGTGTTGTTCTTGATCATTGAGATATTCTAGATAATCTCTGATATGCTTTATATCCGGTCGATGCCTGATGATTTCCTTAAAACTGGCCAATAGTTTAGGCAAATCGGCTCTTAGTTTATACTGCTCGGTGGCTATTCCTGAAAGCATGAGATTTGCATTTTTATAAGACGGTCGGATGCTTATAGATTTTCTGGCATATACTTCTGCTCTGCTCAGGAGGTCTATTTTTTCTGCACGGTCAGTAGACGCCTGATGTGATTTGTACAGTGCGGTGGACATAAAGGAGTTCATACGAGCACTATTTGTGGATACTTTACTGGCGGCAGTGTTGAGTGAGAGTGGTGTTTCCCAGACTGGAACTCTCAGACCAGAACGTATTCCGTAACCGAGGATGAGAACTGCTGTTATGGCTGTTGCCAAAATTTTTAAACGTTTTTTAGAAGCATATTTGTTTAAATAATAAGCCAGTAGGAGGCAGTATCCCATCGAGGCGGTAAACATAAATCGCTCATTCATAAAGGTTCCGACTCCTACGACTAGGTTAGAAACGATAGACATGGTTGCAAGGTAGAATAGGATGCAATAGGCGTATACTTTTTTGTCTTTGAGTCCATAGATGGCTGCTGCCAAAAGTCCTATATGTACAGTAAGAGAACCCCAGGCATAGATGCTCGACCACTCTGTAATCGGGATATGATATGGATAGTAGTCATGAGTTAGCTGCAGTGGAACGACATGTAATCCGATATATCTAATCAGCGTATTGAATATAGTGGCATACTTCTGACCAGCGTTCATCTCTGCAAAAGGATTATTCATTATATCTGTAATCGCTACTCCAGAATTAAGAAAATATCCAATTACATTATATCTGATGGCGAGATAGATTAATGTAGGAATCATTAATAGGCCAGCCCAGGTTAGTGCTTTCTTCAAGCTGTTTTTTCTGAAGAAAAATATACTGAGAGGTATGACTGCCAGAAAAGTAATCGTATTTTCTTTGGCTAGTAAGCCGAAAAAGAAGACAAGTAGTGCTGAGACTAGATGCAATATTTTTCCAGTATCGACATGCTTCAGGCATAGATACAAGGCTCCGAAACTACCTAGAAAAGCCATTATCTCATCTCTTCCTTTGATATTGGCGACAGCCTCGACATGTAAGGGATGGACGATAAATAATAGCGAACATATAAATGCGATTCCCATCCACCACTTAGAGGACTGATTGATTCTAAAAAGCCTAATTACTTGAAAGAGGACAATTCCACTTAGACCATAGAGTAGAATATTTAAGAGATGACTGATTCCTGGCTTAAATCCATAAATGCCATACTCCATCGCAAAACTTACTAATGACAGAGGTCGATATCTCGCTCCCTGAACTAAGTCTTTCTGCTCTCCGAAATATCCCTGAAAACTCTCCGTACTCAGAATGTCCCAGATTCCTCCGAATCCTTTCTTGACAAAATTATTTTCCTGTAATACAATAACATCATCTAGGACATAACCATAGTTGGCAGTAGGCCAGTAGATGGCAAAAGGCAATAAAAATAGAATCACCCATGTCCATCTGGGATAATCCATCGTCTTTATTAACGTAGGTTTATTCTCAGGAACTTGTGGAACCGTTTTCTGTGCTTTGACCTTTTTCTTCCTCTTAGATTTAGACATGGTTCTAATTACGATAAATGCTAATATAAATATTTAATAACTTTGTATAATGAAATTTAAGATTTCCCTAATAATCATATTGGCTTGTTGCGTTTTATCTACTCAGGCACAGATAAATTTTACAGTTGCTTTTGATGGAGGTTATGCACTAGCAGACCAGAATAATCAGATGCTTAGAAATTTCAATAATGTAAATTCTGAGAATATTACAGATGAGTTTGGTTCATTGAGATTTATGTCTGGACTAGAATTGGGCTTTAGATATAATTTTGATAATTCTGCTTTTTCTGTGGGATACTCTACACTTAGAAGAGGACGAGAAGCTACCCAGGTAATAGAAGACGATGTTATAGATACTAATTTAAATTATACAATGGGCACCTTCTTTATCGGCCTGGAAACCGGTGGAGATAAATTTAGAATAGGATCGACTATAGGAAGCAGAAATTTAAAAATGAAAGCCTCCATCGGAGCTTCAGACGATTTAGAAACTATAATCGAGGATAGAAATCTAGTTTCTAAGTTTTACTTTACCATCGTGGCTAGAGGTAATGATGTAAGTAGAATTGCCCTGAGACCATACTTCGACCTAGCCTGGGGAAGTACTAATCTCTTACCTGGCTATAATCGATTATTAAATCAGAATATTAATGTTTCTGATAATTTTAATGTAATCGGCCTGTCCGTTATCTTTTATAATGGTCCTCAGAACGGGTTTTAGGGTTATGGACTAGATTTCTATTTTGTACCGGGTTCATGTCACTCCTATGGAGCTATCACCACACTTCATATAATGTCCTATAGATATTTGACACACTCTGTGGCCAATGGTATTTATTAATTTTTTTACTGTTTACAATTTACTATTTACTATGAACTATTGACGTAAGAAGGCTCCAGCGGAGCCGAATATCAATAGTATCTAGAAATAGACAAAACACCTAGCTCCAGCGGAGTGACATAAAGAAATACATCCTTATCTTTGCCGACTTTATTAAATAAGGATCACCTATGGATTTTAAACAGATTATTTCCCACTGTAAAGAGTACGGTTTTATATTCCCATCCTCAGAGATATATGATGGACTATCAGCCACCTATGATTATGGCCCGAATGGAGTCGAGCTCAAGAATAATATAAAATCCTACTGGTGGAAAAGTATGGTCCAGATGCATGATAATATAGTAGGTCTCGATGCTGCTATCCTTATGCATCCGAGTACATGGAAGGCTTCTGGGCACGTAGATGCTTTTAATGATCCGCTAGTAGATAATAAAGATTCTAAGAAAAGATATAGAGCAGATGTCCTAATCGAGGATTATATGGCCAAGATCGAAGGGAAAATCAAAAAAGATGTAGAGAAGGCTAGAAAGAAATTTGATGATTTCGATGAGGCAATGTTCAGAAGTACAAACGGACGAATAAAAGAACGTCAGGCAAAAATCGATGCAATCGCCAAGAGACTAGGTCAGGCCATGACTGACGGCAATATGGAAGACCTTAAGAGCCAGATAGAAGAGTACGAAATCGCCTGCCCAGTAAGCGGATCTAAAGAATGGACTGATGTACGTCAGTTTAATCTGATGTTTTCTACACAGCTAGGTAATGTAGCAGGGTCCGAAGGTAAGATCTACCTCAGACCGGAAACTGCTCAGGGAATCTTTGTTAACTTCCTCAATGTTCAGAAATCCACAAGGCAGAAATTGCCATTCGGTATAGCTCAGATCGGGAAAGCATTCCGTAATGAGATAGTAGCGAGACAGTTTATATTTAGGATGAGAGAGTTTGAGCAGATGGAGATGCAGTTTTTTATCAAGCCTGGCACTGAGATGGAATGGTATAACTACTGGAAAGAAACAAGAATCAAATGGCATAAGGCCATCGGGTCACCAGAAGAGAAGCTAAGATTCCATGATCATGATAATCTAGCTCATTATGCAAATGCAGCCACAGATATAGAATTTGAATTCCCATTTGGCTTTAAGGAATTAGAAGGCATTCACTCACGAACTGACTTTGATTTAAAAGCACATCAAGACCTATCTGGCAAGAAGCTGCAATATTTCGATCCAGCGGTAAATGAGAACTACGTGCCTTACGTTCTAGAAACCTCTATCGGTGTAGATCGAATGTTTTTATCCCAGATTAGTAATAGTCTCGTCGAGGAGACCGTTCCAGATGCAGATGGTAAAGAGTCGACTCGTACTGTTATGAAGCTACATCCATCTATTGCTCCAGTAAAATGTGCCATTCTTCCACTTCTTAAGAATAAAGAAGAACTCACTACAGCAGCTAAGGATGTTTTCGATAAGCTCAAGTATTCTTTCAATTGTCAGTATGATGAGAAGGATGCAATCGGTAGAAGATATAGAAGACAAGATGCCATCGGTACTCCTTTTTGTATTACGATAGATTTTGATACACTAGAAGATAATACTGTTACTATTAGAGATAGAGATACGCTGAAGCAGGAAAGGGTAGCGATAGATAAGTTGTCTTCCATCATTTTTGAGAAAACAGATATGTCTAGCTTATTTTGATAGAGCTTAATTATAAAACTTTCGGAGAGGGTAGACCGGTAATAATATTACATGGGATTTTTGGGATGCTGGATAACTGGCAGACCTTTGGAAAAAAACTGGGGGAAGAATATCAGGTTTTTCTGGTAGATCAGCGAGATCATGGTCGCTCTCCACATACTGAGGAGTTTAATTATCCTCTTCTAGCAGAAGATTTAAAAGACTTTATCACTCAGCATAATCTCGAGCAGCCACTACTAATCGGTCACTCGATGGGAGGCAAGGTAGTTATGGAGTTTCTACTAAATTATCCTGATGTCGCTGGTCCGTCTATTGTAGTTGATATGGGTGTAAAAAAATACTCTGGAGGACATGAGTTTATCATGGAAGCATTGGCTTCTGTCCCACTGGATGAGGTCCAAAATCGTAAAGAAGCACAATCGCATCTATCTAAAAAAATTGATAATCAAGGAGTTATGCTCTTTCTGATGAAAAACTTTACCCGTAAACCAGAGGGTGGATATAGATGGAAAATTAATCTGCCGCTTCTTATGGATTCTTATAAAGGACTCATGGCTCATGACCTCAGAGACCGTTCAGAAGAAGAAAGTCAAGTGCTTTTTGTAAGAGGAGGATTATCAGATTATATCCTTGATGCGGATTTTGGAGACATCCAAAAGGTATTTCCTCAGGCCGAGATAACTACTGTAGAAGAAGCAGGTCATTGGGTACATGCTCAGCAACCCCAAAAATTATTTTCGGTAGTAAGTGATTATTTTCGACTACAGTCGTCTACATAGAGATATAACTTTTACAGCATACCGGCGTTAACTATATATAATACAACTTATGATTAAGAAGTCTAAAATCCTCATACTCGTAACAGCCCTTTTTGTAGGTCTCTCCGCAGTATCTGTCAATAATGATAAGCTTTACGAAATAGCAAAGAACATTGAGATTTTTGTAAACGTTTATAAGGAACTCAATACTCATTATGTAGACGATCTAGATCCTAGTCAGCTGATGCGTACGGGAATCGATGCGATGGTAAACTCTCTGGATCCATATACAAACTTTATTTCAGAGTCACAGGTAGCCAGTTATCGGATATCTACTGAGGGAAAATATGATGGAATCGGTGCTTCTTCTAAGTTGATCGATAATAAGATTACGATTCTAGAACCTTTTGAGGGATCTCCAGCAGATAAAGCAGGCATAAGAGCAGGAGATGTAATCGTAAAAGTAAATGGCCAGCTTACTGCCGGAAAATCAGTTTCTGATCTAAATGCCATCGTAAGAGGTGTTCCTGGAACCACTCTAGATCTAACCATAGATCGAGAGGGTAGTGGACAGATGACTAAAACGCTGACTAGAGGATCAATAGATATAAAAAATGTACCGTATGCAGGGATAGTAGGAGAAAATGTAGGATATATCTCACTCACCACTTTTACTGCAAATGCCGCAAAGAATATCAGAACAGAGTTTAAAAAACTAGAAAAAGAACAAGAGCTGGACGGAATCATCCTGGATTTAAGAAGTAATGGTGGAGGATTGCTGAGAGAAGCTATTTTGATCTGTAATCTATTTCTACCTCAGGGAGAAGAAATCGTTTCTACTAAGAGTAAGGTAAAAGAGAGAGATCAGCACTTTAAGACGCCTTCCTCACCGATAGATCTAGACATCCCCATAGTAGTTATGGTCAATAAAAGATCTGCTTCTGCCTCAGAAATCGTTTCTGGAGTTATCCAGGATATGGATAGAGGAGTGATTTTAGGTCAGCGTAGTTTTGGTAAGGGACTGGTACAGAATCATAAGGAAGTAGGGTATAATAACCGTATAAAGGTTACTACTTCTAAGTATTATATCCCGAGTGGTCGATGTATACAAGGAGTAGAGTACGAAGATGGAGAGCCTGTAGATATTCCAGATGATCAGAGAAGTACCTATTACACTAAAAATAGAAGACCAGTGCTAGATGGTGGTGGAGTTACTCCAGATGTAAAGCTAGATGCTATAAAATATGCCAATGTCGTAAATGGCCTACAGTCTAACCACATGATATTCAAGTACGTAAATCAGTGGAGATCTAAGCATGATTCTATTTTGCCTATAGGCCAATTTAAATTCAACGACTTTAACGATTTTGTTCAGTTTCTAGATAAAAATGACTTTCAATATGAGACAGAGACTGAGAAGTACCTGGCTAAAGCGATAGAGGAGTCTAAAGAAGAGTATGCAGATATGAGCTCACAGATTACCCAGTTAAAATCTACGATAGAAAGTCAGAAAGAAAACGAATTGCAAGAAAATAAAGCTCAGATAGTAGATCTCATAGAAAAGGAAATCGCCACTCGATATTATTATCAGACGGGTAAGGTAAGACAGCAATTGGCAAACGATGGAGAAATCGAGGAAGCCATTGCAGTTTTAAAAGATAAGGCTCGATATAATAAATTGCTCAAAAAAGGATAGTAGAACACAGTGCGTATCCTTATTTTAGAAACTTCCACTGCTGTATGCTCGGTCAGTGTTGTCGATGAGTCAGAAATTCTGCTTACTCGAGAAACTTCGGAACCGTATTCTCATAGTTCACTATTGGCAGTAAAAATAAAAGAGGTGCTCTCTGATTTAAAGATGAGTGTCTCTGACCTCGCTGCAGTCGCTATAAGTGCTGGTCCAGGAAGCTATACAGGACTAAGGGTAGGAAGTGCTACTGCCAAAGGGCTCTGTCATGGAGCAGATGTACCACTTATCAGTTTAGACACCCTAGAAGGCCTAAGTTACGCTCCTAGAGAGCTTAAAGCAAATAAGAACAATTACCTCTTCAGTCTGATAGATGCTCGTAGAGATGAGGTCTATGCAGCGGTCTATGATCCTAATCATCACGTACTACTGCCAGGAGCTCCTGTAGTCCTAGATAAGGAGTCGTTTAAGAGATTCCGACAGAACAATGCTCACTGGCATTTTAGGGGAGATGGAGCAGAAAAAGCGGTACGCTTACTCGATTTTCCAGATTTTAGTATTAATTCTCCGACTTTATCCTCCAGATTTTTCCATAAAATGGCTGTAAACAAGTTCAAATCTGAAAAATTTGAAGATGTCAAATATTTCTCTCCTAATTACTTTAAAGCTCCCAATATAACTAAGTCAAATAAACCACTGATTTAGAGAACTTTAAACATTAAAATTTATTATACTTTATAAAGAGATTAATTTCTTGGGCTTTTGGCACAGGATTTGTCAAATAGGAATAGTAAACCGTGAACTATCTAACAAATTTTATTACCAACCGATGATGAGAAATAAAAAGAACGAAACTGTTACTCTTAAAAAAGGCGGAAAGGAAGTGCAACTCGATTATGCTGACCTGCGTAAAGCAGTTTTAGTACTGAGAGCTGTAAACCACAAGCTGAGACAGAGAATAATTGATTTGCTCGAAGATAGTGACACCATGACGGTAACGGATATTTATATCAAATTGAGACTAGAACAGTCTGTAGCTTCACAGCACTTAGCGATTCTTAGAAGAGCTGGAGTTGTGATTACAGAGAGACAAGGTAAATTTATTTACTATTCTCTAGATCAGTCGAGATTAGAGCAGATATCTAAACTCGTTGAGGAATTAGTCGCTTAGACCAATTATTCCAGCTCGCAACTTATTGATATACAGAAAGTTATAAACTGATGTTTGTAAAATAGGTTGAAAAAATATACGAAAATCTATTTCTGAATCCTTTTAGCGGAGAAGACATATTAAAAATTTATTTAATATTTCTTTGCTAAAAGGATTTTTCTGTTGATATTTGAGCAACGGTCAAATTGGAAATAAGATATAACTACAAAAATGAAGAAGACGAAGGTAATCTTCGACAATGAGAAATTGGATTTCTCTTGCGAATTAATGAGAGCATTGGCCCATCCCCTAAGACTAAAGATTCTAGAATTTATTGACAGAAATGAAAAAATCAACGTCAATAAAATCTATAATACTTTACGAATTGAACAGTCTATTACATCACAGCATTTAAGAATTTTGAAACTCGCTGGAGTTGTCACTGCTGATAAGGTCGGTAAGTACATGATTTATAATATCAATTATGATATTCTAGAACGGGCAGAAAAAGCAGTTAATAACTTTTTAGGTAAAGGATAAGTAATAGTATTTTAAGATTAAATATTAGTACCCTTAATTGGTGTGAGGATTGATTTCCTCCACCGATGTACTATTCGTGCTAGGAGAGTTCATTTCCTCAGCACTATTTTTATTTATAGCCTCATCATTCTTAAAAAAGCTTCTGTGGAAGAGTAAGATACTCGCTACACCGACAGATATCGCAGAATCAGCTACATTAAAAACAGGTTTAAAAAATTGGAATCTATTCCCTCCTACAATAGGCATCCATTCTGGCCAGGTAGTATTTACTAATGGGAAATAGAACATATCGACTACATTTCCATGCAGAAAAGAAGAATATCCACCATTCTCAGGCATAAAAGTGGCCAGATCTCTATGATGAAAACTACTTTCAGAAAATATAACTCCATAAAAAGCACTGTCTATCATATTACCTATGGCACCTGCTACGATTAGCCCAAAACTGAGGACAAGTCCCATCGGCTGCTTAGCTTTTATGAGTTCTCTCAGTAAATAGATAAGAAATCCGATCATAATGATTCGGAAGACACTGAGAAATAGCTTTCCATAATATCCTCCAAAACTAAATCCAAAGGCCATTCCATCGTTTTCGACAAAATGAATCTTTGCCTTGCTCCATCCTAGTATATCGAAACCACTTCCATATGGAATATTTAGTTTGACATATACTTTAAGAATCTGGTCTAATACTAAGACCAATACTATAAGAAGTACTACTGCGGTGGATTTCTTCAATTTTCTCGGGATTTTACTTGTGTCTACTTTTTTTGCGACTACTTACTCTGCTTTGCTTCTATACTAAGGGTTGCATGAGGAACAGCCTTTAGTCTTTCTGGTGATATAAGCTTTCCTGTCTCTCTACAAACGCCATAAACACCATTTTGTATACGTAGCAGTGCATTTTCTAGATGTTTGATGTATTTTCTCTGACGAGAAGCTAGATTTTGTAATCTTTCTGTCTCTATAGAGCCAGTTCCATCATCCAGTCCTTTTACCTTACTTAGGTTAGAATTATCAGATAGAGACTTTGTGTAAAACTCTAACTGGGCCTTAGCCTCATCGAGCTTAGTATCGATAAGTTTCTTAAAATCTTTTAATTCTGCCTTGGTATAACGTGTTTTTACTCTTTTACCTGCCATAATCTTAATATAAATGTGGGTATAAGATGCTTGCAAATATAATAATAGCATCTACATATACTAACCCTTAGCTATAATTTACATAGCGGCCATTTAGTTCCTATCTTATGGTATTAAGCTATATTTGTGAGCTTAATTAAGCATACAACATGAATTATTATAATTTGCTCATTATGGTCGTGGTAGGGATAATCGCTGGTTCGCTAGCAGCACGTATCGTAAAAGGAGATAATTTTGGACCTCTTATTAATGGTCTACTAGGAATAGCTGGAGCTATAGTAGGTGGATTCTTGTTTAAACTCGTAGGCCTGACACCAGGACAAGGAATAGTAAATATTATATCTGATACCTTCGGGGTAGAACTCCCTAAAGATTTTGTGGGTATGTTAGTATCAGCAACCATCGGAGCGTCCATTATTTTGTTCTTATCCAGATTTGTAAAAAGAGATGGAAAGGACTTACTAGAGAGATAATTTTTTAAGACTATTATTTAGAAGACTCGTAAACTGCAATTGCGATGAACCTGTATAACAAAATAAATGGCGAAGAGCTCAAACAACAGATGCTCTCTAGCCAAGAAGAACGTATTACCTTATCGTTTTATCAGTATGCCCAAATAGCTGAGGTACAAGAATTTAGAGATCAGCTTTATCTAAGTCTGGATAAACTAGGAGTACTCGGACGTATATACGTCGCTCAGGAGGGAATAAATGGACAAATTTCTGTCCCTGCGGCTAATCATGAAGCCTTCAAATCAGAACTGGATAAAATAGATTTTCTTAAAGACGTAAGACTTAATATAGCCATAGAAGATGATGGAAAATCCTTCTATAAGCTTAAAATAAAGGTCCGTAAAAAGATCGTAGCAGACGGACTGGATGATGACAGCTTCGATGTAACGGATGGTGGTAAGCATCTCTCGGCGAGTGAGTATAATGAGCTGGTAGATTCTGATAATACCGTAGTCGTAGATATGCGTAATCACTATGAGAGTGAGGTCGGACATTTTAAAGGAGCGATTACACCTGATGTAGAAACCTTTAGAGAATCTCTACCTATCGTTGAAGATTTACTAGTGCCGCATAAAGAAAAGGACATCATCATGTATTGTACAGGAGGAATCCGATGTGAGAAAGCTAGTGCCTACTTTAAGCATAGAGGATTTAAAAATGTACATCAGCTAGATGGAGGTATCATAGAATATGCTCGTCAGGTAAAAAAGCAAGGCCTAGAAAATAAATTTAAGGGCAAGAACTTTGTATTCGATGAGAGGCTAGGAGAGCGGATTACAGAAGAGGTAATCTCTAAATGTCATCAATGTGGATCTCCCTCAGATCTCCATACTAACTGTGCAAACGATGCCTGCCACATACTCTTTATCCAGTGTCCGGCTTGTGCCGAAAATCATAACAATACGTGCTCTACTAAGTGCCAGGATTTTATCGCCTTATCTCCAGAAGAGCAAGAAGCTCAGGTTGCGACTACGGTTTTTAATGGAAGTAAGTTCGGCAAAGGACGATATAAGGCACATCGTAAGGATCATGAGTTGGAGGAATAAGGTCGGCTTTGCCTCCAATGTGGAAATTTGAAAATGTGGAAATTTGATAATTAGTGTTGATTGGCTCGGGCTTTATTTCATATAAGAATGTCTAAATTTTGGTACTGTATTTTTTTAAAACATCTCTAACAGATGTGTCTTTGCAATTTTTATGGCTATGGCCAAAAGGATAATTCCAAATATCTTTCTTAGTATTTCTACTCCTTGGTTACCGATTTTACGTTGGATCCATCCAGAAGATTTTAATACTCCATAGATAATGATGAGGTTTATTATAATTCCTCCTATGATGTTGGCGGTTTGATATTCTACTCTAAGGGTAAGAATTGTTGTCAGCGTACCTGCTCCTGCAATAAGTGGAAAGGCTAATGGAAAAACAGAAACCGACTTCATATCCGGAGAAGATTTAAAAATATCTCTACCTAGAACCATCTCCAGTCCGATTAAGAAAATTACCAAAGCTCCTGCCAATGCAAAGGAAGGCAGATCCACTCCAAAGAGTTTTAGAAGATTCTCTCCTACAAATAAAAATGAAATCATAATTATCGCACTGGCTATAGTAGCCTTTCCTGATTCTATCTTGTTTCCTTGAGACTTGAGAGAAATAATGACCGGTATATTTCCTAGGATATCTATTACAGAAAATAGAATAAGAGTAACGGAAATGAGTTCTTTTAAAATCATGGAATTTGTACTTTTTTAGAAGTTGTAAAGATGCTATATTTTAAAATGGCGGCAAAAGTATATTTATTAGGGATAGGGTGCAACTATAGTAATATTTACTTTTTATGGAATAATAATCTTTTTCATATCGTTATATAGCTTAAGTTCTTAAATGAAAATAATCCTCTATAATCTAGTAATCTTAACTATCGGAGTCTCTATAGCTCTGGTGTTAAATCGGAAGACTAAACTCAACCAAAATGCGATCCAGCATCAATGGGAACAGGAGATTTATAAGAGTCATCCTCTCAAGGAGATATTAAAAAACCAGTTAAAAATAGGGGAGAGAAGCTTAGAAGATCCAGCCAAGCTCAATGGATTAATAGCCTTACATCCCGAAATAGTAAAAAATGAAAGAGATAATCCTGAGTTAAGAAATGAATTGCTTCGATACTACCATAAGGAGAATACCTCACAGCTTTCTAATTTGGAATTGTACAGTGAGATTTGTCAAGAAATTAGCAAGAAGTACACTGAGTGCTATAATTCTGATGAACCTAATCTAAATCTAGTTATTACCAAACTTAGAAAAATCCCTGGAGATAGTGTTGCTTTTAAAATGCAAATGGTAAATAAATATGACCCATGGAAAAGTAAAGTTAAATTTTATCATGGTGATAAATTAATGGACTCTCTGGATATGGCTGGCTATAAAAATCCAATTAGTGATATAGAAGCCTTTCTCGAATTAGGACACAAGACTCCTTTAAAATTGGTCATTAATGAATAAATTCTACTCCATTTATATTTCTTTAATAGTAAGTGTTCTAATGGTAACTGTACAGCTATTAAAATATAAATCTAGTAGTGATACACTAAACCACATATATAATAATTTGAATGTGAAGCAATCTAACTATTCTTCTATTGTAAAAGGATGTTTGAAAATAACTCCACTTTCTAGAGAGATTGACTCTCTCAAATTGGGGAAAGAATCTGAGTTTCCCGACAAGTACAAAGAACTGATAAATCAAAATGAGGCTTTGATGAATCAGCTATCCGCTCTTACAGGTTATGGTATAGATGGAATTGATTTCGGAGCTATATATGTAGATGCTGTGTCTAAAGAAATAATCTATGCATTAAATGATAATACATACGGAGCCTGCTCAGACTATGGTATAAAGGTTAATTCTAAGCCCGTAAGATATAGTTACAAAGACGAATATGCTTTTCCTAAAACTGATTCAATGCATCTTGAGTATAAAAAGTATTTTCCGGATTTCGACAGTTGGTCAGTGGACTCTGTTGTTTGTGTTAGGAAATTTAAGCTAAAGTAACCGTTCAGACTTGGACTTTTTATAATTACTAGATACAATTAGCTTCTTTTAATCACTCTAAAGGCATCAAATAATTTTAAAACACAGAACAATGAATTCAACAAAAAAGAATTACTCAGAATTTAAAAGCTTAGCCCTACTATTTAACGTATCCCCTTTTATCGTTAGTTGTGAATGTAACGATGTGGAATGTCCTTTAAATGATGATGCCTTTGTAGAAATAAATCTTTTACAGAATGGTCAAGATATAGTCTTCGGAGATAGTCCGCTAGTCGATAGAAATCGGAAATCTAGACACAATTGAAATTCAGGGTACTCTTGAACTCCTTAATGCTGACGAATGTTGTGACCTCTTTCAGTTTTCAAGCTTTACCAGTGATGGTGTAGAAATTTGTAGTGAAAGCTGTACGGTTTTAAACCTTGAAGTAGAGTAGGTTTTAGTCAACCTACCTCAATACATCAAACTGACCTTTAGTAATAGCTAGCTGCTGCTCAAATTTAGTTTTACTGGCTTCTCGAGCACCTCGGGCTTTTAGGGCAAAACCTGCAGTAATTGCTCCAGCTGCTCCTAATAAAATATACTGAGATTTAATATCAGTCTGATTTACAGGGTTTCCACCTCCATTTACAACATTGCCATCCGATTCCTCCATGTCTATAAGTATACCAGCTATTCCAGCAGTAATACCGAGTAGACTAGCAACTCCCAGAGCAGCAAACTTAGATTTATCAGAATCGTACTCTGCCTTTAAATCAAAGGTGCGTCTTACGTTCTTTTGGAATTCTGCATCAGTAAAAGGCTTATCGAAAAGGTCAATTCCCATCTTTTTAAGATGATGAATTTCAGAGTTAGAAACATATGGATTATGCTGATTAAACTTTTGCTGAGCAGTACTTGCCGCAATAGTTGAGAATAGGATAGCTATAATAAATGTTGCTTTCAAAAATATCTGCTGACTCTTCATCTTATTTTCTTTTAATACGCTTTAAAAAATGACTATCCCTAAGTTCTACTTCGAAATTCCAGGATCTCTCTCTAAAAATTCTTCATAAAGCAAAGTATGTCGACTCTCCATCGGTACATTCCATCCATCTATAAATAAATGCGTAATGTCCGTTTTTGTTTCAAATGGATCTCCAGTACTCAGAAATAGATTGGCTACTTTTCCTTCTTCTATACTTCCCAGTTTATCATCTACTCCGAATACCTTTGCAGCATTTATGGTAATTGCAGCGAGAGCATCATCGGTTCCCATTCCATAAGCTGCTGCAAAACCTGCATTATAAGGAAGGTTCCGTACGTTTTCTGTCTCGTTAGTTCTTATGCATACGAGTACGCCTGCTTTTGCGAGTAATCCCGGGTTTCTGTAGTTAGAATCATATCGGTCAGAATTTCTTCTCGGATTATCTAGCACTGGTCCTACGATTACAGGAATCTTTGCCTTTGCAATTTCTGAGGCTACTCTCCATCCTTCTGCGACTCCCATGAGGATCGCGTCTACCTCATTTTCTTCTATCCATTTTAGAGCAGCTTCTATGTCTCCTTTCTTGTTGACATTTACGATGAGTTTTTGATTGCCTCTTACAACGTCGAGTAGAGCATCCATCTGAGGATTATATCCTGATTTCTTTTGATTTTTGGCTGTAGCCAATGAATCTATCTTAGCATATTGTTTTGCTTTTTTCCAGATATCATTTAGTTTTTTGGCTGCCTTTTCTTCTGCCTTTTTAATATCTTCTTTAGATCTTCTGTCCCATCTTCCTCTCTTTCCAGAAGCTGGAAAATTAAGTATGGGTGCTTTAAATCCTGCATACATCTGCTCTGGCGTATATCCATGTAGGTTTATCAGTGCTGCCGTTCCTGAAAACAATCCACCCGAAGGGTAGGTCATAGCAGTGGTAACTCCAGAGACTCTATTTACAGGAATGTTTACAGAGTTAGGATTTACCGCAGTCAGAGCCTGCATGTGAGGAATAAAATCACCGAGCTCGTTATAATCCTGCGTAAGAGAAACTGCACCGATCTCTGCTAGGCCGATATGTGTTCCTCCATCAATCATACCAGGGTAGAGGTAGAGCCCTTCAGCATCTATTACCTCAGTATTAGGTCCATCGGCACTTAGGGTAGATTTACTGATGCTTTTTATCATTCCATCTGATACAAGTACGCTTCCGGTATAGGTACCGTTAGTAACAGATACGATGGTTGCATTTTTTATAATTACGTCACCTCTTTTAGATTTCTGAGTCATCTGAGCATCAAGGCTAAGACTCGTGATCAATAAACAGAAGGTATATATTAATATCTTTTTCATTTTATTCTTTTGCGATTTTTAAAAATAGATTCTAGTGCTTGTGATTATGTAACCAGTGCACATCTTGCAAGCAGCCATCGCTACAGCTATTTCCTTCTTCTGTTTGTGTTTCCATATAAGCAGGAACAGTCTCATTAGGATCTACATCTATACGCATATCATCCATGTCGTTATCTATATCGAAGCGTATAACTCCATCTACGATCGTTTTCTGTGGAATGGCATATATGGATAAAGGGTGATTTTTAAATATGGCGATATCTCCTTCCTTTCCTCTTTCTAGAGATCCTACTCGCTTATCTATTCCCAGTTGGATTGCAGGATTTATAGTAATTAGTCTCAAAGCCTCGTTATCCGTCAGGTCTCCATATTTCTGTGTCTTAGCCGCTTCATGATAGAGGTGACGTATTAGTTCTCTAGAATCAGAATTTATAGAAGTGATGACTCCGTTTTTAGTAAGTATGGCTGCATTATAAGCAGTGGAGTAGTATACTTCAAATTTATAAGCCCACCAGTCTGAGAATACAGAAGCATGTGCTCCGAATTCTGCCAGCTCTGGTGCTACCTTAAAACCTTCGTTTACGTGCTGGAAGGTTATATTTTTCACCCCATAGTCAGAGAGTACATCCATCAACATGAGGATCTCGTCTGCTCGATAAGAGTGACAATGGATTAAAACCTCTCCTGCAATAATATCTGCCATGGTTTGCATTTTGAGATCATAGGTAGGTGGAGCTTTAGTCTTGCCAGAGTTGTAGGCATCCCAGTTGTTTTTATAAACGAGAGCTTCTGCAAATGATTTTCTAAATACCTGCTCCATACCCATACGTGTACGTGGTGTAATTCTATTTCCTTCTCCATGTACTCTCATTGGGTTTTCGCCCAATGCAAATTTTATCGTACGTGGTGCACCGTCCATACGTAGCTCATCAGGGTCGTGAACTCCCCAGCGATGTTTGATTGTCTCACATTGTCCTCCTACTGCATTTGCAGAACCGTGCATGGCATGACTGGTAGTTACTCCACCTGCTAGAGCTTGGTAGATTCCTATGTCATAAGGGTTAAGAGCATCACCTACCCATACCATTGCGGTGTTAGGGTCTGTCGCTTCGTTTACAGCATCTATTCCTAAATGAGAGTGAGCATCTATTATTCCAGGCATAACGTACATGCCTTCAGCATCTATTACCTCGATGCTTCCGCCGGCTTGAAGGCCTTCTCCGATTTGTGATATCTTTCCATTACGGATAAGGATATCTGTATTTTCTTTTACACCATCAGTGATGGTAAGTAAGGTGCCATTTTTTACCAAGACATCTTGGCTATAGGCGAGAGATCCACATAAAAGTAGGATCCAGGTATATATTGATTTTTTCATGTGCTTGAAAAATTTATAGTCTATTTTATAATTTATTCTGGTCCAGATTTTTTAGAACCTGTCATGTCAAAGGTTCCAAATTCTCCAGCAGTGGTCGTTCCTTCAAAACTATCACCATCGAAGGTTAGATCCATGCCGATATTCATCTGGAATCCACCATTATCTACATCGAAATCAAAAACCAGATTATCACCATCTAATTCTACATCTTCGATTACTTCAAAATCGGTAAGGTCGTCTACGCTAGCAATGCTTACCGTGTAGCTCTCATTCGTTTTTTCTATTTTCATAATTCCAGTATTGCTAGGCATCGGGATATTCATCTCATAAGACCAGGTGCCTACAATATCTACATCTGTATCTCCAGAAGACTTTTTCTTTTTCTTTACTTCTGATTTAAAAGGATTTCCTTCTACAAAAACATAGGTGATCTTTGACTTTTCTTCGAAGTAGGGCTTGTCGGTCATCACGATGTTAGCTAGTTTTCCTCTCTCCAGAGATCCTGCTAGATTACTAATTCCAAGTAGTTTTGCAGGATTAGTAGTTAGAGCGGCGAGGGCAGCTTTTTCGCTAAGTCCGGCTTCTATCATTCTAAGTAGATTGCTATGCAGGTCCTTTGCCTTACCACTCATAAAAGAGAAGCTAAAAGGAATATTGTTCTTTTCCAGATTTGCAGCCTGTGCTACATATTCGGCCACAGCCTTGTCTTTTCTTGCTTTCAGTTTTTCTTTTTCAGGATCTACTTTTTCTTTCTTCTTCTTTTTCTTTTTGCCTTTTTTCTTTTCCTCAGCTCCTCCCATCGTAGCAGCTTTACCCATTTCTCCGGCCTTGTCTTTGGCCTCAGCCATATTATCTTCATCCTTTCCTTTTTTCTTGCCTTTCATTTTCTCATCTCCTTCTTCTTCTATTTCTTCTTTTTCTTCTTTGGGAAGATCAAAGGATAGTAAGACTTCCGCTCGACTAGATTTTATTTTATTAAGTGCTTGGTTAGCTTGTTTTACGTCGGAGAGTACTATCTGGAAACCGAGTTCTTTCTGTAAGGTCAGTGCTCGTTGTATAGTCAGAGCTTTTTGTGTTTTAAAGAATATTTTCTGCTTTTTATCTAGTACTGGAAAAAATGCATCTAGTTCTTTATCATGGCTCGGACGTTTGAGTCCCGATGGATTACGATTATAATCTACAGTATGCTTCTGTGCATAATATGCACCATGGTAGAGTTCTCTAAACTTGGCCATGACTCCGATGATGGTTCCAGGATACATACGACCTGCTCCTTTAAACTGAGCATACATCGAAGCATTTTCTTTTAGTCCCATTTCCTCTGGGCTATCTCCGTTAAGTAGAATAATGGCTCCTTGGCCGGGAAGCATCTTTCCGTCAGGAACAACATGGGAAACAGTTATACCTGCTCCTCTCAGTGCTTTTATCGATTTTTCTTTGGTAGAGAGCATGTCGTATGCTGATAGGTCAGGTGTGATTCCTGCAACATCGTTTGGAGGCGAACCTGGATTTTTTGGACGTTCTCTATCTTTCTTTTCTTCGGCAGCTTTTATGCCAGTATGAGAGAGAGCATCTATGAATCCTGGGTATACATACATACTGTCTCCATCTATGAGCTCTGCATCGTATGGAATGTTTACACTACGACCTACTTGGGAGATGAGACCATCTTCTATAAGTATAGATCCCCAAGTCGGAGCCTGTCCTGCTTTGGAAGTTATGTAGACATTTTGGATTACGTATTTGTCTGTTATTTTTGCGGGCTCATCACTATTTTGGCTGTAGCCAAAATTGAAAATCAGAGCAAACAAAACGAGGTGTAGTAGAGTACCTATTGTTTTTTTCATTGCTTAGGATTGGATGGGTACAAATTAAAGAATTGCGAGGACATTCAAGGAGATTATCTGTAGAAAGTCTCATTATTTAGATTAATTGAATTTAAAGCAACTATGAACATCAAAACTCAATGATTATATCATGTCCTAATTGTCAAGCAGTATTAGAAAATCATCCCAGTATGCTGAGGTGTAAAAACGGTCATAGTTTCGATCGGGCCAAGGAGGGGTACGTAAATCTGATGTTATCCAATCATAAAAAATCTAAAAATCCAGGGGATAATAAAGAGATGATTGTTGCCAGAGAGCGGTTTCTAGGGCAGGGATATTATGACTTTTTGGTAAAGTATATAAATGAGTTGATAAGTAGATTGAATATTCAAAAAAACGACCAAAGTCTTATGTTAGATCTAGGTTGTGGAAGTGGATACTATACTCGAAATGTAGGGGTGGATAAGAATAAGCTAGAAAAAATAGGAATCGATATATCCAGGAATGCAATATCGATTGCAGCCAAAAGTGATAAAAACAGTAGCTATCTGGTTGGTTCTGTTTATAGAGTGCCTCTAATGGAAAATACTGTAGATCTTCTGCTCAATGTTTTTTCGCCTATGTACATAGAGGAGGCAAAAAGAGTTCTGAAAAAAGATGGCTTTATCATAAAAGTTATTCCAGGTCCAGATCATATGAGACAAGTGGCCGAGATGGTATACGATGTTTATAGACCTCATCATATTGATTTTATAAAAGAAATAAAAGAGCATAAAGAGTTAGGGCTTATAGAGCAAAATACAATAAGTCGCAAAATATCTCTTGACCCTAATCAGTTGAGAAATTTAATATCCATGACTCCTTATTTGTATAAATTTAAAAAAGAACAGTTGGACTCCCTTAAGTCATCCGAGGTAAGCTTGTCGTTTACGGTAATAGTTGTCAGACGTAAAAATGTATAGATAAGTAGAAGTGTTTAATCTGCAAAATAATTTTTGTCCTGCTCACAAATAGATGCATATTAAAGTATTTTTTATCCTTTGAATTTCTATTCTTAAAGCTAACTTTAGGGTAATGAGGAATAAGATATTATTCTATGGAGGATTGTGTATTATGGGCATATCTATAATGCTCGCTGATTCTTGCACTTCAGCAGCGGGCAATAGTTTAGAAGACTCAATGTCTGGTCAAATTGTTCCAGAAAAAGTAGATTTTATTTTTCATGTAAAGCCTATCTTATCAGATAGATGTTTTAAGTGTCATGGTCCAGATGAGTCCAAAATAGAAGGAGGTTTACAATTGCATACAGAGGAACGGGCCTTTGCGGCCTTGGGGAAGGATAAGGATCGTTTTGCGATAGTGCCCGGTAACTTAGAGCAGAGTATTATTATAGAACATATATTTTCTGATGATCCTGCTGAAATAATGCCTCCGCCAGAATCTAATCTGTCATTGACAAAAGTCGAAAAAGAAATAATAAGTAAGTGGATAGAGCAGGGTGCAGAATGGAAAGAACATTGGGCATTTGTAAGCCCTGTAACTCCCGCCATTCCGACCATTAAAAACAAAGCTTGGATTACTAATTCCATAGATAACTTTATACTCAGTAAACTAGAACAGAGTGATATAGAGCCATCACCACAGCTATCTTCAGAAAAACTTTTACGCAAACTGAGTTTTGATTTAACTGGATTGCCGCCTAGTTTGAAAGACATTGAAAGTTTTAAAAATGATCCTTCTCTAGAGAATTATGAAGCTCTTGTAGATAATTATCTGACCTCCGATGCTTATGCAGAACGTATGACTAACCTCTGGCTAGACCTAGCGAGGTATGCAGACACACATGGTTACCAGGATGATTTGGAACGTATTATGTGGCCTTGGAGAGACTGGGTGATACATGCCTTTAAAGAAAATATGCCTTACGATCAGTTTGTAACCTGGCAGTTGGCTGGAGATCTAATGCCCAATGCTTCGAAAGAACAAATTATAGCCACAGCCTTTAATCGAAATCATAAAATCACTCAAGAAGGGGGAGTGATTCCAGAGGAATATAGAATGGAGTATGTCTCAGATAGGACTAATACTTTCGGCACTGCTTTTCTAGGATTGACTTTTGAATGTGCAAAATGTCATGATCATAAATATGACCCCATTAGTCAGAAAGAATATTATTCGCTATTTGGGAATTTTAATAATATAGCAGAAGTGGGACTTATCGAATCGTATGGAGCTATTCCAGAACCCTATATAAAACTGGATAAAAAAGAAATCGATGAGGTGCTGACCTTTATTAATAATCTAGAAGAAATCGATACCATACCGCTGATGGTGATGAAAGAATTAGAACCAAAACGGAAAACACATATCTTAAATAGGGGGCTGTATGACCAGGAAGGAGAAGAAGTTATACCCAGTGTCCCTAGTTTTGGAAAAGCAAAAAAAACAGAAGAGACTTCAGATAGACTTCAGCTCGCACAATGGCTTTTTAGTGATAATAATCCACTTACAGCACGAGTAGCCGTTAATCGATTGTGGCAGCAGTTTTTTGGGAAGGGTATAGTGTCTACATCATTTGATTTTGGAAACCAAGGAGCCTTGCCGACTCACCCTGAGTTGTTGGATTATTTGGCTATAAAATTTAGGGAGGATAACTGGGACCTCAGAAGTATAATTAAGTACATGGTAAGTTCTTCTACCTATAAGCAGGGCAGTAGCGTATCTCCTAGCTTACTGGACATTGATCCTGCTAATGATCTTCTAGCTCGCTCTACACGTACAAGGTTATCTGCAGAAATGCTACGAGACCATGCCTTGTCGATAGGTGGATTACTGGTCGATGAGATAGGAGGCCCCTCAGTAAAGCCGTATCAGCCCGAAGGTCTCTGGAATGAGGTAGCTGGCGGTGGTAATGTTATAGAGTATGTGCAAGATGAAGGGGATAAAAATTATCGACGTAGTTTATATACCTATTGGAAAAGAACTGTTCCTCCACCTAATATGCTTTTGTTCGATACGCCGACCCGTGATTTTTGTATGGTAAGACGAGAGAATACAAGTACCCCTTTGCAAGCACTGGTGCTCATGAATGATCCTCAGTTTCTAGAGGCTTCTGCAGCTCTTGCATTTAGAGCGGTAGAAGAATCATCATCACAGGACTCAGTAAATGTAAATGTCGTGAGTGATGTAGTGCAGTTTATGTTTACGCTAGCCACATCTAGGAGTGCAGATGAGTATGAATTAACTACTTTAATTGATTCATATCACGAGCAGTTAGGTTATTTTAAAAAGCACCCAGATGAAGGACAGCAATTACTGAGTTATGGTTCCTTAGAAATACCTATAGATGAAAGAACTCCGAGCATGGCCTCGTTTTGTTTTGTAGCCAATACTATCTTTAATTTAGATGAAACTATTAGAAAAATTTAAATGAGTAACCCAGCAGAACAACGATCTTATCTTTTAAATAGACGAGCTTTTTTATCGAAGTCTAGTGTAGGAATAGGGGCTGCGGCATTATCTTCTTTGTTAGGCACTAGTTTTCTCAGCAGCTGTAGTCCTTCTGGAGACCCTGCCAAAATATTACAACAAAACTCATCAGCCTTAAAAAACCTACATTTTGCTCCTAAAGCAAAAAGAGTAATTTACCTATTTCAGAGTGGTGGGCCTTCTCAGTTTGAATTATTTGACTACAAGCCCTTATTAGAGAAACTGCGAGGTCAGGAATTGCCAGAGTCTATACGTCAGGGACAAAGGCTCACAGGTATGACTTCTGGTCAAAGTAGTTTTCCTCTGGCAAACTCATTGTATAGCTTTAATCAGTATGGTCAGAGCGGTGCATGGATGAGTGAGTTGTTACCATATACATCTCAGATTGTTGATGATATATGTATGGTTAAGTCCATGTATACAGAAGCCATAAATCACGATCCTGCGGTCACATTTTTTCAAACGGGTTCTCAGCAAGCTGGAAGACCTTCTATAGGGTCGTGGTTAAGTTATGGACTGGGAAGTGAAAACGAAGATTTACCAGGCTTCTGTGTTCTGCTTTCTAGGGGTACGGGTAGACCGTTTGGGCAACCCTTATATTCTAGATTATGGGGAAATGGCTTTTTGCATTCTTTGCATCAGGGTGTACAGTTTAGGTCAGGAAAAGATCCTGTTTTATTTTTAAATAACCCCAAAGGAATAGATAAGAGCAGTCGTCGTAAAATGTTAGACAACATTGCGAGCCTTAACCAAAAGCAATATGAAGAATTAGGAGATCCAGAAATACAAAGTCGCATTTCTCAGTATGAGATGGCTTATAAAATGCAGACCTCCGTTCCAGGTCTTATGGATATATCAAAGGAACCCGACCATATATATCAGATGTACGGTCCAGACTCGATGGTGCCAGGAACCTTTGCTTCTAACTGTCTGCTGGCAAGGAGACTAGCAGAACAAGATGTTAGATTTATTCAACTATATCATATGGGTTGGGATCAGCATGATAATCTCCCATCAGCCATAAAAAAACAAGCCAAAGATGTGGATCAGGCCTCTGCCGCTCTAATCATGGATTTAAAACAAAGAGGTCTGTTAGAAGATACTTTGGTTATTTGGGGAGGAGAATTTGGAAGAACTAATTATTCACAAGGTATATTAACTGATACTAATTATGGTCGTGATCATCATCCGAGATGTTTTACTATCTGGATGGCAGGAGGAGGAATAAAAGCTGGGATGGTATATGGGGCAACGGATGATTTTGGGTATAATATAACTGAGAATCCAGTACATGTACATGACTTTCAGGCTACTATGCTTCATCTTATGGGTATAGATCATGAGCGACTCACTTATAAATATCAGGGCCGTAGATTTAGATTGACAGATGTGCATGGTAAGGTTGTTTCAGATATACTTAGTTAGCGGAAGTAGCATCACTCATGATAAGACGTAAGTTCATAAAACAATTATCTACCTACTCGATTGCTGGCCTTGCAATTAATCCTCTTGCAGATTTTAATAGATCAGCACTTAAGGATTTAATAGTCGGGCATGGGTCTCATCGCTATAAAGTAGATTTAGAATGGGGAGCATTAAACGATAGCCAGTATCCAGTAAATGACTGTCATGAGATGGTGCAAGATTCTCTGGGACGTATAATCCTACTTACAAATCACACTAAGAATAACATAATTATTTATAATCAGAAAGGAGACCTCGAAGAAGTATGGGGGACAGAATATCCTGGGGCTCATGGACTAAGTCTACATAAAGAAGGAGCGGAAGATATTTTATATATAACGGATACAGAAAGAAATGAAGTAATAAAAACGACTGTCGATGGCCGAGTTATTTCTAAACTGAGTTATCCATTGCAACCTCAACTATATAAAGAAAAAATCCAGTACAAGCCTACAGAAACTGCTATTGCAAGTAACGGAGATATTTATGTGGCAGATGGATATGGTCTTCAGTATATTCTACATTACTCATCAGAAGGAGAATTGTTAAATAACTTCGGTGGACAAGGAGAGGAGGATTTTCAGTTTACCAATGCTCATGGAATCTGCATCGATAATCGTGGTGACTCAGAGTCCTTGCTCATCACAGATCGGATGAAAAATCAGCTCAAGAGATTTTCAATGAGTGGAGAGTTGCTGGAAGTAATTCACCTACCGGGAGCATATATTTGTCGCCCCGTAATTCATGGTGATAACGTGTATCTCGCAACTATATGGTCAGGAGATGGTGGTTCTGATACAGGTTTTATAAGTATTCTAGATAAAAATAATCAGCTGATTTCTGCTCCCTGTGGCAGTCGTCCCACCTATGATAATGGGGTATTAAGAAAAATGCATCAGACGCTGAAAGTCTTCCAGCACCCGCACGATGTATGTGTGGATCAGGATGAAAATCTTTATGTCGCCCAGTGGAATGCAGGCAGGTCTTATCCTATAAAACTAATCAGAGTATGAGGATGTCGGTAGTTATATTTTTATTAGGCCTGATGGCTTGTGGAGTGCAAAGGCCTATAGATATGCAAGCTGGCGATACATCTGTTTCTAGTTATGTATTACAATCAGAGAAAGTGAAATTAAGTCCTCCTCAATTTTTGATAGATTCTTTTTTATTTGAATCTAGTGCTAGGACGACCATGGAGCTGAGAGAAGATGGAACTATACTCAATTATACTTTAGGGAATAATGAGTGGAAACGGTATGACGGACCCATTGCAATTACTGAAAGTGGAAAATTAATAGCTGTGGCCCGACATCCAGATTATAAGGAGAGTGATACAGTACGTCAGGATTTTGTGAAAGTTAATCGTCTGCTGCAATCAGCAACAATTACTAGTTCGCATGAGCCTAATGATTCTTATCCCGGAAATGGATTGCAAAGTTTAATGGATCATAACAAAGGGACTTTAGATTTTAAGCAGGATAATTTATGGTGTGGTTTTAATCAGGATATTATTCGATTTAATTTGTCGTTGGATTCAGCTAAGTCGATTCAGAAAATTTACCTATCTATTTTAACAGATGAAAAATCTTGGATATTTAGTCCAGCAAAAATTAAGATAGAACTCAATCAAGGAGAGCAGATAGAGCACCTTTGCGACCTGACCCAAAAGGATGAAAAGGCTCGACTGAGTATAATTCCTATAAGTATTAACTCACAAGCAGTACAAACATTAAGTATAGAAATACAGAATCTTTTGGAAATTCCAGAGTGGCATCCAGGAGCGGGAACTAAGCCATGGTTTTTTATTGACGAAATAATAGTAGAATAAATGTCAGAGTTGATAGGAAGATTCCATCCTCTAATCGTACATCTACCTGTGGGGATTTTGTTGTTTGCTTTTATAATACAGCTTTTTTCAAAGTATGCTCGGTTTCAATATTTAAAAATTGTTTTGCCCTTTGTATTGGCTTCAGCCATATTTTTTTCTATTCTGGCTTGGTTCACGGGATGGATAATGCCCAAAGAAGGAGTCTTTGATGAGCGGCTGATTAGATTTCATTTTTGGACTGCCGCGAGTATGACCATTGGAACGGTCTTAGTATACCTATGTCTAATCTCTGAAAATCCCAAACTGCAGAAGTTATATTTTCCCTTATTCGTAATAACCATTATTCTACTAGGGTTTACAGGTCATTATGGCGGGAGCCTTACTCATGGAGAAAATCATTTGACTTCTCCACTGACGAGTCCACAAAAGCCTCAGGTGCAGTCTGTTGATTCTTTATATGTTTATCAGGATATTATAAAACCGATATTAGAGAAACGTTGCTATAGTTGTCATAATGAGGGAAAGAAAAGAGGAGGGCTTCTTATGACTTCTGAGAAAGGATTATTGAAAGGTGGAGATAAGGGAAAGATAATCCTAGAAGGGAATAGTCCTGCGAGTCCCATTATTAGTAGACTTCGTCTCCCACTAGAAGATGAGGAGCATATGCCTCCTAGCGGGAAAATGCAACTTTCTGAAAATGAGATTTCTTTAATGGACTGGTGGGTAACAGAGGGTGCATCTTTTACAAAAAAGGTGGACAGACTCAATAGATCAGATAAAATTAAAACCATCTTAAAAACTTATGAGCAGGGAAAAGGAGTCATAGATGTCAGTGGTCTAGAGGCTCTTTCCGTAAAGGATATGAGGAGATTAGAGTCAAATGGAATTTCTGTTTTTAAACAAAGCGAAACGAGTCCTCTGGTTAGAATTAAAATATCGAGAGATTCTAGTGATAATACTGGAAAGTTAAAGCAGCTAAAAAAGTGTGCTTCTAATATTAACGAATTAGACCTCTCTTATAGTTCGATAGATAATGAGATGCTGAGTGTTCTTAAAAAATTAAAAAACCTACAAGTTTTAAAATTACAGCATACTGAGATAGGTTCAGAAGCATTAAAAAATTTGGAAAATCTAGAGCATCTACATACTTTAAATCTTTATGACACGAAGGTAGATGACGATGGCTTATTTTCGTTGGATAAGGTAAAGTCTCTTCGCTCATTATATGTATGGCAGACTAGTATCAGTGGAGTGGCTATCGATTCATTTAAAGATAAACATCCTCTCATAAAAGTGGAAAGTGGAGTGGACCGGAAATTATTCGGGACCTCTGTTTTAAAACCACCGTTGATAATTACGGAGAGAGAATCTTTTGAGGATACCATATCTGTCCAATTAAAAGTAGGAATTCCTAGGGTAAATATCTATTATAGCTTAGATGGTTCTATGCCTGATAGCACTTCTCTAAAGTATGTGCGACCCATCGTTATAGATAAGACGACTTTGGTCAAAACCATGACAGCCAAAGAAGGATGGCAGGCCTCCACTATAAATCAGAAAGTCATCACACAAAAAGGAATAGCGATAAATAATATAAAATTATCTCAGCCTCCTAACGATAAGTATGCTGCTGACGGAAAACGAACACTAATCGATTCCGATAAAGGGAGTTCCAGTTTTAGTGATGGCAGTTGGTTAGGATTTTATGCTCAGAACTTGACCGCTACGATAACTTTAGATTCTGTAGAAGAAGTAAGTAAGGTAGTCGTAGGAGCTTTAGAAGATACTGGATCGTATATTTTTTATCCCAAAGAAATAACTGTCAGTACCTCTATGGACGGTATGTCATACACGACTCAACATTCTATGATTGTTAGTTCTGCAACTGAGCCCTCTCCTGCTAGTCACCAATCTTTCCTATTGAATTTTCCCCGTCATGCTGCCAAGTACATAAAAATAATTCTCAATGCCTCCATTAAAAATCCCGAATGGCATAATGCACCAGGTGCAGACAACTGGTTATTTTTAGATGAGATAATTATTAATGAATAATCTTTTACTTTAGTTTTTAGACTAAACCAAATTCGGGATTGAATACTGCTAATTCATTTTATTACCTTCCAGCTGTGCTTTGTAAAAGAATTTTTCTCTTTTAGGATTAATCATAATAGAGAAAAATGAAGTTTAGAATTTATAGTAATTGCCTTGTTGTCAGATGGATATAAATTTCTTTTTTAACTAAAATTCTGATCTAAAAGAAACAGAAATAGATCCTTCACCTGTCAGATTTCCTGTCATTTCGATGTCGTATTCTCTATCAGCCAGCTTATCTACAGTCATCGTTCCAGAATTAATTTCCACTAAGGATTGTGCTCCACTCGCTATAGTAGTGGTAGTAGTGTTAACACCTGTTACATCATTGAGTTCCGCATCAAAGAAATCTACGATGTTGTAACTACCATCAAAATCTGAATCAGTAGGGATTTCTGCAAAAAAACTAAGACTTTGTAACTGACCACAATCAGCTGAGAGTCCTGCTACTTGGAATTGGTAATTGTCTCCTTCAAAATCACTAGAGATTAGTAACTGTGCCACAGAAAGGTTTAAGGTTTCCCCATCGACTACCATCGTACCACCGTTATTAAGTGCACCAGCACATCCTGATGGTTCTTCTTCATCATCTCCACAGCCTATAAAAACAGAAACGAATGCAAAGAATAGAAAAATTTTAATAGTTGTTTGTTAAATATATGTATTAATTCTATATGTGCCGATTTCAAGCAACGTGGGAGTGTTAAGGAAGATATTTCACTCTATATAGTTAAGATTAATAATCATATCGGCATCTGCAAATAAGAAAACTATTTTTTCATACCTTTTTTCAGAGCCTTCCATTTTGAGATTACCTCCTTTTCTTTTTTCATAAAGGATCGCTCTCCATTAAAAATATTATCTCGACGATCTTGTGTAACCGCTTCGGAGTCCCACCATTCTTTGGTTGCTATAACGGATTCGGATAAGGGTCTAAATGTTAGGCCGGCTGCTATTCCTTTACTGTTATCACTTTGTGACATGCCAGCATATTCTGGAAGTTGGATAACCCAAGGCTGAATTCCGATAATTTCGTTTTCTTTGAGAAAATCAAGATCATCGATTTGGATGAAATTTACTGGAGAATTATAGTTTGCATGTACGCCATGTACAAAGGCATTGGTCGTCATATTAAAGCCTGGGCCAGAAGCATTGTAAGTGCCTACTGCTTTATTTTCTAGTAATCTTATCATCCATTCTGCAAGATCTCGTACATCCACGTATTGTACCACTTCATTTCTATCCCCTGGAATAACCACCTCTCCACCTTTTTCTAATCTAGCTAACCAGTATGGAAATCGATCAGTACGGTCTCCAGGGCCTACTATAAGTGCTGGTCTTACTATTATAGATCTTTCCGCTCCAAAATTTTCTATCGTAGCCAATTCTGAATTTGCTTTCATCACTCCATAATCATAAGTGTATTTTGCATCTCCTTCTGCATCCTCAGGTACTTCAAACACGAGCTTGCGGTCTTCTGTAAAGTCCTTTCCAGTATAAGGATAATATACACCTAGTGATGAGGTATACATGTAATACTGAGCATTATCTTTTAACAGGCTGGCAGTGTCCTGTGTCCATTTTACTTTGCGACCTGAGTTGTCTATCACTACATCCCATTTTCTATTTTTAAGAGCTTCTAAATTATCTTCTCTATCTCCAACCAGCTTCTCAACTTTTGAAAACAGGTCTTGATGAATCTTGGGAATAGTTTTTCCTCTGGTAAAAATGCTGACCTCATGTCCTCTATCTAATGCATAAGCTATCTGATGAGGTCCTAAAAAACTTGTTCCTCCGAGAATCAGAATTTTTAGTTTCTTTTCAGGTTGATTAAAATCTAAGAGGCTACTTACTGGACCGGCTTTAATAAGAGGTGCCACTCCTAATGCCAGGCTCATTCCTAAAAAATCTCTTCTATTTTTTTTCATTGTTTAAAAGTTCATTATCGTGATATTCTGTAAAGACAGAATGATTACTTTTCTTATCGACTGCATTTAGAAGTAAGATAGCATTTACTTAGGGTATGAGCTATTCTAATTCAGAATTTGTATCAATGCCTTTAAAAATTCCTCTTTCCATTTTTTTCTATCATGTCCACCTTCATATTTGTAGAAGGTATGATTAATGTTCCTTTCTTTTAGGAAGTTGCTATACTCATCGATTTGCATTGTGAGCGGAAATGGTTCTTTACTTCCATAGGATAAAACGATATTGGGATAATTGTCATTGCTCCAGTTTAAATTTTCATAACTGCCACCTGCCATCGACATACAGATGTAATTACCAATTATGGATGGATTATCCGTTGCCAGCGATACACCAAAACCAGCACCGTTTGAAAATCCGTAAAAAATTCTATCCTTTGATTGTCTGCTTACTGGATAACCTGATTCCACATACGCTATCAGCTCTTTGCTGAAAAAATTATAATGTTTTTCAAACAAAGTACTCCCCTGTTCATCCTCAGAGTCTGAATAGCTTTTAACGTACTCATAATTTCTGTAGCTAAAATCTGTACCCTCAATTTGTCTTTCATCAGAATGAACCCCAACTATTATTATTTTAGGAATTGCATTATTTTCTATCAGAGAGTCTAGTTCTCTTTTGTACTCTTTTACAAAGGTTTGACCATCAGTGGCATATACTACCGGTAGATTTTTATCCTCTGATTTTAAAGCAGGGATATAAATGGATATCTCTTTTGATTCGCTTAAATAGGAGCTGGGTACTTTTTCAGTTTTAATTTGAGAAGGGTGATTTATTACAGTGCTTTCAATATTCTTAACTGATTTGCATTGGGTACTAAGTAAAGCAATTAGGGTTAATGAGAGTAATTTCAGGATTTTAGTCATTCTATATAAATTTATTCGTTGGCCTATGATATGCTAGTGCTTGGTAAAGGTCATTATGAAAATATCACATTCTTTTTAATTTTTGACCTTGAATTGCTTAAGCATCTGAAGTTATATCATTCAAAACTTGTTGTAATGTTAAAACTATAATATTAGAATTTCTCACAAACAAGTATTGTTTTTTGAAGGACTAGTATGAAAATAAATGTTGTATTTTCCAATTGTAAATCTCCATCTATTCTAATGCTTAAGAAATTTGCTTTGCTTTTTTTATTCATTTATACATTCCTGTATTGTAATTCGATACAGTTTGTTTTAAGTGATTTTATTCTTGGCTTTTGGAAAAAGGTAGTTCCGTCTTTTGCAAAAATGGTTTCTGGAAACTCTGAAGTGGCCTACGTATTATCAGGGAGTGGTGATACGCTTTTCGATTACTACTTAGTTTTATTATTGGTTTGCATTTCTCTTATTATCAGTCTGATAGTTTTATTGGTGGATTATCGGAGGCCAGATTATAAAAGCCTTGTAAATTGGTTTTTATTGATACTACGCTACTATATTGCTGCTCAGATGATTAGCTATGGTTTGGCCAAATTGTTTGCATTACAATTTCGGGAACCTTCATTGTTTAATTTAGCACAACCTCTAGGTGACAAATCACCGATGGGTTTATTGTGGACTTTTATGGGTCACTCTAAGACGTATACGATATTTACTGGTTTTGCGGAGTTGTTAGGTGGTTTATTCTTGCTTAGTCGTAAGACAACCTTATTGGGAGCTTTGATAACTTTTGGTGTAATGAGTAATGTGATGATGATGAATTACTGTTATGATGGTATAAACCAGAAGTGGAGCCAAAGGTACCTAATGACCTTCCGTTGACTAGGTATTTTGAAGATCTGGGCTTAGTCGTCATGCGTTCTAGCTGGGATACGGAAGCTACGCATCTGTCTTTTAAGTCAAGTCCTCCCGGTGGACATAAGCAATGGAAGCTCAGCTGGGAACTGAATAAGAAAAACAATTGGCGTACTCGGAGCCTGACACATTATCATGTTGACTTCAATCATTTTATATTGCTGCATAAGGGAGCAGCACTAGCTATAGACGAGGGATATAATCGTACCTCTAGAGCAGAGATACATAATCTAATAACAGTAGATAGTACTGGTTGTGTAGGAGAGAAGATATGGGAGGATAATGATTTGAGCGATCCAGTATTGTTGGATCTAAACTGTAAGGGAATCTTTAATGTATGGCGAGATGTGCCAGAGACTGCAATCGCAGAGATAGAAGCCTTTTCAGAAAAGGACGATTACATCTATGCAGTAGGAGAGACCAGTCGCATGTACTATCCGGAGATGCAGCTTACCCTCAATGCTCGACACATTATAAATAGTAAGCTCGGATATTATATTTTCCTAGATGAGCTAGAAAGTAATTTAGAGCATACATATACCTGGAGGATACACTCGGAAAAGTATGCAACTCAGCTTAGTGGCAATCATTTTCAGATTCTAAATGGCAGAGCTGCTTTAAATATATACACTGCCTTTCCAGAAGCTCGAAAAACCAGTATTGATGAGACTTTAGTAGAAGAGGTCATGACTCCACAGCGTCCTGACGATATAAGAAGAATCAGTTTAAAAACTCTAAAAATTGAGAATTCTACAAAAACCAAAAACACCTGCTTTATAAATGTGCTGCAGCCTACAGATGCTTTGGGTGACCATAGTAAGCTCACGATAAAAGCTATCCATGGAGAAAATTGTAAAGGCATAGAAATTCTCTCTGCAGAACATATAGAGACCTTTCTTTTCTCTGAGACGGATAGTATCTCTTATGGTGAAATTAAATCTGACGCTAGATGGATGGCAGTGGTGAAGGATAAGGAGGGTAAGGTTTTGAAGAGGACTAGTTATATTAGGAATAAGGGATAACCAGTTATTACATGGTTCAACATCTTTGAACTTCCAATAACAATGTAATTTTTTGGACTAAGGGTTATCCTAGGCTAATTCATAAATATTTGGTTCTTATAATCAATGAATTTGGCAATTTTGATATGCTCCCATTCTGAAAAAATGACATTCATTCTACCCAAAATGAAAAAATGACAGCCCATTCTGAAAAAATGACATTCATTTTTAATTGGCATATAGATTGATAAAAAATAGTTGAAATTTCATTTTTTAACTTTTTAAAATTTAAGTCATGTTACCAGTAAAATCTAATTTACTTCCGACTGTCTCAAGGTTTTTTGAAGACGATTGGAACAATATTTTCGATTGGACAAATCGAAATTTCGCACATCGCAATACCACATTGCCATTTGTCAATATTGAGAATAAGGATGACCACGTCCTTATCAATCTGGCAGCTCCTGGTATGAAGAAAGAAGACTTTAATATTGAATTAAAGAACAATATTCTTACGATTTCAGGGGAATCTCAAGTTGACTCAGAAAACGAAAACAAAAACTTCTCATTAAGAGAATTCAACTACAGTCGTTTTCACAGGAGTTTCAATCTGAGTAACTCTTTTGTTGACAGCCAGAAAATAGAAGCCCATTACAAAAATGGAATTCTGACTATTCAGTTAGCGAAAAAGGAGGAGGCCAAAATAAAGCCTTCAAGACAGATTGTTATCAAGTAAGATCTCAGTCTCAAAACAATTTTTTCTATAATTAATTTTCTAACGATTAAAATTTTTAACGATGAAAAGAAATATGATCTTTTCGGGCTTGATTGCGTTAATTGTAAGTCTATCAAGTTACGGAGCTTTAAATTATTTTGAAAAAGATGACAAATCAATTAAGATTGAGCACATTAATAAAGTGCCCTCACAAAAAGCGGTATTTTCTTTAGATTCTGATGGCAAGCCAGTTCCACTAGATTTTAATGAAACAGCGACAAATGTTCTAGATGGTGTAGTACACATTAAGTCTACTCAGTTGTTTCCAAAATCTAATGCTAGGGCTAATTATCATTTTAGATCTATACCAGAGCCATTTAAAGATTTCTTTGGAGACAGTTTTGGTAGGCAATATTATTTTCCAAACAATAACAAAAAAGGAAATCAAAAGAGTCCGGCTAAAGTCGGCTCAGGCTCGGGAGTAATAATCAGTGAAGATGGATATATCATTACCAATAATCATGTAATTGACAATTCGGATGATATAGAAATTACCCTGCATGATAATAGGACTTATAAAGCCATTGTTGTAGGTGCTGACCCTTCTACGGATTTAGCTTTACTAAAGATTAAACAAGACGGTCTTCCCACAGTTCCTTTTATGAATTCTGATAATGTAAAAATTGGTCAATGGGTAATGGCTGTTGGAAATCCAATGGGACTTAACTCGACCGTTACAGCAGGAATTATTAGTGCAAAGGGTAGGAACATAAATATATTAAAGGATAAGTATGCAGTGGAAAATTTTATACAAACCGATGCTGCGATTAATCCTGGAAATAGTGGAGGTGCACTTGTAAATCTTGAAGGTGGCTTAGTCGGTATTAATACCGCAATCGCTAGCCCGACAGGTAGTTTCTCTGGTTATGGGTTTGCGATCCCCGCTAATATAGTGCAGAAGGTAATTACAGATCTCATGGAATATGGCACAGTACAAAGAGGTGTTCTAGGAGTCATGATAAAAACAGTAGATAGTAAACTCTCTGAGGACAAATCTCTGGACGTTATTAAAGGAGTTTATGTAGATAGTCTCATGGATAAAAGTGCAGCGGCTAAGGCTGGTATAAAAGTAGGTGACGTTATTTTGAAAGTAAATGAGGTGGAAGTTGCTTCATCCTCAGAATTGCAAGGTGCTATAGCCCAGTATCGTCCAGGTGAAACCGTTGATATTTTACTGCATAGAGATGGAAAAGAGAAGTCCTATAAGGTCAAACTTAATAATAGAGATGGAGATACGGAAGAGCTGAGCAAAGAAGCTGGTAAACTCCTAAAAATATTGGGAGCAAAAATGGAGAATGTACCTGATAAGATGAAGCAGGATCTAAGTATTAAATCTGGCGTTTTAGTAGATAAAATATTGCCAGGAAAAATACGGAAACAAACACAAATGAGAGATGGATTCATTATCACTCATGTTGACAAAAAAGCTGTTAAGGACATGGCTGACTTCCTCAAAAAAGTTGAAGACAAAGAAGGCGGTCACATGCTCGAAGGTGTGTATAAAGATATTCCTGGCCAATATTACTATGCCATAGGATTGTAAACTATTATTTATTAACCATAAAATTTATATTATGAAAGCTTTAATGAAATCCGCTTTTATGATGTTAGTTCTATGTCTAACATCTAATGGAATCTTTGCTCAAGGTGAATTTATTTCTCAAGACAATCCGCCTTATAAAATGACTGTTCAGTCTGACAAGGATGAACTTATTAAAAAGTACCCCTGGGTTAAATCACATTTTGTGAGCAAAAAAAATACTCTTACAAAAGTTAGTGAAATATTATCTAACGGGAATCAAAATTTTGTCATGATAGAAACGGATAATGATAAAATTCTTTATGATACATATGGCAATACCTATTGTACAGATTTAGAATCTCTTTATCGTTCTGGATTTCATAAACTCAGACCTGGTGAATTGCATTGGAGTCGGTCGTAAATCAGATTGATTAATAGTCAGCAGCACAAGCGGAGTGCTGCTGGCTTTTAAAAGCATTATGCTTATTGATATTATTTTTTGTTAACTCAAAATGTACAATCGATGAGAAATAATTTATATCTCGAATCACTTGTTAATCACAAATCAAACACCTCTCATTTAATTTCTTTTTTTGCTTTGGCTATCCTTACTGTAATTGCATTTTTCCCTGCACTTGACAATAATTTTGTCAACTGGGATGACCAATTCTACATCACTAATAATCCATTTATAATAAATCCAACATGGACTTCATTAGGATCATTGACAAATAAAGTTGTATCACTAAACTATCATCCCTTGACCATGATAAGTCTTTGGATAAATGCCAAGGTCTCAGGAGTAGATTCTGCTACACCATTTATAGCGACTAATTTATTTGTACATGTCCTTAATTCTATTTTGGTCTATCTCTTAGCTTTTCAGCTATCTGATAAGAAATGGATAGTTGCACTTACTACTTCGCTGATATTTGCTTTGCACCCGATGCACGTAGAGTCTGTGGTTTGGGTATCGGAGAGAAAAGATGTCCTCTACTCGTTCTTTTTATTACTAGGACTTTTGAGTTACGATAAGTACTTGAAGACTTCGACTCTTGGTTTTTATCTTATCACATTGGGCCTATTTATTCTGGCATGTCTCTCTAAGGCGATGGCAGTAGTGATGGTTCCTGCTTTAATGCTCATAGATATTTTATATAAAAGAAACTTTAAGGAGATAAAGCTCTTCTTAGAAAAACTACCATTCGTTTTCATTGCATTAATTGCTGGATTAGTAGCGATGGATGTTCAAGCGGGAGGTGATTTCTACGGGTTATTAGAGCACATAGAATCAAAAACGGCTTTGAGTAATGACCTAGGTATTCTAGATAGAATTAACAATGCTTCATTTGCAAACGCTTACTATCTAAAACAATTTTTACTAACTCAGGATCATTCTCCATTTCACCCATACAGTATGATGGAGGCTTATAATTCTACACTCTCTTATTTGATATCCATTGGTTCTGTTATTGCGTTTAGTTGGTCAGCCTTTCGGCGAAAGTGGGATATCGTATTCGGACTGGGTTTTTACTTTTCTACAATATTACTTGTTCTGCAATTTATTCCGGTAGGGTCTGCGTTAGTTGCAGAGCGATACACCTATCTGCCTTATATAGGTCTAGCTTTTATAGTTGGTTTAGGGATGGATAATGTTTTACAATTAGGTAATAAGTGGATAGCTGCTGTTTTATTGATACCGATTGTGATGATGCTTATACAATTAACTAGAGTGCAATCAGACGTGTGGAAAGATCATACGACATTATTTAGTCAGGCAGTAGAAAGATATCCTGACAATGCTTTTTCTAGAAAGAGCCTAGCTAGTGGCTACTGGGCGGAAGGAGAACTGGATAGTGCCATGCATCATATAGAGTATGCGATAAATTCCTTAGGGCTGGCAACGAGTACGGCATTTGAACTACTCGGAAATTGCTATGCTGACAAAGGCAATAATCAAGAAGCTCTAGCATTTTTAAATGAAGCCGTAGAATTAGATAGTATAAATATTACTGCTAGATATCACAGAGCATTACAGTTAATAGATATAGATCCATACAAGGCCATCGAGGATTTTAATATCTGTGAAGAATCAGGCAATGCATATGTACAAAGCCTAATCTATGCACCTAGAGGAAGATCCCATGGATTGACCGCAAATTATAAGATGGCTCTAGAAGATCTAAATAAGGCCATAGAATTGTTTCCCCATGATACTAACAGTTACCTAGACAGAGCTGTTACTTATGAGTTATTAGGAGAAAAACAAAAGGCATTATTAGACTATGATTTAGTTATGGAACTCGACCCAAGTGAGCAGCAAGCTGCTCTAAGAATTGATTTTTTAAAAAGTGAATTATAAAAATAAAAAATAAAATTATGACAAATTCATCAGCAGAATATAAGGATATGCAACTACTGAGAATAATCGATGGTAAGTACCATGTCAAGGTAAAAAATGTAGAAATACCTATAGTAATAAATAAAACGCTCTATTACAAGTGGTTACATAATTCTCAAAATATCAAAACCGTTATTATGGAAAAAACCTGTAAAAAATAAACCGTTTCATTTTTGTAGGCTTTAATTACAGCAGGGGCTTAAGATCGTGAGTCCCTGCTTTTTTATTTCTAATAAGCTACGACTCAAAGTAACGATTAACAAATTTGTAGAGTAGAAATTTCTTTCATCGGTTTGATTATTTTTTAGTGGCAATTTTAACAATTAGAATAGTTAAAGTAGAGTCAAGGTAAAGGGCTCTGCTTTTTTTATTACGTTGTCGTTATAAATTACAAACACAACGACTCTGTCTTTGTAAACCAATGGAGTTAATTTATCAGCTTTTTAAAATTCAACATTCCGATATAAATATGACCAGTGCATTATACCAATCCTTATTGATTTTAGGATATCGGTTCCTTCTATATTTCATTGACTTTAAGTCATAAAAAAAAATGTTCTACATATACAAGCTCGAATCATAATCTCAAAAAACGAGAATAGTATTTTCATGAGGTGATTATTTGAAAAAAAAACAGCATCATTTACAACCTTTATTGATAATAGTAGTTATACTATTATACAAAGTATTATTACTATGAAGCATCAATTAGATAGAAATGAATTAGATACTTTACAGCAGTATCTGTGGAGACAAGCCCTCTATTATACAAATGATAATAGGAATGCAAAAGAACTTGTTCAAGATACCTTTTACAAAGTCATATCAAAGGTTCATCTATATTCTCCACACACAAATTTCAAAACTTGGGCTTCTACGATTCTGAAAAACTTATATGTCAGTAAGTATAAAAAACAAAAAAAATATACAATAGCTGACCTTGAATCCACTTATAGGGCTCTTGTACAGGACCAGACATTTAACTCAGAGGAATACCAATTGCTGAAATCCGAAATCTATAAAATTTTAGAAGAACTGAGTAATAAGCAAGCAAACAGAATCACGTTTCCACAAGAAACTTTTATAAATAAAGAATCCCTTACTCAATCTGAATTCAACAATAACTACGGTAATACTTTAAATTTCCTAACAAGGACTAAAAGAAGAAAAACAATAAAATCACAAGCAATACAGGCAATATGACTTTCAATATTTCAATATCAATAAATCCAGAAATTTATTTAAGAGATCCTCTATCAACTGATTTAGGGAAAAAGATTCTTAACAATAGCATTCTACTCATAGATAAGCACGGCTTAGAAGATTTTAATTTTAAAAAATTAGCAAATAAAATAGCATCAACGGAGTCTTCCATTTACAGATATTTTGAGAATAAGCACTTTCTATTTATTTATTTAATAAACTGGTATTGGGAATGGACTTCGACGAGTATAGATCTAGTTACAATGAATCTTACAGATCCTTGCGAGAAAATAAAAAAAGTAATACACACACTGGCGACAACTTCTATTGCTAACAAAGATGTCCCATTTATAGATGAAGAGGTTCTCCATAGAATCGTGATCAGAGAAGGTGCTAAGGCTTATCACTATAAAAAAATAGACGTTGAAAATGAGTATGGCTTTTTCTTATCGTATAAGAACTTATGTAAGAAGATTAGTTTGATATTTCTTGAAATTAATTCCAAATACAAATACCCAAAATCCTTAGCCTCTACACTAGTTGAAAGCTGTAATAATAATATATATTTTGCTAAGCATCTTCCCCGACTTACTGACGTAGACAGTTCTTTGGGTAAGGAAAAAATGCAACAACAAGTTTTTGATATGTTATACGATATGGTAATAGCAAATTTAAAATACAAACGATAAAAATATTTCATAACTGTAAAATTTTAAGTCATGTTTAAACAATCAATAGTTTTTCTCGCATTTACGCTCTTTATGGGATTTAGTTTCCAAAGTTGTGTAACTATTAAGCAAGGTGAGGTCGGAGTAAAAAGAACCTTCGGTAAATTTTCAGATAAAGGTTATACGGAAGGCCTTAAAATCTTCAACCCTCTTGTTTCACGTATTATAAAAATATCTACTCAAACTGAAAATCTAGAGGTAGGATTAAATATACCCTCTAAAGAAGGTCTTACAATCTTATCAGAAGTCAGCATTCTGTACAATATAAATCCTAAAGATGCCCCAGACATCCTACGAAATATAGGAACGGATTATGAGCGGAATGTTATTCTGCCAGTTTTTAGAAGTGCAGTGGCAGATGTATCGGCAAATTATTTTGCTAAGGACATGCATACTGGTGAAAGGTCAAATATTGAGAAATCAATAAAGGATAGAATGGACAGTTACTTAGATGTAAAAGGAATTGAAATTGAGGCAGTGCTCTTAAAATCTATTCAGTTGCCTAGAAGTTTAGCGTTAGCAATAGAAGAAAAATTAGAAGCGGAGCAACAAGCAGAGAGAATGCAGTTTATTCTAACTCAGGCAGAAAGAGAAGCTGAACAAAAGAGAATAGAAGCAAAAGGAGTAAGAGATGCACAGATAATTATTTCAGAAGGCTTGGACAAAAAAGTACTTCAATTTAAATCTCTTGAAGCCTTTGAGAAATTAGCAAATTCTCCCAATACAAAAGTAATTATCTCCGATGGAGACATGCCTATAATTTTAGATAATTAGTGAAACCATTTTAAACAATAAGTCGAGGATTATATAGTAATCCTCGACTTACAAAAACTCAATAAGATGAAAAAAGTTATAATCTCTTTGTTCATGTTTTATTTAATTCCGCTAAATAATGTTCTAGCACAACAAAACGAGTATTGGCTTCAATCAGGAGACATAGCACTGAAGCAAGCCAACTTACAGATTGCATTAAAAAACTATAATTATTTTATTGAGAATAATAGTGAAGACCCTATCGGTTATTTACATAGAGCAAAGGTATATTCCTTAATGGGTAGAAATATGGAAAGTAAAATGGATATTCTAATAGCCCAAAGGCTTAATCCTTTATCGCTTATGTATGTAAATCCCTCTTTGCGATCAAAATACTCGGCAAAAAAATCATTTGATTTTAATTATAAAGATTTATCCGAAGCGTTTGTCAAATCTCCTTCAAGATATAAAGACTATAAGAAAATTTTTGAAGACTTGGATATTGCTCACTCACAAGATGCTTTAATAGAAGAAGTAATTTATGAGCTTAATAATAAGAACATAGACAAGGCAGAAGATTTACTGAGCACGATTAAAAGCACAGAATTAAATCAAGCTTTGCTGTATGATTTATATGGAAAAATTCATTTAAAAAGATTAGAATACCGGAAGGCCATAGAGTCCTTCTCAAAAGCAATAGACATTAATCCAAAATTTTCTATCGCCTATCACAACAGGGGCTTATGTTATAAGTTAACAGGAGATCTAAAAAAAGCAGAAGACGATTTAAAAAGTGCTATAGATTTAAACAGTGACATAAGCTTATTTTATTTTACCTACGCTAAGCTCAATGAAAAGAAAGGTAAAACTAAACTTGCACTGGAACACTACTCTAAGGCTCTAGAAATTGACGAAGATTACGAAGAGGCTTTAATAAACTATAGTCAGTTGTTAAAAGGCCTAGGAGAATATGAAACTGCAATATCATTTCTAGACGAGGTTGTTATTAAAAACCCTAATAATGAAGACTACAAATTTCATAAAGCTAATCTTTACTTTGTGTACGGTGACTTTGATAAAGCCATTAAAGAGTACCGTAACTTCTTAGACAAATATCCTAGAGATAAAGATGCCTTGTTCAACTTAGGCTTATCAGAGATTCTGATAAGAAAAACAGATAAAGGATGTACGGATATAGAAAATAGCTTAGAAATAAATGAAATCGAAGAAAGAAGATATATCTATAATATGCTTTGTAATTGACTAATTAGGCATAAAGGCTTTTAATTACTAGTCCGTTTAGAAATAACTTAATAGGCTATTAACATTATAAATAAAGATTCGGGCAACTTCAGGCTTAATAAGATTCTTAATAAGCAACTGAAGTAAAAAAAATCGAATTTTTGAAAAATACTTTATAAATCGAAACTTAATAATTATGACTAATACATTAGCAAAAAATGAGGAAATAGTTTTAGTGTCAGTTAAGGACGGAAAGTACCTCGTTAAAATTAAGAATCTTGGCATTCCTATTTCATTGAATGAATACCTCTATAAAAAATGGATATATACAGACGCTGATATTTCTCCTGAATCCATTAATTAAGAATTTATAGTTGGTTCTGTTTTCATGATCGTAAAAAGCAGAGCTCATTTTATGGGCTCTGCTTTTTTAAACTGCCTTAATGCAATTGATTTCTAAAAGGATTAAGAAATTACCTGATATATTTATTGTATGAGCAAACAATGTCCTCGATATCATCAAGGAATAATGAAGAAGCTACCCATTATTAATTAAAAAAAGTATAGTAAAATTTAGCCCCTCTTAGCTTAGATATAAATCCTTAAAATACTTTAAGTGTGTTCCTGGTATTATTAGCTTCCAGATGTCTTTTTTAGAAATTATATTTTTTTCAGAAAGCCTTCTGCCATCAATGTATGTTTTGAAAAATAACAAATAAAAAAAGAAGAATACGATAGAGTAGGTTGATTCTATAGACTTAGTTTTATAAAGAAATATAAATGCTATAAGTGGAGTTAAAATTGTCAGAAAATAAATTTTGATATTTTTCATATTTATTTTTTTTGCTTAAATACAAATAGGTTATCGATGCTAATTTTTTCTATTTTACCAAATTCTTATAAATGCCCTGCGACCATAGTGGAACTCTTGTTTTCAAAAATATTACAGATACTTTAAAATTCAAAATGTATGAAAAAACTTCTATGAACATTTATAATTAATAGATGCAAAAACAAAATGATTAACCATGATTTCCAATTCTTCTACAGCCTTTTTCTTGTTTAAGCTGGTCAATCGAGGCAAATGCTCTACAAAAAACAACTGATTATTAATCATCTCATATAGAGTAGATCCTAGACTTCTGGAATATTTAAACTCAGGATTTATCTCTTTAATTATCCCAGCCAATTTTCCGACAAGTTCTTTGTAAGGTAAGAAAAACCCGTACTTATTCTCTTCGTCTATACCTGAGATATGATAAGTCTTAGAGCTTTCTTTCATAATAATCTGAAACAATAATCCCTCATTAATGTATTCCGAAAGTTTTGATTCTGTATTTGCATTAATCATACAATGGATTACCTTTTTAAGTTTCTGAGAACTATCCGTTACGTTTAAAACCTGCATATCTATAAGATACGTAACCCACTCCCAATACCAACAATTAAGATAGACTAACAAAAGATGTTTGTTTTCAAAATATCTATATATGGATACTTCTGAAGAAGACATCTTTGTAGCTAATTTTTTGAAGTTGAAAGATTCAAATCCTAGCTCATTAATAAGCTCTATGCTATTACTAAGTAACCGTCTTCCGTAATCAGAGTTTTGAGGGTCTTTTAATGCTAGCTTTTCAGGTAGCTCAAACCTCAATTTGAGAGACATAAATAATTTTTTTATAAATATAGTAAGATTTACCTAAACAATAAGCTTAACATACAGTTTGTGTTAGTAATACTTACACAAGTTATAAATTATACTATCTTTACTATACAAAAAATGGAATATGAAGTTTATCATTCAAAATCAAGCACGTATCTCTAATAAATATTTAAGGTTTGCTAAATGGAAAATCAGAAATCTTAGCAAAAAATTTGGAGAATTACTTTACTCTGAAATCTATGTTAAGCAAGTGTCTGCTAGTCCCTCTACCTATGCTGTAACAGTAAAGATGGGAATTGCAGGACCAGATATCGTCGTATCAGCTCAGTCTTCAAACCTAAATATGCTATGGTCAGAGCTTTCTCAAAAGATGAAAAGACAATTGCGTAAAGCATCTTCTAAGAGAAACTAGAAATCCTACAACCTACAGAAAAAAAAGACGTATGGCAGAAACACTTAAGCATTCCCCTATATGGAGATTCAAAAGACTACTTGCATTAGAAAAAGAAGATATATCGCAGGTATATATCTATGCTTTCTTTAATGGTATTGTAAATCTGTCACTGCCTCTAGGGGTACAAGCAATAGTAAACTTGATTCAGGGAGGACAGATAACGACATCATGGTATGTGCTGGTTTGCTTAGTAATAGTAGGAGTTGCACTTACTGGTTTTCTACAGTTGCTTCAACTTAGAATTGTGGAGAATATTTCTCAGAAGATTTTTAGTAATGCTTCTTTTGAATTTGCCTTGCGGATACCTAAAATTAAGTATCAAGCTTTTCGAGACTATTATGGCCCTGATTTAGCAAATCGTTTCTTCGATACATTAACTATACAAAAAGGCTTGCCTAAGATTTTAATTGATTTCTCCTTAGGTATTTTTCAAGTTATAGTGGGCTTAGTAGTGTTAAGTTTGTATCATCCATTCTTCATTATATTTAGTGTTTTACTTTTAATAGTAGTGTACTTAATCATAGCTTCCACAGGTCCTCGAGGTCTGAGGACTAGCATAGAAGAATCTTCATCTAAATACAAGATTGCATTTTGGTTAGAAGAAATAGCAAGAAGCAAGTTGTCATTTAAGCTCGCTAGTGATAATAAGCTTAGTCTTATTAAGACTGATGAAAATGTAAATAATTATTTGCGATCTAGAGAAAAGCACTTCGGTATTATTATATCACAATCTGTATACCTTATCATATTTAAAGTTTTAGTGGCTGCTGGACTTCTTATAACAGGTAGTATTCTTGTTTTTAATGAGCAGATGAATATAGGTCAGTTTGTTGCTGCCGAGATTATAATAATACTAATCATTGCCTCGGTGGAGAAAATCATAAAAACTATAGAATCAATTTATGATGTACTTACTGCCTTAGAAAAAATAGGTTTTGTTTTTGATAAACCGATGGATGAGTATGATGGAGTAACGCTTAAGGATTCTGATGACTCATTTTCTATTGCGGTAGAAAATCTATCCTTTAGATATGAGAGTGCTGCTGCTACAAGTTTACAAAATCTTAGTTTTGAAATCCCTGTAAACAAATCTGCGTTTATCTCTGGACCCCCTAGTTCTGGGAAGTCTACTTTGATGAAAATTCTATCAGGTATCCTTGAGCCTACAGATGGGATAATAAAATACAATGGATTTCCACTGAGATCATTAGACTTTGATAAGCTCAAAGAAGAGATAGGGTTCTGCATAAGTCAAGGTGAAATATTCCAAGGAACAATTCTGGATAACATATCTCTAAGAAGAGATAATGCCACACCAGAAAATATTAATCGTGCTTTAAAGATTACTGGATTGTCACCGTATTTATCTAAAATGCCTTTAGGCTTTAATACGATAATCGACCCAGAGGGTAAGAAAGTGCCGACTAATATTCAGAAAAGAATACTACTAGCAAGAGCTATAGCGACTAATCCAAGACTACTCATTTTAGAAGATCCGCTAGACCATGTAGGTAATGACGAAAAGAAAGAACTAATATCAGCATTAACTGACATTAAGAATAGATGGAGAGTCATTATTTCATCTGTCGATGATATATGGAAAGAACACATCGATACAGTTATCGAAATAAATGATGGCAAAATTGTTTCACTTTAAAATCAATGTATGCTTAATATCAGTCTAAAATCAGTTTCTAAGTATCTCGATAAAAGTGAATTTCAATCCTACAATACATTAGGGTCCAGATCACATTCTAAAACTCTTCTCAAAGTTTTAATTGTAATATCTATCTTATTCCTAATTGGAATGTTTTTGCCCTGGACCCAAAATATTAGATCTAATGGAACGGTGTCAACACTTAATCCATATGATAAACCACAAAACATCCAAGCTATAATAGGTGGGAGAATCGAAGAGTGGTACGTAACGGAGGGAGATATTGTAAGCGTAGGTGATACCATTGTTATACTTACGGAAGCCAAAGAAGAATACTTTGATCCTAATCTAGTTGCAAATACAAATGAGCAACGTCTAGCCAAATTGCAATCTGCCGATGCATATATTAGTAAAAGCAATTTTTTATCAGAACAATTAGTAGCTATTAATGACTTGCAAAAGTCGAAGCTCGGACAGCTTGCGATTAAACAAAGTCAGATAGACCTAGAAATACAAAGTGTAGAGCAAGATAAAATAGCAGCAGAAACTTATCTGGAAAATGCCAAAAATCAACTTGCAAGAATGCAGCAGATGTTTGACAAAGGCATTAAGTCATTAACAGATCTGGAGACAAAGCGATTATCTAATCGTGAGGCTGAGGCCAAAATATTATCCGTAAATAATAAACTCCTTAAGCTTAAAAACGATAAGCTTAATATTAATCAAGAAGTAGAACTGACTAAGTCTGATTATAATCAAAAGAGGTCTAAAATAGAATCAGAAATAAATAGTGCAGACTCATACAGATATTCACTGCTGGGAGAGTCTAATAAGCTTGAGTCAAAAGTAAATCAGCTCGAGCAACGAGAAAAAGCATTTGTGATTACTTCTCCTATTTCTGGACGGATTAATAAGGTGTTAAAAAATGGAATAGGAGAATTTGTAAAAGCTCAAGATGATATTGCTACCATAGTCCCTGATACTTATCAAAAAGCCGTAGAACTTTATGTCGCACCGATGGACATGCCACTTATTCAAAAAGGGAAAAAAGTCAGAATACAATTTGATGGATGGCCTGCAATAGTATTTAGTGGATGGCCTGATAATTCTTTTGGAACATTCGGTGGGAAGGTATATAGTATCGATAATGATATTAGTGACAATGGTAAATACAGATTACTAGTAATAGAAGATGACCTAGAAAAACCATGGCCAGACCTTATCCGTATCGGGTCAGGAGCAAGAGGGTTATTATTACTCGATGATGTAAAAGTATATTATGAGCTTTGGCGAAAGCTTAATGGCTTCCCTCCAGATTTTTACAATCCAGAAGATACTAAAAAAGTAAAAAATAAAGTTCCCCTTAGAAAAATTAAGTAAATGAAATTTTATTCAAGAAAACTAATCAAACCGGGAGATTTAAATTCCAACAATACACTATTCGGAGGAGCACTACTGCGATGGATCGATGAGGAGGCAGGAATCTATGCAATGACTAAACTCGATACCAAAAAAATCGTTACAAAATTTATCTCAGAAATAAATTTTGTAAACTCAGCAAAGCAGGGAGATGTCATAGAAATTGGTCTAGAATTTACATCGGTGGGAACAACTAGTATTACCTTCTCCTGTATGGTAAGAAATGTTTTTACAAAAAAAACGATAATCTCCATAGAAAAATTAGTCTTCGTTAAAATTGATAACGAGGAGCGACCAGTGCCTCATGGTAAGATCATAGATAATCTAGGATTTAATACAGTAATTCCTTCTACATGAATAGACTCGCCATTATTTTCATATTGATTGTATTTCCCTTTTTGGTTCAGGCATCTGATACACTTACGCTATTTCAGTTTGAAGAAATTGTATTAAAAAATCATCCTTTGATAAAAAGTGCAGATCTCTACGACGAAATTGCAGAATCATATTTACTCAAAGGTCAAGGTGCCCTAGATCAAAAATTTTATACTGACTATGATGGAAAACAATTCAAAGATATAAACTACTTCAGACGATGGAATAGTGAGTTAAAAATTCCTACTAGGTATCCTGTAGATGTCTCCTTAGGATATGAAAATAATAGTGGGGAATTTCTCAATGGGGACAACAATGTTCCGTCTAACGGTTTGCTATATGGAACTATAAGCATCTCAGTTCTGAGAGGTCTTTTGTTTGATGAACAACGGTTTGCCCTGAAAGAGTCTAAATTACTTGCAGATAAAAGTAAGGTTGAAAAGCAACTTATTGTCCGTAATATAATTACCCAAAGCCTAGATGCTTATGTCGATTGGTCTACAGCATATAGTGAATTAGAAATTGTGACTGCTTATCTAGACCGAGTGTCAGAGCGACATAATTTTGTAATTCAATTATTTAAAAATGGAGATAAACCTGCAATAGACACAATAGAATCTAGAATCAATCTCAATACAGCCAATAAAGCGAAAATAACTGCTACAGAAAATTTGATAATAAAAAGTCAAAAACTCAATATGTTTCTTTGGGATAACTCTGGCAATCCTATGGTTATTTTAGAATCTGTTATCCCTCAATACATTGTCAGTATTAACGAGATTCTAAATGCAGAAACTATTCCCATTAATCAAAATTGGATAGCGGACCCCATCATTAGGAAGAAACAAATTGAGATGGAACAAATCAATTTAGAAAATAGATTGGAAAGAGAACAACTAAAACCACAATTGGATATTAAACTTAATACCATACATAGCCTTGGGGATACCGATCTAACTTATAGTTATAATGTTAATGATTATAAACTAGGAGCAACAGTTGCTGTCCCGATTAGGAATAGAAAGACACGTGGGCAGATTCAGTTGAACGAGGTACTTATAGAGCAGAATAAATTAGATCAAGAATATTATCAGATCGAGCTTCAGAACATGTATAGCATGCTTGTTAGAACAAAAGCTCTTAATCAAGAATCTCTAAATGTGAGTATTGAAAAAGTTAAAAATTCCAATGCACTCTATACAGCAGAACAATTAAAATTTGAGCTTGGAGAATCTTCCGTATTCCTTTTAAATAGTAGAGAAAGAAAACTACTGGAAGCTGAAACGGAGTACCTGAAAAATCTTAAAGCTCTTAGTCTTATTTATAATGAGCTCTACTTTCTTAAACTCGGGCAGGAAATTAACTAGATAAGCTTAATATATTCCATAAAGTATAAAGGTATCGTCTAGAACATACTAGGAAGCCATAGATATAGATTATCGATACATTATATAATAAGGCCACTCCTTTTCTAGTTAAATATCTAATGCCTAACCAACTACTACTTTTCCTATTTATACTATTTGCTAGTTCTATCTCCGCACAAGAAATTGTAGACAGTTCCACTGTACATTTAGAAGAGAGAATCTTCTTTGCCAGTAATGAGTCAGAACTGAGTGCAGAGGATAAGTCTGATATAATGGGCCTGCTGTATAAGGCTTCTGGGTATAGTCAATATAAGTTATGGGTAGATGCACATACGGATGATGTAGGTAGTGAGTCCTATAATCTTGCACTCTCAGAAAGGAGAAAAGAATCAGTAGTTCATTTTTTACTGTCACAAAATGTTCCACCTAGCTTTATCCGATCGGAATTCCATGGAGAGAATAGATTGGTCTCCGTAAATCAGGATGACAATAGTCGAGGTTTAAATAGGAGGGTAGTTCTGCAGTTAGTAACTCAGAAAAAATATCGTTATCTAAAAGGTGCAGTAATAAACCAAGAATCTAAAGAGGGCATAAAAGCACAGCTTAGGCTCACAACTAAAAACTATCAAAAAGAAACCAGCACTGATGATTCTGGAAATTATAAAATCCTATCTCCTATAAATGAAGAGGTGACCCTCGAAGTTGTTGCAAAGGGTCATTTTATAGACTCCAAAACTTTTACACTGTCAGAGGAGCAAAGAGCTCCTAAAATTATCGTGGAATTGCCCAGAGTGGAAATCGGTAAGAAATTCAATTTTGAAAATATGCTCTTTCAGGGAAATAGAAGCGTTATGCTCAGAGGTTCTGCTTCAGTCCTAGAGCATCTTAAGAGATTTATGATTTTAAATGATGACTACTGTATAGAAATAGCTGGCCACGTAAATTTGCCCAACAAGAGAAAAGTAAAGACTGATAGCCGGAATTTTCAGTTGTCAGTGGCTAGAGCCTTAGAGGTACATGATGCCTTAGTTAAGATAGGAGTAGATACTAGTCGCTTGCTAGCCAGAGGTTATGGAAACTGGGAGATGTTGTATCCTAGAGCAAAGAAGGAATCCGAACAGCAATTGAATAGAAGAGTAGAAATAATCATATTGGATTGTGAGACAGTTTCTTCTTTGTCTAATCATAGTATTCCCAATAGAAAAAAATTCCAAGGAACGTCTAAATCAGGTCTGGTAAAATATTACTCAGAAGAAAGTTATGAGGATGATGTTAACAGCTTTCCAGCAAAAGCCAAAAATGACATTATAGGTCAGGTACAAAAAATGAAAAGAGCAAATTTGGATCCATCCAAATATACCTATCGAGAAATGCTCATAGCTCTCCCAGGAATACCTAGGAGGAAATAAAAAGCAAATCATCACAATCGCATTACAACGGACATTTAAGATTTTTTTAATAAAATTTCAGAATCTATAGATGCCCATTATTGTTGTAAGACCAAAGGATAGTATAATGAGGAAGTACCTATTTATTTTAATCATGCTTACTGGAGTAACTAGTTTTGCTCAGAAAGTAAGCATAGAAGATATCGCTATGAAAGACACAAAACGAGGATATGGAATAGAAGGACAGCAGGCTCCGGAGCTAAGTGTAGCCAAATGGATAGACGCCAGTGGCGAGCCCAGTGAATCTTTTCAGCTGTCAGATTATGATGGAAAATTTAAAGTGCTCTATTGCTTTCAAGCCTGGTGTCCAGGATGTCATAGTATAGGTCTGCCGTCCTTGCAGAAGATGACTGCAGCTCTCAAGGATTCTGATAAGGTCGTCTTTGCAGCGATACAAACCGTCTTTGAGGGGAAGCATGCAAACACTTATGATCGGATGGTAGAAATACAAAAAGAGTATGATTTAGAAATTCCGTTTGGTCACGATTTAGGAGCAGAGACTGAGAGAGGCATCTCCTCGACCATGCAGAAATATCGAACCGGAGGAACACCCTGGTTTATTCTCATAGACGAGTCAGGCAAAGTAGTCTTCAATGATTTTCATCTAAATACAGAAAAAACAATAGAATACTTAAAGCAGCTTTAAGGCCTATCTCTATACGTTAGTTTAATACTTCATATCCTATCTTTAGTCTATGAAGTATTCTATATCCGTATTATTTATTCTGCTATTTTCTTTTGATGCATTTTCTCAGACTACTGTCAACGCAGAGTTACAAGTCTACCCAACGGGTATAATTCCAGGAGTCCGGATAGAAAAACTAGTCACAGATAATACCTCAGTTCATCTGAGAGTCGGGCTCAATATTTTTGACCATAGAGATCTAGGTGTACATGATGAGGAAACGGGTTGGGGATATGGATTTACCATAGGTGCTGCTCGTAACTTGGGAGATTCTAAATTTAGTCTAGGTCTGAGAAATGATATCTGGTTTAATAGTGTCGACTGGAGAGACGAGTTAGATTTTAGTACTGATCCAGATATTTTATATATAAATGGAGAAACAGATATTATAGTTGTCCAACCCACTGCAGAACTAACCTATAGAATAGAGACTGGAAAATTGGTGATACGACCTTCGCTGGCCGTTGGTTTAGAATGGAATGTAAGAACAGTCGGAGAGCCTACTGGAGAAGGGCCGATAGGTTTGATAGGGGTTATTGTGGGGAAGCGGTAATCGATAAGCCATATGAGAGATTTTGATTTGGAGATATACTCTACATTGATAAAAAGACCAGGTTTGATTATTGGATCAAATGATTTGAATAAGGTAGAAGATTTTATTCGTGCTTATGATTTGGGGTCAAAAGGCGAATGTAATTTCATGATTTTGTTAACCAATCACCTGCATAGGAAATATGAAATAGGCATGCCATCAGATGGACTGATTCAACAATTCAAATTAATTGCAAGCAAAATAGAAAAAGACTGGAAGGATATATTTATTGAGGAAACAAAAGAAGTTTTGAGAAATGAATCAGACGGTAGTGGGCTATTTCGGTTTCAAAAAATCTTAAGATCTAAGATTCTAAAATATTTTGAGGACGTTCCCGATGAAGTGAATATGACCTACTTTATAAACTTGAATCAAATTAATAGACAAATTGATGATTGGGTTGGAGTTAATTTAAGGGAGAGTGAGATAGAATTATTCATAGAGGTTAAAGATTTAGTCCTTGTAGAAACATGTAAGCCATATGAAAAGGTGATTATAACTAGTGGATTGAAGAATAAAATAATGTTATTAAAAGAACTTATTAAAAAAGAAGCTAGTTTTCAAATTTGATATTTGAAAAATCATTTTATCCTACGGACTCAACCTAAAAATCTCCCAACTCTCATCACCACCTTTCTCATATCTAAACCGATCATGCAATCGACTTCTACGTCCCTGCCAGAACTCATAAGCAGTAGCAGTGATTTTATAACCACCCCAGTCTAGAGGAAGTGGAATCGTTTCTGAGTCCTTATATTTTTCTTCTATCTCAGCCTTTCTTTTTTCTAGTTCTTCTCTAGAATCTATAATAGAACTTTGGACAGAAGTCCAGGCACCTATCTGAGATGCACGAGGACGTTTGTTAAAATAAGCAGCTGACTGTTCTCTAGAAACCTTAGTTGCAATACCCTCTATGCGTACCTGTCGTTGTATTTCTTTCCATAGAAAGGTGACAGATACTTTAGGATTGTTTTCTATGTCTTGAGCTTTCTGGCTCTTGTAGTTAGTGTAGAAAATTATGCCATCATTTTCTATTTCTTTTATAAGCACGACTCTGCTAGAAGGGTAGTTGTCTTTATTGAGCGTTGCCAGAACCATGGCATTGGGTTCTAGGATTTCAGCACTCAGAGCATCGTCAAACCATTTTCTAAACTGATCCATAGGATCAGTCGATAGATCTGCTCTTCCCAGTTTAGAAAGAGTGTAATTTTCTCTAAGTGCTGATATCTCTTTTTTCATTTTTATTATACGGCTTGTAGTTCAGTGTCTAATTCTGGCTTCTTTCCTCTGTTACTAAATCCACTCTTCAGTCTAAATGCCAGCCAGTACATTACTGGAACAACGATTAGCGTTAAAAAAGTTGCAAACGATAGTCCAAAAATAATCGTCCAAGCCATAGGACCCCACATCGCAGTATTGTCCCCTCCGATAAATATCTGTGGATCGAATCGACTTACAAGGGTAAAGAAATTAAAATTAAAACCTATCGCTAATGGTATGAGTCCGAGCATGGTCGTCATGGCTGTTAGTAAAACAGGACGTAGTCTTGTTTCTCCACCTTCTATTATGGCTTCCTTGACATCTTGTCTGGTTAGTTTGTTCATAGAAGAGACACCTCTTTTCTTTATCTGCTTGTTGACCAATAGGTTAATATAATCTACCAGTACGATGGCATTGTTTACGACCACTCCTGCAAGAGAGATTACACCGATACCAGTCATGATTACACTTATCGTCATACCTGTAAATACATAACCGAGCATCACTCCGATAGTACTAAAGAGCACCGAGAGAATAATAATAAATGGCGATATGACAGAATTAAACTGAGCAACGATAATAATAAATATCATAAATACAGCGAGTAGTAATGCAGTAGAAAGAAAGGCCATGTTTTCTGCCTGTTCTTTTTGCTCTCCGGCAAATGCAAAGGTATATCCATCAGGCATTCCGAAATCTTCTAGTAGATTGGTTACTTCAGCATTGAGCTCATTGGCATTATAGCCTTCTAGCATGTTAGAACTAATCTGTAAAGTACGATCTCCATCTTTTCGACGTATAAGATTATACGTTGAGGAATACTCAAAGTCCGCAACTGATGAAATCGGCACCTGTACAATACGTCCATTGGCAGGATTTCTAAAAGTAATTTTCTGATTTATCAGACTGCTTATACTACTTCTCTGTTCTTCTTTAAGTCTGACAGTTATCGGATACTCATTTTCTCCTTCTTTAAACTTAGAAACTTCCTTTCCGAATATTGAAGTCCTCAAGGCATCAGATATACTGAAGGTAGATAGCTCGTATTTTCTAGAGGCATTACGATCTATATTGATAAGCATTTCTGGCTTATTTATGTTTATATCTACCTTAAGTTCTTCATATCCAGCGATTCCAGATTCTTCTATTTTTTGAATCATTCTATCGGCAATAAGAATTAGAGAATCTACTTCATCACCTTGTATGTCGATTGCTAAAGGTTTTCCAGATGGCGGTCCAGCAGCAGCAGTAGCTACTTCGATTTTTGCCTTAGGATAGTCCTTAAGTGCATCTCTAATATCATCCAGTACTTTCTGAGTAGAGATCTCACCTCGGTCCTCATATTTAACAAAGGAAACGGTTAGCCTTGCCTTATTAGGTGTAGCTCCTGGCTCTGGTGGTGCATTAGGGTCGGAAGTATTTTCTCCGATCTGAGTAAGTAATGCATCTACTATTTTTACTCGATCTCCGACTATTACCTTAACCTCTTCTTCTAACTCACGTAGTATATCATTAGTAGCTTCGATGTCTTTACCGAATGGCAGTTCCACGAATACGTTGACATAAATAGGGTCTGGCTGAGGAAAGAATTCTACCTTAGGAGCCCTTGCCTGCATAAGCATCATGGAAAGAATAAGAAGTACAAAGGTGCCTCCTAGAAATGCTGCTGGCTTGTAACCGGTTAAGGCAAATTTTACAAACTTTCTATATCCACTTTCTAGCTTTGGTAACACTCTTTTCTGAAAAGCAATAGAGGCCGGATTGAAAACAAAATGATTGATTACTGTTAATAATATGGCTATACCTATAAAATTTCTGAGAGTAGTCCCTCCGAGAATATGACTGATTACAGCTATAGCAAGCATGATACCTATCCCTATTAAGAAGTTTCTAAACCCTGCTTTTTTCTCTTCTGCAGTTTCTTTTTCTGCGACTACCTTCATAAACTTAGAAGTAAATACAGGGTTTATGACTAGTGCTACAAATAGACTAGAGCCTAGAACGAGCATCAACGTTATCGGCATATACTGCATAAATAGTCCCATCATCCCTGGCCAAAAAGCAAGTGGTAAAAATGCGGCAAGGGTAGTGGCTGTAGATGCAATAATTGGCCAAGCAACTTCTCCTGCTCCTTTCTTTGCAGCCTCTTTGCTCGTGTAGCCTTCTTGCATATATCGATATATGTTTTCGACGACGACTATGGCATTATCTACTAAGAGTCCAAGTGCTAGAATAAGTGAGAAAAGTACCACTACATTCATAGTAGTTCCAGAGATGTATAGGAATAAAATACCCATAAGCATAGACAGCGGGATTGCCATTCCTACAAATAATGAGTTTCGTAAACCGAGGAAAAACAAAAGTATTAGTATCACCAAGATAACTCCTGAGATAATACTGTTTTCTAGATTGCTTACCTGGTTTCTAGTATTTACTGAGAGATCATTAAATAGACTGATGGTAATATCTGAAGGTAATTTTGCTCTCGCTTCATCTAGTACGTCTTTCATGTTATCGATGGTAGACAACATATTACTCCCTCTTCTTTTTATGATGTCTAGTGAGATAACTGGTAAACCATCTGCTCTTGCATAACTGGTTCTTTCTTGAAAACCATAGGTAACATCTGCAATGTCTTTTAATAAAATAGGTCGTTGGTTCTCTGCCTTTACAATTATATCTCTGACTTCATTTACATTCTCAAACTGCCCGACGATTCTTACTGTTCTTCTGAAATCTTTTTTTACGATCTCTCCACCAGACATCGTAAGGTTCTCAGATCGTATAGAATTTTCTATATCTCCAAAAGAGACCTTGAGACTTTGCATTTTAAACAGATCTACATCTATACGGATTTCTCTGTCTAGAGCTCCTTTCATTTCTGCTTCACTGATTTCTTTGAGGGCTTCTACCTTTTCTTGTACGAGTTCTGCATAATCCTTGAGTTCATCCATGGAGTAGTTCCCAGATATATTTACAGTCACTATGGGAAGCTCAGAAAAATTTATTTCTTCGACCAAAGGTTCTTGGGTAAGATCATCAGGAAGTTCACTCTTTGCTTTGTCTACTGCATCTTTTACCTTGAGTACTGCCTCAGGAACGCTAGTCTCTGTGTCAAACTCAGCAACGATTACTGAGTAATCCTGCATAGAGGTAGACAGACATTCTTTAATTCCTGATAAAGACAGAAGTTCTTTTTCTAAAGGTCGTGTAACCAGACTTTCTATTTCCTCTGCAGAGTTTCCAAAGTGTACAGTGTTTATAAATACCTGACTGAGAGAGGCATCTGGATATTGCTCTTTGGGCATATCAGTATAAGACTGTATCCCGAATAGCAGGATCATCAGCGTTATTATAAATATACTCGTCCGATTATCTACTGCAAAATCTGTAAGACTAAAGTGCTTACTTATAGTTCCTGAGTCTTTATTATTCTCCGTCATCAGTAACTATTTTTTCTTCTGCAATCAGTGGATCGTTTTCTATAACTTTTTCTGCTCCATCTATAATGACCAGATCATCAGCAGCTAGCCCATCAGTTACGATAATGTTAGTGTCATCACTTTCACTGGTCTGGACATATTTCTTTTTTGCCAGTTCTTTACCATTCATTTTTTGGATGGTGTAGACATATTTTTTTCCTGTGACCTCTTGTTTTATAAGTTCTACAGGAATGGATAGTACGTCTTTTTCTTCGTAGTCCTTCATCTTCACTTCGGCGAGTAAATTAGGTTTTAGATTTCCTCCACTAGGGATATTTATTTCTATTTTGAAAGTTCTGTTAGAGGGATCTATAGATCGACCGATAAGAGATACTCGACGATTCATCGTTTTATCTAATGCCGGAAAATAGAGCTCTACGAGGTCTCCTTTTTTTACCTTTCCTAGAAAATGCTCAGGGACATCTGCGACTACCTTTACCTTGGCCGTATTTAGTATTTGAAAAATCGGCATTCCTGGACTAGCCATTTCTCCTTGCTTAAGAAGCTCTCTGTCTACATATCCAGTACTGGGAGCATATATATTCCTCTTTGCCGTTTGAGCATTTAGAGTCTCTAGTGATTTTTCTATTCTCTCTACATTGTTTTTGGCCTGTAAATATTGTATTTCAGAACCGATGTTTTGATCCCATAACTTCTTCTGTCTTTGATAAACTGTAGTGGCTAGGTCTAGAGAAGTTTTTACTTCTGCAATTTGCTTATCGATTAGATCTAAATCAACGGTTGCGATAAGTGCTCCTTTTTTTACATAGTCTCCTTCTCTATAATTTACACTGAGTAATCGACCGCCAGTCTCGCTACTTGCATTTACTAGGTCATCACCGATAACACTCGCTTGTACAGTGGAGTATCTCATAAAGTCCTTTTTCTGCACCATGCTGTAGGTTACATTTATAGGATCTTTTTCCTTCTTTGGTTCTAGTACGAGTAGCTTCTCATTGAGTGCTTTTATTTTGCCTTCGAGCTCAGAGCGGTCAGCTTTGAGATCTGAAAGTTCTTCTTTGACACCTGCTGCGTCCTCAGAATATTTTTTTTCTTTTTGACAGCTACTTACTATGAGTAGGCTGAAGATCGATATGGATAGAATTAATCGTTTCATTTATAATGAAGTTTTATGTTTTATAATTCGCCAGTGGCGATATCTAGTTCTGTTTTAGCAAGGACGACATCGTAAATCGTATTTATATAGTAGCTCTGAGCACCGTATAAAGCAGCCTCTGCCTGAGATACTTCTAGGCTAGATCCTACACCTTCCTTGTACTTAATGTAGGTCTTGTCATAAATCTCTTGCGTTAGTTCTAATGTTTTCTTAGCATTGGACATTGTGTTACGGGCATTATTAAAGGTCACCTGTGCCTGTCTGATTTGCATTTCCATTCCTCTCTCAAAATCTCTCTTCTGCAACTCCGTCTTTTCCATGGCCAGTTGCATCCTCTGTTCCGTAGCAGTCCTGTTGCCTCCATCGTAGATGTTATAGTTTACAGATATACCTGCGACTGCTGCGGGAAGAAAACCAGCCTCGTCACTAGAGAAGATATTATTACGTTGTAGAGTCTCTGACACACTTGCAAATCCAGTCACTACTGGGAGTTTTTGTTTCTGCACTCTTTCTAGATTTAATCTGTTGAGGTCTTGACCGAGTTCTATGTTTGCGTACTCTGCTCTTTTTGTATAATCTATATTTTCGTCAAAGACTATCTCATCTACTGCTATTTTATCTAGAATAGAATTCAGGTCTTCCGATAGAGTTAGTTCTTCTTCCATAGGATATCCCATAGAAAATTTTAAAAAATCGTAAGCCTGTTTAATTCTAAAGTCTAAGGCTTCTTTTTGAGTCTTTTGACTTTCTATAGATAGCGAAGCTCGTGTAACGTCCAGACTTTCTACGAGTCCATTGTCATAGAATGCTTTTACCTCATAATGAGTTTTACGAGCATTGTCTTCATTTTTTTGAAGGATGATTCTATTTTCTTCTGCGATGAGGATGCCTAGATAAGCTCTAGTAACGCTGGCACGTATGTTTTGTTTGTCTACCTCTGCTTCCTTGCCTGTAAGTTCTCTTAATAGTTTGGCAGCTTCTAGTCCTACTAGATATGATCCATCGAAGAGTTGCCAGCTGGCATCTACAGAAGCATCGAGATTATTTCTAGTTACAAAGGAGACTTCCTGAGATTGAGTCGGAGGTACATTGAAGTTAGAGGGTAGTAGTTCAGTATCTATCAGTATGCCGAAGACAGAAGGGGATATAAAATCCTGTAAGACTGTCTGAGGTTGTAGTAAAAAATACTGATAGCCTAGACTGGCACTTACCTTAGGTTTACCGATAGATTTATACTCCTCGATTTGTGCTTCTGCGTCTACTACACCTATCTGATTTATTTTTAAAGCAGTACTATTACTATAGGCATAATCGATGGCTTGCTTCAGACTATAGTCCTGAGCAGATAAGTATTGGCTTAAAGCCAAAAAAATTATAATGATAAGATTTCTCATGAAATCGAAATTTTAGCGTTTAGATGTTTTCTTCCTTTTTCTGAAGCGACACCATATAAATGATAAATAAAAAATTGTTCAAATAAGTCCGGTTTTGGATATTCCTGATTTGGGAATATTTCTTCATTGGCCAGTGTATTTGATTTGGCCATATATAACTGGGTGATAATGTCTGGATTGATTTCTTCTCTATAGAATTTAGAGTTTTGACCTTTAATCAGATTGGCTTTTACTACCTGTCCTATAAATTTAAAGTGATCTGTTTCTACAAGTCTCCACACAGAAGGATGATATTTTTGTAAATCAAAAACCATAGTCGGTTTCATCTCTCGTAAAAATTTAATCCAGTACCTACCGATATTGAGCATCTCATCGATAGCATCAGTAGAGTCCTGCATTATTTTAGTCACATCTTTTTCTTCCTGAGAGATAAACTGGCTTACGACCTGATGCACCAGTTGCTTTTTATTTTCTACAAGATTGTAAATGGTCTTTTTAGAAATGCCTATATGCTTAGCAATATCATCCATGCTGACACTCTTTATTCCATACTTCATAAAGAGATTAAAAGCGGCATCAAAAATTTTAGACTCCGTATCCATAGAACAAAAATACACACAATAAACTTAGGAAACTTTAAAAAGTTCTAAAGTTTCCTAAGTTTTTATATCAATCTATGATGTCATATATATCAAGACTTGCAGTAATTTAGTAGGCAATTACAATGTATGCAGCAGCTCAGGGGAATCGGTGTCATGTCTGGAAGTTCTATGGATGGAATAGACGCTGCACTTATGTCTGTCAGTCAGGAAAGTTATAACTTGTTAAAATGCATAAGCATTCCTTTTCCACAAGAGCTTAAGTCTCAGCTGGAGCAAATAAAAAAATTAAGCTTTAAAGATTACCTAGTTGTAGAAAACAGCTATTCTCATTTTATCGCTAGAGAATTATCTGATGCTTTTACTGAAGAGTATGATTTTATAAGTATCCATGGTCACACGACCTATCATCTTCCTGAGCAAAGTATCACACATCAGATGATAAATGGTGGAATCGTTTCTGCTCTTACACAAAAAAAAGTAATAACAGACTTTAGAATAGGTGATATAACTATGGGTGGGGTAGGGACACCGCTGGTTCCGATGGTGGAGCAGCAGCTCTTTGGCTCTTATGATTATTTTTTAAATCTAGGTGGCATTGCAAATCTTACACAAGCCACTGACTGGACTGCCTATGATGTCAGTCCCTGTAATCAGCTCTCTAATTATGTGGCCCGAGATACTGTCGATGGATACGATAAAGATAGTCTAATTGCCATGACTGGAAAGTTCGATTCTGTTCTTTATGATGCTCTAGACGATTTTGAATATTACTCTAGCTCGGGTCCTAAGTCTCTAGACAATTCTTGGATTAGAGAAAATTATTTTCCTATCCTTGATAATGAATCTATCTCACAGGCTGATAAACTGTGTACTATTAATAAGTGGATAGCTGATAAGATTTTAAAAAATTTGGCACCAGCCAAAACCCTCTATATAACAGGAGGAGGAGCATATAATAAACAGCTTATAGAATTTCTAAAGCAGAATGATAAGCAGGTAGCAGTCCATATACCTGATGATGAGCTAATAGAATATAAAGAAGCCATTCTGATGGCCTATCTCGGTTATCTGAGATTACATGATTTAACTAATATACTCTGTAGTGTGACTGGTGCAAGCAGTGATACCGTAGGTGGTGCGATATATAATGTACATGGTAGATAAATCCGATCACATATTAATCACAGGAGCTACGGGATTTATTGGTTCTTATATATGTCGATATCTCCTACATCGAGGGCATAATAATATACATGCCTTACATCGTGGGTCGAGTAGCTTTGAGCTTTTAGGAGAGGATAGAGAAAAAATCACCTGGCATGAGTGCGATATGCTGGATATGATTAGTCTAGATAAAATCATTTCTCAGTCCATAAGTGTTATTATCCATGCTGCTGCCATTGTATCTTTTAGTCCTAAGGACGATGAGGCCATGCTAGATACTAATACGAGGGGTACTCGCTTTCTGGTAAATGCAGCTCTCACTCATAACATTAAGAGATTTATACACATCAGTTCTGTAGCCGCTCTAGGCAAAACTACCTCAGGTAAAAAAATAAACGAAGACGCAGAATGGGTAGAATCTAAAAACAATTCTCCATACTCTATCTCTAAAAAAGAAGCCGAGATGGAAGTCTGGCGAGCTCATGCAGAGGGATTGCCAGTAGTGATCCTTAATCCTTCTATCGTTTTAGGAGCTGGTTTCTGGGATAAATCATCGGTAAAGATTTTTGGAAACATGATAAGAGGCCAAAAGTTGTATCCAGCAGGGAGTAACGGTTTCGTAGATGTAAGAGATGTAGCCTATGCGACCTTTAGCTGTTTAACTACAAACCATATCGGAAACAGATATGTTATAAGCGGGATAAACATTTCATTCCGAGCTTTAATGGAAAAAATTGCTCAGGTTTATAAAGTTAAGCCTCCATCTTTTGAGATAAGATCATGGATGATACCGATAGCATGGAGACTGTTAAGTTTTATATCTTTAGTTGCTAGAAAGGCGACAGTTTTTAATAAGTATAGTGTTATAAGTTCCTCTAAAAAATGGTCTTATGACAATTCAAAATCTATTACCGACTTAGAATTATCCTATACCGACTTTGACAAAACGATTACTGACACTGCAGAGTGTTTTTTAAAAACCCGAAATAATAAATACGGAATATTGACTTTTAAATAGATTTAGAATTATGACCATTATGAATAAATATAGAATACAAACCTCTATACAATTAGGCACTGGGATTTTGAAATCTTCTATCTTGGCATTAGCCTTTCTTATTGCCTGTGTATCATCAGTAAGTGCTCAGGAAATCAACGATAAATTTTTTGATCAGGTACACAGTTTTCTAGATAAGCATGTAGCTGATAATGCAGTAGACTATGCAGCCGTACGTACAGATGCGATGCTTTCTACTCTGGTCAATAAAATAAACAATGCAGACATATCGAACAGTGATGATGATACTAAGCAGGCCTTCTACATAAATGCTTATAATCTACTCGTTATAAACCAGGTGATACAAGAGTATCCGATTGCCTCAGTGCAAGAAAAATCTGGATTCTTTACTAAATCAAAATTTCAAGTAGCAGGAGAAAGTCTAACTCTAAATCAGATTGAACATGAGAAACTCCTGGGACATTACATGGATGGTAGATACCACTTTGTATTAGTCTGTGGAGCAGTAGGTTGTCCACCGATTACAAATTTTGCCTACAGGCCAGAGAGCTTAGATGCTCAGCTAGACGGTCAGGTATCTGCGGCTCTTAATAATCCTTCATTTACCATGGTAAATGGACAAAAATTAGAGCTTTCCCAAATATTTAATTGGTATAAAGCAGACTTCGGAAAGAGTAAGATGAATGTCATCGATTATATAAATCAGTATAGAGATGATAAAATAGACCCTAACTGCAAGCTAGGGTATTACCCATACGACTGGCAGTTAAACGATAAAGGAACAAGCCTAGGTTCTCCATCTGCAGGTGGAGGTGGTGCTAATGCATATAGATATGTCGTATCTTCTGCTATCCCAGTAGGCACTTATGAATTCAAAATATTCAATAATCTATATAGCCAGCAAACTGGACAGGATGGAAATCTAACGGATAGAGCGAGCTTTTTTACTACTACCTTGAGTGCTCTATATGGCTTTAAGCCAAAATTAAATGTAGGGATAAATGCAAGATGGAGAAAGGTAAGAAATCATTTTGGAACGGAATCTACTCCCTTTGATGTATTCGGGTCAGATGTGCCAGGTCTTTCTAGAAAAGGACTTACAGCTATCGGACCTCAGATTAGATATGCACCAGTAGAGGCATGGAGTAACTTTTCTATTCAGAGTTCATTTGTATTCTCGATAGGAGAGGATCTTACTGGTAATGATACAGAGACCTTTATAGACTGGGATGGACCGACATGGAATACGCAGTTTTTTAATGACTTCAGTATAGGAGAGCATTTCTCATTATTTACAGAATTAGACTTCCTAATTGAAGGAATAGGAGAGGCTAGCCAGTTCTCCACTCCATTTATTACAATCTTTAGCTACATTCCTACAACCAAACTCGTTATATATACAATTGGTGGATATTCTCCGATATGGGTAGAAGGGTATGATTACTTTTATCAGTTCGGAGCTGGAGCCAAGTATCAATTTACCCCTTCTGTAGAACTGGAGGTATTGTATACCGATTTTACAAATAAAGGTTTAAGAAACAGTGGAGGTCAAGCAGAGACCATTAACTTAGGGTTTAGATTGAATATATAAGGAAGTATTTTTGCTGCCTATGCTAAAAAAAAGGATTCTCATAATGTCTTTTCTATGCTTTATTGTAAGCATAGTAGATGCACAGCAGAATCATAACTTATCAGACTATAAGGTCTCCTTTGAGGGTCTGACTAAGACCAAGGAAGATTTTCTCTTAAAACTAATCGAGGCAGAATCGGGTAATGAGGCTATGTCTAATAGCCTTGATGCTCAGTTAAATATTATAAGAAATCAGACAGGAATAGCCGATGCCAGTTATAGCATAGATACTGTCGGTTCGGAACATCATCTGAAGTATTTTGTTACTGAGCGTAAGACGGCACTACCGATTGTAAACTTTGGAGGCATCCGTGATAACCTCTGGTTTTCTATCGGGTTTATAGAAAATAATCTACGAGGAGGTGGCGATCAGCTACTTACTTTTTATCAGAATAATAATGGCAGACACTCAGGACAGATATTTTATAAACGTCCTAGAACCAAAAATCTAAACTGGGGATACAGTGCCAGTCTTAATCGATGGGCTTCTGAGGAGCCACTTTTTTTTGAGGAAGGCACAGTAAATTTTCTGTATGATAATACCGGAGCTGGGGTATCATTGATTAGGAACATAGACCTGAGACAAAATCTAGAATTTAAGGTTACGGTTTTTAGAGAGGAGTATAGTAAGTCAGAAAACCAGCCTCTAGATGATCCGCCAGGACCTGATAATTTCGGATTGACTAAGTTGCTGACAGGTGTCAGTTATTATCGCAATTACATAAACTATAAGACCTTCTATCCAAAGGGTTTTGACATCATCCTAGATTTAAAGAATGTACGCAACTTCGGAGAATCTAATTTTTTTAATAGTTTCCGACTTCAGGCCAGATACTTTGTACGACCACCGAAAAGAAAGAAATTAAACCTAGCCGCCAGATTTAAAGGTGCCATCTCGACCAATGATGATTCTCCTTTTGCTCCCTTTGTTGCTGACAGTCATATAAACATCAGAGGAATTGGCAATCGGATAGATAGAGGTACTGCTCAGGCAGTTTTAAATCTAGAGCTGAGATATACGCATATGACTCGTGAGAAATATGCTACACAGCTGGTACTGTTTTCTGATGCTGGTACATGGAGAGATCCAGGAGGTAACCTGTCTCAGTTATTTGAACCTGCTTCTTTTAATCATTTTGTTGGAGGAGGCTTTAGAGTAATTTTCCCTAAAATTTTCGGTGCTATAGTACGAGTAGACTATGGAGTAAACATCTATGATACTAATGCTAGAGGATTAGTACTAGGCTTAGGCCAATTTTTCTAATTATATAAATCCCTCACTACTAACCGGATATATATCTTAATATATCACATATAAAATATTTACACTCTACAAATAAAATATTAACAATAAACCTATAGTCAATCAATAGTTTTTTAATTAAATTAATAGGCAGAACTTAATATGGTTAAGTCTCACACCCTCCATTTTTAATTAAAAATCAACCTATGTCATTTTCAGCAAAAAATTTACGGAACGTTTGCCTTTTAGGGCACTCGGGAAGTGGTAAAACGAGTTTAGCAGAAACTATGCTTTTCGAAGCCGGTGCCATTTCCCGTAAAGGATCAGTAGAAGCAAATTCTACCGCCTCAGATTATACCAATATCGAACAAGAAAAAGGGAATTCTCTATTCAGTACCTTACTGCATGCTAAGTGGAGGAATCACAAAATCAATATTCTGGATACTCCAGGTTCTGATGATTTTATAGGAGAGGTAGTCTCTTCTCTCAAGGTTGCCGATACTGCTCTCATGGTGGTAAATTCTACCAGTGGAGTAGAGGTAGGAACAGAGATAATCTGGGACTACGTTCAGGAGTTCAACGCTCCAGCTATGTTTGTAGTAAACAAGGTAGACCACGAGAAAAGTGATTTTGAATCTTCCCTCAATAGTATACAAGCAGAATTTGGCTCCAAAGCCGTCCCCATCCAGTATCCTTTAAATGAAGGCTCCTCTTTTAATACTATCCTCGATGCACTACGTATGACCATGTACGTATTTCCAGAAGACGGAGGGAAACCAGAAAAACAAGCAATCCCAGAATCAGAAATAAATCGACTACAGACCATGCATAATGCATTGGTAGAAATCGCAGCAGAAAATGACGAAGAGCTGATGGAGAAGTTTTTTGAGGCAGGCAGTCTTACAGAAGAAGAACTTACTAAGGGATTAAACATCGCCTTGTCCAAGCAAGAATTCTATCCCATCTTTTGCTGTAGTGCGACCAGTAATATGGGAAGCGGTCGTATAATGGGATTTTTAAATGATATAGCACCTAGTCCAGCAGATAGATCACACACACCACTAGAAGGAGGTGGTTCTCTTCCATGTAACGAAAATGGAAAGACCACAGCCTTTATTTTTAAAACTATTTCCGAGCCACAGGTAGGTATGGTATCCTATTTTAAGGTTTACAGTGGAATAGTAAAAGAGGGTATGGAACTGAGTAATGCCGAGAACAGAACAGTAGAGCGTATTAATCAGATATTTGAATCTACAGGTAAAAAGAGATCTACGGTCTCACAACTTATGGCAGGTGACATAGGAGTCTGTGTAAAACTCAAAAACTCTCATACCAACAATACCTTAAATGAAAAAGGAGTAGAACATAAGGTAGAGCAGATATCTTTTCCGCCCTCTAGAATTAGAACTGCAGTAGTCCCTCCAAGCAAAGCAGAAATGGAAAAACTGATGAAAGCCCTGCATCAGATAGAGGAAGAGGATCCTACATTAATCGTAGAGCAGAATCCTATCTTAAGACAAACCATCTTACATGGCCAAGGACAATTACATCTAGACCTCATAAAGTATCGAATAGAAAAGGTAAATAATATTTCGATGAACTTTGAATCACCACGTATCATGTACCGTGAGACGATAACCAAAAGAGCTGATGCCTCTTATCGACATAAAAAACAGTCTGGAGGCTCTGGTCAGTTTGCTGAGGTACATATGAGAATCGAACCGTATTATAATGGAATGGCAGAACCAGCCGACCTTAATGTACGGAGATCGGAACTCATTGATCTAGAGTGGGGTGGTACACTTGCATTCTACTGGTGCATAGTCGGAGGATCTATAGATGCTAAGTATATAAATGCCATCAAAAAAGGCATCATGCAGAAAATGGAGGAAGGTCCACTTACAGGTTCTAGATGTCAGGACATTAGAGTCTGTATCTATGATGGAAAGATGCATCCGGTAGATTCTAATGATATGGCCTTCATGATAGCCGCTTCTCAGGTATTTAAGGATGCCTTCCAGCAGGCTGCTCCACAGATTCTAGAACCCATCCATGAGGTAAATATTCTTTGTGCAGATACAGTTATGGGAGATGTTATGGGGGATTTACAATCTAGAAGAGCCATGATTATGGGTATGGATGCTGTCGGAACAAGGCAAAAAATACAAGCAAAAGTTCCCTTGTCAGAACTCTATCAGTATGCCACAGCACTGAGATCTATTACTCAAGGAAAAGCAAAATTTGACAGAAGTTTTAGTGAATTTATCCCTGTTACGCCCGCTATTAAATCCTCATTAGTAAAAACTCATCAATCTCAATCGGAAGCAGCCTAGCTTCGTCCCGATTTTACTCAGCGATTATAAGGGTATCTGATTTCAGGTACCCTTTTGTTTAATATGAGAGAATCTCAAAGGTTTTATTCGATATTATAGATTGCTTTTGCAACTTAATACAGTTACATTTATGTTATGTCTAAGAAGCAGAAGTTGATTGATAGATTCCTTAGTATGCCTACAGATTTTCATTTTAATGAGGTCGTTAAATTGGTAGGATACTTTGGATATCAAGAAATGAAAACTGGAAAGACTAGTGGGTCACGTATTAAGTTTATTAATAAAAATAACGATCAGATAAAATTTCATAAGCCACATCCAAAAGGAATAATGAAAAGATATCAACTTAAGGAAATAAAAGAAAAATTAGATTTATGAAAAATTTAGAATACAAAGGATACATTGGTTCTATTGAATATAATAAAGAAGATAAATTGTTCTTTGGAAAACTACTCGGAATAAAGAGTTTAATCTCATATGAAGGTAAAACCGGACCACAATTAGAGAAGGATTTTATAGCAGCGGTAGATGATTATTTAGCTGATTGTAAAGAGTTAGATATTAAAGCAGAGAAACCTTTTAAGGGTAGTTTTAATGTACGTATTCCTTCTGAGCTCCATAGAGACGCAGCACTTAAAGCTATGGAAATGAATACTTCATTGAATGGTTTCGTTTCTGAATCCATAAGAGAAAAATTGCTTCAAAGGGTAAGTAGATGATTGGATTTCAAACATATTTATAAGATCAAATGGAATAAGAAATTATCTGATTCCATTTTATACAGTTATACTAATCCACGATATAGAAAGTTACACGAGAATAAATCCATTAAAGAAATAGCAGCTTTCTTTCAAGGTATGCAATTACTATTCCCGAGATTTTCACCCCAAACATCTCAAAATAACCCCTCTATATTTCTAATCAACATTTTACATATTACAAAAAAAATATATGTATCTTTGGACATCCTGCTGAGTGGTAATAGATCGAATTGATTTTATCAACTAAGATTTATTACACTATGAGTCGCTGCTCACTTAATTTTTTCTTCATTCTACTGATTTCATGCTTTTGTAATTCTTTGGCTTTAAGCCAAAGTTGCAACATCATTTTTCCTAATGATACGGAGGTAGAAAACAGAGAGAGATCCTATCGGTCTATCAGTCAGAGCAGTGCAAATTTTGTCCCATGGCAGGGATTAAATAACGGAATTCTCAGAGATGGAGAATCTATTTCTGTTGAACTCGACCCTTCAGAAACCTCAGAAACGCTATCTTTTTCTCAGTTTAATTTAAATATTCCAGAAGGATCAGAAATAAGTGGACTTACCGTAATCGTTTATGGAAATAGCATAGGAGCCAGACCTCGAGAGTTACAGGTTCAGTTAACTAATCCTACCAAAATAGGAGCAAACAGCCTAAACGTTTATGCAGGAACCTCGTGGCCATCAGAAACTGGAGAGTGGCAATATGGGTCTAGCTGGTACTCATGGGGATTGAGTCTAACTCCAGAATTACTAAACGATAATAACTTCGGACTGGATTTTAAAATCACAAATCCTACAGACGAGGCACTAGTAGCAAACATAGATCGGATATCTATCCGAGTAAAATACAGACCTCCTTATTCTGCCTGTATTGATCATGCATGTATCATTGCAGGTATCCAAGGTGCTCCGCAAGGAAGCATTTTTGATTGGGATTTACCGAGTGGATTTAGTGTAATCTCAGAGGCAGATAATGAGGAAGTAATTGTTTTTGTACCAGATAATCTTACGCCAGGTACTTTTGAGCTCTGTGCTTCTCCTCAGTTTTCTTCTGAGGAATGTTGTGAGTTTTTTACACTTGAGGACTGTCGCCCCGGAAATATAGGAGACCTAGTCTGGGAAGACAAGAATGGAAACGGATTACAAGACCCTAACGAAGTACCATTAGCTGGAATTTCCATATCCCTCTTTGACGAGGATAGAGTATTGGTAGCAGAGACGGTAAGTAATCAGAATGGAATTTATCAATTTACAGATATCCCTAATGGCACTTATTTTATATCCGTTACTGGAGACAATCTAAATTTTGCTCCAGCTGATGTAGGTTCTGATGATGTGGATTCTGATATATCTCAGATATTAGGTCCAGGAACTTCAGATTTTTTCATTCTTTTACCTGGTGAGGATAGGACCAATATAGATATAGGAATTACGCCACTTTTTAGTGTATCTGGAGTAGTATGGGACGATTTGGATGCAGATGGAATTAGAGAAAACGGAGAACCATTTATAAGTGGACAGCAAATAAACCTTATCAATAGTGTGGGTAATCTGATAGAAACTACCGCAACGCTTAGTGATGGAAGCTATTCTTTTATTGATATGGCAAACTCTAGTTATACCATAGAAATAGTACCAGATGCCGATCAGGTCTTTACAATTCCTAACCAAGGAGTAGAAACACTAGATAGTGATTTTGATACAAATGGTAGATTCTTTATTACAGATATGTGTATTGATTTGCAGCTCGATGCAGGCTTGTATAGAAATGCTAGCGTGGGAGATTTTATATGGTTAGATTTAAATAGAAATGGAATCATAGATGGAGCAGATACAGGTCTGGATGGAATACCTATAAGGCTTGTAAATCTAGGCGGAGCAGTCGTTGCAACTACGATTACACAAAATGGAAATTATGGCTTCGATGATATTACACCTGGAGCATATACCTTAGAAATAGTCCCGGGTTCTGATTTTATACACACTACAGTGAGTGCAGATAATGGCAGCCTCAGTTTTGATGGAACGACCTTTCGTACCTCTGTAACACTTATCTCAGGGCAGACCGATTTAAATAGAGATTTCGGGTTTCAGTTTGTGCCAGCTTCTATTTCAGGATTTACCTGGTTAGACAATGATGGCGATGGATTTTTTGGAACAGAAAATAATATAGATGGAATAGAAGTATCCTTATTTACAGAGGCAGGAATATTAGTAAGCACTATACTTACAGATGCCAGCGGTAATTATACTTTTGATTTACTCAATCCAGGAAACTACTACGTCACTTTCGAGCAACCCAATAATTTAGAATTTGTCCTTACAAATGGAGATTCTACAGTAGAGGAAGACATCGCTCCTGGAGCAACAGATATAATAGCTATAGGTCCAGGTGAGGATATTGCAGGGATAAATGCCGGATACTTTGAATTTAGTAATATCGGTGATTTTATCTGGATAGATGCAAACCGCAACGGCATACAAGATCCTTCAGAAGCAGGAATAGCAAATCTTGATTTAATACTAAGAAACGTAAATACTAATCTCCTCATTCCTACTACGACAGATACAAATGGTAGATATGACTTTGGATTTTTGCCACCTTCTACTTACCAACTCAGCTTTACTATTGAGGATGATTTGATAGCTACAATCGCAGATGCAGGGAATGGATTTAATGACAGCCGATCTCTGATGAACTTCGGTAATTCTTTTTTCGGAGAGCAATTTATAGTGAGCTCTGGAGTGCAGTTGAGTAATCTGGATTATGGATTTCAGTTTGTACCTGGATCTATAAGTGGTTATACCTTTCTAGATGCTAATGCAAATGGAGTAGATGATGCAGACAATAGAATATCTGAGGTAAATGTTTCTTTGTTTAATGATGCAGGTCAAGAAGTAGCAAATACGCTTACAGTCTTAAATGGAACATACACCTTTGATAATCTAAATCCTGGCAGTTATTATATAGTCTTTGAAACGATGAATAATTTTGAGTTTACCACCTTCGGAGTAGACTCAGATGTCAGCCAGTCTATAGTATCTGGTTCGACAGATTTTATAAGTCTCGCTGCAGGAGAAATGATAACTCAGGTAAATGCAGGTTATTTCCAAAGAGCACAGGTGGGAGACTTTGTGTGGCAGGACATGAATAATAATGGAATACAAGATATAAATGAGCAGGGCATTCCTAATACTAATGTAATGATTACTAATCAAGCCACTGGAGCTCAGATTAGCCAAAACACATTAACGGATGGCTCATATCTTTTTTCTAATCTGCTTCCTGGAAACTATTTTATTTCTGTAAATAACATGACTGGATTTACTCCTACTCTTGCAAATGCTGGAAATGGCTTTAATGATAGTAGGGATTTAAATGTTCAAGGTTCCGTATTTACCACTGAGGTATTTTCACTCAGTTCTGGCGATATTATTCTTAATCAAGATTTTGGATTTAGGCAGATGTTTGCCAGTGTATCGGGAACTGCCTTTAATGATTTCGATGCGGATGGCAATTTTGACAATGGAGAAACTCCTTTTCCTAATGTAAACATCTCGCTATTAAATATCGGAGGAAATATAGTTGCGACAGGTCAGACAGATGCTAGCGGAAATTATACCTTCTCAAATATAATTCCAGGTAGTTATTATGTGGTCTTTGAACCATTCAGTAATCTGATGTTTTCTCCTCTAGGGAATAATAGCACCGTATCTGGAGCTTTCGGAAATGGATCTACGTCTTCCTTTACGTTAGTAGCGGATCAAGATTTACAAAACATAGGAGTCGGTTACTTTGGTTTTTCTAGCATAGGAGATTTCTTATGGTTTGATGAAAACGAAAACGGCATACAAGATCCACAGGAACCTGGAGTGCCTAATATCTCAGTAGAATTACTAGATGATAATCTAGAGGTAATCGCTTCTCAAAGCACAGATGCCCAAGGGCTTTATTTATTTAATAATCTATTACCGGGTGATTATATAGTACGATTTAATTATGGAGATAATTTTATCAGTACACAAGCAGGAGCCGGAAATGGTGCTAACGATTCTGACATCATGGATATATTCGGCACTGGATCTACGACACTATTTCCACTAGGATTTTTAGAGGATAGGAGAGACATAGATGGAGGTATTTTAAATGTAGTAGGGTCTATCTCGGGGTCTGTCTTTACCGACTTTGATGCAAATGGTCTTAATCAGCAACTAGATACTCCATTAGCTGGAATTCCTGTTTCTCTCTTTGATGCAGGAGGGAATATTGTAGCTCAGACGATGAGTGGTATGGATGGAACTTATCTTTTTAATAATCTGCTTCCTGGTAATTACTTTGTACAATTTGGCTTGACCAATGATCTAATAATTACACAAGCAGATTTTGGAAACGATGATACTATCGACTCAGATGTAACAGAAGCAAACGGTCCAGCAACTACAGATATAATAACCCTTAACCCGATGGCAAACTTAGTAAATATCGATTTAGGTGTATACCAGTTTGCCTCGATAGGAGACATGGTGTGGATCGATGACTTTATGGATAGCCTAGATGATAATGTTTTCCAGTCTACAGAAGCTGGTGCTCTTGGAGTAGAGGTAAGTCTGATAGATGCCTTTGGAAGTCTCCTGACGAGCGTCTTTACGGATGTAAACGGAAACTATCTTTTTAATGATTTAAAACCAGGAGTCTATCAAGTAAGATTCGATGCTCCAGAAAATTTTGAATATGTATTACCCGACGCAGGAGCAGATGATACGATAGATTCTGATGCAATAAATACCTCTGGAACACTTGCATTTACAAACCCATTTATGGTAGGCTCAGGAGTAAATGATAATACTGTAGATGCTGGTCTCGTCTTTTCAGGATTCGGAACCCTTTCAGGACTTGTATGGGAAGATTTAAATTTTAATGGAATACAGTCTGGTAATGAGCCACTCGAGTCAGGTGTACAAGTTCAGCTTTTTAATGAGCAAGGAATACTTTTAGATACTCAGATGACTGCATCAGATGGTACTTATCAGTTTACGGATGTGCCACTCGGAAATGTATATCTGGTTTTCGGTTTGGCTACAGGCCAAATAGCAACTACTCCTAACGTAGGTATGGATGATATGATAGATTCTGACCTCACAAGTGCGATAGTAAGTTCCTCTACAGATTTAATCAGTATTACCGTAAATGGCGATATCCAAAATGTAAATGCGGGATTCTATCGCTCAGCGAGTGTAGGAGATATGGTCTGGTTTGATGATAACGAAAATGGTCTCTTCGATACTGGAGAGATAGGAATAAATGGAGTTGCGGTGCAGCTTCTGGATGTAAATGGAGTAGAACTAGCTACGACTACTACCGAGAGTGTAAATGGTCAAAATGGTCAATACTCATTTACAGGACTAGCTCCTGGAAATTATCAGATAGGTTTTGCACTGCCAGGAATTCTAGTATTTACTGCGTCCTCTGTCGGTGCAGATGATTCGATAGATTCTGATGTGCTACCGGTAGGTTCTGCAGTCGGTATTGCTAATGTAACACTGGTTTCTGGACAGAATAATATAGACATAGATGCAGGAGCGGTAGAACCAGATCAGTTAAACATTTCAGGATTTGCCTTTACAGACAAAAACGGAAATGGGGTAAAAGACACTCTCGATATTTTTGACAATGGTATAACTGTAAACCTTTTTGATGAATCAGGAAACCTTGTAGATACGCAAATAACTACTACAGGTCCAGGTGGAGAAGACGGGTTTTATAGCTTTGATAATATAGTAATGGCTGCTTATTATTTAGAATTTGTAATACCTACAGGTTCAGAAGTGACAGATGCAGATGTCGGCATAAATGATCTCATAGACTCAGACATAACTGGAGCAAACGGTCCCGGTACTACTGACCTTTTTGATTTTAGCAATACCATAGGAACTGTCCAGATCTGTGGTGGATACTTCTTCAGAGGAAGCATCGGAGATTTTCTCTGGATAGATTTAAACGAAAACGGAATCCAAGATCCTAATGAGGATGGAGTAGATAATGTAATGATCTCCCTTTTCGACAATATGGGTAATCCAGTAGATGCCACTTTTTCAGGCTTTGATCAGAATGGTAATTCTGGATTCTATACCTTCTTTAATGTAAGGCCAGGAGACTATTATGTCCTGTTTAATAATGCAGGAGGCATACAGTTTACAGCACCGAGTCAGGGAACGGATACAAGTTTAGACTCAGACATTACCAATGCAAATGGAGCAGGTACTACTGATGATTTTTCAGTATGCTCTGGAGAGATGATTACAGATATAGATGCAGGCTTGGTCTTAGAACCTGCAAAGGCCGGAAACTTGGTATGGCTAGATTTAAATGCAAATGGAATTCAGGATCCCTTAGAACCAGGTTTAGATAATGTAGTTGTAGAGCTCTATGATGTTAGTAATACATTAATTGCAACTCAAAATACGGATGCAGACGGATTTTATCTATTTGATGATATACAACCAGGAAATTATTACCTAGTATTTCTACCTCCCGGAAATGAGTTTGTAAGTAGCCCTAATGACCTCGGAGGTGATGACACCAGGGATTCTGATGTGATGAATATAATAGCTCAGGGAGCGACCAATATATTTAACCTCAGCCCCGGAGAGTGCGACATGGATTTAGATGCAGGATTTTTTATTCCATCTCGGATAGGAGATTTTGTATGGGATGATTTAAATCAAAATGGAATACAAGATCCAGGTGAGCCAGGGGTAGAAGGAGTAGCTATAGAGCTGAGATTAGGAACCTTCTTTGTAATCGATGATACAGTTACAGATGCAAACGGATTCTATGAGTTTACTGATCTTACACAAGGAACTTATTCTCTAGTTTTTTCTAACATACCAGCCGGCTATAATTTCAGTCCTATGAATGCAGGTAATGATGATGAGCTAGATAGTGAGGCTTTGGCCAATGGAGAAACACCACAGATAGCACTAGCACATGGAGTAGATTTAATGAACATAGATGTGGGAATATTTGATCCTACTCTTCAGAATGCCTTTGATAAATTCGAAATAGTTTCTTGGCCTCAGCCTGTACAAGATAGACTTATACATTATATAGACTCACCGTTTGAGACACCCATAAGCTGGAAGATTATATCCATCGATGGAAATATCGTAAAAAGCGGAACAGAACGAGATCTATTTAAAGGAAACAATCGTTTTATTCTAGACGTAAGTAACATTCCAGTAGGAAACTATATCATCAGATACGATTTCAAAGGATTCTACAAGACTAAGAACTTAATGAAGTTCTAGTAAAGTGCTTCTAACAGAAGTGGTCAAAAGCCTGTACTAGATTTTCTGCGATCATCTGAGCAGTACGTCCTTCTATGTGGTGACGTTCTAACATATGTACGAGCTTTCCATCTTTAAATAAAGCGATAGATGGAGAAGATGGAGGATATGGAAGCATATACTCTCTAGCTCTTATAGTAGCCTCTTTATCCACACCTGCAAAAACCGTAAATAAATTATCTGGTTTTTTAGCGTTTTGGATTGCCATTTTGGCTCCTGGACGAGCATTTGCGGCAGCACAGCCACATACAGAGTTTACTACGACTAGGGTAGTGCCTTTGGACTGGTCCAGAAATTTATCGACGTCTTCGGTACTGCTTAGTGAGATAAAGCCAAAGTCAGTTAAATCTTTGGACATCGGTATGGTCAATTCTTGAGGATACATAAGTGTTTTTTTATATAAATATATGTCAAATCATATCTTTGAACTATCGTTTGTAGTTCATGTTACGAGTAGATAACAATTTTTAGGATGATAAATGTTCAAAAATATTTTACTTTATTTATTTTTTCTGTAATTCTAGTCTCTTGTACTAGAGATGTAGTAGAAGAATTTAGCTGTGATTCTGTAGATATTCCTGTATATGAGGGAGAAGTAGATGCAGTGATAAACAGAACCTGTGCCTATGTAGGCTGTCATATTCAAGGCTTTGGATTCGGAGACTATACCACTTATAATTCGATTTTAGTAAACGATTTAGATGTATTTGTTTCTGAGATTACGACTGGAGATATGCCTGATGCAGTCGGTTCTGGTCCTGATACTTTGACTACTTCAGAGTTGGTTCTATTGCAATGTTGGATACAAGGAGGAGCCCTAGAAAACTAATTTATGAAAAAAACTTACTTCGTTATATTCTTATTTATTTCCGTAACTCTTAGTGCTCAGGAAGTAGTACATCAAACCTTTAAGGATACTAGAGTTATAAATTCTCACTCTACGGAGACTCTGCCTGCTGGCAAATTGGATTTCAGAATCGGACATAGGTTTGGAGATTTAGCAGGAGATTTAGGAGGCTGGCCTACCTTTTATGGCTTAGAAAATGCATCCGATGTACTCATAGGTTTTGAGTATGGACTCAAGGACAATCTTATGATCGGACTTTCTAGAACCAAAGGTGCTGGAGAATTACGACAAAATATAAACGGTCTCATAAAGGTAAAACTCATGGCTCAGGAAGTAGAGGATGGTAAGCCCTTCTCACTAGTCCTTGTAGGCCTAGCTACAGGAAGTACTATTGCCAGTGCTGATGGACCTGGAACACTTGCATTCTTTGAGAAAGCAGCACATCGATTGTCCTACCACTCCTCATTTATAATCGCTAAGAAATTTTCTAATCGATTTTCCATACAGATAAATGGAGCCTGGACCTACAGAAACTTAGTGCCTTCTGAGGATAAAAATGACTTAGTAAGTGTAGGACTTGCCTCTCGTATACAATTGACTAAATCACTGGGCCTGTTATTAGATGCTAATTTTCTGTTTTCAGAATTACGGACTACTGAGAATGGCTTCTATAATCCTACAGGCTTCGGTCTAGAATGGGAGACTGGTGGAGGACACGTATTCCAGATAAACTTTACAAATGCTAAAGGCCTCTCAGAAACAGACTTTTTACCCAATACTAAGTTTAACTGGGCAGATGGAGAATTTAGATTAGGCTTTACCATTTCTAGACAATTTACGGTTAGATAAGATGAAGACCATTAGTATAATAATCGTTTTTGTGGTCGGGCTATTCTGGGTAGTCGATAAGACAGAAGTACCTGTAAGTGATCGTACCGTTACACAACTCCTAGCAGAACTAGGAGAAGTAGATGCCTCTAAGAATCCCGATTTTTCCATATCTGGTGTTTCAGCTACAGCCGGAGAAAAACTTGTAAAAGAAGGATTTGCCATCGATAAAAATGGAAACAAGAGTAAAAATCAGAGTAAGCATTTTAAGTGCATATCTTGTCATAATGTAGTCAAAGAGGATATAGATCTTGCTGACCCAGAACCACAGGCTAGACTAGAATATACTGCGAGGGTAGGGATTCCCTATCTGCAAGGAACCACTCTGTATGGAGCTGTAAATAGAAGCACCTACTATAATGGTGATTATGAAAAAAAATATGGTGATCTCGTAAAGCCAGCTAGACATGATATCAGAGAGGCTATTAAGCTCTGTGCTGTAGAATGTGCCCAAGGAAGAGACCTAGAAACATGGGAGGTAGAATCTATCCTTGCCTATCTGTGGGATATCGAACTAAAAGTAACAGACCTTATATTTTCTGCAGATGAAGTGAAATTATTAGAATCTAATAATCCGGCCGCAGCTAACTCTAAAGAAAAAATAGACTTACTAAAATCTAAATATGACACTGGTGCTGATGCTCACTTTGTAGTTCCACCCTTTGACAGAAAAGTAGGCTATCCAGGACTGCAAGGAAATCCATCTAATGGAAGACTCATCTATGAGAACAGCTGTCTCTACTGTCACGAAAACCAGAAGTATTCATATCTACACCTAGATAATACTAAGCTATCTTTTAAGCACCTCGATAAAAAAGTGGATAGATATCATCCTCATTCTCTCTATCAAGTAACTAGATGGGGAGTTCCAGTAAAGTCAGGCAAGAGGTCATACATGCCTCAGTACACAGAAGAAAAAATGAGCAACCAGCAACTAGAGGATCTAAGAGCCTACGTCCATTATAAAGCAACAAACTGATTTTTCAATGATCTTTTTATTTTGGCTCGAGCCGAAATAAGTAATATTCTAGAGTAGATAAAATAAGCTAGTAAAATGAATAAAAAATTCAAACATTCTAAGGAATCCCGAATTACCATCACCCAGCTTATGCTCCCTTCTCACTCTAATTTTAGTGGAAAGATACATGGAGGTCATATCTTAAATCTTATGGATCAGATTGCCTTTGCCTGTGCCTCTAAGCATTCTAATCATTACTGTGTTACAGCCTCCGTAAACAAGGTTGACTTCCTACAAGCTGTAGAAGTCGGAGAGCTTCTCTCCTTAAAAGCCTCTGTAAACTATGTAGGGAGCACTTCTATGGTAATCGGTATGAGAGTAGAGGCAGAAGACATAAAGACAGGAGTAAAGAAACATTGCAACTCTTCATACTTTACCATGGTCGCAAAGGATGAGGATGGCAATAAAGCAAAGGTCCCAGGACTCATTCTAGAATGTGAAGAAGACATACGTCGATACGTAAGAAGTGTCAGACGTCAGGAACATGGTCGTCAGCGTAAAACCAGTTTTAAGGAAAAGGAATTTAAAGTAGAAAATTATCTAGATAAACTGGATGATTATAATGTAAAAATCACTTTTGAATTGGGTGGATTATAACATTCTCTTTTCATTCTGAACGACGAAGGAGGAGGATTCTTCAGATTTTAAGATGCTTGTATCAATAAAATTAAACACCAGGAGTAGATCTCAAATACTCTTCCCAGTCCTTTAGATAATCGATGTCATTTAATTTTTCTAACTCCGATAGGCTAGAGCCAACGTTTAATATCCGCTCCTTTGTAATTCCATACTCCTTACCACTGCTCCATGGAACATTTAGGAATAAGTCTAACTGAAGGTCTTTCATGCCGAGTAAATAGTAACCTCCGTCATAGGTAGGTCCGATTACCTTATCGTGATTATCAAGAGCTTCTATGGCCTGACGGATTATAGGAGCATCTAGATAGATGCAATCACTTCCGATTATTATGGCTTTTTTATGTACTGTAAGCACTTCTATAAATGCTTCCATCATCCGCTCGCCTAGGTCAGCACCTCTCTGCTCTTTTTTAATATACTGGTCAGTAGACCACTCGTCATCTATAATCTCGCTTCCGTAAAACAGATAGCGTCTACAGTCGATAAGATTACATTGTTCACGAGTATGCTTTAAGAGTCTCTTGTAAATCTCCAATGCTTTCTCGTCTCCTGCATCCTTTGCGATGCGGGTTTTTACCGTTCCGAGTTTAGGGTTTTTGACAAAAATTATAAGTGCTGTATCTCCCAATGTTTTACTACTTGTCACCGTCTTTATCATCCTCGTCCTTCTCTTCTTTTATTCTGATGTTATCTCCCTCATCGAGTCTCTTAGAAATAGCAGAGTAGGGTCCACTTACGATTTCTTCTTCTAGTTCTAGTCCAGATTTTACGATGATAAATTCGTCATCTTGTATGCCTGTTACAATCTTTACCATACGTACGGTATCAGCACTTTTTACAAATACCACCTCATCGAACTCCTCAGTAGCATCTCCATTTTCGTCCTCTTGCTCACGAGTGGTAACTGCCTGTATCGGAATACTGAGCACACCTTCCATAGACTCCGTAAAAATATCTACAGATGCAGACATCCCTGGACGGAAAGGATACTTAGTTCCCATGGTGTTATATGATGCAGGGTCGATTCTAATCTTTACGATGAAGTTAGTCACCTGATCAGAGTTAAGAGCAGCTGTAGTTCCTATGTTAGAAGCAGAGTTTGCAATCTCTGTTACCGTTCCTTTAAATTTCTTTTCTAGATAAGCATCCACCTCTATGTCTACCATATCACCTACCTCTACTTTGAGGATATCATTTTCGCTGACATCTACCTGTACTTCCATTGCATTTAGATTAGCGACTCTCATCATTTCTGTTCCAGTCATTTGAATCGTACCCACAACTCTTTCTCCTTGCTCTACAGAGAGACTAGAAACGATGCCACTGGCTGGAGCCTTTATCGTCGTTCTGTTTAGAGAGGTTTTGAATTCTTTAAGAGAGGCTTCAGCAGACTTTACAGAAAACGCAGCACTTTCTTTATTCTGACGAGCTGATTCTATAGAAGCTTCTGAGGCTCTGATATTAGCCTCTAGTCCTCTAAGAGTGGCTTCACTTTGTTCATATTCTGCTTGTGAGATTACGCCTTCTTCCCGTAGCTGTTTATTACGTTTGTTTATCGTCTTTGCATTTTCTAGCTGAGCGACTATCTGCTCTTTCTGAGCGATACTACTCTGTATCTGAGACTCACTGATTGAGATTTGCGATCTAGTACTGTTTAGTCCAGCCTCTGCTCTTTCTACTTGTGAGAGGTAAGCTTCAGGATCTATCTTTGCAAGTATCTGACCGACTACTACACTGTCTCCTTCTTCTACTAACAGTTTAACGATCTCTCCAGATACATCCGAACTGATTTTTATTTCCTTTTCAGGGAACACCTTTCCACTGGCAGTTACGGTTTCTTTTATCGTTCTTTTTTTGACCTGCTCTATGGTTACCTCTTCTCCCTTCGGTTTACTTTGAGCTCTGAAGTAAAGAAGTACCATCATGATAGCCATTATGGCTAAAAGCACCCATATGAGCCACTTACGGCTTTTCTTTTCTTTTTTCTTCTTGGTCATTTTAGTTTAGTTTTAGAGGGTTACCCATATAAAAATCTATCACCTTGCTTTTAAAAATATAATCATACCTAGCGATAATGACATTTATCTGAGCGATGTCCAGTTGGTTTTTAGAGGCTATAAAATCATAGGTGTTTAGAGCACCGAGCTTAAATCGTTTTTCTGCATTGGCGTAAGCCGCTTGCTGAGCTTCTACATTTTTTAGAGCAGAGGCCAGTTGTTTTTTTGCTGCTCTAGCATCTGCCAGTGCCTGCTGTACATTGGTTTTGAGATTGTCCTTGAGCTGCTCATTTGTTAGAGCGACATTAGACATATTTAGCTTTGCTCGTTCTATGTTATTTCTATTTACATGATTATTGTAAATCGGAACACTTAGACTTACTCCAGCTCCGAGGGATAGGTTATCATTAAGCTGAGAGAAGTATGGGTTGTCTTCAAAAGTTGGGACGGTTTGCTCGATTCCTATAGTGGTCGGTATATTATTAAAAACAACATTTACATCTTGAAGGAAGGTAATATCATCTAACCTTCTGATCCCTCGATTAGAAAATGCAGTTCCTAAACTACCGAAAGCTGACAGACTCGGTTTAAGGCCAGATTCTGCAATCTTAATTCCCATCTCGGCACTCTGCATATCATATTCTGCTGCTTTAATATTGGGCTGAGTTGTAAGAGCAGAATTATAAACTTCCTTAAAAGTGAGAATATCTACGTCTGATAGAATGGTAATATCTTCCTGAGGCACTTCTACCTGTATATCCTTATCGACATCTAATCTCATAAGCTGCTTCAGATTAAGTAAAGCAGTGGCGATGGCATTTTCGTTGGCGATGAGGTTTTGTTCGTTATTGGCGATTTGTGCCTCAAGATTTAGTTTTTCGTTTGCAGCCATGGATCCAGCTCTGATGAGTTTTTCCATTTGCGTAAGCTGCTCTTTTGAGAGGCTGATCTGATTCTCTGTAATGGTCAGATTTTCCTGTGCAAAGAGCACACTTAGATAAGCATTAGCCACTAGGAGAGCGATGTCTCTCTGTGTCTGAGCGAGGTCATACCCCGAAGCTTTTGCATTTATCTCTGCCTGCTTTATAGCATTTTTTAGTCGGCCTCCATTATAGATTAGCACTCCTGACTGTAACCCTAGATTATTAGAAAAGATGGTTTCTGTACTAAATTCATTAGATACAGGGTCTATGGTTCGCCCAAAGTTGGCATTGGCTCCGAGACTACCATTTAGATTTGGGTATCTAGCATGTACAGCATTATCTACATCGAGATCTGCAAACTGCATGGACAACTTAAGCTGCTCGATATTTATATTATGATTCAGAGCATACTCTACACATCTTTCTAGAGGCCATACCTCTTGAGCATCTAATGAGCCTACTGCCCAGAAACTGATAAATAGAAAATAAAGTCGGTACCTCATCTGATTTACTTTATGACATAAAGTTAAAAAGCAAATAGGTGTAAGGACTAATATTTATATAAAGTATCCTTCTGAAGCGATGAATGTCTATAAAATGGGAGATTTACCTCTTAATTAGGGTCAAAAATGCTTATACCGATGAGCTGATCATAGCGATTATATCGGTTGCTGTAGTAGATTAGAATCAGATATCTATTTTCTGTTTCTTGCCACGATCCCTGAAAGCTGGTGAGATCTAGCTTATCATCTGCCAGCTCGGCAAACATATAATCATAGTATCCTTGCTTCAGCATGATCTCTGCCACATAGGCTTCACGTTCCTCGCTGTAGTGCATCTGATTTTCATCACTGGCTTGATAATTATTAAATCCACCTACTACATAGACTTCATTATTTCGTTCGGGAGTGTCGAGGGTAAAAATTACATTGGCATAATCTGCTCCGATATAGGGCAGCTGACTATCCTCTGTGTAGTTTACAAAATCACCGTTTGCATCATTATGATTTAGATATCTCTTAAGATGTAAGGACTCTTGAAGATCCAGCAGCACATGGTTATTATCATCATTTAAATGTATGCTATGTACTCCGATTCCAGAACTCCGCAAGCTCCGTGTATCGAATACTCTAAATTCTCTAACCCCTGGAAATATAATATGGTCTGAATAATTAAAAACCAGATCATCTCCATTTACAAATTTTGGTTTTAAACCATAGATAGCATTATCCCATCTATAGTTCTGTAAGGCAACCGCGGTGATGGTTGTAAGTGGATCTTGCAGATCCACGTTTTTAAAATTGACCCTAAAGTCAAACTCCTGATGTGTATCATACTTAGTCACATCAAAGGGTCTAAGCATCTGAGCATTTACCTGTACCTGCTGATCTATAACCATAAATCGCAGTGTCAAAACAGGAAAGGTTTCGCCATCTAATTCTTCGTTTACAATAAGTAGATAGTTGCCAGAGAGGGTCCATTTTAAATCATCGTTGGGCAAGGAGAGTGCATAGTGAGTATAATCAGTAAAGGTATTTACGGAGAACTGTATGCTATCTATATCCTCATTTGTAAATCCATCGATGTATTCCATATTATCGAGATCAGAGGGTTCCCAGTTGCGATCACAGTGCACAACATCATAGGTAAAATCTCGAGTATCACCCGTTATATCATCAAATCTCAAAATCAGCTTTGCCCGAGAATTTAGATTTATAATCGGCTTAGATAATTCCGCCCTATCTAGTCCAAAATCTACACTCTTTATATAATCTACATAGACATAGTTCTCATAAACGACATCCTCATTTTGGCTGTTGCCAATGAGTGCAAAAAATGTAAAAACAATAATGGACACTATTCTCATATTTCTTAGACGTTTACAAGGGTAAAATGGTATGGCTGAAGGTAAAAAAAAGATTTTTGTGTGTAGGATTAGAGAGAATAGATATTATACTGAACGTGGTCTTTATTGAATCAATTTCCTGTATCCGACGAAAGTGCGACTTTCGCTGAACGTTTATTTATACTCCTTAAAAAGCCATAACTTAGAACTCATCATATCGACCAATGTATATTAGACTTATAATAATCTTCTTTTTACTCTTTAATTCCGCTATTGCTCA
>CAZDWO010000006.1:0-82487 GCA_964509175.1 uncultured Saprospiraceae bacterium
AGACAAAATGGAAAATAAGAATAAATTTAAAAATGTGAAATAGTTATTCATAATTGAATTTTTTCTTGAATTTTTTCTTGAATTTAAAGAATTTAAAGAAAATTATTTCGTGGCATTTCTAATAAATAAATCACTACAAAATTCATTTTAATAAAATGAGATTAGTAATAATAAAATATGCTTTGTATTCGATGATAATATAGTCTTGTGGAATTCGCAAAAACCTACACTATAATCGGTTGTTTCAATAGTAATTTGTTCAAGACTAGACTACTGATGCAACATCTGATGAAAGTGCATCTTAGATGAAACGAACTTTCATGCAATTAAGAAAATATTGATAATTTAAAACTACTTCTCAACAAGCCTGAAGTGACAAAAATACTTTACTACAAATAAAAATCCCCTGTCAGCTCCTTATACTGAGCAGTATATTCTTTACCCTCGTTCTCATACATGACGATTTCGTTGTCTTCAGATTTTTTTACTTCTGATTGTCGGAATTCAAAGAGGATTCTTTCTGCTGGTTTTCCAGCTCTTGGTCTCATTAGAGTTTTACGACTGATAAAGAATCTATATCGTTCTACGATTTCTATGAAGCGTAGTCCCTCGATTACAGGAAGGATTATCGACACTCTACCCTCTGGAGAGAGTAATCTCCGTATCGCAAGGAGGAGGTCTCCGTGTGATAACTTTACGGTGTGTCTTACAATGTTTTTTGGCTGGTTATCAGAGAGGGTTCCTCCTGAGAAGAAAGGTGGATTACTTATGATGTGATCAAATTTCATCTCACTCTCCTTTCCAAATTTCTGAATCGGGTCAGATACTACGGATAGATTACCGTGCCATGGAGATTTTTTAAAATTGGCCTCAGCCTGCTTGCAGGAGTCCTGGTCTATTTCTATTCCTATAACCTTGGCAGTAGGATTTTTTTGGGCAGCCATCAGAGCGATTACTCCAGTTCCCGTTCCTATGTCTAGCACGCTTTCTGCTCCCTTGCAGCTTGCCCATGCTCCTAGTAATACTCCATCGGAGTTTACCTTCATCGCAGAGCTGTCTTGTGCTACTTCAAATTGTTTAAACTGAAAAACACCTTTCTTTGTTAATACCATTCTACTATTCTACTTGTAACTCTAAGTACTCAAAAATCAATCCTGATTGAATTATTGAAATATAACATCACTAATCTGAATAGTAGTAGAAATAGTTCCCCCAGCACTGTTATAAACAAAGGCAACATGACCAGTACCTATAGGTGCTGATAAATCTATGGCTCCTGTACTTTCATATATATTATCAAAAAAATCTGGATTATTAATCAAAGGCTCAATTACAGAATCCCCAATTTGAGTCCAGTTAGCATTCTCTGGATTTCCCGTCCCTGAATAATCTGTGGAATAATAAACTGTAAATGGGTTTCCATTTTCAAAAGCATCAGCAAATCTTAATTCTAATGTTTCTCCGGTCTGTGCATCAAAATCTATCTCAGGGGTAATCAGCCACGATACTACATCCAAAATAGGATTACCCATTCCGTTAAAGGCATCATTAGTTGCATAGGAAACATTATCAAAATCTTCAACAATCCATGAACGACTTCCTGAAAGGTTAATCGAAGTCCAACTGGATGGTATTCCAGAATCGAAGCTTTCACTATGTGGAAGATCAATGGACGATCCACCTGTACCTGTTCCTCCTCCTGTTACATCTCCTCTATTTCTAAGAATCAATTGCTGGTCTGTAAACTGAGAAACCATGGCCGTAACTGTAAGCTCTCCCGTAGGAACGGCATCTGCAGAAAAGTCTGCAAAAGACCTAGTAAATATTGAGATGTTATCTGTAGCATCTGCTACTGTAAGATTTCCATCAAAGGTAGGTCCACCAGAAATGGTTGCCATATTTATTCTAACTAGAGTCGATTCTAGGTTTTCAAAATCATCATTGATTTCTGCTATGGTCAGTTCTCTAGGAGTAACTGTATTTCCACTGCCTTCAAAACTTGCACTTCCTAACTGAGCTCCTTCTAACTGTAATAATCCATTAAACTCTGATAGCGTAATGCCTGTAGTAGAAACTTTTATTTCTGACCCTAGTGGAAAGGTATGTGCATCAGTAAATCTTACGACGATACCGAAATCACCATCTTGCACAACTACATTTAGATTAGTTGTATTTCCAGCATCTACATCTGAGATTACTATTCCTTGTAGAAATCCATCTGATGCAGTAGTAGCTCCATTGGCGAAAGCCAATCTTAAATCTTCTGCAGAAATCCTATCTCCTGTCGGTCCTCCTCCACCTATGCTTCCATCACATCTATCTCCTGTAAACTGTACAGCATCGGTATCACTGATTACAAACTGATCCGTATTTCCGAAAACTGTATACACTCCTACAATAGACCCATTTCCTTCTGGCATTAAGGTTCCTGCAAAATCTGAAAAATCACTATTCCTAAGGACCAGTTCACTTCCATTACAATCTTGTAATAATCTATTTTGACCGTTAGTACCTGTGGTTTCCCCATAGGTATTGCCTAGTTCGGAGGCAGCCATTTCCGCTTCATCGATTTGAATTAAAGTACTCAGATCTTCAGGTCCTAAAGAAGAAATAGTTCTAACAACAGGAGCTGGCATTTCTACTAATTCTCCGACAACTAGAAACTGGTTAATTATTGCCTCTGGCACTCTAGCTACATCGGCATCGGCATCTTCAACTCCTATCGTAGGTAGACCTGCAAATTCTCCAAGCTCTAAACCTCCTCTAATGTAAACTGTACGTCCAGGAGGATAATCTACAAATAAATCGAATGCATCTAAGCTAACATGAATTCCTGCTGTGCCATCCTGTATAACTAGGGTCTTGAAAAAATTACCTGCCTCATCATTAGACACAACGACTCCTTTTATTATGGTTCCTTCAGGTATGGTATAGCTATCCGGTTGACCTACTATAAAATTATCTTTTAGCTCTGCTATAGTCGTATTAGAGATGTCTTCTATCTGTACATCTCTCCCTGGCGGAATATCAAATTCCTGATCTACGCAGGCTGACATACTGATGATTCCCAATAATGTAAAAACCCAATGCTTGATTTTCATTAATACTCTTTTTTAAAATCTAATATTAAAATCTGAAACCTAACTGAACGAAATAGTTAATTCCGTAGGCATAATATAATCTCGTGTCAAAAAACTCTGGACCCTCTGCCGCATCATATCTAAGCTGCTCAAATCCACCACTTATAAATGACCTATTATCTAATATATTATTTACACTTCCTGTTAAGAAAACAAAGTAGTTATCAATCTTCCATGACTTATATAAGAATAGGTCTAGGGTAAATGCATCATCCACTTTTTCTTGAATAGAGACGTCTCTTAATTCCGCACCCTCTAATTCTGAAGTAGTAAAATCGATTCTTCTCTCAGGTGTAAAATCTAAATATCTATTCTGGAAAAAATTAAAATTCAAGGTCGCAAACCAGAACTTAGGAGAGTCATATTTGAGCTCTAGATTATAGGCTTGTTGAGGAGATCCTTCTACAAAAAACTCATTACTAAACACCTGAGCATCCTCTCTAAAAAACTGATCTATATCAGAAAACCCATAATTTCTCCAGCGACTGTCATAAAGATGCTGACCTATTGCTGCTACGGCCTTGGCCGTTACCCTATCGCTTACTTTAGCCGTAAGAGCTGCTTCTATCCCTACATGTCTACGGTCTATATTATGATTTGCAAAAGCTCCAAAGGCACCATCAACTTCTCCTGTTGCATTTTCTGAAAAGAAGAAACTGATTTCTGATAAATCATCGATATCTGCATAATATGCGTTTGCCTTAAACTTAAGTCCAGGAGCATCGAAACGATATCCTACCTCTAAACTCTTGGTCTTTACATCTTGTAATCTAGCAGTACTGTTTATCGTATCTAATTTGGGAACGGTCTCATTACTATTACGATTACTTATAAAAGAGTTTCTAAAAGTAGGTGCAGCCGCACTTATGTAGCCGTTTGCCCATAAGTAATTTCTACCATCAAGCTTATAAGTAACCCCAGCCTTAGCGATGTAGTTTGTAAAATTTTGTTTTTCAGAATCCCCGAACGAATTCTCAGGGTGATATCCGTTACGCATATTCCCTGTTCTCCAGAATTCTGTATTACTAAGCTCTCCACTAAAGTGTAGGTCTACCTTACTCAGCTTAATCTCATCTGCAAGCCATACTGTTGCTTTATTTATCGTAGAGTTATAATCATAACTAAATATATCTCCTTCTCTTATGATGGCATTGGGGTTATTTAAATCTTTTTGTTCGGAGCCAGGCAGTAATTCTGGCACTGCAAAATTATCTAGGTCTAGATAGAAATCTGCTCCCAGTAAATCATCCAATTGAGCGAAATTATGACCTCTGTAGGTTCTATAATTTGCTCCTGCAATGAAGGTGTTATTGTCTCCGATGTACTTAGTCAGTTTTAGATTGGCGTTTAGTTCTTTAGAATCGAATCTTCTATCTTCTACTACAAATCTTGCCTGAGTACCAGTTATGGATTCTGTCGTACCGTTTATATTATCTACAGTTACTACATTATTTCTATTAGCCTCATAAAGTTTATCCCAGTCCACCTGGAAGAAGTCAGGATTTTCGTTTTGGATGAAGTCTATTACATCTGCTCGTACCTCCTCGTTTTCTATTCTAGAAGGAAGCTTCTGATGATAGTCTCCTGCTGGATTTCCAGCATCTAACCAGTTAAGTGCTGTCCCTCCATTACGACCAAACTGATAAGAGACTGCAGTATTAAGGATAGTCGTCTTATTAATATTCCAGTCGTGACCAGCCATAATAATCGGCTGATGAGAGTGACCTACTCTACTGTTTCTTTTTTCTCCTTCTTGCCATCCCCAGTAAGCATTGTAATAGTTATTATCAGTAATCTCATTTATCTCTCTGAGAGAAGAACTCTGCCTTCCTCTTCTATTAGGAGCACCCATTATATTTAAAAACACGGAGCTATTATCTCCTATTTTTTTCTCTACACCAGCTGCATAGCTAAAGGCATCATAAAAAGTACCTTCTACATATCCTTCGTCAGCCCATCTGCGAGATCCAGTTATAAAATATGCAAGCCCTTTATCATTAAAACCTTTGGAATGTGTGGCCATTATACGGTTACGATAAGACCTATTGGCAGAGGCGTAGGAAATTCTGGTTTGGTCTCTTTGTGCACCTGCACGGATATCTATGTTGGTAGATCCTAGAAGGCCTCCGATTCCATACTCAGAATGTGTCAATCCATAATTTATATGGAGATTACGTAAAACGTCATTTAAACCACCCCACTGATTATAGAAAAGTCTACCGCTTTCTAACTCATTCATAGGAACACCATTTATAAATAGAGTTCCGAACTCTGAATCTAGTCCACGAGTTCTAAATCTTGCAGCTCCAAAGGCAAAAGCGGCTGAGGTCAAAAATGGATCACGACCTGCAGTCAGTATACTACTCACATCTTGGTTTCCATTATCACTTTCTAGGTCATTTTCAGAGATGCTTATTATTGTAAAAACTTGCTCCTCCGAATCTATGATTTTGGAGACATCCATAGTAAAGGGCTCTAGTATATTAGCACCAAGATTAAGCTGGACGTTATTTATTTCATGGATGATTCCTTCATAGTTTACACTAAAAGAAACTGTAGATTCTGAGAGATCATCAAACCTAAATTTACCAGAAGAATTTGTAAGTGTTTCTGCATTTTGGTCTATGACTCTTACCACGGCACCGATTACAGGATTACCGGATTCATTTAGAATTTTAGACTCGACTGCATGTTGGCCTTGCAGATTTAAAATTAGGATCACACCCAGAAGAAGGGTAAAGAGGATTCTATTTTGCATCTTTGGTTATTGTACCTGCAAATCTAATATAAAAGCTCGGCTAATAACATTATTATGGACACTACGTCTTTGTAACACAGACTTAAATTATGCCTACTATTAAGTGTTTTTTACTCTCATTAATTCTTTGCTCCTTCTCTCATTTGGCTTTAAGCCAAAATAAAGATTATAAAGTGGCATGTGTCGGATTTTATAACCTAGAAAACCTATTCGATATAGAGAATGATACACTTATAAACGATGAGGAATTTTTGCCTGAAGGCGAAAAAGCATGGAGTGCAGAAAAATATGAGGAAAAGGTGGGAAACATGGCTTATGTCATTTCTAAACTAGGTACAGAACTTACTCCACAAGGCATCTCCTTACTCGGTGTCTCTGAGGTAGAAAACAGAAAAGTATTGCATGATCTAGTCAATCATCCATTATTGCAAAAGCGAGATTATCGCATCGTACATTCTGATAGTCCTGACTGGAGAGGTATCGATGTAGCTCTAATCTATCAGGCTGGACATTTTAAGATAGAAGAATCGAGCTGGCATCCACTAGTGCTCTATCGTGATAACGGTTCCCGGAAATATACCAGAGATGTCCTTATGGTAAGAGGCAAACTGGATGGAGAATCTATAAATGTACTCGTAAATCACTGGCCTTCTAGAAGTGGTGGAGCAGAAAGATCTGCACCAGGTAGAAATGCTGGAGCTAAGTTATGTAGAAATCTAATAGACAGCCTAGAAACACTCTACCCTGATTCCAAAACGATACTCATGGGTGATTTAAACGATGACCCTACCAGCCCAAGTGTGAAGTCTTATCTAAAGGCAAAAAGAACTCCTCAAGAAGTGAAAAAAGGAGGACTCTATAATCCGATGGAGAAGTTATACGAAAAAGGAATCGGCTCTAATGCATGGAGAGATAGCTGGAGCCTATTCGATCAAGTAATCGTAAGTGAGGCACTACTGGATAAAAAGCAAAAAGGGTATTTTTTCTATCAGGCACATATTTATAATAAGAAATTCTTGACTCAGAAATCAGGTCGATATAAGGGCTATCCATTTAGAACCTTTTCTGGAGACAGTTATACTGGAGGTTATAGTGACCATTATCCTGTTTTTGTATATTTATTGAAGGAGATTTAATAATAACCACGAATAATCAAGCTTGCTAAATAAACCTATGTCCTTAAGTGCTGAGTTCCAAACCGCACTGGACACTTTAGAAAATTCTCAAAATCATCTTTTTGTTACCGGTAGAGCTGGTACTGGAAAATCTACGCTACTTAATCTTTTTAGAAATACCACTAGACAAAAGATGGTAGTGCTCGCTCCTACCGGAATCGCTGCTTTAAATGTAAAAGGACAAACCATTCATTCTTTCTTTGGTTTTCCACCGAGGATAATAGACATCCATAATTTAAAAATAAAACGATACAAAAAAATCTATCAGCAGCTGGACACCATCGTAATCGATGAGATCTCTATGGTACGAGCTGATATTATCGATAATATAGACATCTACCTGCAGAGGATTAGAAACTCAAGTGAGCCCTTTGGTGGTGTGAGGATGATATTTTTTGGGGATTTATTCCAGTTGCCTCCGATAGTGGCCTCTCCTACAGAAAGGGAATATTTCAAGACTAGATATGAGAGTCCTTATTTTTTCTCTGCAGATGTGGTAAACTTTAGCGTACAGCTAGAAATCATAAGTCTAAACAAGGTCTATCGTCAGGATGAGAAGCTCTTTATCCGACTACTAGATAACATCAGGACGAGACACTTCGATATGGATGATCTAGAAACCATAAATGAACGGACCACTGATCCAGACCCAGAGCTAAATTATATAACGCTGACTAGTCGTAACGACACTGCCTTCAGAATAAATGATGAAGAGATAAGAAAGCTAGATACTCCTCCTTTTTTCTTTAATGCTGCGGTAACTGGAGAATTCAATCCTAGGCTCTATCCTACAGAAGCATCTCTCGGTCTCAAGTTGCATGCTCAGGTGATGTTTGTAAAAAATGATCCTGATAAGAGATTTGTAAACGGAACCATAGGAAAAATAGTCGCTCTTGATAATGACCTCATACAGGTAAGAATCAGAGACTTAAATGGGCAAGAAAAAATAATCGAACTAGAGCAACTAGAATGGGAAATCGTCAAATACGACCTAGATCCAGCAGATCGAGCTAAAATAAAATCAAAGGTAGTCGGTACTTTTAAGCAATATCCAATCAAGCTGGCCTGGGCAATAACGATACATAAGAGCCAAGGAAAGACCTTCGACCATGTGATTATAGATTTGGGTCGAGGTGCTTTTGAATATGGACAGTCTTACGTAGCCTTATCTAGATGCAGAACTCTAAATGGCATCGTTCTTAAAAACAATCTCAAGCCTACTGATATACGCGTAGACCAGAGAATCGTAGATTATTATGATCAGTTGAGAAGATATTCCTGATTTTTAGGAAAAAAATGATAATTTAGAAATACACTAATCATAGAGTAAGATGTCTAAATCCAAGAAAAAACAAAGAGAAGCAGCAAAACTAAAGAGGCAAGAAAAACAATTTTTTATGTGGACTGCCATTGTTACATTAGTAACATTAGTTATAGTTTACATTTTTATAATCAGATAATAAATCTCAGCAAATAAAAAAGGTGGTCTTAAAAAGACCACCTTTAAATAATATTGACTGTAATTGAAAATCTTATTCTTCGTCATCGTTGGCGTTACCCTGCTTGATAATACGGGTGGTACCCATAGTTCCTTGTGTGGTGCTCCAAGAAAGAAAATAGATTCCGTCTACCAAACTACTGAGATCCACCTCTCCATTAGGAGAAACCCACATGGATATTGCAACTTTCCCCGATACGTCTTTTATATAAAACTTAGAGAATTCTGATACGTTTTCTATGATGATTCTATCACTAAATGGATTAGGATAAATCCTAGGTTCTACGGTATCTTCTTGCTCATATAAGTATATGGATTTCCAGTCTGAGTACTCTACAGAACCATCATAATCTTCCACTTTTAGACGGTAGTAATACAACTCATTACGTACATAAAGATCGGAATCTATGTATTCTAAATCCTGAACTGAAGCAATCCCTTCTGCATCCAGCTGTCCTACCTCATCCCAGTAATCTCCATCAAAAGATTTTTCTATAGTATAATGAGATACGTTTACCTCATTGGCTACTCGCCACTCTAGTATTACTTCATCTTTAGATTTATCATAGTTTACTTCAAAGGCCAGGAGATCTACAGGAACCACACTCGATGTTTCTAGAGTAGTAGTAAATACTCCTCTACCGTGAGTTGCAGCAGCTAGAGTACCATCTGATGTTCTGTAAACTAGATCATCGACTCTTACGTTTGCCATACCTAGGTTTTCTGGAGTCCACTTAATCGGTGGATAAGCAGTTTCTGAGGTTTGCCATACTCCCATTTCTGTGGCTGCAAGCAGTGTAGTAGGTTCTTCTGGATGAAACATAATGTCTCTAACAGGCATATCAGGTAAATCACCCTCTACACCCGTCCAGCTGCTTCCACCGTTACGGGTTTCGAAGATAGACTCTACTCCGTAGTTACTGTAGGACATTATTATATGGTCTTCATCACCAGTTTCTATATCTATACTAGATACAAAGCCCGAGCTACTATTCTTTATCGTAGTAGCCGATTTAAAAATACCGCTATCCGCTCCATCTATATACAATACATCTCCCTGAGACGTACCTACATATAATCTATCAGGGACATTAGGAGACTCTTTAAGAAAAGAGACTTTTTGTCCACTGAGAGCAGTCACAATTATATGCTGGAAAGAGACAGCCTTGTTTTCAGGATTTTTCCATCTAAGGATATTTCCTGGAGACGAGCTCGCATATAAAATATTTTTATCTGAATCGTAATGATTAGGATTTGCAAAGAATCCATAATTATTAAGTTGTATATACGTGAAGTTTTGACCTCCATCGTTAGATACAAAGTAATTATTATGGATATAGGAAGTAATCTGTATGTCTGGTTCATCTAGGTCTATATGACATGAAACTCCATCACCTTCTGTGACTTCAGTCGTGTTATTTAAACCAGATAAATTAAATCTTTGGGTACCGTTATCTTGGGCTCCAGCCAAAATCAAATTAGAGCCAGGACTAGGATGTAGAGCAGCTTTATAAAACTGAGTTATATTAAACCCAGTATTTTTTTCTTCAAAGGTAGGATTGCTACTAGTTATATTTTTACTCAGGTGAACTCCTCCGTCATTTCCTACCAGTACGTAATTACTGTTGAATGGATTAAAACAGATGTTGTGCTGATCTGGATGGACAAACTGATAAGGGCCGTTTTTTAGCCAGCTCGATAATTGTTGCCAAGTAGCACCCCCATCATCAGAGGTATGTAAATCTATCCCTCCGATTATAACTTTGGAAGGGTTATCAGGATGTACAGCTATCGATAGATTATACCAGGCCTGTTTACGGGCAAAGTTATCCATCCCATGAGCAGCTGGGTTACTTACCGCTGACCAGGATGAACCGGCATTTGTGGTTTTATAAATTCCTAAACAACTAGAGTCTGCTGCATCCTCATAAAGGGCATACAGCACATCATTATCTGAGGGTGCTATCGCCAGTTCTATTCTTTCATAATTAGAAGTCGGAAGACCAGAAGTTAGCTTAGACCAGCTATTTCCAGAATCTGTAGACTTATATATTCCATCCCTTTCATCTAAACCTACGGTGGCATAAACTGTACTTCCAGAGATTAGTATATCGTTAATATTATCTGAGCTCGCATACTTAGATGCACCTAGAATTCTGAGCCACGTGGAACCCGCATTATCACTTCTGTATAGCCCTGATTTTGTACTTACAAAAATATTACCACTGCCATCTATTTCTATGTTTTGAATAAATTCAAAGTTAGAAGAGAAGGTAGAGTTCATATATGTCCATGAGGAGCCGCCGTTTGTGGATTTCCACATACCTACACCTGGATTAGAGTTGGCCCCAAAATAACCTTCTCCTGTACCAAAGTACATTTCATTGGGATTATTGGGGTTTTGTGCTATTGCACAGATGGCTAATGAACCAAAGAAGTCATCGACAGAATGCCAGTTGGGATTAGAACCGTTTATTTTAGTAGTCTTCCACAAACCGCCTGAAACACCGGCAGCCCAAACGGTCTGCCCGCTAGAATCATTGAGATCATAGATAATGGCTCTAGTACGACCAGCAACATTGGCTGGACCTCGCTCTTCCCACTCTAGCGAAGAACTGCGATTATCAAGTTCTTCTTTCCATCGCTTCTTAGCTTGGAGGAGATTCATTTTAGATACCTCACCAGTACTAGGATTAGCAGTCATCAGGTATTCCTGACTCATGGCCATATCGATTCTATCTCTCTTAGGTGGTTTCTTAAATGAGCTTTCTATATTAGAACAACCCACAAGAAGTAAAACAGATAGCGATGCACTGATTAAAACAATTAGTAGCTGCTTCATTTTTTATAGTTCAGATAACTAAGGATGTCAACAACAATAAAAAAGACATTAAGGACGTCTACTAATTTTTCGGGGTTATGCAACTAGAAAGTCATAAACCGTGCCAACATATTATATTTTTTTATAATATGTAAATAGAGGACCACTCGACTGGCATATAAAGGACTGCAAGAGAAATAAGAACAGCTGAATAGCTACTTATAGAAATGAGCGTTTTATTGAATGAATAGCAGATGGAAAATGAGGCTTTTGAAAAATAGTTTTTACCTATTTATAATTTCTTCCTTTCTTCTTGCAAAAACTTCTTTAACTCACTAGTAGATGGTAGAGCCGTTTTATATTGACTGACAAATAAATTTTCGTCCATTCCACCCAATGCATATTGTACAAGCTCTTCATTCTGATTAGTGCATAGCAAAATACCCGATTGGCGGATTATCTGTTTCTTGCTTTATTTTGGTTTTGTAATATTGAATATAGGTATTTAGCTGACCTGCATGGGCATGATTAAATTCATCAACCTTTAACTCTATAATTACATGGCACTTAAGTATTCTGTGGTAAAAGACAATGTCTACATAGAAATACTCCCCTCCTATGATGATTCTTTTCTGTTGTGCTTCAAAACAGAATCCATGACCTAGCTCTAGAATAAATTGTTTTAAATCCAAAATCAGTGCTTCTTACAGTTTGGACTCGGAACCTAAAATACTATCTGGGAGATTGAGAAAATCAAATACGTATGGTGTTTTTATAAGCTGCTCTGGGCTCATTATATCCTTAGATCAGCTTAGTTGATCTGAAAGTATTTTTGGGTTCTTTGATGCTGCACTTCTTTCGTAACTGAGACTATTGATTTGTCTTTTAAGTTCTCTAACTGACCACATACTTTTAATACATTCTCTTCTGTATCATCTCTATTTTCATTAGTTCTACAAAATGTGAGAAAGAAAGATTGTTGAGTAATTTTTCAACTGTTATTGCGTATGCTTCTTCAGATTGGTCAGTTTTTGTTTGACTTATTGGAATCAGCTTTAGGGACACTATCTGCAAATTCTCATTTTCTAAAAGGGCAGATGATGTCTGCCCTTTTTGCATTTCCAAAAAGGCAGATACTGCCTGCCCAATTGATGGATAACTTTTATAAAACTGCCTAAATAGCTTTAAAATTCTAGTTGAAAGTCCTTTGGCATCGAGTTCTATGGCAATATTTTGCAATAAAGAGACACCATATTCAGCCCTATCCTTCCCTTTTTGCTCATACTTTACTATATAAAAACCTATTAAACAGTTACGTATTGTAAGATGCCTATCAATCGTCCGAGATATCCTATTTTTAAAAAAAGACGTCGGTTGTCTGGATCTGAGATATAAGTAATTTAATGTCCATTAAGTAGTCAAATTCATTTGTACTAAAAGTTTGTGAGACTTACACTAAGTTAAGCTGTTTTGCCTTTTTAGCGTTATTTACCAAAATCTAAAACGAGCTCGTCTATATTTACCCTTTCCATAAATTCATTTACAAATAGTTATAAGTATAAGATGTAAGTCTTCAGTTCCTTCAATTATAATTAGCATTTTTGCGTCTTAAACACATTTGTTATGAAACTAAATCTAGATGTAGTCGTACCGAGTTCTAAGGAGTGGATAGAAGCTGTAATGGAAGATTTTCCGACCTTCTTACAAGATCATGCAAACTGTGAACGTAAGGCATCGGCCATGGCCATGAGCATGGTCGCAAAGTATCCCGATAAGCCAGAAATTATTCCTGAACTGATAGAGATAGGAATAGAGGAACTGGAACATTTTAAACTGGTCTATGAGGTAATGGAAAAAAATAACATTCCCCTACCCGCTAGAATGGGAGAAGATCCATATGTAAAAGCACTGCTTAAAAAAATGCATTCTGATACGAGACAACGTTTTCTAGATCGGCTGCTAGTAGCTTCTGTAGTAGAAACTCGAGGAGCTGAACGATTTAAAATGGTCGCTGACAATCAAGTTGAAGAGGACATGAAAAAGTTTTATAAGATGCTATGGATTAGTGAGGCGAAGCATGGAAACGTATATGTAAAAATGGCTCTTAATTATTTTGAGAAAGAAGAGACCTACGAGCGATTACGATATTGGATAGAGGAGGAAGGAAAGATTTTAAATAGTCTAGAAATTAGGTCAGCTCTCCACTGACTCAGTTTTATCTATTATTCTAAATTCTAGTAAGGCCATTTCATTGGTTTGTTTTTGGCTTAAGCCAAATTTTTCTAGGAGTGCATTGGCTGCAGCCAAAGGTCTCACATTTTCTAAACCATTATTTCTCAAATAATGAAGGTACTTCATAAACTGGAAAGCGTCGAAACGATTAAAAAAACGTTTTACAAATTGCTGCTTAGAACTGGTATTAGAAAAGCATTCTGATAGAAGGTCTTTAAATTTTATTTCTTCTAAATAGTTGAGCAAGGCATGGCTTTCTGATTCTATAATAAACATACCTGTAGTCCAGGAATCCATATTTTTTAATAGCCGATAAAAAAGTAAATAGCTCTGAGGATTATAAGTATCTATTTGTACACCTGTCTGATCTGCCTGTAGAATCGCTCGACCCGTCCCAAAGGGTACCCGATCAGAAATTCGTGAAGATGGATAAACCGTCGTATTCCTAATCTCCCCGAAATCAAAGGCTGTCGTAAATTTATGCAGAAAATAAAAATCTTCTCCAGCCTTACGTTTATTCATCCCACCTACTAGCGTATAGATTCCTCCTCTCACAGCCATACTAGATCCAATAGTCTGAAAGCCATATGGAAGACCAATGTACTTTTTCCAATTTATATAAGTTCTTAAGTGCAATTCATAGTCGATAATATAATCTCTATGATTCTCTACGACTAGTGATAAATCATGCTCGTAATAAATGCTGGCTGCTACCTTAGATGGTTCCTTTTTAAAGTAAGATAAAACCTGAGCCATATGATCTGGTCTACATAAACAATCTGCATCATAGGCCATAATTACTCCCTCGGGTTTATGCAGATCTGCAAAGATTTTGGCTGCTGAGTCCATGAGTATTTTTCTCGCTAGACCTACTCCAGCATGCTTAGTCGGCAGGACTTTAAGAGAGGTACTTACCCTTGCATAATTTAGAGAATTATATTGCTGCTGAGTTTCAGAAACTAGGTCTTCATTGGCATCAGCCGGATGATTTAAAAGTACTAAAATGAGGTACTGACTGGGTTTAAGGCTAGTTTCCAGTAATGATTCTATGGATCCGGCAAGTTCTTTTTCCTTATACGCAGGAATGGTTACAATCAATTCTAAGTCCGAATCAACCTCTATCTTATTGTCACAATATTCAAAATTATGCTTAATGAAATAGGACTCATTAAACCGATTTATACTCATGGCATCAAAGTAATACCTTTTACTGAATGTATAGTTTTAGATGGTCTAATATTTTATTCTCTTTATAAAAAGAAACTGTATAAACACCCGCAGATAGACTACTAATATTTAGCTGTGATGAGCTAAAGTTTTCTATTACTTTTTTTCCATGTATGGAATGTATTTGTACTAAATCATACTCTATTTCTGTATCTATCCAGAGGATGTCAGAGGCATTGGGATTAGGGAAGATTGTAATCTGGTTAGATTTTATAGGACTATCTACTCTTATAGTTTCTGACTTTAGGACCGACCCATTTTCTTTTATGAGATGAACTTGATAGAAGGAACGATTATGTTCTAATTCTAAATCCTTATAGGAGTATTCTCCCCTATTATTGACACCATCGATTGTGGCTATTTGATGGAAATCTATACCATCTATGCTCTTATAGATTATAAAATCATCCGTTGCTTCTATATCCTCCATAAGCCATGAGAGCAGATTATGATCTTCCATATTTTCTCCAGTAAGTCCTAGAGACTCGTGTGCTACTACTCCAGAAGCGTTAATTTGGAAATTGTCAATCATGGATCCATCAACAGCATAGCCACTCGAAAAGGTACTAGAAACAGAGAATAAAAATCTGAAAATTACACCGGAGTTTCCACTCAAAAATGAGACATCGTAAGAGGTAAATATATCAGTGTTATTAAAGGTCCAACCTGTAGCATCATCAAAAACGCTAGAAGAGATGGGACAAGAAGAACTAGGTCCTCTGTTGTACCAGTTTGTAATTCCCGCTGCTTCATCGCCATAAGACCCTAATCGAGTCCAAGTCTCACCATCATCTACGCTATACTCTACCTTTAAGGCAAATGGCCCATTACAAAACTGCGTTTCCATACTATGCTCAAATTCTAAAGTATAAGTATCCGTAAATGAAAAATCAAACCTCGGAGTATAAAGTGCCGACTCTGTAGATATCTTACCGATGTCATCGTTTAAAAAGGTTTTCCAAACATTATCCGTAGATGACAAGGGTCCCGTGGCGGCTCCTAATTGCCATATGGACGTAGTGCCATTAAGACCTTCTGTGGCAAAATCTGAAGTCGAAATATCAAAAGATCCTCCATCACTAACGGTATATGGTAAGGTCCTATCTGGAAGGATAGAAACCACACTATCTAGTTCAAGTGTATGGGCCCCGTTATTTACTTCTAGGGTTACATTATATATACCTGCCTGGGAATAGCTATGACTCGGATTCTGTAAAGACGAAAGATTCCCATCTCCAAAATCCCACAACCAAGTAGAGGCATTTATAGACATGTCTTGAAAATTGAGTGTCTCTCCGGACCAATTTGTTGTTTCTGGAAGCACAAAATCTGCACAACCTTGTACTACTGGAGATCTAAAGAAAATTGTTTGTACTAGGCTCGTATCAGAAGTGCAGAGCGTTTTGAGTTCGATTTTATAATTATGACAGACTTCGTATAGTGAAGGGGATAAACTCAATGAAGTGCTGGTAGTACTCTCGGAATGCAGAATAGAATCATCATTCGTATCCCATATCATAAGATCATAGGTGCTACTTCCATCACCCTGCCATGTGAGGTCAAAACCAGTTTCACTTATATTAGACACTTCGACCTCAGTCGGAGCATCGCAGTTATTTCCTACACAAGAATTTAGGCAGGTCGTACCTTGTAAGTCTATCTCAGCACTGAGTATTGACTGATTTACACTATTCCATGTGTCGGTATTATTCAGTGTCTGTGACATAATAAAACCTGTACTGTTTACATGCAGACCTCCGAAGTTATGTCCTATCTCATGAGCTGCCATCACTCTTAGAAAAGCACTACTACTGGTATAATCCTGCAGCACATGATAGACACCATCATTACATATAAGATCAGATCCCAGATCGGCAAGTCCCACAAAGTTTCCATCAAAATCTCTATCCGTCCATAGCTGTCCCATATGATGAGGCTGACTAAATCCTCCTGCATTGGACCAGTTTCTAAAATCAAATAGAAAAACAAAAATACTAGATGATGAAGTCCACGGATCACAACCATCACAGATAGATAGCTGGATCTCTACTAGATTAAATTCTATCCCATCATCAAAATTCTGAGAACCATTTAGCTCATAATTAGCAGCGACATTATTCATATTACTTACTACATGATCTACGGCATTTTCGGTGCTTCCATGCTTATCATACATGGAATAGTCTAAGGCTATGGCCAAATCTAGCTCATAACATAGACCGGTTTTTCTAAGTTTACTTGTATCTCTATTAGTAACAGAATCATCGATAAACTCATCATGCCCACAGCTATGAGCTGCTTCCTGTTTATAATTTTTTTCATTGACTAAAATAAATAAGTCTTTGTCTGAATCGTCAGTGTCATATGACTCTATATAATATCTGCCACTCTGGGTAGTTATAAATCCATTGATAAAATTATCATTTAGAGTTAGTCTTACAGGACCATAATCGCTATGTCCTTGCAGGCATATTCCAGAGTAATCTTCATATATTCTCTGAGACCCATTTGCACCCGATTCTGTAATTATTATATCCTCTGCCAATATATCAGATGGGCTAAGTTCGACTTCTATCTCTAGCATTTCGCCGAAACGAAGGGTAGTAGAAGTATTCTTATTATGTAATTTTTTCTTGAGTTGAGAACAATCAGCAGAAAACACTGAATACTCGGAATAGATATCCTTTAGGTCTGATGACCTTAATTCTACATTCTCAAAAAGGATTTGACCTTTTTGGGCAGAGAGACTAATTGAATGGGTGCAAACAATGGAGATAATAATAATAATAATATAGTTTATATAACCCATAATTGTTAAAATTTGTTGATTAGTATTACTTTACATATTACAAATATACGTAATATATAAATTTAAATGTTTTTCAATAGATATAATTTGATATCTATTAAGTAAAGAACAATTCTAGCTTTATAAGTATAGTGAGTCTATATCACCTGCAGTTTCTGAACATCCACAACTTGAGTATCATCAAGAAACTTTACAATATAGCTTCCTGGTATAAGTTTAGAAATATCTATCTCACTGTTATAATCCTTCTCCAACACTAACTTTCCTGTGTAGTTATAAATTTTTATAAGGTCAAAATCCTTAGAATCTGAAGTATTAATATTCAAGACTCCAAAACAATTGGGATTAGGAGAAATGGCTAAGTCGACTGATTCTAAATCGTAGTGATGTATTATTCTTAAACTGGAAACTGGCATACATTTTCAATAGGCCAATAGCTAATTTCAATGTGAAACAACCCTAATATCCGTTCTAAATAACTTGTAATTTTTTGACATCGAGGATGTGATTCTGAGACAATAGATTAACTATGTAAGTCCCTTGAGTTAGGTCCGAAATATCTATTTGGTCACTGTATTCCATTTCTAAAACCAGCTGACCAGTGTAACTAAAGATTTGGATTTGATCCAAAGTCTCTTCACTACTTACATTTATTTTTAAACTTCCTGATGCATTAGGGTTAGGTGCTATCGCTAACTGTACCGCCTCTACATCATTGTAAATCTTAAGGATACGAGAATATGAAAATTCTCCATCAAGGTCTAGCATTTTTAATCTGTAATAAGCGATGGCCTCTCCTATCTCCTCATCTGTATAGAAATATTCCATTTCTCTCTCTCCTTCAGAAGGTATCATTACTAAGTCATCAAAGGTCATTCCATCATTACTTTTTTCTATAACAAAGCCTGCGAAGTTTACCATGTTAATAGCTTCCCAGTGCAGCTCATTTGCTTTCTTTTCTTTCTCACCCTCAAAATATAATAGGTCTAGAGATACAACAGTCTGTGCACTGGCATCGATTCTAAAATCGTCTATCATTACTCCGTCATATCCAGTTTCTATACCAGGCTTAGTATTGAAAACATATCTAAAAACTACTTCTTCATTTCCACTGAGAAAAGATACATCGTAACTTACTAGAATATCTGTTCCATTTAGTGCCCATCCTTGCTGATCAAAAAATACAGACCTTGATATAGGACAAGCAGACCATTTCATTTTATTATACCAGTTTTGGATATTTTCTCCTGAGTCTCCTTCAGATCCTAGTCTTATCCAGTTATCTCCGTCTACAGAGTATTCCATACGTAATGCAAATACAGACTCACAGACTGGTGCATCCATGCTCAACTCAAAACTCAATACATACTCATCAGTTAGAGCAAAATTGAACTTAGGACTATATAGTGCAGATTGTGTAGATTCATTATGTACAGACTCGGATAATAGTGTTTTCCATACATTATCATCAGAGGAAAGAGGGCCGGTAGCAATACCCTTCTGCCATAGGTCAGACGGATAGCCTATAGTCTCTCCTGCCCAATGAAAATTTTCTGATTCAAATGAACCGCCATGCTCTATCTCATAGGGTAGATTTACGGTCGGTAGTACGTGTACACAATTGTCGAAAACTTTTTCATGAACTCCATCATTTACTGATAGACTCACTGCATAAGTTCCAGCTTGGTCGTAGTTATGAACAGGGTCTTGATTTTCAGAAATGTTTCCATCTCCAAAATTCCATTCCCAGTTAGTTGCATTTATAGAATGATCGATAAATTCTAAATCTCTAGAAACCCACTGAATCGTCCCTCCTACTTCAAAATCTGCACACCCTTGATTAATCGGAGACACAAAGTGTACACTTATTTTATCACTCTGAATCGGCGAGCAATTCTTAGATATCTCCACTAGATAGGTCTCACAAATACTATACTCCTCAGGAGTAATTACCATAGAATTTCCAGAAATATTATCTGTAAAAATTATTTCCTCTGTTACTTCATTTGTAATTACAATATCAAAATTATCAGATGGATCCGAATTCCAAGAAAGGGAAAAAGAAGTTTCCGTAATGTTACTTATCTCTAAGCCCGCTACAGGATCACAAAGATTTGTACCACACACTCCTAATACGTCAGTCTGATATACAATTTCATTATTGATACTGAGCTTAGTTCCATCAGTCCAGAACTCACTATCGGATAGGCTACCAGACATGATAGACCCTGATTCTGCTAGATCAGCAGCTCCTAAGTTATGTCCTATTTCATGAGTAGTCATCGTTCTTAGGAAAGCTGCATTAGCTGTAAAATCCTGTAAAATGTGATATCTACTGTGACCACTTAATTTTTTAGAATCATAACCAGCTAGCCCTACTACATTTCCATGAAAATCTCTATCCGTCCAAAACTGACCGATGTGATGCTGACTAGTAAATCCTCCTTCTGTGGCCCAATCTTCAAAGCTGCTAAAAACATCAAAGAAATTTTCTGAGTCTGTCCATGGATCACATATCTCACAAGTAGACAATACTATTTCTACTAGGTTAAATTCTATACCATTGTCAAAATTGTCTTCGCTTAACTCATAGTTTGCTTGAACATTATTCATTACAGAAACTATTTGATTTATCGTATTATCGATTCCTCCATGATCAGAAACCATTAAATAATCTGCAGCAACGGATAGTCCTATTTGATAACATTGACCAGAAACTAGGGTCGTGGTAGTTGACTCATCCACTCTAGACTGAAAGTAATTACTATGCTTACAATTTTTATGGTTTTTATCTTTTATATCATTTTGATTTACTAGTGTAAACAAATCTCTATCCTCAGAACTTTCAAAGGATTCTATGTATAGAGCACCCTCTGCAGTGTCCATAAATCCATTTATATATTTATCTGTAATCGTTAATCTGACCTCACCATGGTCAGTATATCCTTTGAGAGTCAGGATGTCATGAGCAGGTTTGTGAGAATTTTTTCCTGACTCATCTATGTAAGAAACATTAAAACTAGGGTCTAAAATATAACTAGGGGTAAGTTCCATGCTGATGGTTTTTTCAGAAGCAAACTGAAACTCAACAGAACTATTTCTATTTTCTAAATCACTTTTAAGTTCAGAAAGATTGGTAGAAAAAACTTCAAACTTACTGTAATCATTTGATCGCTGTGGAACGCTTAAAGATGACTGCTCTTTGTGAAATGTAAAAGATTGTGACTGAGTAATTCCTGCTCCCATCGCAAAAATTAAAATTATCGGAGTTAAAAAATTTTTCATGTGGTGTAATTTTGGTGAAAACTTTTTCAGTAGTTGAAATCTGTTTTGTCGTTTCTTTGTTAATCATTGTAAAATTGGAAATTGAAAAAAATGATTTTTTGTAGCACGTATTTAGGACCAATATTTCTCTGGAAATCCCTAGTCAAATCGAGGGTCGGAATCCTAGAATGTCATGAGAATTACCAAAAAAAATCGTTCAGAAATAAATGTGAGATTGTGTGTAGTAAGGGTGTAGTGCCTTTGTCAATTCCATTAAAAAAAGGCAAGAACAATGGAATGAATATCAAATCAGTGAAAATATCTTATGATGAGGATTGGAATGTACAGCATCTAAAAAAAATCAGAGATGGATACATGAGATCACCTTACTATAATTTTTACATTGATGAACTAGAAGCAATTTTACTTTCGTCGAATGACTATTTATTTGATCTCAATCAAAACCTCTTTTACTGGATTATGGAAAAGTTAGATGCAAACCTGGAAATAACAGAAACTAAAAAATATACTCATGAGGTAGAAGATATGACAGATCTCAGAGCACATAAGGTAGGCTCATTAAAGATGTCCTATAAGAATAGCTATCCTCAGGTATTTGAACATAAATATGGTTTTATTCCAGATATGTCCGTCTTAGATTTACTGATGAATCAGGGACCAGAATCGCTTAAATACCTGAAAGAAATGGACATAGAATGACTTAATCCAGAGAATCAGTCATAACTTAGAAGATTGAACAGTATATATAAATGAAGATTCTCTTTAAAGAAGGATTTAATACACTTAAGGAACAACTACAGGAATCTATAGAATCATTGCATCAGCTCACTCAGGACATCGGTCATGAGAGCTTAGATGAAACGGTCCGTGAGATATTAGAGCGGATACATGATCCCTTTCTCTTTGTTATCGTAGGTGAGGTGAAGGCTGGTAAGAGTAGCTTTATAAACGCTCTTCTCGGTTCAAAAGAAGAAATATGTAAGGTCGCCGCATCACCTATGACAGATACGATACAACAGATCGTTTATGGTAAGGAGAGCCAAATAATAGATATAAATCCATATTTAAAAAGAATCACACAACCTATAGATATATTAAAGGACATCGCAATCGTTGATACACCTGGTACTAACACGATTGTAGACCACCATCAAGAAATTACAGAACGTTTTATACCACATTCAGATCTTATTGTATTTGTATTTGAATCTAAAAATCCCTACCGTCAATCGGCTTGGGAATTCTTTGATTATATAAATGAAGAATGGCATAAAAAAATAATTTTTGTGCTCCAGCAAAAGGATCTCATGGTCCCAGCTGATTTAGTAGTAAATACAAAGGGAGTAACCGATTATGCTATCCAGAAAGGTATAAGCAATCCTAATGTATATGCAGTATCTGCTAAGATGGAGCAAGAAGACAATGCCGATAGTGGATTTGATTCTTTAAAAACCTATATTCAAAATAATATCACCGGTGGTAAGGCTCCTTTTCTGAAACTGAAGAATAATGCAGTAACTGCAGATAATATAAATGATAAGATCGCTCAGAGCATAGATCTCCGAACGGAACAGTGGCAGCTAGACAAGGAGTTTAGAGATGATATAAAAGAAACCCTCGAGACGCAAAAAACAAAAACAGAAAAGCAAATCGATTTTCTAGTAGAGAATCTACTTGCTTCTTATGATCGGATAACTCGAGAAACAGAGACCAAACTCTCTTCAGAACTTTCTTTCCTACCCTTACTGAGAAGATCTATCTCCTCTATCATGGGTTCTAAAAAAGGGCCAAAGGAACATCTGGAAAAACTCACTTCTGATTTTGAGAAGGACCTAAACATCGCTCTTAAGGACAGGCTGCAAAGCGGAGTCATCGACATCGCTGATAATATACAGACCATGGCCAAACTGGTAGATTCTAAAATCAAAACCAGTAAAACAGTCTTAAAAGATAGTGATGAGATATTTGCAGACATCGCTGACAAACGAGCCAATGTACTGAAGGACCTGCAGCAGACCTTCAATCAGTTTATGGAGAAATCCGAAAATTTTTATGACAAAGGCCTAATGTCAGAAACAGAAAACATGGCTCCTAATATGGCTGCTGGTGGAGGTATCGCTATCGTAGGAATCATATTGGCTAGTGTGGTAAATGGAGCGGTCTTCGACATTACTGGAGGAATACTTACTACCATCGGAATCCTGTTTGCAGGAGTGACAGTCGGTTTTAAACGTCGTAAAATAATGTCTGGCTTTAGAGAAGAAATCGCCAAAGGTAGAAAGCAGCTAGAAGTAGAAGTTACCGAAAAGCTAAAGGAATATACTGCAGGTATAAAACAAAAAATAGACAATAACTTTACTGCCTTCGATGAGCATCTAGGAAAGGAAGAAGAAAAGCTGAGCAGACTCAATACCTTAAAAGAGGAAATCAAAACTTCTTTAAGTTCAATAAAGACTAAGATTGAAAAACATTTATAACATAATAAGGAGTAATCCCTTCTAGGGCTTAAAGCCAATAAAAGACTACTTCTCTACGTTTTCCAAATATGAAAAATTTACTAGCCCTACTCTGCCTGGTTCTTATAACCAGCTGCCAAGATTCTACTACTATGAAATCTGATTCTATTTTTGATCAATATGCAAAAGCCGATCGTAAAGATCATCATTCCTATAGTAATCCATCAGAAGCTCTGACTACTCACTTAGACCTAGATATGGATATAGATTTTGATAAAAAAGTAATCCATGCTGTGGCTAGCTATGATATAAAAGCAGCTCCTGGTGCAAAAGAATTAATCCTAGATACAAAGGACTTAGATATAAAAAGTATCAAAGTAGATGGTCAGACACCTGCTAGTATCAACGTACAATTTAAAAAAGGTATACTCGGGAACCCGCTAAAAATTGCCATCACAGAAAATTCAAAAAAGGTAGAGATAGAATACACTACCTCACCTAACTCTGCTGCTCTACAATGGTTATCTCCACAACAGACTGCAGATAAAAAACAGCCGTTTTTATTCTCACAAGGACAAGCAATACTGACTCGTACATGGATTCCCTGCCAGGACAGTCCAGGAATAAGAATTACCTATGATGCAAAAGTAAAGGTCCCAAAAGACCTCCTCGCAGTTATGAGTGCCTCTAATCCATTTGAGAAAAACGACACTGGAGTTTATGAATTTTCTATGAAGCAAGCCATACCTCCATATCTAATAGCTATCGCTGTAGGAGATTTAGAATTCGGTAAGATAGGAACACAATGTGGTGTATATGCAGAGCCAAGTGTCTTAGAATCAGCTGTTTACGAGTTTGGAGATACAGAGAAGATGCTGCATGCCGCAGAGAATCTTTATGGACCCTACCTGTGGGATAGATATGACATCATTGTACTTCCTCCTAGTTTTCCCTTTGGAGGAATGGAGAATCCTCGACTTACTTTTGCCACTCCTACCATCATCGCTGGAGACAGATCACTGACTGCTCTTATCGCTCACGAGCTTGCACACTCGTGGTCTGGCAATCTCGTAACCAATGCAACCTGGAATGACTTCTGGCTAAACGAGGGTTTTACTGTATACTTCGAGAGACGTATCATGGAGGCTCTCTATGGAAAGGAATATACTGACATGCTGGCTCTACTCGGTTATCAAGATTTACAAGCAGACGTCCACGACATCGGACACAGCCATGCTGACACACATCTTAAACTTAACCTCAAAGGAAGAGACGCCGATGATGGAATGACAGACATCGCTTATGAAAAAGGAGCTTACTTTTTAATGTCTCTAGAAGCAGAAGTAGGAAGAGAGAAGTTTGATGCATTCCTGAAAGAATACTTTGAGACTCATAAATTCCAAACACTGACTACTGAGGAATTTATCACTTACCTAAATGAGAACCTCATAGAAAAATACAGCCTCAAGTCCAACATCAATGACTGGATCTACGGACCAGGCATACCTGACAACTGTCCAGTTCCGGTTTCTGATAAATTTAGTTCGATAGATAAAATTATCGATACGGAAATCTCAAAAGGAAATCTGACAATAGCTGGAACAGAAAACTGGAACACTCATCAGTGGATACACTTTGTCCGTAAGCTCCCTACCCAACTATCAATGGATAACATGCAGGCATTAGAGAAGCGTTTTGGGTTTGCCAATTCTGGAAACTCTGAGATAAAAGCTGCCTGGTATGAGCTGTCCATAAAGAACGGATATTATAAAAACATAACTCCACAGATAGAAAACTTTCTAATTTCTGTTGGACGTCGTAAGTTTCTGACTCCACTTTATAGAGCCTTAAAAGAATCCGGTGATATAGAACTGGCTAGGTCAATTTATAAGAAGTCTAAGGGCAACTATCATGCAGTGGCAGTGCAGACTATGGATGTTTTGTTGGGTGAGTAGAGCGTACAAACATCAATGCTGAAATAATTATTACCCGCAGCAGTATTGATATGAAACCATTTTTGGATGTTGACAAGGAACTGCCATGAAACTAATCGTGATACCTAAATCATGTTTCTCTAGAACACTTTAAAGAAAAACAAAGCAACATCCATCGTCCATAAAATTGCTATTTAGAAACATTTATAAGATATTTGTATCTAATTAGAAATTTTATGGGTGCAAAAAGTCCGAAATTACTACCAAAAGAACAGAAAATAATTGAAAAGCTCGGAGAACGATTAAAGCTAGCTCGATTAAGACGGAAGTTTACTGCTGAGCAGGTTTCTACCAGAGCTGGAATATCAAGAAAAACCCTCTGGCATATCGAGAAGGGCAGTTCGCATATCAGTATAGGAAACATACTACAGGTACTTTCTGTACTAGGTTTAGCTAAAGATTTAGAAACAGTGGCTGAGGATGATGCACTAGGAAGAAAGCTCCAAGATCTTAATTTACAAGTAAAAAAGAGAGGTCCTAAGAAAAATAAATAATGAAAGAGATTCTGGTTTACATGGACTGGCTGAAGCTGCCCGCTACCTCGTTATTGGGTATTCTACGTTCTGAAATTTCCAAAGGAGAAGAAATATTCTCGTTTGAGTATAATCAGAAGTGGATAGAGAGCGGCTATGCCCAAGACTTAGATCCAGATCTAAAACTCTATACAGGACCACAATACTTATCAGATGAAAAACCAAACTTCGGACTATTTCTAGATTCCTCTCCTGACAGATGGGGAAGAATGCTGATGGAAAGAAGAGAGGCAATTATTGCAAGAAAATCAGGAAACCCAAAAAAGAGACTTTCAGAATCTGATTTTCTACTCGGTGTAAATGACGATACTCGGATGGGAGCAATACGCTTCAAACTAAATAAAGAAGAAAATTATTTAGAAGATTCTGAATCAATCCAGGTACCTCCGATGACCAGTATTCGAGAATTAGAACAGGCAAGCCTTAATATCGAAGACGATGACTTTTTTAAAAATAAGGAAGCAGAAAAATGGTTGAAAATAATGATGGCTCCTGGTTCTTCTTTAGGTGGAGCTAGACCAAAAGCCAGTGTAAGACATACAGATGGCAGTTTATGGATAGCCAAATTTCCAAGTAAGTCTGACCAAAAAGATTCAGGAATCTGGGAATTACTCGTAAACCGAATGGCAAAAAAACTAAACATAAATGTTGCAAAAGCTGAGGCCTCTATTTTCTCTCAAAAACAACACACCTATCTTACCAAGAGGTTTGATAGATCTAAAAAAAATGAACGACTTCATTTTGCCTCAGCTATGACCCTACTGGGTTATAAAGATGGAAACAGTCATAAAGAAGGAGTGAGTTACTTAGAGCTAGTAGACCTCATAGAAACCTATGGAGCATTACCTGAAAAAGACTTGCAAGAACTATGGAGACGCATCGTTTTTTCTGTAGGTATCGCAAATACCGATGATCACCTAAGAAATCATGGTTTTCTCCTTACCCGACAAGGCTGGACACTCTCCCCTGCTTACGATATAAACCCAAATGAATATGGAACTGGCCTGAGTCTAAACATCTCTGAGGACGACAACAGCCTAAGTTATGAGCTCTGTCAGAGTGTAGCAGAATATTTTAGATGGTCTCCAGCTGATGCTAAAAAGTATATTTCTAAAACACAAAAAGAAATCTCAAAGTGGAATCAAAGAGCCAAGGAATTAAAAATTCCTAATAGTCAAATCAATTATATGGAAGCGGCTTTTGACCAATCGAATCGGATTTAGAATACCATAAACCATTGGCTTTTCTGGCTTTTAAAAAGTCAAAGTTACTCCTACACCTGATGGAGTTGCTCCTGCTTTAAGTAGAATCTCAGAATTGTTATCGTAGCCCAATTCTTTTTCACCGGCAACATACCTATTATAGATTTTGATTAATCTATTTCTTTTCTTTTTTGCTCTAAATTTTGCCGTAAGTGCAATAGTGCCAGATACGGGAACTACAATGAACAAAGATATAAGTCCGATTTGTGCACCTTTGGATAAACAGAGGAGATCACAATACATATCCTCTGGAGGTCGCGGGTTTATTATAGGAGCTAAAACACCTACTCCCATAGCACCCAATGTAAAATAGCCAAATCCTTTTGCGATTTTATCAGATTTACGAGCATTGCGATAAAGCCTATCCAATCCACCTCCTACATCAAATATAGGCTCCATTTCATCAAAATGATAGGTAACATTATTCAATGAATATTTTTTACCACTTACCTTAGTAATCTCCTGAGCAGAAGAAGATGTACAGAAAAGTGTTGAAAGAAAAAGGATAATATAGATTTTTTCCATAATGGTTTTTTAAGTGTTCAAACTTGCTGACTGAACATAATCAAATCTTCACAAACTTAGAAACGAAAAACTTATTGTTCATCTGGAAATTTACAACATAAGTCCCATCGACCAGTTGAGAAATATCTATCTCTTCCTTGGAGCTTTGATTTTTCTGATATACTAGATTTCCTAAAAGATTATAAATCTTAATATCTATAAGTTCCGCTTGATCAAGTTCTAAATAGATATTGCCATTCGTAGGATTGGGGTAAACTTTTATGGTCTGTACTAGGTCACTGGTACTCGATATAGTTGGGAGTTCTTCTACCAGTATATTTTTTGTCGTATTAGTAACTATGGCATTATTAAAATCAAAATAAATATATGCTGTATTTTCTATCAAGGTATTATCTAGAATATCTGCATTGGGTGCAATTCGATATTTTACAAATCCTTGACTGAGCAATGAGTCTTGCTCTATAGGTGGTAAGAAGATATCTTCAAATAAAAATTCTACAACGCCTTCGTGTAGGGTTACATCCACAGTATGGCTTGAAGAGATTATTTCAAAACTTTCAACATTTAGATTTTCATCTAGCGTATCGAGGATTATCACTTTAGCCGCTCGATAATTACCCATATTCTGAAATCGTATGGTGTATTCTAATTCATCCTTTAACAAAGAATATTCATCGATACTCGGTCCAGTAGAACTTGCACGTTTATCATTTGGGTCATAAGAACATAATAAAGCCTCTTCTGATTCACTACAGTTTTCTTGAGTATCAGTTTGGAAACAAGTTTTGAGTATAACTTGCTCATCAAAAAATTCTTCAGCAGGTCCTACCAAATCTAATCTAAATACTCTTCTCTCAAAGGGTTGTAAATCCGTAACAATCCATTCTATCCCATCATTTGATTCCGTTTGATAAGAAGGTATGGCATCTAGGTAGGTAATCTCATGGCTTGAATTTAAAAATAAAGTTCCTTCCGATATTTGAGAACTTTGATTTTCTAGAGTAATCCATGTAGATACTGGAAAGTTACATATCATAGGAGTATGACCTAGATCAAGTTCAAAATTTAATGGCAATTGGTCTGCCCAAAATCCCATATTAGCCGATTGATTCTGTTCAATATTTATAGGTCCTATAAATGGATTAGGACTAGTAGCTTCAAATCCTGAACTAGTTTCTACTTCTATCTCATGACTAGATCCATTTATCGGAACGAAGGAATAATCTCCATTTATATTACTATAAGAAAGAACGTTTTCTGGTTGGATGCGAACTTTTTGAGCCGCTAGTGGCTGATCTATTTCTTCTTCATAAGCCCCATTTAAGTTGGCATCAAAATAAACCTTGCCTCGTACAATTTCATTTTTGGACCTTGCAAGACAGGTTAATCTCGAGACTCCAAAATTATCAATCATCCAAAGCGAACCATTTTTATCAGAAGCAATTTCCAATATACGATCTGAGGAAATATCGGAATTATGAACGTTATAATTTATTAAGTCAATTCCATTCCAGTAAAACAATCCATTTCGATAAGTCGCTAACCAAAATTCATTATCCTTAATATGATAAATAGAAGAGATACTCATATCTGGAAAAGGCAAAACATTTAAAGTCCATTCTGTCCCATCAAATTTGTACAACTTGTTTCCACTATGTGCCCAGATATTGTCATTTTTATCCTTATACAGTAGATAATATTTATTTTCAAGTATTGAGTTCTGAGCATTATAGCAAATCATATTTCCGTTTTCATACTTGCATAATCCATCTTCGTCAGTCGAAATCCATGGCACTCCAAATTTATCAACAACAGTACCATTAACAGAATCATCAATAACTCCACTTGGTGGACCAGTATAGACATAATCCCATTGTGACCCATTGTAGACTCCCCATCCAGTTAACCATCCAGAAGCGTATAAATTACCAATATCATCAAAGTATATGTCTATAATACAGGTAGACCCGAATGGATTAGGTACAGGTACAATCGCTGAGCCGTCAAATTTATAAAGACATTGGGTATCTCCATTTACAGCAAAATAAAGCTCACAGGTAATGGGATGCACATTAATATCATGAATACCTCCAGAAAAGTCCCCATTATTTTCCATAAATACATTCCATTCGCCATTTTTAAAGATTTCTATCTTACTGTAACTACCTGCAAGAATATCTCCCTCACAGGTTGTAATGAGATCTGTATAAATGGAGTTTTCAAGGTTATCTATAGACGTATCATATGCTATTAGTTCATTAAAATCATAGCTATATACTAATGGATCATTTGGGCTTGAACTGCCCGTTACCCATAATTTATTATTTGATGAGACTTTGAGGAGTCTTGGAGTCCCAAAACGAAAAGGAATACTCTGAATACTTTGAAGAGTAATTTTATGAATAACATCATTTTCAATATATGCGTATGCATACACATCGGCATCATCAGAATCGTATTCACACCATATTTTCCCAGTTGAGTCTTCTACTATTCTGTTTACATTGTGATCTAACTCATATGTGGTCCAATCCGTTCCATCAAATTTTCTTATTAAAAAGGGATCATTAGAAACACTTGCTGATTTCCAGTATGAAAACCACATATTCTTTTGAGAGTCAATGAAAACAATTGAAATAGAATATCCGAGAATTTCATGTAGCTCTAAATCGATGGTATTTACTATCTCAGTACCATTGTAGGTATAAACATAAAACCTGGTCCAAATCAAAATATTATTTTCATCTATAACTTGAATGGATTTTACTACTTCATCCAAATCCCCAAGATGTAATTCCATCTCTCCATCCTTTAAAGAAAATATCCCATTATCATTTCCCTGAGAAATGTTCGAATTGTTGTGAAACCAAATCCTATCTCCTTGAGCAACCAATTTCGTAATAGACTTCATATCATTTCCTCGAGAGTCTTTATCATAATGAGTCCAATCCCCATCACTAATTTGAAATAAGCCTGCTTCACTAGTTGCCAGCCAGATATCTCCGTTTTCTTGCTGTTCAATCCCCATAACTCCTCTTCCTTTCAAAGGACTATTGCCATTTTTAATAATCCTTTTATCTGCTGTTAAAGTATCAATGATAACTAACCCACCTCTACATGCAATCCAAGCCTCATTATCTATTAGTTCCATATCGTAGATGTATGAATCATCAGAATAATGCTGCCATTGAAATTGAGAACATAATTGGAAGGAACAAATGATGAAAGAGAATATCAGAAGGCTTCTCATAAGAAAAATTAGTTGTTTCAGGAATTAAGATAAAACATAATTCTTGTAATCCGAAGTCGCTACGAACATATAAGCCCAATTAATGCCCTCTAACCTATACCTCTTCTTACTCACCGTACTCATACCCATCTTCGTCGGAGCTCTTTATTATGGAAAATTTGCCTTCGGCAATAAGTGGATGAAGCTTAATGGCTTTACAGAAGAATCAATAGAGGAAGGGAATTTTGCTTTGTTGCTCGGACTAAGTTATTTCTTAGCAGTAGTATTGAGTTTTGGACTTAGCGGTATCGTAAATCATCAACCATCTGTCATGCAAATGATGATTCCTGATGTGCTAGAAAAGGGATCAGAAGCTCATATCATGTTTCAAGAAATTATGGACAAGTATGGAGATGCTCATCGCTCTTTTAAGCACGGTGCTATACATGGTTTGATTATTACCGTATTATTTGTCTTTCCTATAATGGCTATAAATGCACTTTTTGAGAAACGAGGATGGGCTTATATCCGAATACATAGTTTATACTGGTTGATATGCCTGTGTCTGGTAGGTGGAATTTTATGTCAGCATTTCGAATATCCTATCAATATAAAAAAGCACCTATCCACGGATATAGATAAGTGCTTTAATTATTTATTCAACTATTCTTCAAACGTTCCAGTCTCGATTCGTACAACTACTTCATAGGTACGCATCGGATCATATAGGTTTAGAAAACGATCTGTGTCATCTTTGTCGGTATAGATTCTAAGACTATAGCCTCTTGGAGAAAACTCATTAAGATACTCTCTACTTGTAGGCTTTCCATTTAAAATATAAAGTACCAAATCTTTATTATCAACTTTTTCAGATTCTATAAGTAAGTCGATTACTGTACATGTGTTACGTCCTACTATTGATTCTGTTTCCATACTATATTCATCATCTCCAATAGCTGTAAAGCTGACCTCCATACCATGGTAGGATGCGGAAACTATTAATTGCTTTTCGATATATTTTTTATATGAATTGTATCTAGGGTCATTAACCAGCTCGGTATATATTCCTAATAGATCTTTTCCCTCTTTTCTCAGTTTCATTCGCTCCATGCTGCTCATATCTGAGGAATACAAAGCCCTAAAAACACTATAGTCCGAAAGTTTCTTTTCTAGAATTCTATCTATTTCTTGTTCTATTGAGCTCGTCTTTAGTAGGCTTGTTTGTAAACCATAATGTCCATCATTTACTGGATAGAAAAATAATTCTTTACCTAATTTCTTCTCTGCGGCCTCATTAAAACGCTTTTCGATATAGTTTTTATAAGGAGTAAATCTGGCATCATTTACCAATAAAGTGTAATTTGTAAGAAGTGCATTCTTAGAATTGACTTTAGTCGCTCCCATCGCATTTTGCAATTTTTGCATTTCATTAGCAAATTCTTCCTTTGGTCCTTTTAGAATAGAATAGATAATATCATGGTCCGCATTCATTTCGCCATTAGTCAATTCATCCATAATCTCCACCAATTCTCGGGGAGGCTGATTATCATCCAAGCTAATCTCAGAACTACAAGAAAACACCAAGACTAAAAAAGCCAATAAAGGCAGCACCAATAAATACCTCGATTTTCTGGAGGCCACAGATTTTTCTTTAAACAACATATCTATACGTTTTTTTAAATGTGAATTAAAAAATGAATGAGTAAGGGCAAGCTCAGTTCCGGATGAGCTGTGCCCTAAAAGAATGTGGCCATACTTCTTTTTTTCTATAGATAGACTCGCATACTGATCTGCGAGGTATTCGTGGGTTTGTTTGAGGGATTTGCGGTATAAATGTATCATCGGGTTCCACCAGAAAAATATTCCTACCAGTTCTAGTAGTAGCATATCGAGTGTGTGATGTCCTTTTATATGCTCTGTCTCATGATTTATAATCTGTCTCAACTCTGGATGATTAAGCGTACTCGGACTGAGGAAGACATATTTAAAAAACGAAAACGGGTGTACTGCCCTATCCGTAATCGCTAGACATACTCCATTTTTGTACTCCTCAATAGTGGCAGATTTATACACTCGATATATCTGATAGAGTCCGTAAATCATTTTGGCTACAGCCAAAAAAACTCCTAGCAAGTAAAGCATCATCATTACTTGAGACCAGGTTATATGCAAGATGGATTTATGAGATGCCGCTAATGGAGAGGTAGATATCTGAGCAGTCTGTCCTTCTACGGATGAGAAGTAGTAAACTATTCCCTCGCTACTACTAGAGATAATCTGGGCAGTATCTTCTATAATATTCGATTCTGCTGCTATTGTAAAATCTGGTAGGAAATGTACCAGAGGTAAAAGGAGACCGGCAATAAAACTAGAAAGTAGATACCATCTGTTGCTCTTAAAAAATGTCTCTCGTTGTAAAAAGACAACATATATAAGATAGAACAGAAACCAGGAAAGACTTACACAGAGGAAATAATGAATCATGATAGTTGTTTTATTCTGACTCTTTATTTTTTAATTCTTCAACCAGTTCAGAGAGTTGCTTGAGGTCTAGGTCGTTTTCCTCTACCAGAAAGGAGACCATGTTATTCATGGAACCCTGGAAATAGCCTTTTACTAGATTGGAAATGGAATACTTAGAATAGTTTTCTTTGGCTATGATGGCAAAATACTCGTAGGTACGTCCATAGGCCTTATGATTTACAAATCCCTTCTTTTCTAAGGTTCTTACGATGGTAGATATACTACTATGTGGCGGATGCGGCTCAGGCATCAGACTTATAAGATGACTGACAGTGCTCGGGCCATGGACCCAAAACATCTGCATTATCTCCTCTTCTCCCTTAGTAAGTTGTCTCATAAATGGCATTTTGCTTAATTATAAATGTATAACGTATTTTTAAGTTATACAACTTTATCTTAAGTTATAAAAGTCGTTTTCTCGACTCGAAACTATGATTCTAACAATATCTGATATACATTAAATATTTTTGTAATACATAAACCTTTGGTATGATATTGGTTATAAGACTACAGTTATATAAAGCCAGCTAAATCTTCTATTTTTTGACTTTCAAAAGTGAAAAGACATAAAAAATAGAATTTTTAAGAAATTTGCGATTATCAGCATATTTTAAAATATTTTTAACAATGATAGCATTCGTATCATCGTTAACCTTTTGTGTCTATATAATTGATTATTTTTGGACACGATTTGATGGACGTAAGAAATTAACCAGATGAAAAAATTTATTATCGTTTTTGCTTTCTTGATTGTAGGACAGATTACCTACTCCCAGGGATTAATTGCTGACATCATGGATGTAGCAAGTGTAGAGGCCGCAGAAGGCTCTAATACTAAGGAAATGATCGAGGAGTATAACAGCCGTCATGAAGAACTTACCGCTAAACTAGAAGAATCCATTCTTAAACTAGATGAAGAGTACAAAAAGACAGTAACTAAGCAGGTAGAAGAATTCTCTAAGGTTCTAGCCAAAGGAGAAAAACAACCTACTAAGAATGCAAAGAACAGAACGTATACTAAGATAAACTCTGCTACTATCTCTCTGAGAAGTAAGAAGAAAAGTTTCTTAGCTAAGTGGAAGAGTAAGAGTTATATCGCTACTCAGCAACTGCCTAAGGACGATAGAAACGAAAAGCAATCAGAGCTTAAAGATAAATACCAAGAGTACGGTGCTATTTTTGATGAAGAGTATGATGCAAACATCTCCTCTATCAAAGCATTCAGAGATAAAGAACACCTCGTAGAAGCTGCTCCACAAGAAATGGAGTCAAAGGATGGGGACATGTAAGGACTAGAAATAGCAAGAAATAATAAGGAAAAAGCCTGATTCGATAAGATTCAGGCTTTTTTTTTGGCTATAGCCAAAAACTCTCATATTAAAGTTTCTTATATATAAGATATGATTGGTTACTTTCGTTCTTAGTTAAACGAAATAACAATGCTGCTTAAAACAGGAGCTCAACTTTCCCTTTTATTCTCAATGCTTTTAATTATCGGATGTGCCCGTAATCCGAGTATATCTGACCTTATAAAAAGTAAAAAACATGACCGTGATGGCATCTATCATATCGCCTATGATAAACCGCAAAAACCTCAAGCGATAACCAGTGAGCTAGATGCATTGGGCTACTCTATAAAAGAAGCCTACTACTGGGATGGACTCCAGAAGAAAACTGACAAGTATAAATTTGTATGGTTTTATGGTCCTGAGTATGAAAATCTAAAAGGAGATCGTAAACTAGAACGGTCTAGAGATAAGCTCCTGGCAAAAGGAGATATGAGTTCCTTTATAAAGGCTCTCACCGAGTATCCACAGTTTCCCATAGAAAATCCTCAAGAAGTAGGACTCAAGCATATAAAATCTATTGAGGATCTAGGACTCTATCACGAGCACTTCGGAGATGAGAATATGGGAAGTACGGAACTTATCGCTCAAAAAATGGTAGCGGATGTCGAAGACCTGCTGAGCTATCGGAAAATCTACGGAGTCTCTGAATACACAGAAGCTAGAATCCCTGGACTTCTAAAAGATACCAATCTAGAAGAAGCAAAACTGCTGGTAGAAAACTTTACAGATTCTAAATATATAACTGCCATAGAGCTAAACCATCTAAGTAAAACTGGAAATATCACAGACTTCCTAAAAGAAGAGACCGCTCAGAAACACTTCGATGTAGATCCTACTTTTCCTTTAGAAAGTAAGGCAGCGACCATCGGACTTAGAGAAAAAATGACAGGAAAACTACCCTCTTCTCACTCAACAGGAAGGCTGCTTGCTAGTCTGCTAGACAGTCATATAGAAAAGAAAGTTGGATTTTTTAATGATGAGTATGATAAGGTAGAGGCCATTGTCGATTACGCTGAAGCGAATAAAGAATGGATAGGCAGTAACTATGTAAGAAATAAAGAAGTATCGCTGATCTCTTCTATTAATTCCCAACGATTCGGAGCATTTAAATCCTTTATGCCACTCTACAAAGACTTGGATCAGATAATGGCTCAGTGGGCATGGAGAGGCGGTTATAAGTACGGCTTTAAGCTTACTGTAGTAGAAACCTTTAAAGGATCACTGCGTAAAGAAAAATCATCAGAGAAGAAAAAATCTGCACTGGACGATATCTTTTTTGAGAAAGTCGACAATATGGTTTTTCAGGATATATCAGAGGAGATAGACCTAGATGAGTATTCTTACCTTAGACTATCTGGAAAGTACTTACTCACAAAAGACAGCAAAGAGCGTCTACCCTTCCATGCCATTTTTAAACTGGATGAGAAAAATAAGAAATACGAAATCTCAGAACTGGTAATAACTGACCTGGGAGTTTATAATACTCACTTTGATGGGAAGGATAAAAACAAGTATCTCTATTACGATAAGAGTAGTGGCTCGCTTAAGCGAAAGGGATAAGGGATTCCAAAAAAATAAGCCCAGATTATTGTACGATAATCTGGGCTCTATTAATCTAAAAAAAGTAGTCTTTTAATCTTATTGTATAACTATCATCTTACGAGTTGCTACATACTTCCCCGCTTCGACTGTATAGTATAATACTCCTCCTGTACTTATCAGTTCATTACGATTTATTACTATCTCATTTACTCCTTTGCTTCCTCTCATCTCCATCGTCTTAATGAGTTTTCCATCTAGATCGTAAATGGTGAAAGATACATCTTCAGCTGTTGGCAACTCGAACTGAATAGATGTCTTATCCTTAAACGGATTAGGAGCATTCTGATGTAGTACAAAGTCTTCTATGTCATTTCCTTTCATTTCGATAGAAAGATCCATGATTTCTAAGTCGCTGTTATAAGCCTCTGCCCTCAGTCCATTGTTACTCACAGATAGTTTCATTTCTGTCTCTAGACTTGCCTCTGCAGGTTTAAACACTAGAGAGAACAGTGTCTGCTTAGCATCGATATTCAGAGCATAGTTTGCATGCCAACTGATGGCTAAACTTCCTGCATCCTTTACATTTACATTACTCTCAGTAAGCTCTATCGTTCCCGGAACTACACTTTCTAGTGTATATCCTTTTGGATAATTAAGGCTTCCTTGGAATCCTAATAGGTCTTCAAAGTTTTCTGCCTTAATCTCGACAACCACATTATCTCCTACTCTTTCTGTAAGGCTGGCTTTAAGAACTAGCTCTCCCCCGGATCTCTGCTCTGCTGTACCTCTCACCTGACTAGCATCGACAGAACCGTTTACATCTCCTATCTTAATTGCTACAAAATCATTCTGACTAGATGACCATACTAGAGGGTCTACATATATCGTCTCTGTAAATGGAAACGGATTCTGTACATCTATAAACTCCTGCGTTCCATCTGCAAATCTCCAGCTCTCATTATTAGGCAATTCTATAAATACTCCGAGAATCAGTTTTCGTAAATCGATGAGATCTATCGCTGTCACTGTTCCACTATTGTTTGCATCTGCAGCGATAATTTTATATGGAGAGTCTAGTAAATTACTCTGTAATAAATGTCTCTGAATAAGTACTAGATCGAGTGTAGAAACTCCATTTAAGTAATCTCCAGTCCTAAATGCTGTAATGCCATAATGCTGACCAGCTATTAAATCATCGAAGGCATAGAACCCATTTTCTGTAATGTCGAAAAGTGGAATTTCTGTTCCTTGATTCATCAGTTCTATTTCTACGTCTTCTAACATTTCATTACTCTCAGTATGAACGTTTCCTGATATACGATTAGAAATACAGCCTCCAGAGTTGTCTTGAACGTTTACCTGTACTGTACAGAATTCTGTATTACCAGCATTATCTGTAAAGAAGACTTGTAGCACCTGAGGACCTACATCATTACAATTAAAGCTCACTACCTGACTGCCATTGGCAAAAGCCAAAGTAACAGTCGGACTACATACATCCTCTGTTCCAAAATCCAAATCAGCAGCCCATACTTCTGCAGTTCCTGTACTCGGCATCAATACCACACTCACCTCTGATAGACAATGAGGCACTGGTGCTTGCACATCGTTTACTTGAATGTTTTGTGCTACTGTACTCGAGTTACCACACATATCGGATACTCTCCATACTACAGTACTCGTTCCTAATGGCCAGGTATTATTAAATGTATTACTCGACCCTAGGTTCCCAAAATTTTGGCCACCATTAAGACTCAATTCATAATTTAGATTTCCACAATTATCATTTCCTTCTACAGATATAACTCCAGGTGCAGCACACTGCCCTTTGCTTGTTTCTAGCACTAAGGTATTGGCAACGGGTTGAGGAGTTGTATTATCTGATACTTGTATTATCTGGGTAAAGGTCCATTGTCCTGGGCCATTTGGATTATTTGCATCGAACTGACACCAGTCGATTATTGTCCACGTTCTCAGTATCTCAAAGCAGGCTCCATTTACAGAAGTAAAGACCTGATCTACAAAGGTAGCTGCCACCATGCTACAAGCATTACTATTCAATATAGGTTCTCCAGTGCTCTCAGGTTGTGTATCTTGATTTAAACATCCTGTGAGATTAACAGTCTGTGGAGGAAACTGAATGTCATTGGTTTCAAAAATTTCTACGTTATTTAAATTAATAATTTGAGCACAGGTATGTACAATGTCTCCATTATTTAGATTTATAATATTCCACTTCTTGGAGATTCTATAGTTTCCACAGTCATCAGGAGTAGTCCTTGTGTTTTCTACTAGAACTACATTGAATAGATCAGCACATATCTGAGCACCCATCACTACACTCGGTTGTCCGAAGTCTGGATTTACATCAAAATCACAATTGTGATTCTGGTTGGCCATAAGAACTGGACAGGTAAATACTGGCTCTGATAAATCCACCACTTGCACAAAGGCGTTGCACATAGAGAAGTTTCCATTCTCATCTATAACTACTAGCTGTACCGGCACATCTGCTCCGATATCTGCACAACAGAATGTTTCTGCATCGTAAAAATTAAAGCCACCGTAATTTCCTATTACCTGAGTAGCTCCTGATGACGGACAGAAATTACTCAATCTTCTTATACCGAAGGTCACCTCTCCACAATCATCAAACGAACCATCATCTATAGAACTTGCATTTATAAGGGATAAGCCTCCAGCTCCTAAGGTAGTTACTGTATGCTGCTCACAGATTGCTTGTGGTGCCGTAGTATCGTTTACATATACTTCTACTGAAATCTCTTGAGACTCTCCACACTCCGTAGTGATTTCTATTCTCACCCAGTTACATCCTTGTGGAAGGCCATCTATCACTGCTGCTGTATTACTAGAACTAAAGGTTCCAGGCAACTGAGTAAACACTCCTTCAAAATCCTGAGGACAGTTCCCTGCTCCAGCATCGATTCCTGAGGACAGGTAGAATACTTCGTAAGTATAGGATGCATCACAGATTCCTCCTACCACAATATCTTGTAATGGAATCCCAAATGAAGCAGTACAGTTATAACTATTATCTGTAGACACTACATACTGATTAGTATTCATAGTTACAAACAATCCGTCTGCTTCAACTTTTATTACCTGTGTATGTTCTTCTACAGATTGAGAACACCAGTCTAAAACTAGCCAGTCTCTCAGCACCTTATACTGGTTACCACATAGTTCTAGAATCTGATCTGTATAACTACTACTGATTCCGCAGATTCCTTGGTCTATCGGTCTTACATTGAAGACTCCATTTGCAGTCGTAATCGATGGGAATCCAAATACATTGCTCGTATTCCATACTGGGAAATCAGCACAGTTTAATTCTACATTGTCTGGGAACACCAAGTCATCAAAATCTATTCGCTCAAAATAAGTATCATAACAACACTCATTAGAAACATTTCCTTGAAGATCCTCTGCTATGTAACATACGGTTATACGTTCTGTAAAGGCAGCATACAATGGATCGTCACATTCAAATCTTTCTACTGAAGTAGAAGTCTGAGTTACTGTAGCATTTCCACAGTTATCATCCATATGATTGGCAGCTATAAAGCTTTCAGAAAATGGATTAAAAGCTTGGAAGCATTCTAAGGTTACGTCCGCTGGACAAGTTAATACTGGTGCCAGTTTATCTTCTAAGGTTAGTGTACCCCAGCAAGAATTAGGAGCACAGTTAGAGCTTACTTCAAATGTGATCGTTTGGTTTATGTAGTTTCCTAAATCTGATTCCAGTATTATATTACCGAACTCGTCTGTAAATGTATAGCTATATAAAGCTGCATTAAATGCTGGATCGTCGCTCTCTCCTTCTAGTAAGGTCTCTATCGTAAATGGAACTGTACACATATTATTCACACTTACATTTAAATGTCCATTACAGGCCAGTGGCACTTCATCTACTTCTATAGCAGTAAAAGGATTACTAGTCATCATGCAGTCAGGATTTGTAACACTTGCTGCACTTACTAGAATCTGATAAGTACTCATCATGTTTACACTCAGTATAGTAAATGTTACTGTTTCCATTCCATCTGTATCTGTAGCATCTGTCATGATGGTCGTAAATGTGCCACCCGCCATGCTTTCTTGTAACTCAAATGTCAAAGCTGATCCATCAAGTGTATTGGCACTTATAGATACATTACCACTTAGTGTACTACATACAAATATATTTTCAGGCTGAGCTGTTATAGAAATCGAAGGACATATCATTACTGCAGCAGGATCAAAGTCATCCTCATCTATTGCATTATCTACTCCCCCAGTACTGTCATCATCTATCTCATTATCAGTTGCAATTTCTGAAGCATTTCCAAAGTTATCATTGGTCACACTATCCTCATCATCTGGTTGTGTTGTTCCTCCATCTCTGTTGGTTGCAAATCCTATTTCAGAGTCATTTATTATTAGAGTTCCTGTAAAAGTAGGATCTATCTGTAGATGTATATCTACCTTACTAGAACCTCCGGCAGGTATTTGGTCTATTATGTATTGTGCATTGGCTCCTGAGGCTGTCCAGTTGTTTGCATTACCTGTCAGTGCTGCTGTATTATCTGCTACAGAAAATAGTAAATCTGAAGGCACATAATCCAAGACCATAACATCAAAGGCATCTACTGTCCCTTGATTATATACTGTAATTGTAAATACAACTTGATCTCCAGGTAATACTGCTGCTGTCGTTGTCAGGTCTTTGGCTAGAGCCAAATCAAAACAATCTTCTACAGTAACGGTAACTATCGCTCTTGCATCTAAACAAGGTGCAGCATTTGTCAGAGTATACTCAAAAGTATAAGTCCCTGCATTTATATATTCAAAACTTACCTGTGTAGGATCTACCAAACTTGCTCCTGAAGCAACTGATGAGGTCTCTACCCAGCTTCCGCCTGCTGCAGGAGTTCCTCCTAGTGAAGCAAAAAGATCTATTAAAGCTGAAGGGTCTGTACTCGTATCTATCGCATTACATGTCATCGCAGTTCCATCGCTACCTGCAGATTTATCTTCTATAACGGTTACCAATACCTCGTCTGTAGAAACACATGAGTTATTATCTGTAACTGTTAAGCTAAGAGTGTACGCACCAGGAGTTGCATTTGTATATACTGGATTAGCTATAGAGCTATCATTAAATGATCCAGACGTAGCTGACCATGAGTAGCTGGCAATACCTGAAGCAGCACTGGCTGTTGCAGATAGAGAGGCTGATAAGCCTTGACATACTGTAATATCCATTCCTGCATCTACTGTCGGTAGAGGATCAACAGAAATTGTAAACATCTCTGTGTCACCAGTACAGCCACTTAAAACTGGCGTAACCATTATAGTAGCTGAAAGAGTTGCTGCTGTAGAATTTACAGTTGTAAACGCAGGAATACTTCCTGTTCCACTTGCCGCTAAACCGATACTCGGTGTATCATTTGTCCAATTAAATGTTGCACCACTCGTACCACTCAAAGTAATTAAACTTGTCATAGCTCCTGAACAAAGTTCTACATCATCTACTGCATTTACTGTAGGTGATGATGGATCCGCTAGGGATTGTGATTCTATATTAGAGGTACATCCATTAGCATCAGTTACAAAGATATTTGTATACATGCCAGAGGATAAACCAGAAATTATAATTACACCACCTGTGCCAGCCGTTACCATAGTTCCACTTGCTGGCGTTCCAGCATTACCTGTATAGTTTACAGTATAACTATCTCCGGCTACTAGGCCTGTTATTGCGATTGCTCCATCTGTACCACCACAAGTTGTAGGATCAGTTTTACCAGTCAATATAATCGGGTTACTATTTACAGTTACCATTACATTACACGTAGAACTACATCCATTCATATCTTCGACAACAACGGTATACATACCTGCTTCCGTTGTAGTGGCACTCGTTATGACAGGATTCTGATCAGTCGAGCTGAAAGAATTAGGTCCTGTCCAACTCCATGATACTGCATCTCCTCCACTCTCTGTAAGATTTATATCTGAGCCTTCACATACTGCAGAATTACTTCCTGCAGTACATTCTGGCAAGGCATCTACAGTAACTACCACTCTAGTGTCCATACTCTCACATCCAGCTCCACAAGTTTGCGTAACGAAGAAATCTTCATCAGTTCCGGCAGCTACTACTGCTGTATAAGAAGTCACTCCATCTGCTAATAGTATTGAGGATATTAACTGTGGACTCTCATCGTAAACTCGATAAGTGCAGATCATATCTCCTGTTACAAGCAGGTCATCAAAAGCGATATCTTCATCTCCTGAGTCTAAATCAATAGTAATTATTAAATCTAAAGTATTTCCTGTCCCTGCAATAGCTGCTGCAAAAGATTGCATCGTTGCAGTTAAGGTGGTTCCATCTCCTACTCCATCAAAGTCAGTATCTTGGAAAGCTTCTGAATTGGTAGCTGAACCGTCGTTTTCAAACCACAATAAAGGCATGAATCCACCACCATCTATCTGATAATCTATATGAACGAAATCAGGACTATCCCAGTCCTGATCTAAACCATCATCATCTTCCCCGAATAGACCAGAGAAATTAAGATTACTAAATCCAGCTATGTTAATCCCATTAAAACTTAAGGTATTAGGAGAACTTCCGCCTTCTCCATTTATATCATTTGCGGCAAAATAAGAACTGCCAGAAAAACCAGACACCATGTATCCTCCGCTTATATTTGCTCCATCTGTAACCGTGAAAAAATCTTCATCACCATCAGTAAATTGTGGCTCTCCTGTAACTAGTATAGATGGATCTCCTTCAAAATTCTCGCTAAAAATCGCCATTCCTAAAATAGAAGGATCTGATGGAAGTAGCTCTAGAGATTCTCCGGCACAAACTTCGACATCTGAGATGGCGGGTGCATCTGGCACTTCTAATATTTGCACCATTACTACCTCATCATCTGATACACATGGAGCTTCTACTGCAAATGAATAAGTAAACATATATACTCCTGGTGATCCATCAGAAGGATCAAAACTTCCATCGTCTTCCATAAATGTTCCTCCGTCAGGATTACCAGAATTGGCCGTCCAAACTCCTCCCATATCTGCTCCATCCAGTAAATCAAAAAGTATTATTTCTTCGGCCGTCTCTGAGGCACATACTGAAATGGCACTACCTGTTCCTGCCTCTGATTGATTTGTAAGCGTAATCGTTACACTAGAAACATCTGCAAGACAGGAGATGCCAGCGGCAAAAGTATATTCAAAAGTATAACTACCCATCGCCACGTTCGTCGCATCAAACATACTTCCAACAAGAGCTCCAGATGGAGTTGCGGTAGTTTCAGACCACACACCACCTGCATCTTCTCCAGTGATTAAATCAAATAAATCTATCATATCATCAGAGGGAGCACATAGGCTCATCGCTCCATTGGTTCCTGCATCAGGTTGATTTTCGATCTCAATCGTTACAGTTGCTTCTGAAGCCATACATCCATCAGCTGCTGCTATGGTATAGGTAAAATTAAAGCTACCTGCACTTGCACCTGTAGGATCAAAGTCCGCAGACACTAAACTTCCACCTATAGGATTACTAGCATCAGCTGTCCATGTTCCTCCTGTATCTGAGTTAGTTAGTAAACTGTTTAAATCGATGCTAGTTGTAGATGTTTCGCATATATTCATAGAACTAGGCATACCTGCTTCTGGCTGCTCGACTAGAACAATCGTTGCTGTTGCTGCATCTGACATACAAGCTGCACCTGCAGCTATGGTATATTCAAAGGTATAAGAACCCGCTAATAATCCGTTAGGGCTAAAATCGCTCCCAGTCAAAGCTCCTGACATAGGCATAGTAGTCTCTGTCCATTCGCCACCAGCGTCTTCTCCCGTAATTAATGAAAATAAATCAATGGCTGTGGTAGAGGTCGCACAAATAGTTGTCATTCCATCTGTACCAGCTTCTCTTTGACTTTCGATTACAATCGTAACTGTCGCTTCTGATTGAGGACATCCTCCAGTAGCAGCGATGGTATAGTTAAAATTAAAACTACCTCTACTTGCTCCCGTTGGATCAAAGGTAGCCGATGAGGCCACAAAACTTCCTCCCATAGGATTGCTTGCATCAGCTGTCCAAACACCTCCTGTATCTGAGCCAGTCAGTAAACTGCTTAAATCTATAGTCGTTGTAGAGGTCTCACAAACGGTCATAGAACTTCCTGTACCAGCATCGCCAGCAGCGTTTACTGTAACTGTTGCGGACACCTCGCAGTCATTTATATCTGTATATGTAATAATCGATGTGCCAGCCATAATTCCAGATACCATTCCAGAGTTAGTTACTGTAGCCACCGTTGAATTGGAAGAAACATATGGAGTCGTCCCGGGAGTACCGGACCCTGTCATAGTTATTATAGATCCTTCACAAACCTCAGCATTGCTCAAGGTCGGCAATGGATTTACTTCTACTGTAGTCATGCAGATGTCTTCGCATCGATCCATATCTGGACCACCGTAAGTAATTGTAACGGTATATTCACCTGCCACAGCTAGGTCTACAGTTGGGTTCTGAAGGCTACTAGCAAATCCATTTGGTCCTTGCCATGCATAGGAACCAACAGTAGTGGTTCCTCCTCCTAAACTAACACTAAGATCTACAACGCTTCCAGTACATACAGGTCCAGAATTAGAAGCGGTGCAATGTATTTTTGAAAAATCATCAATTTGGAACTGCTCTGTAGCTGTACAATTATTACTATCCGTTACAGTTACCTCGTACATCCCATTGTCCAAATTTATAAGATCTTCTGTATCGGCTCCATTACTCCAACTATAAGTAAAGTCTCCATTTCCTGTAACTGATAGATCTATCTGTCCAGTAGTTTCCTGAGCACAAGAAGCAAATATTTCTCCACTTATCTGTGGTGCAGCATATACCGTAATGGTCATCATCTGAGCCATACCTACACATCCACTCATAGTCGGTGTGACTATAATTGTAGCAGTGATGTCAGAACTTGTAGAATTAGTCGCAGTAAAAGAAGGTATACTTCCCGTTCCACTTGCTGCTAATCCAATCGTTGTATTGTTATTTGTCCAATTAAAGCTAGTACCTGCACTTCCTGTAAAATTGATTGCTGTAGAAGCAGATCCATTACAAATAGACTGATTAGCAAGTGCGTCTACTGTCGGAGACGTAGGATCTGCGAGAGCTGCCATTAGCTCATTAGACATACATCCATTGGCATCAGTTACACTGATTGCAGTATACATTCCTGCTGTTAATCCTGAGATTACGATTTGTCCACTTGCGTTTGCAGTTGCTACTGCACCACTTGCTGGCACTCCAGCAGGTCCAGTATAATTTATCGTATAAGAAGCTCCAGCGGTCAATCCGCTTACGGTCATCGTTCCATTGGTTCCACCACAGGTAGTAGTATTAGTTGTACTTACTGTAATGGCTGGTGCTGTAAATTCACCCACTTCAAAGCTCCCAGTAACTGTGCAAGCGGAGTTACCTCCTACAGTTACGGTTACATCATATGTGCCAGTAGCTACATTACTTAAATCTTGTGTAGTAGCCATAAAGCCACTAGGTCCACTCCAAGCGTAGGTAAAAGCACCTACTCCTCCAGTGGTCATAAGATCGATATCTCCCTGAGACTCTGATGGACAGGTATTAGTTATAGTGCTCGATAAAACAGGTGGATCACAACATAGGCTGGCACTTACCATTACATTTATCTGAGCGACACTCATACATCCATTTGTATCTGTATATTGAACCCAAACAGTTTGATTTGCAGTAAGTCCCATTAAGACAGGGCCTACTTGGGCTGAGGCCAAAGCAAAGGCAGGCAAAGTATTAGGATCTACTGTGTAGAAAGCATGTGTTGCAGCAGCATAGGCTGGTGTCATCATCACCGCAGATAAATCTAAATTTTCTGAACCATCATTACATACTGCAGCAGGCTGCACATCAATCATGATAGGATCCCCAGATGGTTGTATCAGTTCTTGTGCATTACTTACAACGGTCATCATACATCCAGCATCTGCACCCAAAGCCGAAACGATATCATATTCGCCAGGGCAAGCATTATTTAAAGTAAATGGCAACGTTACACCTGCTAGTGAAAGGATTGAACCATTAAAGGTATAATCTATGTCAAAAGAGCTCGTCGAAGCTACTCCACCTTCTATATCAAAGGTCACGGATCCATCACAAGGACTACAGGTAGAGGGCTGGACAGCTCCATCTATGGTCAATTCCTGAACAGGTGCAATATTTACGCATACCTCCACATCGTTAACCGTACCTGTACACATTCCTCCCATTTCATCGGCAACAGATACTAAGGTTATTTTATCTTCTGAGGCCATAGCAATAGAAATATTATCTCCACTATTGAAACCTGTTAGAGCTGTTTGCGACATTCCATTTATTGCATACTCTAATGTATACGGTCCTGTTCCTCCAGTAATCGTAACTGGTATCATTATAGGTGCATCATCAGCACAGACTTCGAAAGTACTGGCTGCAATAGTTGCATCAGGACAAGCAACATTTACTACTAAAGCATCTGAAGTTCCATCTGCCTCATCAGGTGCCCCAACTGGACAGTTTGCAGAATCAAAAGGATCTACTACTGCTTGGAAAGTGAATAAACCAGCTGGACAAACATCAGGAATGGTGTACATTGAACAGAATGTTTTATCTCCAGGGGTTGAATCGAAGCCGCCTGCTGAAGGTGTAACTATTGGAACCGAATCTGAACCTGCTGAATTATCATCACCAGGATTAGATGTCCATACTACAATTGAAACTGAATTATTTGAAGGGTCAAAAAGTTCCACAGAATCTCCACCATTAGCTAGTCTACTCGTCGAACCTACACAAATTAGAAATGATCCACCTGGTGGAATAATGCTTCCACTTGGAGCAGTATAAAATGTACCCGAATTATCGTCAACAAAATATCCAGATATATCAGCAGGATTAGATGAATCAGCATTAGTAATATTCAACCACTCTGTTCTAACTCCACAAAGAGCTATAGAAGCCGATCCAGATCCTGCAGGGTCTGGAAATACTGAAGATATGTATACAAAAACTCCTGGAGTCGGCTCTGGAATATCAAAAGATTCTATATCAGAAAATCCAGATCCATCATCTACTTGCCAACTTATTGTTCCACCTGGAGGCAATTGATCTCCATCAAAACATAACTCAACCATATTTCCTGGACAACTAGCCACAGGACCCGCTCCTCCGTCTATAGAAACAGCAAAATTTTCTGGACATACTGGAGGCTTCTCACAATCATCAGCAACCATTAAAGTTACTGGTGCAGAACATCCACTACCATCTGTAACTTCTATAGAATAAGGTCCCATCGTCGCAGATGTATTTAAAAGAAAGGTACTAGAGGATTGAGGACCAGCAATAGAAATACCAGCTCCTCCTCCTGATAAATCAAACAATTCATAAGAATGATTTAAACCACCTGTGATAAAACTAGCCGCATTTATTGCTCCTTGAGGTGAATCTCCTGGACACTCTATCATTGCATCTGTAGCAGCTAATGGCTCAACAATAGTGACTTCTAAACTCGCTACTTCATAACATTCGTTAGGATTGGACATGCTGTGAGGTTGTCCCGGAGTTCCAAGGGCATTAGAATAATCATCCCACACTAAACCGAATGTAAAAGTCCCAGTTCCAGCAGCCATTAAATCTGCAGAGGATAAGGTATATGTCATTGTGGTTGTCTCTCCACTTATTGTATGTGTATCCCATATTTCATTATTCCCGCTTATTGGATTATGAACATAAGATCCAAGTCGAGTATCTGTATCTCCTGAAAAAATATCTGAATTATCTGAAACATGTTGGTAATTATAAATCTCTACGGTAAAAGTTACCGTTTCTGTAGCTGCATCACAGATGGTAAAATTATCCCCATAGAATACAAAGGCAGGTTCATTGTTAGCCACACCTGGCGTAGGATGATCTGTATATCCCCATTCATTGGCAATTGCACTGGTAGGATCTGTCACACAAGAGGTCGGTGTATATCCAGTTGGATTCCATGCATCTCCAGTTGTTCCAGTAGCACCACCTCCATTATCTGAAGGTTGTCCTGTTATAGCATCAGCAGTTGTACTCGTCACGAGTCCATCCATATGAGATGGATTTCCATGAGAACCTGAATTAGTCCCTACCCTTCCATACGAAGAGTTACAACCTTTGTAAGTTGCTGAATTTCCATTCATATCGAACCAAAAGTCTGTATCACTCAATGAAGGCATTGTAAATGTTCCAGGAGAATCGGGTGTATTACATGGGCATCCAGCATCTGTGGGTAAAACGGGTACTGCTACTGCATTTAAGCCACTTCCCTTACCAGCTAAAACAGGCATTGCATTATCATTTACTATTCCATTTCCATCATTATCTCCTAAAGTATATGTTTGACCACTGACTTGTATAGTAACATGATCAGCATCTCCTGATGCTCCCCCAACTGTAGTAAGTCCGGATGTTGTGCTCGCAGACGTTCCCCAATACATTCCATCTTGAGGTGCTCCATCTGGCCTCCAAATCATTACCTGATCTCCATCTGCGGCTCTAAGATTATCTAGCGTAAAACCGGACGCTGCAGGGTCATAAAAAGAAGCATTGGCTACATTACATACATCTAAATCTATTTGTGCAAGCAATCCATTATTAAAATCACCTTCGCCATTTGCAATTAAACCAGAGGTCCCATTATTAACATATAATCCTTGAGGTGTACTTTCTGAACAGGCAATTAGAAAAACTCCATCTGCTCCAATCATAGTTCCAGGTGGAATAAGTACAGCCCATTCAGAATTAGATACAACCATACAACCAATATTGGTTCCAGGTGGACCTACGATTTCTACAATGGCATCATTAGTAGAATCGGACTGACCAGAATCTCCAGAGAGCTCCCCGAGTACAACATTGTCATATTGACCTGCTGCCATACTACAAGTTGCATCAGCTGCTGTTGGACATTGGGCAATAATATTTCCTTGTAAAAAAATAAAAAATGCAGTTGTACATAAGTACAAAATGCTTTTAGAGATTGAATTATTCATCATCTGAGAATAGATTTATGCTTTACTAGTTGTTAATAAATGCATAGGAGTCTAGTCCGTAACACGGGCTGTATATGGCCAAAACATTGAGTTTAGCTCAGAAAATGAAGGAGAAATGTATTTTTCCCGAGGGAAAATGGGGGAATGTTCGTTTAATAGTAGACAAAAACGTGCCAAATATTACTTTTCTGTATAAAGTGTGTCATAACCCTATAGGTATAAAATGATATTAATTCTTCATACAACAGATAACCCGTCATAGTTAGATATGATTACTTTGGCTAATTTGATGAAAACTAGGGAAGGAAATTACGAGATTACGCTAGACTAGAATTAGGATTATGTATTACAGAGTCGGGTAAATTCTTAAGTGCTGGAATCCAATATTTTACAAACTCACCTTTAGGATCATACTTTTTGGCTTGACTTAGAATATTGAAAACCCTTTTTTCTCTTGGGTCACAGCCTACCCCAGCGATATAATTCCAGTTGCAATAATTACTACATGGATCGTAATCTATCAGTAGAGATTCAAAATATTCTGCTCCTATTACCCAGTTTAAACCCATGTCATGGATTAGATAACTTGCAACATTTTGTCTTCCTCTATTGCTCATGAATCCAGAGTCATTGAGCTCTAGCATATTTGCATCTATAAAAGGTACTCCTGTTTTGGCCTCAGCCCATTTACTAAATAGCTCCATATCTTTTGAGCCCATCTCTTGTTTGGTTTCAGATATACCATTTGGTTGGAAAATGCGGTTACCATGTTTTTTGCCTTGAAGGCGAAAGAAGTCTCTCCATAATAACTCAAAGAAAATCCAATAGGTGGACTCGTTTGCTCCATGCATTTCCTCATAGGCTTTTAGTCGCTGGTAAATCATTTTAGGTGATAAACAACCGACAGATAACCATGAAGAAAACTTAGTAGAGAAATCCCTTCCTAAAAGCTGATTACGAGTTTTCTTATAGGAACTAGGAAGTCTCTTATCATCAAAATAATAATCAAGCTGTTTCAGAGCTTCCGTTTCTCCACCCTTCAATACAATGCCTTTTCCGACTTCTTTTTCTTTAAGTCCGAAATCTTCTAGTGCTGGAATTTCTCCTTTTTCCTTAATAAAATCAAGGTTTCCATAAACAAATTTTTCCGTAGATAGTGGCTTACGCACAGAGATAAATTTTTCTACCTCTTTTCTAAAGGCTGTAAAAACATCTGGCGTATGTGTAACTGGAAAAGGTAAATCAGCTGTATAATAAAGCATCTTACCTCTAGAATATCTCACTTCCATGCCATAGGTCCATAAGGTCTGTTCTAGTGTGTCTTGCACTTGCACCTCCTCATGTGTACGTTCTCTATTGCAGAATATGTAATGGGCTTGATTTTCTCTACCCAGCTTAGGAAGTGTCTCTTCTGGATATCCTACCTGTATGATCAAATCACTCCCCTTTTCTCTTAATCGCTCTCTAAGGTCATAGACACTTTCTAAAATAAACTTAGCTCTAAAAGCCCCAGTTTTTTCAAAACCAAAAGAAGTCTTAACCCCAAAAACTCGTGGATCAAAAACATAAACAGGAATAACAGTATCACTCATGAATGAAGCCTCATGGAAAGCCTCATTATCATGCAGACGGAGGTCGTTTCTAAACCAAACTATACTTACTTTTGATTCCAATTTATACGAGTTAGCATTTAAACAAAATAAGAAGATTTTGGTTTTAAAAATAATAGACAAATGAAAATATCTAAGCTAATATATTCCAGACTTCTATTCTTAGGATTATTTATTTCCTGCAAATCTAATGTATCTCCAGAATTGCAGAGCCTTATGGATGAAGTTATGGAAATCCATGATGAGGTAATGCCTAAAATGAGCGATACTCATCGACTAAGAAAAGGCCTCAAAAAGGAATTGAAAAAAGAGATAGAAGAAGTAAGTGAGGTGAGAGGTCAGATTCTCGATAATATAAAAGCACTAGAGGTAGCAGATGATGGAATGATGGACTGGATGAAGAATTATAAAAAATTACGAAAACTAGAAGAAGGAGTAAACCCCATGGACTACTATAAGCAGGAAAAAATAAATATTCAAAAGGTAAGCGATGATATGTATAGTGCCATAAATAACGCTGAAAAATTTTTACAGGCTCGATCCTCAAACAATTAAATAAATGTTCAATACTAAGAGTATACTGTTCTCTATTATAGCTACACTTTTTCTATTTTCTTGCGAGCAGGACACTGGCCCGCTACCGATACTCGGAAAAAAGAAGATAGTTGACGACAAGGAGGTAGACCATTTTATTCCTGACTTTGAATACTTAGCCACTGACAGTAGTATCGTAACTAATGAGAGCCTAGAGAACCATATATATGTTGCAGATTTTTTCTTTACGTTCTGCCCTTCTATCTGCCCTAAGGTGACCAAGCAGATGCTACGGATCTATGATGAGTTTGAACGTAATCCAAATCTAAAACTGATCTCTTATACACTAGACCCTAAACGAGATACACCAGAGCGTTTAAGAATGTATGGCGACAATCTAGACATAGACCATAACAAATGGCTTTTCTTAAAAGGACCAGATCAAGATGAGACTTATGATTTTGCTTTTGAACATCTAGTTCCTGCTATGCAAGATGATGAAGCTCCTGGTGGTATAAATCATAGTGGAAGTATTATTCTAATAGATAAGGATAGACATATACGTTCCTTTGGTGATGGAACAGATCCTGAGTCTGTAGACAAGCTCATAAAAGATATCAGAAAATTACTGAAAGAATTTGAGAACTAAGGTCACACTATTTATACTCGCTATATTACTGATACAGATTAGCTGTAACAAAAGTCCTTTCCAACAGGGAGAAGACCTCTATGAATTCTACTGTAGTTCCTGTCATATGAGTGATGGTTCTGGACTATCGACAATCTACCCTGCCTTAAAAGGAAATCCAGTCGTCTGGGATAAAAGCATAAACCTTCCTTGTCTCATAAGAACTGGCCATAAAGGAAATGCTCTATCTGCTGATATGCCTGCCTACGATAAAATGACAGAGGTTCAGATATCTAATATCATGAATTATATGAACCACACGATTAATAATAAAAAGGTTGTTTCTTTTGCTTGGATAAAGGAGCAATTAGAGGAGTGCCCGTTAGATTAGAATCTAAAAATCCATCTTCAATCTAAGATTTAACCTCCTAGAAGTCAGGAAGTTAGGTATGGCCAGCTGATTATTAAATACAGTTTTTATCCAGGTATTAGAGACTTCATTGGAGACATCCATGAGGTTAAATACTTCTAAACTTAGCCATACATTTTCCATTTTCCTAAAGACGGATTGTGGCTTCTTTTTAAGCATGGACTCATTCCAGAAAAGATAAGAGAAACCGAGGTCTACTCTATTATAAGGTTTAAATCTAAAGGTGTTTCTAAATACCTGATTGTTATCTCTTACCCCGAATGGAAGACCCGAACCAACGCTGAGATTTAGGTGCATTTTAAAATTCTCATTACGAGGGAGATAATCCTGAAAAAACATATTCACAGTAAATAATCGATCGGTAGGTCTAGGAACAAAATTTACAGAAGTCGCTGTACTATCTCCGACTTCTCTTGTCAGATGCTCTACTCCGTTGAGCTGCTCTCGGGCTTTAAGGAATGATAAATTTACCCATGATTCTGCTCCTGGCACAAACTCTCCATTTATCCTTAAATCTATTCCTGCAACATAACCTGTAGCATCGTTCTCTCCACTATAACGGATACGTACATTGTCTACCTCATAGGATACGAGGTTTTCTAGTTTTTTATAGAATATCTCCGTAATCAGCTTAAAGGGCTTTTTCTTATTTACAGTCTTCCAGAAAAAATCATGGGTAAGACCTGCTACCAAGTGAGTAGATTTCTGAGACTGCAAATCAGAATTTATAGTACCATCTAATCTCCTAAGCTCTCTATAGAATGGCGTCTGATAATACACTCCACCAGCCAGCTTAAATGATATATCACGATCCGTAGTCAGTGGCTTATACAAGAGCTGGAATCTAGGGCTTACGACAAATTCATCATTAAAACTCCAGTAAGTTCCTCTAACTCCAGCAGTCAGTTTTATCTCTCTTTTATCAGGAGTATATGAGCCGAAGGTATTTTGCACAAATCCCGTAAAACGATTAGAAGTGACGATGTTTTGACTTCTAAGAGCAGAGGTAAGTAATACTTGTTCTGAACTAAACGGTAGACTGTACCCTGCAGAATCTAGTCTTTCCCACTCGTTTAGGTCATCGTCCATACGCTGGTATTGCCACTTGGTTCCCCACTGAACAAAATGAGATCTGTCAGACTCCTCAGTATCCACATTAAACTCTATTCCTCCTTTATGCTGTACATTAGTTATCTCAGTATAGAGACTATTTCTTGCAAAAAGATGTTGTGTTCCATTTCCTATAACGGCTATCTCTTCTCCTACATTATCACTCCCAAAATTAGTCTCTACCTGACTCAATCTATAAAATCCAAGTATGTCGAAAGTTTCTAATTCCTCTCCTAGATAACTCGATGCAAGTAGTTTCAAATAGAGTGGATTTTCATCTCGTTCTGGAAGATAGGTAAGAGACACTCCTGTCATTCCGTTTCTAAAACGATCGGACTCACTACCTTCAAAAACAGTAGACAGACGTAGTGCAAAATCTATGAGACCAAATGCCTGAACACTCTCTCTAGGGATAAACTCATAGTCTGCCGAATTATAATTACTCAATACAGCCAGCTGCAAATCTCTTGTGAAATCATAAGTAATGTAGGCCTGTATATCTGCAAAATTAGGAGTGTATTCTCCTTCTACATCCAGTGTTCCTAACAAGTATTGAGTACTCTTGTATCGTGCTCCGAGTAGATATCGCAGTTTATTATAAGAGTTAGCTCCTATTCTTTTACTTCCTTCTACATGGAATCCACCACCTAGAAAACTTAGCTCTGCAGAGCTTTTAAATTCTTCCGGACGCTTATAACTTATGTCTAGAACAGAGGAAAGTTTATCTCCATATCTCGCTTCAAAACCACCCGAAGAAAAAGATAAATCTCGTATCAGTGCTATGTTAGGAAAACTAAGTCCTTCTTGCTGTCCAGAACGTATGAGCTGAGGCCTGAATATTTCAAAATCATTTACATAAACTAGATTCTCGTCGTAGTTTCCTCCTCTTACATTGTACTGCGAACTCAGTTCTCCACCTGTTCCTGAATTTACTCCCAGAGCTATAGAAGGCAATACACTTTCAAAATTTCCAGAGGCAGTCGGAAGGTATTTTAATTCTGTAACCTCCTCTCTCACCATTCCGATGTCTTCTATCCTACTCTCTCTGATTACTATTTCTGGACCTTCCTGATTTACGAGTTTAAAATTTACATTTCTCTTAGCTCCGATCTGCATCACTGGAATCTCATAAATAGATTCGCCATAACCTAATCGATTACATACCAATGTTTGCGGTTGGTTAGGAGTAATAGCAATACGGAACGAACCCGAAAAATCAGTCTCTACAGAATTGTTTGTACCCATAACATGGACAGTAGCAAGTTCTACAGGCTCATTAGAATCGATGTCCAGTACTACACCGAACACGATGGTCTCCTGAGCAGAGGCCATCATGGCACTCATTATAATCAATAAGAATCCTAGATATATTCTACTCATTTTTATAGCTAAGCGGGAATTGATTTTAACAACTTAATAGATTTTAAAGGATCCTCAGATTTAAAGACACTGCTGCCTGCAACTAATACATCTGCACCAGCCTGCAATATTTTTTCTGCATTCTGCAAGCCTACTCCACCGTCGATTTCTATCATTGCTTTGCAATTACGTTCTATCAACTGTTGTTTAAGAGATCTTATTTTGGCCAAGGTCTGATAAATAAACTTTTGTCCGCCAAAACCCGGATTTACAGACATCAGACATATCAAATCTACATCTTCCAGCACATTTTCTAATACCTGTACAGGTGTATGAGGATTTATCGCAACACCTGCTTTGGCTCCAGCCTCCTTTATCTGATATATGGCTCTATGCAGATGTGCTGTGGCTTCCTCATGGACAGTTATAATATCTGCTCCAGCATCTTTAAAGGACTCGATGTACTTTTCTGGATTATCAATCATAAGATGCACATCGACAGTCTTATTGCAATGCTTAGAAATGGTCTTCACTATATTCTGCCCAAAACTTATGTTAGGAACAAAAGAACCATCCATCACATCGACATGTAACCAGTCTGCCTCACTGCCATTTATCATTTCTATATCTCTTTGCAGATTTCCAAAATCGGCAGCAAGTATAGAAGGAGCAATAAGGTGAGTCATGGGCTTTTATCTTTGATGTAAAAGTATCTGTTTTTCCACAATTGCAAGAAAGTGGATATAGAATATTATTTACATATAAGGCTAAGGCCAAAATCTAAATAAAACTGAAACTAATTGCTAAAGAGATCAGAACTATAGTACGGTAATATCCCCTGAAAGAATGAATTCTTCTCCATTTACAGTATAGAAGACTTTGTACACATAGACTCCTTGATTATAAACATCTCCAGGTCTCCAGCCTTGATTTTGATTATTAATTTCTAGTTCTTCTTTATCGAACAGTAAATTCCCCCATCGATCATAGACCTGCAGAGAGTAAGTGCCAGAAATCTCTCCTTGTAAAAACAAAATACCGTTATCTACTTGATTGGGATTTTGTGATATGATGTTAGGGATATATACTTTTGTCTCTTCAAAGCTGACATTAATTTGTGCAGTTGTTGTACAACCATTAACATCTAGCACCTCTATCATATACACATTATTCTCTGCAGTTATTAAGCTCGGAAAAGGACAATTACTACAATCCAAATTCTCTGACGGACTCCATAAATAAGAAATAATATCACCCTCGTAATCCACTGGAAGCAATATATCATCTTCAAAAATTATATTATTTATATCCTCTACACTAATAGAAGGATCCTCATATAATTCAATGCTAACTAATTCTTCTGCATAACAACCGTTTTCATCATAAATACCTATTAAATAATCATTCTCCTCAGTTATTTCTATTGGACTCGTAGACTCGACACCATTTAATTCTAAGGTCACGAAATCAGTCACTACTTCTAAAAATGTAGACCCTCCATTACAGAAACCTAAGTCTCCAATAAACTCTATCTGCTCGTGGTCAAAATTTTCAAAATCTATGTCGTAAATGATACTATCACATCCTCTTATAGTCCTTATTGTATCTAAATAATTTCCAGGTATCGAATATTCATTATCCAAGAAAAAGAAAATATCCCCAATACATTCCTGAGCCTCGATACTACTAATCAGTGCATCTGACTCAATAAAAACACTAAAACTATCTCTACTAATACAGCTAGAGGAGTTTATCAATTCGTAGGAATAAGACCCTGAGTCACTTATTATTCTTATCCGATTATCAGACCCATCTTCCCATAATATATCTTCGATATGACTAGAAAAATCTAATTCCAATACCTCTCCTGCACATAAGATAGTATCGTTTATTTCAAAAACTTGCGGAACTGGATGGATAAGGTTTACAAGCTGTGCTGTGTCAAAACAAAGTCCATTGCCCACTATATAAAAAATAGTATCAGATATGGCAGACATATAATCTGGAACGTCGGTTATATTTTGAAAATTAGAATTATAAAAAAGTCCATCGGCATCAGCATCAGAGGCAATTAAATCTTCCAGAACCAAATTGAATTCTCCCAAACAGGCCTCATTTACTTCGTCCGAGCCAGCATCAGGTAGTGGACTTAGATATCTAAGTGTAGCTAATGCGGGATTTCCTGATTTCCCATTATCCCATAAGGTAAACTCAATTTCAATTTCTAGATTACTATCTAAATTATTAAAGAAGCCTGTTAAAACAGCGTTTCTATAATCTCCAAGTGAAGTAGAGCCATTATTACTGATGACAACTTTATTTGTCACATTTATTAAAGTATAATTTCCAGCAGAAATAATTATCTCTCCAGATACACCACTAGTAATTACTTCTATTACCAGACTATCTATTGGATATTCATTATGAACGCTCAGATCTACATCACTTAAAGGTGTATTGTCTAAAAGACATAAATCATTTATAAGGAAATCAACTCCCTCGATAGTACTATCATCCATATCTAAATCTATACGACGCTGACAATCTTCCCACTCTGGTTCATTGTAATGCTTAGTAGTTCTGGGAATAATTCCTCCAGGGATAATGGTCGGGGAATGAGAAAACTCCAAAGAACTATTCTCAAGATCCACCTTCCAATATCCATTAAATTCATTACCTCCATTGCCATTCTGATTTACTCTTGCAAATAGTATGGTAGAATCACAATCGTACTGGTATGATACAATAGGAAAATGAGAAGCGGATACATTAAAATCATCAAAATCCAATAGTTCTATATTATTCTCTGGGTCTGATAAATCTGCCTCTCTCAAAGAATTAGCCCCAGGCCCAGCTACATAATAAAACTTGTCCTTATGCCAAGATTGACGAGTATAGAGTATTTCTTGTTCATTCAATGTAAATGCAATATTTAAATCCGTAGGCTCTCTTAATTTATCAAACTGACCTGAATTTGTATTATAGGTGCCATGCGTAAAACCTCCGCAATACAAGGTTGAATCATTAACAAAGGTAATGTCAGCGATATTAGTATAATTAAAGACAAAAATCGGAGTCGTTTCTGGAGTCACATCTCCCAAATACTCCAAGAGGTCAGTAGCAATAGTATAACGGAATAAATCTCCTTCGCTTTCGATGAGATACACTGCATCCCTGTCTTGTGTAAACTCAAAGCTATTAATATCAGTATCAAAGCCAGTAATGGCTGGATGCTCAAATCGAGATAAATCAATCGAAAAAATCATTCCTTGCGAGGTAGAGTTTAAAAAATCGATCTCATGCATCTCGTAGTGACTGGTACCTAAGGCTCCATCCGATATTGCACTCCATAAATAGGTTTTTTGTGCTTGCAGTCCTAGACTGCAAGCACAAAAAACAAGAACAATAAATGTTTTAAAACATTTCATTCTATTATTTTATAAACACTTTAATCGGTTGAACACTTCTTTCTCCAACTTGAATTAAGTAAATGCCCGTTGGTAGGTTTACATTTACTTCCTTAGTATTGTGGTCCATCCTTAAAGATTCAACAATTTGACCAGAGGTATTATAAAATGAGATATTTTCATTTTCATCTAGTTGGTTTATTTGAAAAGTCGAACTACCATTTAAAATTATTGATTGTCTATCCTCATGATTAGAAGAATTTCTAACTTCCGCATTATCATTTATATTATGAATACCAAAATCTTTATTGTACCAAAAATTTTGATCACCGGTTATTGTCAAATTACTGTTTTCATTGGTCATAATTTCCAATAGTTCATCATTCTCCAAAGTGCTATATCCTTTGAAATCTTCTGAAAGGTCAATCCATATAAAATGCAATTCGTTACCCGAAATAGAATATTCAAAATTAGGTAAGGGACTATTAATATCTATCACTTCTATTCCTGAAGGAATTTCTATGTGAAGAGTCAAAGCCAACAATCTATCATTTCTAGAAGATCTAAATATACTTCTATGCTCATCCTCTTCAACTACTATTGGTATATCTCCATTTTCGTCACCATGTATACAATCAGAACAACTTCCATCTAAGTCACCAATCATAAAACGGAGAAAATCAGTACTTACCGATGAATCTGTAATCTCAACACAGTTATCAAGTTCTTCAAAAAACCCATTATCATCATCACTAAAATCATCTAAAATTGGAGCATTTTCATAATCTTCCACCGGAACAAAATTGCACCAATTAATATCTATACCAGTATCTATATCTAACAAAACTTTTTGCAGTGTTATTAAATCTAGGGCTGATACATTACCATCTTGATTAACATCTCCAATTATTTGTAAAGCTATTGACCAGTCCTTTAAACTAAGTATATAGTCAAATAGCAAAACAAGGTCAAAATCCGTTAATCCGCAGGGCTCTTCGCAATTGCTATCGATACAAATCTCAAAAGGACCTTCGTCACAAAAAACGCAAGAGTAGGTTCCATCATTTTCCGTTACCGTATTACATGTATTACCATTGGGGCTTGTAATGGATACTTCGACACCTTCAATTCCATGATTTTCAGTATCTGGACAATCATATATGTTACCAGGTGCAGTTACATTCCCTGAAATTTCCTGTCCATCAGTACAATATTCTTGAGGATCACAATTTCCTGTTACATCGCAAACACCAATACCTCCGAAATTCCAAATTCCATTAGTTCCTGTACGTTGCACAGTGAAGCAACTTTCTGCCGTGGCATCAACAGTGAAAAAAAAATGTCCTCCAACTAGTTGATGGGTTTCAATAGGATTAGTCAAATCTATATGACTAACAGCCACCATAGAAGCAGTGTTTGCAATAGAAATTGATGTACTAGTGGCTAAAAAGCCACTAGGTTCTACAAATCCAGAAGAAACTATTTCAGCATCTCCAAATACTTGAAAAGTCCAGTTGACTAAATGAGCCTCCAACGGATTGCTATCATCGCTAAAAACATTATCACCATCAACATTTATTATAAATGTATAGGTACATCCATCATTGCTAAGTAGGGAAAAACAATCATTAAAATCTGGACATTGTGCAATTAAATTTGAACTAGAGATATAAAGTCCAAAACCTAAAACGATTAGGGTTTTCTTTAAAAAAACATTGAAAAATTTCATAAAAAATGTTTTGTTGAAAAAATCATATTCAAAACACATTATGAGTATAAATAGGAAAAGTCTATCTTTGCGGCCTCGTTTGTCGACGAGTTGAGGGTCTGCATATTATCATCAAAAATGATAGTAGTAGGCTCTCTTTTTTGTAAACATTATGTGCTCTATAAGAAAAATAGTCGTTACTATAATTCGTAAATCTTTGTTTCTTTTTTAATCAGCATAAGATTCATTTGCAATTAAACGAATCATCAAATAGCCACTCTCTAATATACAATGAAAATTAAAATATATCCATAGGAGATTAGGTATAATTAGCACGTATTTATACGCGTTTTTCAATGTATAAGTACTTTTGGAAGCAATAAATTGTACCTTTTCAAAAAATGGTAGCAGAAAAAGAAAAGAAATCTATTGTTTTAATAAAACACCTATTCCTTAAGCTTCGTCAAGGACTCGATCTGCTCCTCTTCTATTATCTCATATGCTGTAAGTCTTAGCAGTACTTGCACAGTAGTAATAACATCCCTTTCGCAATATCTTACGATTTTGTCTAAGTCATTCTCAGCGTAATATACATGACTGACCTGAGAGCCATCCATATCTGATTTAGGGCTAGGAATGTCTAAGGCTGCCGCTAAAAGATCCAAGGAAGTATAATTTTTATAATCCCCAAATCTCCACATTTCCAGAGTATCGAGCAGATAATCTAGATGCCAGGGTTTCTTACCACTTACGTCAAATAATCTAGGAAGCTCTATCCGATTTATAATCATCCTCCTAGCTAGGAATGGAATGTCAAACTCCTTTATATTATGTCCAGCAAGAAAATGCTTTTTAGGATCAGCGTAAAAATTATTGATCAGCGAGGTAAATTCATTGAGCACCTTGTGTTCATCTCCTCCGTAAAAAGACTTAACCTTAAGCTTAGAAATAGCTTTGTTCTTAGTCTGTATGTATGCCACGGTAATACAAACTACCTTTGCAAATTCTGCAAATATCCCAGCCTTTCCGAGATAGCTATCTTCTAGCTCCATTCCTTCGAGGGGTTTTCGGTTACCCGAAAACATCTTGCTTTTCTTTTGCCATAAGGCTTTTTCTCTGTCATTTAAATCTGAAAATGACGGAAATTTAGAAACAGTTTCCACATCTAGAAAAAGGATGTTTTTAAGATTCTTTAGTTTCATTCTATAAAAGTCTAAGGTGATACCCTGAGGGTATAATCCATAATTACCACTATTTTTTGTCTAATGCTTTTTTAGCTCGCATAAAATGTGATAAATTAACGTCTATAAGCCAAATAAAAAACTAAAACCATGAGTCGCAATTCTAAAATACCAGTCTGGATTTATATCGTACTTCTAGCACTCCTAGGACTAAATGTTTATCAGTGGATAAACAGTAACCAGCTTAAAGAAAGCAATGAACTAAAAGAAGCAGAACTCTATGAGTTGGAAAAAATCAGTACAGGTTTAGAATCTGATGTAGAAGCCGCCATGTCGAGTCTAGAAGAACTAAGGTCAGATAACCAAGCAGCCAATGAGCTGATAGACAGTCAGAAACTAGAGCTTCAAAACCAAAAGAAAAAAATCAGCGGTCTGATATGGAAGTCTAGAGAACTCAAAAAGGCCAAAGAAGAAATAGAGAATCTCAATGCCTCGGTCAGTGGATACATCGCTCAGATAAGTCAGCTCAAAGGAGAGAATCAGAAATTGGCTGTAGCCAATACCACCTTACGTAAAGAAAAAGAAGTTCTCACTACAGATCTAAACACTCAAAAAGAAGCTTACTCTGTTCTAGATGAAGAAAAGAAAGTGATTGCTCAAGAAAAAGCAGAACTGGATAAGAAAAAAGCCTTGCTCGATGAACAGGTTGATGTTGCCTCAGCCATAAAGCTAAACTCGCTAATTGTGGAAGGAAGACAAAACAAGGGAGAAGGAGAAAGCAAAGAACAGAAAAAAGTGAAGAAATTAGATTTTCTAAGAACTTGCATCATTACAGAAACCAATGTGACCATACCTCCCGGAAAACAAGAAATATATGTACGTATTATAGATCCACAGGGAACCACGGTCGCTCCTAATGATGGATCTACTGGTGGCATTCTGGTTAATAAAATCTCTGGAGAAGAACTGAGATATACATTCAAGGGATTCTTTGATTATACTAATAATGATCACCAAGAATGTTTTGATTGGGATCCAGACTTTACACTATCCAAAGGACAATATGAAGTGCAGGCCTTCCATAGAGATTACATGGTAGGTAAAGGAAGTTTTTTACTCAAGTAAATGCTTGCAACCCTAGACTACATAGAAGGCTTAGAGGATAAAAAAATAGGCAATCTGATGCTAGAGGCTCATGAGTTAGTCAGGATCTTAATCCCTCAGGTACAGCCAGTTATAAAATGGAAGATTCCTTTTTTTGATTATTATGGTCATTACTTCTGTTATCTACACAAGACTAAGAAGTCCATCTACCTAGCCTTTTTAAATAAGCCAGATCTCATAAGTGAAACCATTGATATCGAACGCTTAAAAGTAGTGTCCAAAGTCTACATCGATAACCACGAATTATTAAGAAGTGATGCTCTTGCAGAACTAATTGTACAAGCAGCCGTTTTACATGAAGAGAGGTACAGAAAATAATGACTAAGCGTAAGTTTAACCCAATAGATAAAGACAAGGTAGTAGAAAACCCAGGTCTGCTTCCCTTTGCACATACGGTAGGATCTGCAATCATAAAACCTATCGATAAGGGTAAGGTAAAAGGGGTCGCTATGAGTGCGATGTACCAACAAACAGAAAAGCAGCTGGTAGACTTAAAAGAACAGGTCGAGCATTTATTAAAAAAAGCTCAGACCGTACATGAAAAAATAGAAATCTCAGAAAAGATATATGCCGCTGATTGTGGTTTTAAACCCTTACCAGGTCATACCTATTATCTCTACGAGAAGAAAAAGAAAAAAGAATGGGTACTCTCCATGGTAGCCTCTGACGAGTGGGGATCTAGCTCTCCCTACGATTATCTCGCTAAGGTTCAGCTCATGGCTGACCATACTTGGGATGTTTTAGAATCCGAATTAAACTCAGAATTAGAAGCTTAAGAAAAAACATCGCAAGATGTCTAAAGTGGAGGATGGACCATCGGTCCATCCCCGCTTGCCTTTGTTAGTCTACATTAACTAACAACATGGAAGCTCGCAACATCCAGGAGTACATCCCGCTGGAATACAACAAACCGCCAATAAACTGATTAAAGAAATCATAATAATAGGTTTGGTGAAAAAATTAATACAGCTTTAGCTCTTGAGCTTTATTTCATTAAACCACCCATCATAGGAGATAAGGATTTAGTGACCATATCATTTATCGCAGAAGTTTTTACTAGCGTAAAACAGCATAATCCATTATCTCCTACACAACTGACCATCGCAAATTTCTCCCCTGCCTTTAAATCAAATTTCTTTCGTACGTCTTTAGGAAATACCAACTGGCCTCTCTCATCAAAACTGACAATTGCCTCTACCTCACAACAGCTTTTAGATTTTTTCTTTGCTTGTTCTAATTCAATCATAAAACAAATTTAAACTAAAATATCTGAATATTCTGATTTTTCTGATTTATCAATGCGTATAGATTTTACCACAGATTACACAGATTAACACAGATACCAATACGCTAGAACTAGTTAAAAATCTGTGATAATCTGAGATATCTGTGGTAGAAAAATAGCTATCTTTTATTCTTAAGATTACTTAAATTGGAAATCACAATTAAAACAAATGGCACTAAATAATTTAACATATAAGATTATCGGCTGTGTATATAAAGTTCACACAGAATTAGGACCAGGCCTACTAGAGTCCACTTATGAAGTCTGTTTAGAACATGAACTATTAAAAGCAGATCTCTTAGTAGAGAGACAAAAGGCAGTACCGATTGTATATGATGAGATTAAGATGGAAGCAGGCTATCGGATAGACTTACTAGTAAATGGAACAGTACTATTAGAATTAAAATCAGTTGAAGCGATAGCACCAATTCATAAAGCACAGGTCATGACTTATCTAAAGTTGTCAGGAATAAAACTAGGCCTACTTCTTAATTTTAATGTGGTAGACATGAAGCAAGGAATTACAAGAATCATCATGTAGAAAAACTCATCACAGATAACTCATATGAGAACAGATAGAGTCCATAGTAATCTGTTTAAATCCGTGGTAAAACCCTTCTAGAAATGCACCACAGATAGCTCAGATTAACACAGATAGAGCACAAAGCAAATTTGTGAAAATCCGTGCAATCCGTGGTAAAACCATCATAGAAATGCACCACAGATAACGCAGATTAACACAGATACAGCACAAAGAAAATCTGTTTAAATCCGTGCTATCCGTGGTGAAACCATCATAGAAATGCACCACAGATAACGCAGATTAACACAGATATAGTCCATAGCAATCTGTGAAAATCCGTGTAATCCGTAGTGAATCCATCTAGAAATGCACCACAGATAACGCAGATTAAACACAGAGAGTGCTCAATGGTAATCTGTGAAAGTCCGTGAAATCCGTGGTAAATAAAAACCGAAACATTTTCCCCATTCCAGCGTTTATTTAACCTAGAATTGAATTAAATATCTAGAGCGTACCTTAGACTATATGATCGGATGGCAATTTGGAAAATTTATACCTAGGGATGATGGCCAGAGCCTCTTTGATAAATTATTTAAATTATTCAAGGAGATGCTTATCCATACATCGGGTGATGTAGATGAAGCCATCTCCTGGCTTACCGAGCTAGACAAAAAATACAATCTTACTAATCCTCAATATGGCATCGGTGATTTTGTACAAGAGCTTATAGATAAGGGATTCCTTTCTGACCCCACTAAAAAATCTCCAACTATAAATCCTACTTCTAAACTGGAAATAGCCTTACGTCAATCAGCCTTAGATTCTGTTTTTGATCAATTAAAAAAATCCAAGAGAGGAAATCACAATACCCGTTTTGCAGGTGGAGGAGATGAGCAGACTTCGGAGTTGAAGCCCTATGAGTTTGGAGATACGCTAGATAAAATCGCCATTTCTGAATCTCTAAAGAATGCTCAGATAAATCACGGGATAGATAATTTCACTCTATTCCAGAATGACCTGGAAGTTCATGAGACTTATTATAAGAGTCAGATGAGCACAGTACTCATGATTGACATTTCTCACTCGATGATATTATATGGAGAGGATAGAATCACTCCAGCTAAGAAAGTGGCCATGGCACTGGCACAGTTGATAAAAACTAGATACCCTAAGGATACCTTGGACATTTTGGTTTTCGGAAATGATGCATGGACGATAGAAGTAAAAGACCTACCCTACTTAAAAGTCGGTCCTTATCATACTAATACTGTAGCAGGACTGCAGCTCGCGATGGATCTTTTGCGGAAGCGTAAAAATCCCAATAAGCAAATCATGATGATTACGGACGGAAAACCGACCTGTATCAAAAAAGGAAAAAAGTATTATAAAAACAGCTGGGGATTAGATAAAACGATTCTAAATCGAACGTTAGGTCTAGCTGTAAAATGTAGAAAACTAGATATACCGATTACCACCTTTATGATTGCCAGAGATGAGTGGTTGGTAAATTTTGTGGATCAGTTTACTAAAGCAAACGATGGCAAGGCCTTCTACTCATCACTAGATGGCCTAGGCGAATTTATATTCATGGATTACAAACAGAACAAAAGAAAAAGAAGAGGATAATGGATATTAAAAAAATAACAACTCTAGGAGCATTAAAAAAGAGCAAGTACACGAGCATCGGGCTGAAAGAAGAGTTGCGTAAAAATCTACTGGAAAAACTAAGCAAAGGAGAAGAGACTTTTCCTGGGATTTGGGGTTTTGAGGATACTGTAATTCCAGATCTAGAGAGAGCTATCTTATCTCGACATAATATTCTATTGCTTGGTCTCAGAGGTCAGGCAAAAACTAGAATTGCAAGACTACTCATACAGCTACTCGATGAATACATACCAGTAATAGAAGGATCAGAAATAAACGACGATCCACTCAATCCTATTTCGCATTACGGAATACATAAGGTTAAAGAACTGGGAGATAAAACTCCAGTCTCATGGATGCATAGAGATGAGCGATATGTAGAAAAACTAGCTACACCAGATGTGAGCATTGCCGATCTAGTGGGTGATGTAGATCCTATTAAGGCTGCTTCGCTTAAGCTTCCATTTTCTGATGAGCGAGTTATTCATTTTGGACTAGTACCGAGAGCACACAGAAGTATTTTCGTTATAAACGAGTTGCCAGATTTACAGGCTCGTATTCAGGTCTCTCTTTTTAATATATTGCAAGAAGGAGATCTGCAGATAAGAGGATTTAAATTAAGATTACCACTAGACCTACAGTTTGTCTTTACAGCTAATCCAGAAGATTATACAAATCGTGGTTCGATTATTACCCCATTAAAAGATAGAATAGAAAGTCAGATACTCACTCACTATCCTAGATCCATAGAGATTGCAAGAAAAATTACTGAGCAAGAGGCACTTATAAAAGAAGACCTGCTCAAAAAAATAAATGTCCCTGATGACATAAAGGATATGCTGGCTATGATTGCCTTTGAGGCAAGAAGCAGTGAGTACATCGATGAGAAGAGTGGAGTTTCTGCAAGACTAGGAATTACCGCCTTTGAAAATCTCATCAGTACCGCGGAGCGTAGGATGGTTATAAATAAAGACAAAAATACATCTACAAGAATCACTGATTTCTGGGGAGTCATTCCTGCTCTTACAGGTAAGATGGAACTCGTTTATGAAGGTGAGCAAGAAGGACCATATAATGTAGCTCTGAGTATAATCAATGGAGTAATCGAAGATAAATTTTTACAAATCCTACCTCATCCTGAGAAATTAAAAGAAGGAACTTCAGATCCTTATGGCACATTACGTCAGTGGTTCGGTGCTGGAAATGATGTACAACTGTATAATGATGATTCAGAAAAGGTATTTAAGAAAAAACTCGATGACATCATCGGACTTAAAAAACTGGCTCAGTCTATAAACCCAGCCAAAGAAGACCTTTACTTCACCATGGAACTGATACTACATGGACTCAGTGAGTTAGACATTCTTAATAAAACGATCGTAGATGGTGAGATGAATTTTTCTGATCCATTTGGAAATATGCTCGATGATTTAGGGAGCATGTAGTATCGTAAGAATCTTAAATTCTTAGTTTTCATCTTTTAGAAACTAAGTTGGGTTACTACTTTCTATTCCATCGGATAGACTTTATCTTTACGTATATCATACCTAAGATTATGCAGGATAACCCCATCACAATTAATTCTAAAGTTAACGAGTCACTAGAAAACTGGAGAAATAAGGAAAAACTAGCTCTCGAACTTTTAAAAGTCGTCGGTGACTTACGTTTCGATAAGAGTATAGACCTAGTCATTTTTAGAACACCTATATATGATACTCAGCCGAGCAAGATTCTCAGCCTTCATCAGTATTCTCAAAACTACGACCCAGCAAATCTTGCGATTGAACTTACTTTGGCTCTAGCCAAAAGCATTCAAAAAATAAAAAATCTCAATCCAGCCAAAATAGATTTAGGAACCTTAGGACTAGACTGGATAAAGGAAAAAGAAAACTTCAGCAATACAGAAGAGTTTGTACATGATAAACTCAGAACCATCCTCGGTCAGGATTCTAAGCTCAAAGAAAATAAAGACATAGTATTATATGGATTCGGAAGAATCGGAAGGCTAGCTGCTCGTCTTATTATAAACCAGACCGGTCGTGGAGATCAGCTAAGACTAAAAGCCATAGTCATCAGGCCCAAATTAAAAGACCATTATGAAGAAGCTGTAAAAAGAGCCTCTCTGCTTAAGGACGATACAGTACATGGAACATTTAGTGGACATGTGGAAGTCTCAGAAGATGGAAAAGAGATGGTGATAAATGGAAACATTATAAAGATTATCTATGCCTCCAGTCCAGAAGAAATCGACTACACCAGTTATGGAATCCACAATGCCATGGTTATAGATAACACTGGAGTATGGAGAAATAAAAAAGAGCTTTCTATACATCTAAGACCTGGTGTCGAGCAGGTATTACTCACAGCTCCTGGAAAAGATATTCCTAACATCGTCCTCGGAGCTAATCATCAGGATTACGATTTATCGACACACTCTATTATCAGTGCTGCTTCTTGTACCACAAATGCTATAGCACCTGTCCTCAAGGTCATCCATGAAAATTATGGAATCACAAACGGACACATCGAGACCATTCATGCTTATACAAATGACCAAAACCTAGTCGACAACTTCCATAAAAAATCCAGAAGAGGTCGTGGAGCTCCTACTAACATGGTCATCACTACTACGGGTGCAGCTAAGGCTGTGGCCAAAGTACTTCCAGATCTAAATGGAATACTAACTGGAAATGCAATAAGAGTTCCGATACCCAATGTATCATTGGCAATTCTAAATCTTACTTTGAAAAATAGTTTGACCCTAGAAGAATTGAATGCAAAGCTTAAAGAAGCTTCTCTTTATGGACCCTACGTAGATCAGATTCAGTTTTCTAGTTCTACAGAATTTGTTTCTAGTAATGCTATCGGAGCGAGTAGCACGGGTATTATAGATGCACCCTCTACGATTGTATCCGGAGAGGGAAAACAAGCAACTATTTATGTCTGGTATGACAATGAGTATGGTTATACCTGTCAGGTGGTTCGCTTAGCTAAAATTGCGGCAAAAGTTAGAAGACATATTTATAACTAAGTGTAAAAAATAGAGCTGATATCTTTTAAAAAATATGAATCTCTAAAAAATTTAATATTCTCTTTATCTTAACTGTACCACAAGTAAGATTTATGCGTCATACTTAATGGTATTCATTTAAAAATCAACTTTAATAAACAAAAAAATTTATGAGCAGATCATTTTTATTTTGGCTATTGCTTTTATTGCTTTGGCTAATATTTGCATGGTGGGTATGTAAGAATTATTTATGTGGAATAGCACCAGTAGCAGCCGCAGCACCAGCAGCCATAGGTTGTGATAGATCCTTAAACGTTTCTGATGGAAAGAGTTTTGACCTATCTTCTGGTGACAACATCAGATTCCTAAATTCACAACATACTAATCTTCCATACGGAAACAGAGTCTCTTCTGTTTTAAGTGGTCTTGCTGATTATTTAAAATCTAATACAGATAAAGGCGTTACCATAACAGGTAATTATTCTGCTGACGAGTCTAACAATAGTCTCCTACCTAATCTAGGGATGGCTAGAGCCAGTACTATAAAATCTATTCTCAATTCTCTCGGAGTATCGAGTAAGCAGATAGTACTAGGGTCTGATTTAAACAGTAAACTATGCTATAATCGTGATGGTCGTTCTACTGAGGTAAGAAATGAAGCAAATAAACTTGCTGGACTAGACATGGATTATAGAATGGATACGCTAAGTAATGGTATCGGTCTAAGTGTAGGAAATCTTGCTGACTCTGGAGATCGTCTAAAAACAATCTATGACAGACTTAGAGCAAATCCGATGACAGTATACTTCGATACTAATGCGGAGAGCCTAAATCTTAATGCAGCTCAGAGACAAGACATCGCTGACATCACTTACTACCTAGATAATGTAGATGATGGAAAAATAGAAATCAGTGGTCATACCGATAATGTAGGTAATCGAGCATACAACGTAAACCTATCTCAGGAGAGAGCAGAATTTGTTAAAAATTACTTCAATAATAGAGCTGGTCTTAGCTTGGCAAAAATGGATGCCGCTGGATATGGTCCAGATAAGCCTAAAGCCACTAACAGTACCGCAGAGGGTAAAGCCCAGAATAGAAGAGTAGAAGTAACTTTTAAGTAAACCAATTTTAAAAAACTAAAAATAATATAATGTTAATGTGTTGTCTAATTCCCTTACTCCTTTGCTTAGGAGCGGCATTATTAGGTTGGCTAGCTGGATTAAATAAACCTGCCAAGGTAGAAATCCAAGAAAGAATAGTGGACCGAGAAGTACTTGTAGATAAAATAGTAGATAGAGAGGTGATTAAAGAGGTCTTTGTAGATAAGATTATCGAGAAGCCTGTAGAGATAGAAAAGATCATCGAAAAACCTATCGAAATAATTAAAACAGTAGAAAAGATAGTAGAGAAACCTATTGAGATTATTAAAGAGATAGAGGTAGAAAAGATAGTAGAGAAAATCGTAGAGAAGCCTATCGAGATAATTAAAGAGGTAGAGAAAATCGTAGAGGTTACTAATGACGATGAGCTGAACTCATGGAAAGCAAAATTTGCTACGCTAGAGTCTTCTTACAAAACGGACCAGAACGATTGGAATCTAAAATTCGGAAACTGGAAGCAAGAAAGAAGTGAGTTTGAATCTCAACTTACTGCTAAGCCTAAGGAAATCGAAGTAATTAAAGAGGTAGAGAAGATTGTAGAAGTAGAGAAAATCGTGGAAAAGGTAGTAGAGATAGAAAAGCCAGTGGAGGTGATTAAAGAAGTAGAGGTAATCAAAGAAGTAGAGGTAATTAAAGAGGTAGAGAAGCCTGTTGAAGTAATCAAAGAGGTAGAGGTAATCAAAGAAGTAGAAAAGATAGTAGAAGTTGAAAAGCCTGTAGAAGTAATCAAAGAAGTAGAGGTAATTAAAGAGGTAGAGAAGATTGTAGAAGTAGAGAAGCCTGTTGAAGTAATTAAGGAAGTAGAGGTTGTAAATAATGAAGAACTCAATGCTTGGAAAGCTAAATATGCAGCTCTAGAAGGAGATTTAGAAGGACAGAAAAACGAATGGAATCTTAAGTTTACAAACTGGGAAAGCGAGAAAAAAGACCTTAGTTCTCAGCTCAGTGCTAAGCCTAAAGAAGTAGAGGTAATTAAGGAAGTAGAGAAGATTGTAGAGGTAGAAAAACCTGTCGAAGTAATCAAAGAAGTAGAGGTTATTAAGGAGGTAGAAAAGATTGTAGAGGTAGAGAAGATTGTCGAAGTAGAGAAACCTGTCGAAGTAGTTAAAGAAGTCATGGTCGATAAGATCGTTGAGAAAATAGTAGAAGTAGAGAAAATCGTAGAAGTAGAAAAACCTGTCGAAGTGATTAAAGAAGTAGAGGTAATTAAGGAAGTAGAAGTTATCAAAGAGGTAGTTAAAGTTGTAGAGAAGATAGTCGAGGTAGAAAAGGAAATCGATTTTGATGCACTTGCTGGTCTCATGGCTGGTATGGAGCAGGTAGAAGTTTCTAGATCCGAAAAGACAGAAAAATCTGAAGCCAAGGTTAAGTCTACTAAAACATCAAAAGCTAAAGCCAAAGTCAAAGCTAAAGCTAAACCAAAGGCAAAAGCTAAAAAGACTAAGACCAAAGCTACTGCCAAGGCTAAAAAAGATGACCTTAGAAAGATAGAAGGAATCGGTCCTAAGATTGCTGGACTTCTTAATAAGGATGGTATCATGACCTTTGCACAATTGGCTAAGGCCAAAGTATCTAGATTGAAAGGAATTCTAGAAGCTGCAGGACCTCGTTACCAGATGCATAATCCATCTACCTGGCCACAGCAATCTAAGTTAGCCGCTGATGGCAAGTGGGATGCTTTGAAAAAATTACAGGATAAACTAGACGGAGGTAGAAAATAATTTCCTAAAAGAAACTAAAGTAAAAAATGATTCAAAAAGATAAATTAATAGCACAGGTTAGTACAAAGGCAAAAATCAGCGTAGCTGCTGCTACTGCCGCTTACGAAACCATACTAAAACAAAATCCGGCTTGGCGAAAACAATCGCTAAAAACCGTATCGGCCATAAAAGAAAAAGCAGTTAAAGTAGCCGCAACTAAGATTAAAACTGTCCAACTAATCAAAGAGGTACCTGTAGAGGTAATTAAAGAGGTGATTAAGGAAGTAAAAGTAATCGAGAAAGTTCCGATAGAAATCATAAAAGAAGTTACACTTATAAAAGAAGTGGTAGACACTAAGAAGATTTCTTCCTTACAGAAGCAACTAGCTAGTCTTCAAGGAGACTACAAAAAGCTAGCGGCTAGAGGAAAAGCGGATGCAGCAGGTCTTAAAAAACTGAAAGCACAAAATGCAGGACTATCTAAAGAGCTCAATGGGTTAAAAGGAAAATCTAAAGCTGCAGCAAAAGCAGCCGCAACCCTTTCTAGTAAATATGCAGGCCTAGAAAAGCAATACAAAAAAGCTCTAGCAGATGCAAAAGCTGGAAGTGGTGCTAATGCTAAAGTAGCCAAGTTAGAAAAAGCTTTAAAAGCTGCAACTAATGATGCAAAGAACAATGCTTCTAAACTAGGAAAAGCAGCCAAAGATTTAAAAGCAGCTATGAATGCTTCTAAGTCATGGAAAAGCAAATATGAGAAGTCTGAGAAATCATGCGGATCACATATTTCTGATATCAAAAAACTAAAGGCAGAAATCGCTAAACTTAAGAAATCTGGAAACACTAAAACCATCATAAAAGAGGTAGAAGTGATTAAGGAAGTACAAGTCGTAAAGCAGTACGATATGAAGGAGCTTATGGCTATGCTCAAAGGTGCAGCCACTAAGACAGGAGCTAGAAAGGTAGTCGGAGAAACCACTACTACTGGTAAGGCAAAAGAGGTAGATAGATATGTAGTAGGAACTAGAGATGACCTCACTAAAATAGAAGGAATCGGCCCTAAGATTGCTGAAATTCTAAAAGCAGGAAAAATCATGACCTATGCTAAACTTGCCGATACTAAGCCAGCTAAGATCTCAGCACTATTAGATGCAGCTGGACCTAGATTCCAAATGCACGATCCGGGATCATGGCCAAGACAAGCCAAACTTGCAGCAGCCGGAAAATGGAAAGAGCTAGAGAAATTACAAGACGAGCTCGATGGTGGCAAATAATCCTTACCATTAAAAATTATAGAAGCCTGATGTATTTTGCATCGGGCTTTTTTATTTTGCACTGTGAACAGGAATCCGCTGATAAGTATAATCATGCCCTTCAAAAACGAAGAGGCTTACCTAGCGGATTGCATAGATTCTATTCTTACTCAGACTCATACTCAGTGGGAACTGCTTGCCATAGATGACCACTCTACCGACGCATCTCTAGATATCGTAAAAAACTTTGCTATTAAAGAAGCTCGTATTATTCCACTACAGAGCAATGGCAAGGGAATAATTCCAGCTCTAAATTATGGATATAGTAAAAGCCAAGGCAGCTTTATTACACGGATGGATGCAGATGACCTGATGAGTTCTGATAAGCTGACCACCCTGCTCACTTTACTCCAGTCGCATAAAAAACCTTCTGTGGCGACAGCCCATGTAAAGTATTTCTCTGATACCACCTTAGGCAATGGATATATAAAATATCAAAACTGGCTAAATGGATTGTGCATCTATAACTCTCATTATAAGAGTAGTTACAGAGAGTGTGTCATACCATCCCCCTGCTGGATGACTGACCGCAATACCTTTGATAAAGTAGGAGCCTTTGATTCTCAGCAATACCCAGAAGATTATGACCTTGCCTTCCGTTTTCAGTTACATGGAATAGAAGTAATCAGCAGTGATAAAATACTACACCTATGGAGAGATCATCCCTTACGTACCTCTCGCAACGATATAGCATATACGGATAATCGATTCATAAAACTCAAAGTTTATTATTTCCTAAAGATGGAATACACCTCTGATACACCGCTATATCTCTGGGGAGCAGGGAAGAAAGGAAAAAAAATTGCTCAACTATTGGTAGAGAAAAACATACCCTTTTACTGGTTGTCCAACAATCCTAAGAAAATAAATAAGAGTATCTACGAGATACTGATTAGTTCAGATAAACAAATTCCTCTTCCGAGTAGTAAGGTAATTTTGGCTGTAGCCAATGAAGGAGAAAAAACAGATATAATCCAGAAACTGGAGAAAAGTGGACACACTCACGGTCAGTCCTACTTTCCGTTCTGCTAATCTTTTAAATACTTATATTAAGATTAATTATATATATAAGAATATTATATATATTTTTATGCGATATACGTATATCATGTTAAGACCTTTGATTTCTATATTCGCTTTTGCAATGCCATTTATTCTGATGGCCGAGAGCAACTCACTCGTCTCTTTTAATGAGCTAAACTATGAGGCAGCACTAGCCCGAGGCAAGGCAGAAAACAAACTGATATTTATAAATTATAATTCTGCCGAAATCGATCCATGTAAAATCATGGACGAGACTACATTTTCTAATCTAGGTGTGAGTGATTTACTAAATGATAATTTTATAAACGTAGATGCAGATATAGATAATCCAACAGGTTTGCAGTGGATTTCAAAATTCGGTGTAGAGTGCATGCCTACTTATATGGTTCTGGATAATGAAGGTAGGCTGGAAGGAATAAACCAAGGAACACTTACTACGGGAAGCTTTCTTACATGGATGAGTAAAATGCCAAAAGTGAAAACGATTCTAGACGAGGCTCGCAATAAGTCCATAGCCGTAAAACCACTAGATAAATCTGATAATCTTTTAGCCATTAAAAGGAAACTCAAAGAAGCACAGGGCAATTATGTCGTAACCACTACTTCTGATTTACCGACGGAGATTATCGAAGAAGAAGTTTTTACTGAACTAGTGGCTGATGATATAGTGATAGAAAACTTTGAAGAAAATACCAAGACTGACGACTTATCCAATAAGGGAAACATCACTTCTAACTCCATAATCACTGCAGATTTAACTAAAATTCCACCTCCCGAAAGAGTAAAAATCCCATATGGAGAAAACTTAAAAAACACAAGTATAACTCGGACCATGAGTTACTCTATCCAGATAGGAGCATTTTCTGATTATCAGAATGCACAGAATATAATGGAAGAGAGTAAAGAAGACTTTAACGACCATTATTATATACTAGAAGAACCTAATAGTAAAGGAAAATACCTTTACAAGGTAATCATAGGAACCTACACCTCTCAAGAAGATGCACAGGTAGCACTTAAAGATTTAATTGCTAAAGGATATAATGGATTCCTCCGAAGAATTTAAAAGTTATTATTTTTAATAAATTATTGATTCACTAAAATTTCAAAAAAAATGAGCAAACTAGATGAGCAAATGGAAAAGTACATGGTCGAGAATAAAAAACACAAACTCGGCATCGATGAGACTTTTCTAAGAGCTGTAGCAAAAAGCTGTGGTCCAAGTATCTACAAAGCAGATTCTTCCAAAGTATCCTCTACTGATCCTAAAGAATTAGAAACTGTAAAGAAAAACTTCCTAATCAAAAAATTAGGACTTAAAGACACTCCTAAATTAGATGAAGGAATAGCCGAAGTAATCAAAAAATTCGGAAAAGGAAACAGAAATAAATACAGACCATTAGTATATGCTTTACTAGCATCTCATTTCAGAAAAAAATCATTTTTCAAGCCTAAATAGGCTTTTATTTAGATAATAAAGCAAATGCCCATCTTTTAAAAAGGTGGGCATTTCTTTTTATACAAGGTCGTACATTTGCAGCTCAATACCTGAAGAAAAAATGCTCAAGAACCTCAGTACATTCAGTATACTCGCTCTTTGCCTCCTGATCATAGCCTGTGGCAAAAATAGTGTTACCCATAATAGCAGTGACCATAAATACACAAATGCTCTCATAGAAGAGTCCAGCCCTTATCTACTGCAGCATGCACATAATCCTGTAAACTGGTATCCATGGGGAGAAGAAGCACTTACTAAGGCAAAAAACGAAGATAAGATGCTCATTATCAGTGTCGGTTATGCAGCCTGTCACTGGTGTCATGTTATGGAGCATGAATCTTTTGAAGACTCACTGGTAGCTTCCATCATGAACGAAAACTTTATCTGTATAAAAGTAGATAGAGAGGAACGTCCTGATGTAGATAATGTCTATATGTCTGCCTGTCAGCTTACTTCTAGAGGTAGTTGTGGATGGCCGCTTAATGCCTTTGCACTAGCCGACGGTCGACCGGTATGGGCAGGAACCTACTTCCCTAAGGATGAGTGGATAAACATCTTGCAGCAGTTTATCAGATTAAAACAAAACGATCCTGATAAGATTGAAGAAACCGCAGCAAACATTGCTAGTGGAATGCAGTCTTATGACCAGTTAGAGGTAGTCACTGGAGACGTAGATTATACTCTAGAAGAGCTTACAGACATAGGAGATAAGTTTCTATCCAACATCGACTTTAAAAACGGAGGTCGAAATGGATCTCCTAAATTCCCCATGCCTAATAATTACGAATTCCTGTTAAAATACAATCACCTCACTGGAGATGAAAAAGCTCTAGAAGCCGTAACCACTACCCTAGATAAAATGGCACTAGGTGGAATCTATGATCAGCTCGGAGGAGGATTTGCCAGATATAGTGTAGATGATGTCTGGCTGGTTCCACACTTTGAGAAAATGCTCTATGATAATGGTCAACTGGTAGATCTTTATGCTCAGGCCTACCAAAAGACTAAATCGCCACTCTATAAAAAGGTGGTCGAGCAGTCTATTGGCTTTGTTGAAAGAGAACTCATGTCTGAGGAAAACGGATTTTACTCGTCCCTAGATGCAGACACAGAAGGAGAAGAAGGGAAATTCTACGTATTCTCAAAAGAAGAAATTTATCAGGTAATCGGAGATGAAAAGAGTGCAGATATCTTTTCTCACTACTACGACGTATCAGAAAAAGGAAACTGGGAACATACTAATATTCTAAACGTAGTAAAGACCAAAGAAGAAGTTCTTAAAAAATATGACCTGACTTCAGAAGACTTTGATAAAATCATGGATTCGGCTAGAGCCAAATTATTTGATTTTAGGTCCAAAAGAGTTCGTCCAGGTTTAGATGACAAGATTCTAGCATCGTGGAATGCACTGATGTTATCGGGATATGTATCTGCCTATAATGCATTGGGTAATAAAGACTATTTGGCAACAGCCATAAAAAATGGAAATTTCCTTAAATCTAAAATGGTAAAAGAAGACTTTCGACTCGATCGAAATTATAAAAATGGAAAGTCTAGTATAAACGGATTCTTAGATGACTATGCATTAACTATTAAAGCATTTCTAGATTTGTATCAAGCTACCTTTGATGAGAGTTGGTTAGATGCTGCAGATGGTCTAGCAAAGTATACCATCCAGCACTTTTTCAATGATGAGACTAAGATTTTCAATTATACCTCTGACCTAGACCCACCACTAGTCTCTAATAAGGTAGAACTCAGTGATAACGTCATTCCAGGTTCTAACTCATCGATTGCTAGAGCACTTTTCTACTTAGGAACTTATAAGGACAACAATGAATATAAGGACATCTCTAAGCAGATGCTTAAAAATATCGTCGGGCAAATAGCAGAAATAGACCAACCAAACTTTTATTCTAACTGGTGTCAGTTCTATGTAGATCTAGTAAAACCACCTTATGAAGTGGCAATAGTCGGAAATGATGCAATGGATAAAAGAAACCAACTCGCTCAGACCTATATCTCTAATGCTCTTCTACTAGGTGGAGAAACAGAAGGAAACCTCTCCCTACTTAAGGATAAGCTACAAGAAGGAGAAACCATGATATATGTCTGTCAGAATAAAGTATGTAAATTTCCCGTTACAGAGGTTGACAAGGCCATAAGCTTAATGGACTGATAATTTAATTTTATTCTAAATAATTCAATTAAATCATATCTAATAGGCACATTGGTTAACTTTACACAAAGAACACTATTATGAAAAAAATCCATATCATAGCGATTCTAGCGATACTAGTCGCTGCAGTAGTTCTTATATCTGCAAGCGGAGATGTAAGTACATACGCAACCTTCGATGCTGCTACTGAGTCTGGATCTAGAGTAAAGATTTCTGGAGAACTCGTAAAGAGTAAAAAAATAGTCTATAACCCATCTAAGGACCCTAACTACTTCTCATTTTTCATAGAAGATAGCGATGGCGTTTCTAGACAGGTAGTATTAGATAAGGCTAAGCCTCAAGACTTTGAAATGTCAGAATCTATCGTAGTAACTGGTTCTATGAAAGAAGACATATTCTACGCCGATGACATCTTACTTAAATGCCCTTCCAAGTATAAAAACGAAGAAATTTCCATTAGGAACAGTGGTTAATCTATGACCGAAATTCAATACGTAGGTGAGCAGCTGCTCCCTGGACAGATAGGACATTTCTTTATAATCTTAAGCTTTTGTGCAGCTTTCTTTACTAGCCTCGCCTATTACTTTGCAGCAAAAAATGAGGAGTCTTCAGACTTTAAAAGTTGGAGGTCTCTAGGACGATATGGATTTATCGTACATGGTATATCTACCTTCCTCGTAATCGGTCTTATTTTCTACATCATGGTAAACCACATGTACGAGTATCGCTATGCTTGGGAGCATGTATCCGATGATTTAGATTTAAAATATATACTCTCTGCCTTCTGGGAAGGACAAGAAGGAAGTCTGCTTTTATGGATGTTTTGGCACGTGATTTTGGGTTTTGTAGCCATACGTATATGTAATAAATGGGAAGCTCCTGTACTCAGCGTAGTCGCTCTGGTACAACTCATAATGGGTGTCATGCTACTCGGTGTACATGTAGAGTTAGGCAGCTACGCATATAAGTTTGGATCTAATCCATTCGTCCTTCTTAGAGATACGATGGATATTCCACTTTTCCAAAATGCAGAATACCTCTCTCTAGTAACTGGAGAAGGACTCAATCCACTCTTACAGAATATCTGGAATACCATACATCCACCGATTATCTTTCTTGGTTTTGCTTCGCTTACACTACCCTTTGCATATGCCGTTGCAGCTCTGTGGAATGGAAAACATAAGGAGTGTATGAACGAGGTACTCAAGTGGAGTCTCTTTTCGGGAGGAATTCTGGGATCGGGAATATTGATGGGATCTGCCTGGGCTTATGTGGCTCTATCTTTTGGAGGATACTGGGCATGGGATCCAGTAGAAAATGCTTCTCTCGTTCCATGGCTTATGCTTATCGGAGGACTACATACAAATTATATAGCTCGAGCGACCAGCAGGTCAGTAGGCTCTACCTACTTGTTTTACATTTTTGCCTTTGTACTTATTCTCTACTCTACCTTTTTGACCAGATCGGGAGTGCTCGGAGATACCTCGGCTCATGCCTTTACAGAGATGGGTCTAGAGTGGCAACTCGTCGGACTGGTAATGAGTTTTTTAATACTAGGACTCTACAGTTATTTTAGAAATAGATCTTCTCTACCTAAACATGAAAAAGAAGAGAGCATCTACTCTAGAGAGTTCTGGATGTTTATCGGATCACTGGTTCTTTTGTTTTCTACTGTATTGATTTCTGGAGCGACCTCATTGCCAGTATTTAATTCTATAGTCTCATACTTTAATCCTGATTTTGTAGGAAGAGTTATAAACGATCCAGTCCCACATTATAATAAATATCAGCTCTGGATAGGAGTATTCATATCCTTTCTCTCGGGCTTTGCCCTTTTTATGAGATATAGAGCTAAGGATTCTCAGTACTTCAGTAGAGCTAAATTTTGGAGGCATTTTGCAATAGCAACAGTAGGTGGTTTATTACTTACAGCATGGTTCAACTATTTTTATGACAGCTACTCTTTTGAATACAATATTTTAATGTTTGCTACTGGGTTTTCGGTAGTTGCTTGTATAGATTATATGTGGAGTGTACTGAGATGGAATTTTAAACTAGGATCGGCGGCGGTTTCTCACTTTGGGTTTTCTGTTATGATCATGGGTTCTTTGATTACGGGACTTAACCAGCATCACATCAGTACTAACCAGTTTATTTTTAAAGACATCCTATCAGAAGAAGATGCAAAAAAATATATCTTACTCATAGAAGGCAGACCCATGTTTATGAACGACTACTGGGTCACCTATGAGAGTGACACTTTACAAGGATTTACTCGTAGATATGAGGTCAGTTTTAGAACAGATAGAGAATCTGAAAAACCAGACTTCACACTCTACCCTGATATACAATACAATAAAGGGTTTACTAAAATAGCCGCTCTAAATCCAAGTACTAAGATGTTCTGGAATAAGGACATATTTGCAGATATCGTAGCCTTACATCCTTCCTTACAAGATGCAGAATTTGCCAAAGAAATGGAGGACACCATGAAGTTCGTCACCTATGACCTAGAGGTAGGCAAGACCTTAGAATTAGATGATTATAGTATCGAGTATATCGGACTGAGTAAAGTGCCATCGCACCCTGAGTATATAGCGTCTGAGGCTAGTTTGGGCTTGGAAGCCAAATTAAAAGTTACAGAAAAACTAAGAGATACTACTCATACGATAAACCCAGCACTAGGTTTAAAAGGACAGCTCATCTATACCTTCCCGATAAAATCAAATGATCTAGAATCTGTTTTTAAAATCGAAGAGACCTTCTTTGATAAGATTTACACCGCTGAAAACGAACTGGTTTATGAGAACTTTAAAATAAAAGAAGGTCAGTCCTTTAGCCATGAGGGATATACTTATAAGTTATTGGCCTTTGATAAAAATCCTGAGCATCCAGAGTATACTGCTGAGGAAAATGACATCTCTATAGGTGCGATGATAGAAGTAACAGGACCATCATTTAACACCACCGTACAACCCATATTTTTGATTAGAAATAATCAACCTCTGAGTATTAAAGAGTATGTATTAGAAAAAGGACTACATGTAAGATTTACCAAGATAGATCCTCAGACGGGTGATTTCCATTTCAAAGTAGCAATAGACAAGGAATTAAAGAATACCAAGACGTTACCTCTTAAGCTAGCAGAAGGCGTAGATCGTACGGACTACATCGTTTTTAGAGCTAGAGTATTTCCTGCGATAAATTTATTTTGGATAGGATCACTGACTATGCTCTTCGGTTTATTTATGGCACTCTATCAGCGTAATCGAGAGAAGAAATGAAAATAGTCGCTATAGGTGCTGGCAATATCGCTCATCATCTCATTACACATCTTTATAAGTCTGGTCATGAGATTCTACAAGTAGGTAGTCGGTCTATAAAAACTGCTACTGCACTCAGTAAAAAAGTAAAGGCAGAACCAATAAATAGTATGTCACTGATCAGATCGGATGGAGACATCTACATTATGATGGTTCCCGATGATATGATTAAGCACTTGAGTAGTAAGCTCCCTTTTGAGCTGATCAAGAAACAGATTATCTGCCATACCTCTGGCTCTATAGAAAGCACAGTTCTAGATACGCATAAGAACTATGGAGTCTTCTACCCTTTACAGACCTTCTCAAAAAAAGTAAAACTCGATTATAGCCCGATTCCCTTTTTTATAACTGCAAACAATCCGACTACAGAGAAAAAATTAAAATCCCTAGCCCGTAAATTTTCAAAGAAAGTAAAGGTCGTCGATGATAGCCAGAGAGGAGATTTACATATCGCAGCAGTCTTTGTAAATAATTTTGTCAATTACGTTCTAGGCCTTGCTTCTGACATATCTAAAAACCAAGAGGTAAACTTTAAGCACCTCCATCCACTCCTCAAGGAAACCATAAATAAAGCTCTAAAGTATGACCCCAATGATATCCAGACAGGACCAGCAAAAAGAAATGACAAACGAGTGCTAAAAGAACATCTACAAAAACTGAAAGACACACCAGACATCCAGAAAATCTACAAAATTCTCTCACAGGGAATCCAAAAAAAATATCAATGAGAATCTTAGGAGACATCCCTCACAAACACTTTAAAATCACCCTCCTCGAGATGAATGCTAAGCTATCCATACAGATAGAAGATGGAATGCTCGTTCAGACTTATCGATTCAGAGATGGTGCTGGGATTAAGACCTTGGCTGATGCTACTAAATATTGTGATGCTGATTTTATGCAGGTGGTCGGTGATACTTTTAAGGGTATGAGAGCTGCTCAGAATAAAGGGTTGGAAAGGTTTAGTGCTGGAGATATGGAAGGGTTGCCGGAGATTATTTAATGACGATTAGTTGTGTTCAGATGTAATCAATATTCCATCTGGAGCAAATTGGAAATTTCCATTACATTATTTATGAACTATAAAAAATATAGTATTATTTCTTTTTCTTCTTGCCTTGTTTTAATTCTATTTCTGTACTATAATCCAATTCAAGGGAAATTAATTATTTGGATTGGGAGTCGAGCCTTTGTGCCTTATAC